>DIUV01000028.1:0-36334 GCA_002423155.1 Alphaproteobacteria bacterium UBA6149
AAAAGACCGAATTTGTAGCCCTAGATCCCCGCACAAGGCGGGGATGACGACGGATAGTTGTTTTTATACAGATAGATATACAATATAAATCTTTTTAATTTTAATTGGACAGTAGTGGACTTTCGTCGGGATGACGACGGAAAATATAAATATAAAAATTAGTTTTAGAATTGCTGCTATATTGCGCATGATTAAAAAACAAAATTTAGGCTAAAAAATGATTTCTACTAAGCAAGTTCGCAAAATATTTTTAGATTTTTTTGCAGGTAAAGGGCACACAGTCCGCCCCTCTTCGGCACTAGTTCCCCATAATGACCCTACTTTAATGTTCACCAATGCGGGCATGGTGCAATTTAAAAATATATTTACGGGCGTGGAAAATGCGCCCAATCCACCACGGGCAGCAACTTCGCAAAAATGCGTACGCGCAGGTGGAAAACATAATGATTTAGACAATGTCGGTTATACTGCACGTCATCATACTTTCTTTGAAATGTTGGGCAATTTCTCCTTTGGCGATTATTTTAAGGAAGATGCAATTAAATATGCATGGGAATTGCTCACCAGTGAGCAATATTTTGGCATTCCCGCAGAAAAATTATTAGTAACGGTTTATCATACAGACATGCAAGCCTTTGATTTATGGAAAAAAATTGCAGGCTTACCTGATGAGAAAATCATCCGCATCACTACTAATGACAATTTCTGGTCGATGGGTGATACAGGTCCTTGTGGTCCTTGCTCAGAGATTTTTTATGACCATGGCGCAGAAATTCCCGGCGGCCCTCCCGGTAGCCCCGATGAAGATGGCGACAGATTCATTGAAATTTGGAACTTAGTATTCATGCAGTTTGAGCAGGTGGATGCCAACACGCGCATTCCTCTACCTAAACCTTCGATTGATACGGGTATGGGGCTAGAGCGGTTAACTGCGGTGTTGCAACATGTGCATGATAATTATGATATTGATTTATTTAAGAACTTAATCTCCGCTTCTATGGAGCTTACTAAAACCCCCATGTCGGCTTCGCATAAAGTAATTGCTGATCATCTGCGTTCTTCGTGCTTCTTAATCGCTGATGGGGTGATGCCTTCCAACGAAGGGCGCGGTTATGTGCTCCGCCGCATCATGCGCCGCGCTATGCGGCACGCGCATTTACTAGGGGCAAAAGAACCGCTCATGTACCGCCTAGTACCAGCAATTTTAAGCGAAATGGGCGAAGCATATCCCGAATTACAACGCGCCCAAGCTTTGATAACCGAAACTTTGCGCTTGGAAGAAGAACGCTTCCGCGAAACTTTGGGTCGTGGTTTGAAATTGTTGGATGAAGCAAAAGCAGATTTACCCAAAGGTGGAAAACTTAGCGGCGATGTCGCTTTTAAACTATACGACACTTACGGCTTTCCGCTAGATTTAACCCAAGATATTTTGCGCGGCACAGGGCAATCCGTCGATATGGACGGATTCACCGCCAGCATGGAAGAACAAAAAACCCGTGCGCGTGCGGCATGGAAAGGCTCAGGCGAAAAATCGGTGGGCGATGTGTGGTTTGACGTGCGCGAACGCACATGCGCAACCGAATTTTTGGGCTATACTAACGAGCAAACTAGCTCGGTAGTATTGGCGATTTTAAAAGATGGTGCTGAAATAAAACAAGCAAATGTGGGTGATAAAGTACAAGTAGTACTCAACCAAACCACCGCGTATGGTGAATCTGGCGGTCAAGTAGGTGACACAGGTTGGGTGAACGGCAAAGCACAAGCGATTTTGACGGACACCACTAAACCATTGAATGATTTACATGTGCATCACCTCACCATTGAAGCAGGCGCTTTAAATGTGGGGGATACGGTAGAAATTAAAATAGACGCAAACCGCCGCGCTGCCATTCGTGCCAATCACTCCGCAACCCATTTGTTGCATGCGAGTTTGCGTAAAAATTTGGGCGAGCATATCACCCAAAAAGGCTCCCAAGTAACGCCAGATAGATTACGTTTTGACTTTAGCCACAACAAAGCCTTAAGCACCGAAGAAATCGCCCAGATAGAAGCAGAAATAAACGCTGAAATTTGGAAAAATATTGCTGTAAGCACTAAATTAATGAACCCCGAAGATGCCATAAAAGCAGGCGCCATGGCATTATTTGGCGAAAAATATGGCGATGAAGTGCGCGTTTTAAGCATGGGTGACTTTTCCACCGAATTATGTGGTGGAACCCATGTGGGCAACACCGGAGAAATCGGCTTGATAAAAATCATTTCCGAAGGTGCAATCGCCTCCGGAATTCGCCGCATAGAAGCAGTAACTCGCGAAGGTGCGGTGAGCTGGCTCAACTCGCGTGAGAAATTAGTGCGCTCACTAGCGGCGGAATTTAAAGTAAACCCCGAAGAATTACCCGAGCGAGTAAGCGCCTTGCTGCAAGAACGCAAAGAACTACAAACATCATTAGCTGAAAGCCGCCGCAAAGCCGCCCTGGGCGCAGGTGGCGCTGAAGCATCCGCAGAAAAAATTGGCGATATAGACTTCATCGGCCAATATTTCCCCGACATGCCCCCAGCCGAACTCCGCGGACTCGCCCAGCAATTCTTGCAAAAAGCAGGCGATAATGGCGTGGCAGCAGTAGTTAGCGGCTTTGAAGGCAAAGGCTCAATAGTAGTTGCCGTGGGCGCTAGCTTACTCGGGCGCATCAGCGCAGTGGAGCTAGTCCAAGCAGCCGTAATAGAACTAGGCGGCAAAGGCGGCGGCGGCCGCCCAGAGTTGGCACAAGGCGGCGGTGCCGATGGAGATAAGGGCGAGGTGGCTTTGGGTAGGGTGAAGGAGATGTTAAAATAGTTGTATTCTGTAGCACGCTTGTGCTACAATAACCTCTATATACGGAGGTAAAAAAATCATGCTAGAAAATTACAGCAAAACTGATTCGGTAAGAGCAAGAATGTCTCCCAGTGTAAAGCAGGCGGCAGAAGAAGTGTTTAACAAGCTAGGCTTGGGGCATACTGAAGCTATTCGCCTTTTTTATCAGCAAGTTATTTTAAATCAAGGATTGCCTTTTGAAATAAAAATACCTAATGCCGAAACATTGCGTGCGATGGAACAAACCAAAAGCAGAAAAAACCTCAACAAAACTACATTGGAAGAATTAAGAAAAGAGTTCGGCATTGCTTGAGACAATCTACGAAAACCGATTTAAAAAAGATTTAAAGCTTCAACAAAAACGAGGAAAAAACCTTGCAAAGCTTTTTGATATAGTTGAGTTACTAATAAAATCAGAGCCATTACCTGCACGTTGTGCACCACATATTCTTTCTGGCGATTGGAACGGCTTTTGGGAGCTACATATTGAGCCAGATTGGTTGTTGATTTATGAAATTGACGATGAAAATATATATTTAGTAAGAACAGGAACACATTCTGACTTATTTTGACACTATAAATTAAACAACAATCAAGCCTTCACCAACTGCATTTTCAACCCCAACGCATTAATCACCTTCAAAATAGTGCTAAATTGTGGGTTGCCTTCTTCGGAAAGTGCGGTATAGAGCGAGGGGCGAGTTAGTCCTGCGTCTTTGGCGACTTTGCTCATCCCCCGAGCGCGTGCGACAATGCCTAGCGCGTGGGCGATGTGGGTTGGGTCATTATCCGCCGTTGCAGCTTCTAGGAAGTAGCCGATTTCTTCTTCGGTTTTTAGGTATTCAGCTATATCAAGCTTTGCGAAACCTTCAGGTATTTCCATAAATTATCTCCATTTTTTTGCCAGTTCTTTGGCTTTGTTAATATCTCTATCTTGACTAGATTTATCGCCTCCACCAAGCATTACCACGATGGTGTTTCCTTTTTTCAGAAAATACATCCGGTATCCAGCACCATAATGAATACGCGCTTCGCTAATATTTTCACCAACTGGTTTGGTATCTCCAAAATTACCTTGCTCAAAACGAGCTAGCCTATCAAAAACAGCAGCTTGCAACCGCACATCCTTAATACCAATAACCCACTTAGAAAATTCTTCGGTTCTGAAAAGTTCTATCATTGGATTATTGTATCCCAAGGGAAACATATTGTCAATATTAGAACACGAATAAAAATAGATATTTCTCCCGAAACCTTGTATGATGGCTCTCGTTTAATTAATTTAAGTTAAAAAACATGCCCTCATTACTTCAAAACAAAAAAGCCCTTATCGTCGGCATTGCCAATGAACATTCCATCGCTTATGGCTGCGCGAAGGCTTTGTGCGCTTTGGGTGCAGAAGTTGCGGTGACGTATCAGACGGAGAAGGGGAAAGCTTTTGTCGAGCCGCTTTTGCAAAATCTTAACGCGCCCATTTTTCAGCAATGTGATGTTACGGTGGATGGCTCGTTAGAAGCGGTGTTTGAAACTATCAAGCAAAAATGGGGTAAGTTAGATATTGTTATTCATGCGATTGCTTTTGCACCGAAGGAAGATTTATGGGGCGAGGTTTATCAATCCTCCCGCGAGGGGTTCTTAAAAGCGATGGATGTTTCCTGCCATTCCTTTATCCGCATGGCGCAGTTGGCTGAGCCTTTGATGAAAGATGGCGGTAGTTTGTTCACCATGAGCTATTATGGCGCGGAGAAAGTAATTCCTAATTATAGTGTTATGGGACCAGTAAAAGCAGCGTTAGAGGCGAGTGTGCGTTACATGGCGGCGGAATTGGGCGCAAAAAATATCCGCGTAAATGCCATTTCTCCCGGTCCATTAAAAACTCGTGCGGCAAGTGGTATTAAAATGTTTGAAAAATTATTGGTAGATGCAGCAGAGAAAGCCCCAATACATCAACAAGTTACTATCGAGCAAGTGGGAAATATGGTGGCTTATTTGGCGACTGATGAAATTGGTGGCGCGGTTACTGGGCAAACTATTTTTGTCGATGGTGGATATAATGTTATGGGGTAGATATTTGATGTTCTACATCTCCCGAGTAGCGGCGAACTTAATATCGGGAAAATCTTTTTGGATGCGGTCTAAATGCCACTCATTGGGAGCTAAATAAACAAAGGTTCCCGCTGCATCTTCGGCGATGTTATAGCGGTTTTTGTCGATGAATTTGTCTAGTTCAGCTTTGTTAGTGGAAGTTATCCAACGCGCAGTGTTGTAAGATACCGACTCAAAACGGCTTTTTACGCCATATTCATTTTCCAAACGCGAGGCGATAACGTCAAACTGTAACGCGCCCACTACGCCAATAATCCATTCTGCGCCGTTAATCGGCTTAAATATTTGTGATGCGCCTTCTTCGGAGAGTTGTTCCAGCGCTTTTTTTAATTGCTTAGCTTTGAGGGGGTCACCCAGTAAGGCGCGTTGGAAAATCTCGGGGGCAAAGCAGGGGATGCCAGTAAAGCGCAAGGATTCTTTTTCGCTTAAAGTATCACCAATACGTAGGGTTCCATGTCCGGGAATGCCGATAATATCGCCCGGCCAAGCTTCTTCTGCTAGTTCGCGTTCTTGCCCTAAAAATAATACGGGGTTGTTTAGAGCAATGGTCTTGCCGCTGCGCTCGTGCTGCACTTTCATGCCACGCGTATATTTGCCTGAACAAATCCGCGCGAATGCAATGCGATCGCGATGATTTTTATCCATATTCGCCTGCACTTTAAAGACAAAGGCGGTGAAATTATTTTCTTCGGGAGCAATTTTACGGGTTTCGGTTGCTTGGGGTTGCGGGCAGGGAGCTAAGTCAACCAATGCGTCCAATAATTCGCGCACGCCAAAATTATTGAAGGCACTGCCAAAAAACACTGGGGTTAAATGCCCCTCTAAGTAAGAATCACGTTTAAATTCTGGGCACAGTGATTTTACCATTTCCACTTCTTCACGAAATTGCGCTAATTGCTCGGCAGAGGCAAAATCGCTAAGTCGTGGGTCGTCTATTCCTTGTAATTTTATGCTCTCCGCCACGCGTGCGCCTGAGTCATTGGCAAACAAGGTTAGACTATCATTACGCAAATCATAACAGCCACGGAAACGCTCCCCGCAGCCAATTGGCCAAGTTAGCGGGGTTACATCTAATGCGAGAGTTTTTTCAATATCTTCTAATAATTCAAAACTATCACGTGCTTCACGGTCCATCTTGTTGATGAAGGTAATCACGGGAATATCACGCAGGCGGCAAACTTCAAAAAGCTTGCGTGTTTGTTCCTCAATACCTTTGGCGGCATCGAGTACCATCACCGCGGAATCCACCGCCGTAATCGTGCGGTAAGTATCTTCGCTGAAATCTTTATGCCCCGGAGTATCCAACAAATTCATTGTATGGTCGCGGTATGGGAAAGTCATCACTGCGGAAGAAACCGAAATTCCGCGTTGTTGTTCAATTGCCATAAAGTCGGAACGGGCATGCGCGCCCGATTTGCGTGCTTTTACTGCGCCAGCCAAATGGATAGCCCCTCCGAAAAGCAAAAGTTTTTCGGTTAGCGTGGTCTTTCCAGCATCAGGATGGGAAATAATGGCAAAAGTGCGACGGTCAATATAAGGCATGCAAGGGGTTTAGCGGATATTTTTTATTTTGTAAGTATTTTTTTGAGCATTTTTTAAATTATATACGGCTACTCATCCTTTTAAATGCGGCCATTTGCCTTTGGCTAATTTTTCTGGGCCATCAATATTTTCATTGAGCATTTTTGCATATACCCAATAATCACGCAAAACGTCTTTTACATATTCGCGAGTGACGGCAAAGGGAATTGACTCAATAAATAATAACGGATCTTTCGGGCGATAATGTGCACGCCAGCGTAGAGCAATATTGCTGCCTGCATTGTAAGAAGAACTTAGCATAATAATGTTATTGCGAACATTTCTATCCCGTCCCAAATGCTGCAAATAAGCTTGACCAACTGCCAGATTATAGACAGGATTTTTTAAATTTTGTTCAATATCTCCCAGAGCAGAAAAGCCGTGGTTTTTATCAATACTTGCCGTAGCAATATTGAGAGCACCATATTTGTTGACCATCAACTCAGCAGTTTGCGGCATAATCTGCATCAATCCTTGTGCACCTTGCTCGCTGCCTGCATTGGGGTTGAAGTTAGATTCGTTACGGGTAATTGCCAATACTAAAGGACGCAAATTTCCGCTTTTCAGTCTCGCTACCCAGTTAGGTAGCGTATATTTCCCGTGAGATATCTTGCCTTTATGCTTCTTTTTGGCAGGCAAGGTAGAAATTTCCAGACTTTCTGCTACTTCTAACAAAGCAAGGCGCTCTTTAATAGGGCTGGTGCGCATTAAATGCGTTAAAACTTTACGGGCAAGCTTGGTTTGTCCCGATGCACTAAGTGCAGGAAGTAAGCTGGCTTGTGCAGGAATGTTCTTTATATTTATAGAATTATCAGATGTTTGTTGGTTGGAATTATTGTCATCATCGCTAATTGCTTGCGCCATTTTACCATAAAAACTTTGTGGATAATTGGCAGCAATATTTATAAATTTATCTGCTTGCGCATTATTTCCGATGTCATTATAGGCACGCCAAGCCCAAAATGATGCTTTTGCCGTATCTTCTGCATTATTTGTACCATTTTCCGCCATCCATGCGAAAGATAATGCTGCTTCTTCTTTTTTGTTGATTGCCCAAGCGGAAAGACCTGCACGCCAATAAGCTTCGTTCAACTTACCTTCTGATGCTTCAATTGCATTTTGTGCAAATTGATAAGATTTAGCAAAATCATTATCAGAAAATGCATTGCGTGATTTTTCCAACAAATTCTGAGCTTGCAGATTTGCGCTAACGGAAAATATATTATGCGCATTGTTTTTGCGTAAATAATTATCGACTTTATTATTAAGTTTTGGATAATTCTGAGCAAATTTCTTATAAACAGCCGCAGCTTCTGGCTGGTTGTTGTAATTAAACAACCAAAAAGCCATTTCAGTAGATGAAGGTTTGTATTTATTGTCTAAGTAACGTGCCGCTAATACATGACCCAGCAAGCGTTTATCTTTAAGTTGCAAGCTAAGTGTGTTGGCGGCTGACCATTTTTTTTGCTTTTGCAGGGCAAAGATTTTTTTGTAAATTTCTGCATCTTCTGCATTTAATTCATTTTGCGCAATAAACTCTTCTGCGGCAGTGTTTTTGGAAATAGAAGAGAACGTCCCAGAAAATAATTTCTGAAATCTACTGTCGGAACCAATCGCTGCAGCAGGGAAAAAAATCGCTGTCAGCATCGCACCGCATACCATCATCGAAAGAACATTGCCAAACTGTGCCCGAGTATTGGGGGCAGTTTTTTGTTTGGCACTAATTAATTCGAGCCCGGTAGTATGTTTGTTTATGAACATGGGTAGGTTTTATATCAGATTTTTAAAAAAATGCAAGAGTATTATTTTATAAATATATAACAATACTATAATGCAAGTACGCTGAACATATATATATCGAAATTATGTGGATATTCAGCTATTTTAGGGTGAATATAAGGAAAATTTTGCCGAATATGCTCATTTACAGGATGGTTTTGATATGCTTAATAGCTTTTTTCAAAACAATTCATATAAATTTATACAAAGGAAAACCTTATGATTCCTCGTTATTCTCGCCCAGAAATGGTGGCTATTTGGGATGCACAAACCCGTTTTCGTATCTGGTTTGAGATTGAAGCCTATGCTTGTGACGAACTAGCAAGAATTGGCGTAATTCCTGAGAGTGCCGCAAAAACTATCTGGGAGCGCGCACCAAAAGAGTTTGACGTAGAAAGAATTGATGAAATTGAACGAGTTACCAAGCATGATGTAATTGCTTTTTTAACCTTCGTATCCGAACATGTGGGCGAAGATGCACGCTTTTTGCACCAAGGGATGACTAGTTCCGACGTGTTAGATACTTGTCTGGCAGTACAATTAGCGAAAGCATCCGATTTGTTATTAGCAGGAATTGATGGTGTGTTGGCAGCTTTAAAAAAACGCGCGCTGGAAACCAAAGACTTAGTCTGCATGGGGCGCAGCCACGGAATTCACGCGGAGCCAGTAACTTGGGGCTTAAAATTTGCGCGGTTTTATGCGGAATTCAAACGTAATCGGGAGCGTTTGCTGCACGCACGCGCAGATATTGCCACTTGTGCAATTTCGGGCGCGGTGGGCACTTTTGCTAATATTAACCCTAGCGTAGAAGAATATGTAGCAAAAAAACTCGGGCTTCAGCCCGAACCAGTATCCACACAAGTAATTCCGCGTGACCGCCACGCCATGTTTTTTGCTACATTAGGTGTAATCGCCTCATCTATCGAAAATATCGCCACCGAAATTCGCCACATGCAGCGCACCGAAGTGCTTGAAGCAGAAGAATTTTTCTCTAAGGGACAAAAAGGCAGCTCTGCCATGCCCCATAAACGCAACCCCGTTTTGAGCGAAAACCTCACTGGTTTAGCAAGAATTGTCCGCGGATTCGTAACCCCAGCTTTAGAAAACGTAGCATTGTGGCATGAGCGCGACATTTCCCACTCTTCCGTAGAGCGCATGATGGCGCCAGATGCAACCATTACGCTAGATTTTGCCTTACACCGCCTGCAAGGAGTGGTGGAAAATCTGGTGATTTACCCCGAAAACGTAAAGGGCAATTTAGAACAACTTGGCGGCTTAGTGTTCTCACAACGCGTATTGCTAGCCTTAACCCAAGCATGCGTAAGCCGTGAAGATTCTTACGCAATTGTTCAGCGCAATGCCATGAAAGTTTGGAACGAAGGCAAAGATTTTTTAACCGAGTTATTGGCAGATGCCGAGGTGAGCAAAGCCTTGCCCGAAGCGCAGGTGCGTGGGTTGTTTGATTTGGGTTATCACACCAAACATGTGGATACTATTTTTGCTCGGGTGTTTGAATAAAATGCTTTACTTTTGGTAAATTATTAGTTAATTGTTTTTTGTTATTTGCAATTCATTGAAGAATTTTCAAGCAAGATGCTTGGGTGAGTAGCTTTAGGAGGTTCCTTTTAATTTTATTATACTAGAGGTAGTTGTTATGAGTAATTTTTGGATTGGTTTGATTGTTGTTTTAGCTATCATTTTTGTTAGCGTCATCATAAGCCGCAGCAGACGTCGCAGCAGTGGTGAAACTGGCGATTGGTTCTTAGACATTTTCGATGGTTTTGGTAGCCTCGACGGTGGTGGTGATGGTGGTCAAGGTCACGGTGGAGACGGCGGTGGCGGTGGTGGAGATGGCGGCGGCGGCGACTGATTGCATTTAAGTTGTACAAAAACCCTTGCTTTTGCAAGGGTTTTTGCTTTTATGGTGATGATTTATCATCAGGAAATAAAAACATGAATTTCTCCCTCAACCCCACCTTAGAACAAGACACATATTTCATCAAAGATTTACCCTTATGCAAAATGCTGTTGATGGATAATGCCTTATTCCCGTGGATAATCCTCGTTCCTCGATTAGAAAACGCCGCCGAAATAACCGACTTATCGCCCGAGCAACAGCTGCAATTATGGGCAGAAATAAGCGAAACTAGCAAAAAATTACAAGTTATTACTGGCGCATATAAAATGAACATCGCTGCTTTGGGTAATGTAGTAAGGCAGTTACACATCCACATAATCGCCCGCCATCAAGAAGATGCCGCTTGGCCACAACCCGTTTGGGGGAGCAAGCGTGAATGTTATGAAAAATTGGCAGCGGAGGAGTTTATTGCGCTGTGGAAAAATTGAGGATTACTTTTTAAAATTCATCAATTCACGCTGAAAAACTGAGAAATTTTCTTGTAAAATATTAGGAATGTCCTGCATTTTCCCTAAAATATCTGCTATGTATATGCCATCATCAAGCGGTATAAAAACCACATAATGTTTTAGAACAGTATATAAGCACAAACCATAATCACCTGTTAAATCATTTCTATTTGGTATTTTACGATAATTATCAGATAGATATTGAAGTTTTTCATTCATATCTAAAAAATATTTTTTGGTGCGGTCATAACCAAATTGTGCAATTGACCATTTCTTTTGCCTATGCAAGCTGCTGATTGCTCTTGGTGATAAAAAATAATTAGACAATTTTATTCCTCGTTAAAAATATCCATCACTGACTTTTTAACCGCCTCACCATTTTTTATTTCTTGTAATCCTTGAACTATTCCTCCAACAATTCTCTGGGCGCGGTCTTTACGAATAAGGTCGCGGATAAATTCGCTGGGAGTTGCATATACATCATTATCGCTAGCTCGTTCATCAACATAACGTCGTAATTCTGTAGTTAGCTGTATATTCAAACTATTGCTCATTTTTTCCCCTTTAAGCTGTTTGTTTTATAATTGTAATGCTTGTAACAATAAACGTCAATATTTGTCATTGAAAATGACAGGGCAATTTCATCAATTATTAAAATTTTAACCATTGTTTTTTAGTATTGTTATAGAACAAGACGTTGTCATCCCGCCGCCGGGCCACTACTGTCCAACAAAACTTTTAATCCCCACAAATTCGGGATAACCCCCTCTCCCTCTGGGAGAGGGACGGGGTGAGGGGAGCCTCACCAAGAGTAATGCTAATTGCTTGGTGAANNTGTTTACACAAATACATCATAAACTGGCAGTATTGTTGGTGTAAATATAACAGCAGCTTATTTTCCTTGGACAGTAGTGGCCGCCGGGCGGGATCCATGCCTATCAAGTAGCGTACAAGTCAATGGTTTGGCATGGATGCGCTCTACATGCTGCATGACGATGGAGAGCTTTATTACAAAAAAACAAAATTAACGATTAGTGAAATTGCCCTGTTGAAAATGAACTATTGGCGTTGTCAAAAACATCGCTATAATCACCTCATGAAAAAAATCCTCGCATTATTATTATATTTATCCCTCACCACTCAAACCCACGCGGCGGGTTTCATTCGGGATGCGGAGATAGAAGGGGATGTTCGTAAATTAGCTGCGCCGATATTTCGCTCCGCTGGGTTAGATCCTGCGGGGGTGCGGATATTTATCGTTCAGGATGATAGTATAAATGCTTTTGTGGCAGGTGGGCAGAATATATTTTTGCATATTGGGTTGTTACTTGCTTGCGAAACTCCGGAGATGTTACTCGGCGTGATAGCGCATGAAACGGGGCATATTGCCGGGGGGCATATTGCGCGAGGGGCGGAGGCGATTTCGCGAGCGCAAATTGGGACGGTGATAAGTTATGTTCTGGGCGCAGTGGCGTTTGCGCATGGGGCTGGCAATGTGGGAATGGCGGTTTTGTCGGGTGGGTCTAGCACCGTGGAGCGTTCCATGTTGTCTTTTTCACGCACTAATGAGGATTCGGCAGACCAGGCCGCTTTACGTTTTTTGAACCAAAATCATATTTCTGCGGATGGGATGTTGGCAATGTTTGAAAAATTGCGTCGGGAAGAAAAACGCCATTTTGATAAGATTGACCCCTATATATTAACTCACCCTCTAGGACCCGAGCGGATTGCGAATATTCGTGATGCAGTTAAAAATTCGCCTTACGGAAAAAATAAATTACCAGCCCAAGAGCAAGAGCGGCATAAGCGCATGTTGGCAAAATTAATTGGCTTTTTGCAGCCCTTAAATGCGGTTTTATTACAATATCCTAGTAGTGACAATTCCCCAGCGGCGCATTATGCGCGTGCGGTGGCTTGGTATCGTTCATCAGATTTAACTCGTTCTTTGAGTGAGTTAGACGGGCTGATAAAAGCAGCTCCCAAAGATGCTTATTTTTATGAGCTAAAAGGGCAAATTCTTTTTGAGAATGCGCGTATAAATGAGTCGGTAAAAGCTTATGAACAAGCAATTAAATTAGCCCCGAACGAACCATTGATACGCACAGGTTATGCGCAAAGTTTGTTGGCAAATAATCAACCAATGATGGCGGCTAAAGAATTAGAACGTGCGAGCAAGGAAGATAATAGTTATAATCTTATCTGGCGCCTATTGGCGGAATCTTACGGAAAAATAGGACAAAATGGTATGGCGCAAATGGCATTGGCAGAGATGAGCATGTTAGAAAATGATGCTAAACTGGCTAATCAACATGCTGAAATAGCATTAAAAACCTTGCCCAAAAATAGTCCGCATTGGTATCGAGTTTCTGACATACAAGCACAGGCAAAAAGAATGATGGCTGAAAAAAACTCTGGTATAGATGATAAAAATCGCTAATCTGCTTTTTTTATTTATGAGGGGTTTTATGCGTTTAATATCTGCATTGTTATTTAGCTTGGTTTTTGCAACCGTTTCACATGCCGAACCTGCAAAACCTGATGCTGTAAAATCAAAAGCTTCAGAGGCGACAAAAGCACCAGCAAAAGAGGAAGTTTCCACGCCTGCTGCGGTTGTGGCACCCCCTCCAGCAGCACCTGCTTTGACTAAAGAAAATGTTGAAACCATTGTGCGCGATTATATTAAAGCGCATCCTGAATTAATTGTTGAAAGTGTAACTAATTTTCAACAACAGCAACAATCAAAAGAAATAGAAAATGCCAGAACTAGCGCCAAAGAGCAAATAGCTGCTTTAAATAATGACAAAAACTCCCCCAGCATCGGCGCAAAAGATGCCGATGTAACTGTGGTAGAGTTTTTTGATTATCATTGTGGATATTGCAAGATGCAATTTGCTGTTTTGAAGGAACTATTAGCAGAAGATAAAAAACTTCGGGTGGTTTTTAAAGAATTCCCAATTTTTGGTGACAAATCAACTGAACTTTCACAAATAGCTTTGGGAATTCACCGCATTTCTCCTGATAAATATCTAGCTTTCCACCAAAAAATGATGGAAGCCGAAAATGCAGATGCTACATTAGCTTGGCAAGTGGTTAAGGAGCTGGGCATTAGCGAAGTTTCTTTGAAAAAGGAAATTTCTTCTAAAGAAGTTGAGGATATGCTAGCGAAAAATCATGAATTAGCACAAAAAATGGGCATTCGAGGCACTCCTGCCTTATTCATCAATGGCGAGCCATATCTTAGTGCCGCCAAGAAAGAAAAATTGCAGGAACTAATTGCGGATGCTCGCAAAAATATAAAGAAATAATAGTAATATAAATAAACTAGGAGATTATGATGAAAATAAATAAAATAATTGGTTTGGCATTGTTAAGCATGAGTTTTGCTAATGCTGTTTATGCTGGGCAATCTGCACAAAAAACTGCTCGTGATGAGCGCGATAATATCGTAACTAACAGTTTTGGAAATTGCGTAGTAACTAAGTGGGACGCATCAGAAAATGCTTGTGCCCCTAAGGCTAAATTAGAGCCCATAACTGTGCCTATGACACAAGAACCTGTCGCTTCAATCGCAGATTTATCAGCTGAAGAAGCACGTACCGTGTATTTTGATTTTAATAAAAGCGATTTGAGCAGCGAAGCACAGAGTAAACTAACCAGCTTGGCGGATATTGTAAAACAATCCAAAGAAATAGTAAGCGCAGATGTGGTTGGTTACACGGATATGATTGGTGATGATGCATATAATATTGCGCTTTCTACTAAACGTGCGGCAAGTGTGCAGGCTTATTTAGGCGGATTAATTAATATCCCCACTAATTTAGCGAATGTACGCGGCTTAGGTAAAGCTAATTCAGTTACTAAATGTGCGGATGAAAAAAATCGTGACAAAAAAATTGCCTGCATGGCGCAAGATCGTCGTGTAGTTGTTGAATTTAAATATAAAAAATAGGTTGTAATGACTATTAATGCCATAGAAATTAATGCCTTACGCAAAACTTATCGTTCTTCTAAAGGGGATGTAAAAGAAGCTTTGCGTGGAGTGGATTTACAAGTACCCGAAGGCTCTATGTTTGGGCTTTTGGGTGCTAATGGTGCAGGTAAATCCACGTTAATTAATATTATGGCAGGTTTGGTACTTAAAACTTCTGGAAGTGTAAAAATTTCTGGGTACGATATTGATACACAAATGCGCTCGGCACGTTGTGCGATTGGTATCGTACCGCAAGAACTAGTTTTGGACACTTTCTTTACTGTGCGTCAAGCCTTAGAAATTCATGCTGGTTATTACGGTATCGCCAAAAAATATCGCCGTACCGACGAAATAATCGCCGCTATGGGATTAGAAGATAAAGCCGATATTCACGCGCGGCGGCTTTCTGGTGGGATGCGTCGTCGTTTGCTCATCGCCAAAGCCCTGGTACATAGCCCAAAAATATTAGTGTTAGACGAACCAACCGCCGGGGTAGATGTAGAACTACGCACGCAACTTTGGGAATATGTCAAACAACTAAATAAGCAAGGAACTACGGTCTTGCTAACCACGCATTATTTAGAAGAAGCGGAAACTCTTTGTGACCGCATAGCTATTATAAATAATGGCGAATTAGTCGCTTGCGAGGATAAAAAAACCTTAATGCAAGGGGTAGATAGTAAACAATTATTTATCCAAACCAAAAAGACGCTAGATAGTGTACCCGATATATTGGCGCAAGATGGATGGCGTTTAGATAATGATGGTGGATTAGTAATTAGCTATCAACCCAGCAATATAAATATTGAGTTATTATTATCAAAATTACGTGCCAATGGAGTGGAAATACACGATATTCGCACGCAAGAAGCTAAGTTAGAAGATGTGTTTTTAAAATTTACTAAGGCTAGTTGATTTCATACTACCCGACACTTTTTGTTTTTTTTTCGTGCTTTCCGTCGTCATCCCCGCTCTTTAAGCGGGATCTCGGGACACAAAAAAGACCGAATTTGAGACCTAAGATCCCCGCGCAAGGCGGGGATGACGACGGAGAGTGTTGGTATTTAATAAACATTTTATGGCGCAAAAAAAGTGTTGTGTAGTGTGAGTTGATTTATTTATTTATTTATTTATTTATTGAAGATTGATATTGCTACATTGTTTAAAAATAGGGGGATATTATGTATCGTTGGGCAAGTTTTGTTTTATTGTTTATTTGTCTAATTTTAAACAGCACCCCAAGCCTTGCTAAGCCTTTTACTATGAACGAAATACCAAAGCCTTTGCAGGCATGGGTTCCGTTTTTATTATATGATATTGAGCATAATTCTTGTCCTTTTTATTACAATAATCCCGAAAATAAAATTTGCATTTGGCCAACCAGTTTAAATTTACAACTGAGCACAACTGGGGGAGAGTTTTCCTATGCGGTAACAGTTTATGAACAGCCCGATCAGAAACCGCAGGCAATTACTTTACCCGGTGATGCAGATAGTTGGCCGCAGCAGGTTAAAATCAGTAAAGATAAGCAAAATATCCCAGCAATTGTAGTTAGTAATAATGAATTACCAACTTTATTGTTAAGTGCTGGAAATTATCATATCAGCGGAGAGTTTTTGTGGGACGAATTGCCCATGGGGCTGGAAATACCAGAAAATATTGGGGTAGTTGAATTGGCGCTGAATGATAAACCTGTAGAAGCTCTTGATATAGAAGAAAATAAATTATGGTTACAGCGTGAACATGTGAATAATGTTGCCTCGCAGACAGATAAAGTAGATGTAAAAATTTTTCGTAAAGTTACAGATGATATTCCTTTATGGTTAGATACTAATTTACAATTACAAGTCTCGGGCAAACAACGTGAAGAGATTTTGGGTAAAATATTGCCTGAAGGATTTCAGGCAACCTCCATTAACTCCGATATTCCTGTTCGTTTAGAAAAAGATGGAACCTTGCGTGCGCAATTACGCGCTGGTACTTGGAATATTCGTATTGGTGCCCGTTATGCTGACCCGGTAGATAATAAATTGGTACTGGTAAATAAATTAAAAATGCCCAAAGCCGATAATAATGGCTATTTACCAAAGCAAGAAATTTGGACTTATGAGGCAAAAAATCAGTTGCGCTTAACCCAAATAGAGGGTGTACCCACTATTGATGCATCGCAATTAGAACTTCCGCATGAATGGAAGAACTTGCCTGCTTATTTATTGCATGAAAATGATATTTTTAGCGTGAGTGAAAAAAAGCGCGGCATGGCAGAAGGAACGCCCGACCAATTAACTTTATTGCGCGAAATTTGGATGGATTTTAGCGGCAAGGGCTATAGTTTTAAAGACACTATCAATGGAAATATCCGCAGCTCATCACGGCTGGAAGTGGCAGATAAAGTTCAGCTAGGAGATGTGAGCATTAACGGCAAAAGCCAATATGTCACCACCACAGGAAAAGACAAATCCGCAGGAATAGAAGTGCGCGAAGGAGAAATTAATCTCGTAGCTGGTAGTCGCATAGATGCAGGTGATAAAAAATTCTTCGCTAGCGGTTGGAAACATAATTTTGACAATGCCAGTGCGCGTCTATATCTACCACCGGGATGGAAATTGTTTCATTTTAGTGGTGTAGATAGTGCAAGCCCAAGTTGGGTAGGGCAATGGACTTTGCTGGATTTGTTTTTTGTACTGGTTTGCGCGGTATCTATTTATAAATTATTTGGCATCCGCGCAGGGGCAGTGGGGCTTTTATGTCTGGTTTTAGCGCAGCATGAATTACCATCATTTACGAGAATTATTCTGTTTATTCTATTCACCATTGCGATTTTGCGTTATTTACCTGCTGGAAAGTTTCGCAAAATAATCAGTTGGTTACAATGGATAAATATTGCTTGGGTTGCCTCTTTATTTCTAGTATTTTCCGTTGAGCATATTCGCAACGCGATTTATCCACAGTTGGCTTATTCTGGTATAGTTACACCCCAAACAATGGGTGGTATGGTTAACCAACCTATGAGTCCTGCACGCATCAACCAAACAAAAAAAGAACGTCGTTTAGCAGAAAATGATGCTGGGGTTGTGTCTTCTGCTGCTCCTGCTATGTCGTCTGATTATGCTTCTTCTGCTTCTGGTGAGGGGCAAGAAAAATTGCTGGAAAAAACCGCACGCATAATTGAAAATTATGAGAATTATGCGCCCGATACGCAAATACAAACAGGTTTTGGTAATGCTAGTTGGACAGATAATGCAATTTTCCTACAATGGAATGGTGAGTTAAACGCATCAACCAGTTTATCTTTATGGTTACTTTCTGCAAAACAAAATTTATTGCTAGCATTTTTACGGGTAGGATTAATGGCGTGGTTATTATTGTTATTACTGGGTATCAAAGTTCCTTCGGTGAAGAATCTATCTAAATTTTCTTATACAATATTAATTGTTGCCGCTACTCAATTTATGTTTATAGATAATGCAGAAGCAAGCCAGAAAATTGATAATTTGCCGCAAATATCCCCTGCAAATACAGTTGGTTCGACGGAGCCAGTAACCACCTCCATATTATTTCCGCCTGCGGATTTATTAAATGACTTAAAGCAAAAATTACAAAATTCAATTAACGAGCCCCCAACTTGTTTGCCCGAATGTGCTACTTTAGCGCGGATGCAGGTGAATATTGCTGATGATGTTCTAACCATCAACCAAGAAGTGCATGTGGCAGATAATGTTGCCTTGCCCTTACCAGGTAAAAACTCCTTTTGGCGCCCCAATATTGTACTGGTAAATGGTGAGTTGCGTCCTTTATTAATGCAAGCCGAGAATGGCTATTTATATGTTAATTTGCATAAAGGTGTATATAACATAAAAATGTCGGGTAGTCTGCCTAGTGGAAGAGAAAACGCCGCCATTGCCTTGCCGTTATTATCGCACCATACCAGCATTTCCGCAGAAGGCTGGGACGTAGAAGGCGATGGACGCAAAAGTAATTCGCTAAATTTTACCCGCAATACTAAGCAAATAATACGTGATGAAGAAGTTTTGAAAAAAACTGATATTACCCCGTTTTTCAAAGTAGAAAGACAAATAAACTTAGCGCAGCAATGGAAAGTAAACACAAAAATACAAAGACTAACTCCAGCAAGTGAGCCTGTTTCAGTTAATATACCTTTATTAACCGGGGAAACTATTACTAGTTCAGGTATTAGCGTAAAAAACAACGAAGCTTTTGTTAATTTTGGTATAGGAGTAAGCGAAGTAAATTGGCAATCTATTATGTCGCCCATATCTGCCATTAATCTACAAGCTTCTAGTAATCCTAATTGGGCAGAAATTTGGCAAGTTAAAGCAAGCAATCTTTGGCATGTGGAATTCTCAGGTATTCCACGGATTTATGAGGCAAATAATCTATTGCAATGGCAGCCTTGGGCAGGTGAGAAAGTAAATTTACAAATTATTCGTCCGCAAGGTGTAGCTGGTGATACGAGAACCCTGGATTCTTCTAATTTAGAAGTAACTCTAGGACAGCGTAGTGCAGATATGAAGATTAGCCTGAATATTCGTAGCAGTATGGGCGGTCAACATGAAGTGACGCTACCAGAAGCTGCGGTCTTGTCACAAGTGCAGCGCAATTTGCCCAATGGGGGGGTGGAAATTTTACCCCTGCAATTAAAGCAAAATATTTTATCTTTACCGCTGATTCCCGGAGTAAATAATTTTGTTATTAGCTGGAAGCAAAATCAGGAATTGCCCCTAGCTTACAAAACTCCAATTATAAAACACGGGGTTAATCGCTCAGTTAATGCGAACATAAATATAACCATGCCCAGCAATCGTTGGATATTATTTGTCAATGGCCCCCAAATGGGGCCCGCGGTGTTGTTTTGGAGTTGGATACCTATAATTCTCGGCGTGGCTTTTGCTCTGAGTAAATTCTCTATAACCCCTTTAAGATTCCGTCATTGGTTTTTGTTGTTGCTAGGTTTAAGCCAAACTGCTTTAGCAGCTAATGCCATGATTATTATGTGGTTATTAGCACTTGGTTGGCGCGGCAAAAGTGAATATAAAGAATTAAAAGAATGGAAATTTAACCTACTCCAAGCAGGCTTAATTTTCCTTTCTTTGATTGTTTTTAGTTTATTTTTAGAAAGTATCCGCACAGGATTACTCGGCACGCCCGATATGCGCATTATGGGCGGTGGTTCTTACGGAAACCAACTCCGTTGGTACGCAGATATTACCAGTGATATTATGCCCCAACCATTTATATTATCCATTTCTATCTGGGGGTATCGTATATTAATGCTTTTATGGTCGCTCTGGTTGGCATTCTCGTTGGTAAAATGGTGTGGCTGGGGCTGGAAAAACTTCACCCTCGGGGATTATTGGCGTTCTACGCCTAAACCCGCAAAAATAATTCCAACAGAAAATAATGGTGAGTCATGATTGGAAAATTACGGGGGATTGCCGATAGTATAACTGAAGATGGATTAATTCTCGATGTGCATGGGGTGGGTTATCTGGTCTATACCAGCCCACGCATATTAAGCGAAATAATCTTGGGGCAAGAGATGGTCTTTATCATCGAAACCCATGTGCGCGAGGATCATATTCATTTATACGGATTTTTATCCGAAGTGGAGCGCGACTGGTTTCGCCTGTTATGGTCGGTACAAGGCGTGGGAGCAAAAATCGCACTAGCCGCCTTGGGACAATTCACCCCCGATACTTTGTCGCAAATGATTGCTGCACGTGATAATGTCATGTTCACGCGCATTGCCGGGGTGGGCAAAAAACTCGCCGAACGCATAGTGAACGAACTAAAAGAAAAAGTAGCTTTGCCGCAAAGTTTTGTGGTGAGTGATAAGGCTGTGACAAAAGGCGCCGCGGTCGTTACCACCCCCAACGTAAATGACGAAGCAATCTCCGCTTTAGTAAATTTAGGCTATCCGCGCTTAAACGCTTTTTCCGCCGTCGCCAAGGTTTCCGCTGGGGGGGAGCTGAAGTTGGAAGATATTATCCGTAAGGCGTTGATGGAGATTTAGGTGGAAAAAACCATTAAAATAACCTACAATGCAATACAAAGAGGTGCAAAATCATGACAAATCATACAATACAAACTAGGGTATCAGATAGTTTAAAATTAGAGGCAGAGGCTTTGTTTGCCAGTATGGGGCTTGGTCTTTCGGATGCTATTCGGATGTTTTTACAACAAAGTATAAATGATGGTGGAATTCCTTTCCAACCCCGTGCAAAAATACCCAATGCCGAGACGATTGCTGCGATGCAGGAATTAGATAATGGAGGTGGAACAAAATATAACACTCCTGAGGAACTCTTCGCTAGCTGGCGTGAATAGATGTTAGTTATTGTACAATCTAATTCTTTTCGTCGTGACGCTAAACGAATAAGTAAAACTAATCCCGATTGGTTAATACTTGAAGAAATAATTTTAAAATTAGCAAAACAAGAAAAATTGGATGTAAAAAATCGTGATCATTTATTAGTTGGCAATTGGAAGGGCTATCGTGAATGTCATATTAGCCCTAATTGGCTGCTAATTTATCGAATAGAAAACAATGAATTGCTACTTGTCAGAACTGGCAGCCACGCAGAACTTTTTTAATAAAAAATGAACCAACGCCTAACCACTCCCGACCTAACCGAGCTTGATTTGCAAGAGCAAAAACTGCGTCCGTTAAGTTTTGCCGAATTCACGGGGCAGCGGCAGGTTTGTGATAATTTGCAGGTGTTTGTCGCCGCGGCAAAGTCCCGGGGGGAGTCGCTAGATCATACGATTTTTTATGGACCACCAGGATTAGGAAAAACCACACTCGCGCAGATTGTCGCACAGGAAATGGGGGTGGGGTTTCGCGCAACTTCGGGGCCGTTGCTCACGAGGGCAGGGGATTTAGCGGCTATTCTCACCAGTTTGCAACCGCGTGATGTATTGTTTATCGACGAAATTCATAGGCTTGCCGCCGCAGTAGAAGAAGTTTTATACCCAGCAATGGAAGACGGAAAACTAGATGTGATAATTGGCGAAGGACCCGCCGCGCGCACAGTGCGCATAGATTTACCCGATTTTACACTAGTGGGAGCCACCACTCGTATGGGGTTGATTTCCAATCCCTTGCGTGATCGTTTTGGCATTCCCTTACGCTTGCAATTTTATGAAGTGGAAGAATTACGCCAAGTGCTTATGCGTGCGGCAGGAGTTTTCGGCATGGAAATTTCTTCGGATGGAGCCTTGGAAATCGCCCGTCGTGCGCGTGGAACACCGCGCATTGCCGTGCGTTTATTACGCCGCGTGCGTGACTTTGCCCATGCAGCGAAAATATCCACTATCAACCGCGAATTAGCAGACTCATCTTTAGCACGCTTAGAGGTGGACGCGCTGGGGTTAGACTCTGCCGACCGCCGTTATCTGCGCTTTATTGCCGAAAATTATGCAGGTGGCCCGGTGGGGATAGAAACCGTGGCCGCCGGGCTTTCCGAACAGCGCGATTCTTTGGAAGAAACCATTGAGCCATTTTTGCTCCAACAGGGATTTATTCAACGTACTCCCAGAGGTCGGGTGCTGACTGATGGTGCGTGGCGGCATTTGGGGCTGGCAGTTCCAGCAGGTGCTGTGCAGCAGGATGATTTGTTTGATGGCGAAGAATAAAAACCCCCATAGTTTGATTTCTATATGGGGGTTTATATCTTTTCACAAATAATTTTTTGTGTCTTTTTCAAGCAAAATTTTTCTTACAACACTTAAAAGAAAAATATGATTTTTTAGTTTTCTTATGGTCGCAAGCTCTTCAGCCGAAGCTTTTCTTCCTGCGATGATTCTTTTGTATTTACTTGCTTTTTCTCTTGTTTCTTCGATTGCTTGTTCAATATCATGCAACTTCCTTGAACTGTTGAAAAACAACGGAACAAACCAGAAAAAAGTAAAAATAACCAGAAGCGCAATATAGGCTGCAATCCAGCCATAATACTCTCCCACCATTTTAACAGCGAAATAACAAGCGACTATGGCTAGTATAATAATTGATTTTTTCATAAATAAAATCCTCCACAGGGAAAAACCTAACAACTTGAATTGCATTGTTAGGCATAAAAAGATAAATATCTGACGCTATTAATAAAAACAGCAATAAACACAAAATAATTAATATTAATTAATATAATTGTCAACCTAAATATGCCCCATAATTTTCAAACGCGCATCTATTACGAAGACACCGACGCCGCAGGAGTAGTCTATTACGCCAATTACCTGAAATTTGCCGAACGGGCACGCACCGAATGGTTACGTGTTTTGGGGGTAGAGCAGGGGGAAATATTAGAAAAAACCGGGGTTGGGTTTGTGGTGCGGCGTTGTAATGTGTGCTTTATGTCACCTGCGCGTTTAGATGATGTTATTGATGTAGAAACTTCATTGCAGAAACTAACTAAAGCGCGTATTACTATGCGCCAGATTATAAGTTTAAACAAAAAAATATTGGTAGAGTTGGAAGTAGAGTTAGCGGCGGTAGATAGAAAATTCCGCCCAACGCGAATTCCAGCAGATATAATAAATATAATGGAGAAATAAAATGGCAGAATCTATGCCCGTTGGGGCAGTACAAGCAGCGGATGCAGTGGGAAATGTAGCAGCAAGTGTGGTGCATGATTTATCCCTGTGGGGCATGTTTGTTAATGCCGATTTGTTGGTAAAATCAGTTATTTTATTGTTATTATTCGCCAGCTTCTGGAGCTGGGCAATTATTTTTGAAAAATGGATGCGTTTTAAAGCGGTGCGGATGATGGGCAGCAAATTTGAGCAGGCTTTCTGGTCAGCGGAAGCTTTGGATGCTTTTTATGAAAAAGTAAAACGTCGGGTTAATCATCCCTTTGCGTATGTATTCGTAGCCGCGATGGAAGAATGGATGCGCTCACAACGGCGTGAGTCTATGCCCATGTTGCGCAACACAACGCAGCCCGCTTTGCAACCGAGTGTGCGGGAGCGGATGGTGCAGATTATGAGCGTAGCCCGCAATCGTGAGCTGGAAGAATTAGAAAAAGGCTTGGGCTTTTTGGCAACTGTTGGTTCCGCCGCGCCTTTTGTGGGGTTGTTTGGTACGGTTTGGGGGATTATGAGTAGTTTCCAATCGATTGCTATGTCAAAAAACACTTCACTAGCGGTAGTTGCTCCGGGAATTGCGGAGGCTTTGTTTGCTACTGCCATTGGTTTATTCGCGGCGATTCCTGCGGTAATCGCTTATAATAGATTTTCTAATGAATTAAATAGCTTTGCCGGGAAATTAGAAGATTTCTGCGTGGAATTCAGTGCCTTATTATCGCGTCAGTCAGACGTGCAAGCAAAGGTGGCTTAAATGGGCATGAACGTATCTTCGGGTGGTGGTCGGCGTGGTCGGCGCAATAGCGGATTTACCGAAATTAATATAACTCCGTTTGTGGATGTGATGTTGGTGTTATTGGTAATCTTCATGGTAACCGCGCCCATGTTAACCGCCGGCGTAAATGTGGATATTCCCGAATCCGCCGCCGCGCCTTTGGCCGGTGACGATGAACCACTAACCATTTCCGTAAAAGCCGATGGCACGATTTATATTCAAGAAACCAAAGTTCCCGAAGATGAACTAGCCGCAAAGTTAGAAGCAATAGCCGGGCAGAAAAAAGAATCACGCATCTTTGTACGTGGCGATAAAACTTTGGATTACGGAACCATGATGCGCGTGGTGGGTGAATTAAATCAAGCTGGTTTTACCAAAGTTGCCCTAGTTACTGACCCCCGTGCCAGTTCTAATAATGCTAATTCTAACAAGAAGTAAAATTGTCTGATGGAAGCTTCTCGCCATTCACCACCTAATAAGCATCAGCACAAGACTAGCTTGTATTATTCCGCAGGTATGCATTTTGCTTTGCTGGTATTTGCCATTTTTGGTTTGCCGAGTTTGTTTGAAGTAAAAAAAGAGCCAGAACCAATGGTAGTAACCATTGAGCCGTTACCCGTGGGCAAAATTTCCAACGTAAAACCCTCACAGAAAAACCCTGCGCCGAAAAAAGACCCTTTGGAAAAACCCAAGCCACCAACGCCTAAAAAAACCGCTCCGACGAAATCTGAAGTTGAGCCCGAAGAAAAATTAGAAGAAAAAATAAAAATCCCCGATAAAAAAGAGCCGCTTCCAAAACTGACCGAAAAAAAGCCCGAAGAGAAAAAACCGCAACCTAAGCCGAAACAGGAAAAGCCGAAGGAAAAACCTAAGCCCAAAAAACCGAAAGCGGATGATTTAGATGCCGTTTTAAAGGACTTAAAAGAATCTGACACGCCCGAAGATGATAAAAAACCGGAAGATAAGCCCGAAGATAGTGCCTCCGATAGCACCAGCAAGTCCGATAAATATGATGAAACACAACCGCTTTCTTTGAGCGAGGTGGATGCTATTCGGGGGCAATTCGTGCGCTGTTGGCGCATGCCGGCTGGTTCTAAAAATGATTTTGATTTGTCGGTGCATATCCATGTAACTGTTGCTGCTGATGGAACAGTAGAAACTGCTGAAATAGCCGACTCCGACAAATCGCGCTACGGACGGGATGGCGCATTCCGCGCCGCCGCCGATAGTGCATTGCGTGCGGTGCATAAATGCAGCCCGTTGAAGAATTTAACTACCGATAAATATGATACGTGGAAAGATATGGAACTAAATTTTGATCCGAAAGAGATGTTGTATTAGGTGGTGGCACCCTCTCCCTCTGGGAGAGGGAGGGGTGAGGGAACTATCCATAAAATTGATGATTGTTTTTGTTGTCTAAATATCAACATATTATATCAACAACAAACTTTATATTTTAGATAGACTTCCCTCACCCCACCCTCTCCCAGAGGGAGAGGGAGCCACCACCTAAACACAAAAATGATTAAGCGGACCATGTCCTTTACCAAACCTCGGCGCGCTAATTATCGCTTTTCGCAAATAATCCCGTGCCAAGCGCACTGCCTCTCGCATGGGTTCACCTTTTGCGGCAAAACAGCTAATTGCAGAGGCTAAAGTGCAGCCAGTGCCGTGGGTGTGTTGGGTGTGAATACGCGTGCTTTCATAAATTTCTTCGCCTTTTGCATCCACCAACACATCATAAATAATTTTCCCCTCACCATGACCACCTTTTACCAGCACGGCTTGTGCTCCCATATTGCGCAATATTTTTCCGGCTTTTATTTGTTCTTCTAAATTAGTAACTTCCATGCCAGTTAGCAAAGCAGCTTCAGGTAAATTAGGGGTTAGTAAGCTGGCATGTGGCAGCAGGTTTT
The DNA here is from genome assembly GCA_002423155.1 of Alphaproteobacteria bacterium UBA6149. Taxonomy (GTDB): domain Bacteria; phylum Pseudomonadota; class Alphaproteobacteria; order Rickettsiales; family UBA998; genus UBA6149. Next base: position 25,947 of record DIUV01000028.1, read on the forward strand.
TCGTCAAAGCACCCAAGGCGGAAGGGTTAAGCAGGGCGGATCCGCCTTTTGCTTGCATTACGGGGTCTAACACTAGGGGGTGCGGATTATTAGCTAATATTTCCGCCACCAGATTAATTATTTCCGCCGAATGGAGCATCCCAGTTTTAAAATAATCCGCGCCAATATCTTCCAAAACTTTTTCAATTTGCAGCCGCAAAAAATCAATGGGCACTTCATGAATGCCAAACACTCCACAAGTATTTTGTGCGGTTAATGCGGTAATGGCAGTCATGGCATACCCACCCAAACAAGTAATAGTTTTCACATCCGCCTGAATACCCGCCCCACCACCTGAGTCGGAACCTGCGATTATTAGGATACGCGGCATTTTTTTAATTTTATACATATTAATTTGTCCTAAAGGAGTACTATTTTGGAAAAATATTGATTTTTTTCAAAGTTATACGTCGTCATTCCTGCGCAGGCAGGAATCTCTGTCATTCCAAATGAGGTATTTGCAAGTGGAAAAAGGGATTCCTGCCTGCGCAGGAATGACAACGGAGAGAACGATTTCAACAAAACACGCATGTTTTTTAATTGATTTGTAATATTAATTAGTACTGTCGCGTAGGGGGTGGTTTTTTATAAAACCATCAAGCACTAATCGCCCCACACAAACTATCCGCAATTCCCTCTATCTCTCCCAGTTCTTCCCCCTCCACCATCACGCGAATTTTTGCCTCAGTACCAGATTTACGCACCAAAATCCGCCCCCGATTACCCAGATGCTCAGTGGCGGACGCAATCGCTTGCTTAACTTCTTGGTTTTTTAATTTCTCTGCCGACTGCCCAGCAACATTGCGTAAAATCTGCGGCATGGGTTCAAACAATCTGCCGCAAACACTAAGCGGAGTATTTTCTTCCAGCATTACTGCCAGCACCTGCAATGCGGCAATCAGTCCGTCGCCCGTAGTGGTATAATCGCGCATTAATATATGCCCAGATTGTTCGCCGCCGAGATTGCATTTTTGTTGGCGCATGGTTTCCACCACGTATCTATCGCCAATATCGCTGCGCCATAATTTTATTTTTTGAGTAGTTAAATAATGCTCAAAGGCAAGGTTAGACATGTGCGTGGCAACTACGCCGCCTTTTAACAAGCCATTCTTTTTCCAAGCAGTGGCAATAGTGGCGAGGATCTGGTCACCATCGAGCAACCGACCATTTTCATCACACATAACTACCCGGTCGGCATCACCATCTAGCGCAATACCTAGTTGCGCTTTATGGGCAACCACTGCATCACACATGGCAAAGGGGAAGGTGGAGCCACAATCTTTATTGATGTTAAAACCATCCGGGTGGTCACCCAGCGCAATGATTTCCGCGCCGAGTTCTTGTAAAATCAGCGGTGCAATTTGGTAAGCCGCACCATGGGCGCAATCAATCACGATTTTTAGCCCGTCTAGGCGCAAATGTTTGGGAAAAGTGGCTTTAGCGAATTCAATATATCGTCCACGCGCATCGTCAATCCGCTTGGCGCGTCCGATTAATTCAGGCGGAGCATAATATTTTGAAAGGTCAGAATCCATTTTCTCGGTGATTAATTGCTCCATCGCATCAGAGAGTTTTTCCCCTTGTGCATCAAAAAATTTAATCCCATTATCTTCATATAAATTATGCGAGGCGGAAACCATCACTCCCAAATCTGCGCGCATCGAGCGAGTGAGCATAGCAACCGCTGGAGTGGGCAACGGACCCACCAAAAAAACATCAATCCCGACTGATAAAAAACCAGCGGTAAGTGCCGACTCTAACATATATCCAGAAAGGCGCGTATCCTTAGCAATTACCACCTTATGCCGATGCTCCCCCCGACGAAACAACGCCCCCGTAGCCATTCCTGCACGCATAGCAATATCCGCAGTCATGGGGCTGCTATTGGCGCGTCCTCTGATGCCATCTGTGCCGAAATATTTTTTTTGCCCAAGATATTTTTTTTGCATTTTGATTTTTCCAGTTTGTTCTGTAAGCTAGGTGCATGAATTTAGCTGAAATGGTGATATTATGCAAAATAATCTGGTAATTTTTGAAGAATATAATATTCGCAGAATATATAATGAAGAAACAGAGGTTTGGTTATTCTCGGTGGTGGACATTATCCGCGCATTGACCCAGCAGGCAGATTTTCAGACGGCACGGAAATATTGGAATAAGTTGAAAGAACGGCTGGAGAAAGAGGGAAGTGAAGTGGTGACAAATTGTCACCAGTTGAAATTGGAAGCTGGAGATGGAAAAATGCGGCTTACCGATGTTGCCGACCCAGAAACTATACTCCGTCTAGTCCAGTCCGTTCCTAGCCCTAAAGCGGAGCCGATTAAATTATGGCTGGCTAAAGTTGGTTACGAACGTATGCAAGAACTAGCTGACCCATCCAAATCGCTCGACCGCGCTCGTGATTTGTGGATGCAGCAAGGACGCAGCGAAAAATGGGTGCAACAACGGATGATGGGGCAGGAAACCCGTAACAAGCTTACTGATTATTGGCGCGAACACGAGATTAAAGATGGTGAGGAATTTGCGGTTCTAACTAATATTATTCATCAAGAGTGGACAGGGGTTAGTGTTAAAGAACATAAAAATATGAAAGGCTTAAAAAGCCAGAATTTGCGTGATCACATGAGTGAGGCAGAGTTGATTTTTACTGCACTGGCTGAATTATCCACCCGGCAAATTGCCGAAACCACCCAAGCTACTGGTATGTCAGAAAATAAAAAAGCCAGCAAAACTGGAGGAGCAATCGCTAAGAAAGCTCGGCTAGAATTGGAAGAAAAAACGGGAAACAAGGTAATTTCGGCAGAAAATTATTTGCCAACACGGAAATTGGTTAAGTAACGCTCATGGCGATTTCACCAATCATTAATTTTATCTTTCTGCAATAAAACTCTCCATTGTCATACCGCTGTAGAGCGGTATCCATGCCAAACCATTTGCTTATAAGCTAGTTGATAGGCATGGATACCGCCCTACGGCGGTATGACAAGAGATATTTTAGTTAAAAAAAGATAAAATTAACGATTGGTGAAGTTGCCCTGTAAAGTAACTAAAATATTTGCGATACTCACATATCCTAGCTATAGTCTTTTTAAAATGACCATAGCTTTCGGAGTCACGTCTTGTTAAATTTCACCCACTCTCCCCAAAAATACCCAGAAACTATCACTCCTGCTATACGCAAAGAAAATTTTAATGAGATTTATCAGAAGTTTGCCATAGAGCAGGCGCAGCAGCAGGCGGCGCGTTGTTCGCAATGTGGGGTGCCGTTTTGCCAAGTGCATTGCCCGTTACAAAATAATATTCCCGATTGGTTAAAACTGGTAGCCGAAGATCGCTTGCAGGAAGCTTATGAAATTTCCTCCGCGACTAATAATTTCCCAGAAATTTGTGGGCGGATTTGTCCGCAGGATAGGTTATGCGAGGGTAATTGTGTTATTGAAAAGGATTTTGGCTCGGTAACTATTGGCGCGGTGGAGAGTTTTATTACCGAAAATGCCTGGGAGCAGGGCTTTGTGCAGCCTATTAAGCCAGCAACAGAATTAAATTTATCTATCGGCATAGTCGGCTCGGGCCCAGCAGGATTAGCCGCGGCGGAAATGCTGCGGCGCAAAGGCTGGCAGGTGACGATTTATGAACGTGCAGATAAAGCTGGTGGATTGTTAATGTACGGCATTCCTAATTTTAAGTTAGAAAAATGGGTGGTGCAGCGGCGTATTGATTGGTTGCAGCAGGGGGGGATAAAATTTGCCACGAATATTGCGGTGGGAAAAGATATAGGTTTGCAGGAATTGCGTAAAAAACATAATGCAGTTTTGCTAGCAACTGGTGTTTATAAACCAAGAGATAGCGATATTGCGCCCAGCATTGCCGCGCTGGATTATTTAATTGCCAATAATCGTGATGAAACCGGCGCATTACACGCTGGGGGGAAAAAAATAGTAGTAATTGGCGGTGGCGATACGGCGATGGATTGTGTTCGCACCGCAATCCGCGCACAAGCTGCATCGGTAACTTGCCTATATCGCCGTGACCGCGAAAATATGCCGGGGTCAGCGCGAGAGGTGAAAAACGCTGAAGAAGAAGGGGTGAATTTTATCTGGCTAGCCGCACCCAAACAAATTATGGGCAATAAAATTCAGGCAATTCGTATGCAATTAAACGGCAAAGATTTAGCTGGTCGTTCGGGCATTAGCGAAATTATGGGTAGTGAATTTGAGTTGGAAGCAGATATGGTCATCAGCGCCTTAGGATTTTCGGCAGAAGATTTGCCGGTTATTTTTAATGAACCAGATTTAAAAACCCATGCAGACGGACGGGTGATAATTAATAATTTTGCCACTAGTGTAGATGGTGTCTATGCCGCTGGCGATATTGCGCGAGGAGCATCTTTAGTGGTGTGGGCGATAAAAGACGGTCGGGATGCGGCAGCAGCAATTCACAATGCATGTACTGCCCCCTCTCCCTCTGGGAGAGGGACGGGGTGAGGGCAGCATCAGTGAAAACGGAAGCTAAATTTGGTATGAATATATTAGCAGAACAGAGATTAGAGCATTCGTTTGTGGATGGTTCCCTTGTTGTTGGTAGTTCCCTCACCCAACCCTCTCCCAGAGGGAGAGGGCTTAAGAAGATACCTCCCGAATTATTATCCAACGCTCGAAAATTAAGGCAAAACTCCACTGACCCAGAAAAAATATTGTGGGGAATATTGCGTAATCGGCAAATATTGGGAATGAAGTTTAGACGTCAGCATGCGTTCGCTGGATATGTTTTAGACTTTTATTGTACGGAATTAAATTTAGCTATTGAACTAGATGGTGGGCAGCATGGCGAGGATAGTGTGAAGGAATATGATATTCTGCGTTCGCAACATCTTGGTGCTAAGGGCATGAAAATTTTGCGTTTTTGGAATAATGATGTTTTATATAATATTGAGGGGGTATTTGATGTGTTGTTTGGAGAGATTTCTTCTATGACTTAAGATTCTTTTTTGTTTTTGGCTTCCCTCACCCCATCCCTCTCCCCCCTCTCTTAGAAAAAATTGGGGGAGAGGGGGTTAACCACCCATTGCAAGGTAATAAAATGCTTACTCAATTAAAAAACCGTGAATTATTACATAAACATGGCATTATTGATAAAAATTTAGAGCAAGATGCTTGCGGTATTGGGCTGGTTGCGGCAATTGATGGCAAGCAACGTCGGGATGTGGTGGAAAAAGCAATTGGCGCTTTGCAGTCGGTTTGGCATCGGGGCGCGGTGGATGCGGATGGCAAAACTGGGGATGGTGCCGGGATTCATCTGCAAATTCCGCGGCAGTTTTTCAAAGATTATTTAAATAATATTGGGCGCAAAGTAACCGATGAAATATTCGGTGTGGGCATGGTTTTTCTGCCGCGTAAAGATATGCGTGAATTAGAAGAATGCCGCTCCATTTTAGAAAGTGAAATTACTAAATTAGGTTATGGCATTTATTGCTGGCGGCAAGTGCCGGTAAACCCGGATGTAATTGGCGATATTGCCAATTATTCTCGCCCCGAAATTGAGCAAATAATGATTGCCAATTTAAAAAATTCTTCTGAGCAAGATTTCGAGCGTGATTTATATATTATCCGCAAAAGTGCGGTGCGGATTGTGTTTGAACGCGGCATTCGTGATTTTTATATCACCTCTTTTTCTGCGCGTTCAATTATTTATAAAGGCTTGTTCAAAGCTGAACAACTCACCGAATTTTATCCTGATTTATTAGACGAAAGATTTATTTCTAATTTTGCCATTTTTCATCAGCGTTTTTCTACTAACACTGCGCCGAGTTGGAGTTTGGCACAGCCCTTTCGGGTATTAGCGCATAATGGCGAAATAAATACTTTACGCGGCAATATAAACTGGATGAAAAGCCATGAAGCAAACATGCAAAGCAGCATATTTGGTGATTATATCGAACAAATAAAACCGGTGATTGAACCGGGAGCATTGTCCGACACTGCCGCATTGGATATGGCGGTGGAATTATTAGTACGCGCTGGCAGAAAATTGCCGATTGCGAAAAATGTGGTAATCCCCCCAGCAATTATTGGTAATGAGTCCGAAGAAGAAAAATCGTTTATAGATTATTGCAATAGCGTGATGGAACCATGGGATGGCCCCGCAGCAATTGCCGGATATGACGGCGAATGGGTAGTAGCAGGCATGGATCGCCACGGACTCCGCCCTTTGCGTTATACGCTCACTAACGATAATCTTTTGCTGGTTGGCTCCGAAACCGGCATGGTTCCCGTAGAAGAAAATATGGTGAAATATAAAGGACGCGTAGGACCAGGGCAGTTGATTGGTGTGCAGTTAAATGCAGGAAAATTTTATGATAGCGTTGCGCTAAAAAAATTATTATCCGCAGATAAACCTTACAAAAAATGGATGGAAAATGTCGCAGGATTAGCGGATTTACCAGTTAGTTCTGCGAGTAATTTTGAAGATAAAATTGCCTTAAAAACCCGGCAAATCGCCGCTGGTCTTTCGCATGAATATTTAGAATTAGTGCTCGAACCCATGTTTAAAGACGGCAAAGAAGCGATTGGTTCGATGGGCGATGATGCACCCATTGCGGTGCTTTCTAAATATTATCGTGGATTACCGGCTTTCTTCCGCCAGAATTTCAGCCAAGTAACTAATCCGCCGATTGATTCATTGCGTGAACGTCAAGTGATGAGCCTAAGCACGCGCTTTGGCAATATTGGCAATATTTTGGCAACCGAAGAGGCGCAAGGCAAACATTTATTATTGCCTTCGCCTTTGTTATTAAACCAAAATTATGCTAATTTATTAGAATTTTTAGGCACAGAAGCTTGCATAATAGATGCAAGTTTTTCTATCTCGGAAGATTTAGAAACCGCTTTAAATAATCTACGCACGATTGCGGAAACTTACCTTGCTGCTGGTAAAATATATTTTGTACTGACCGATCAAAATATAAACGCCCAAAGAGCCGCCATTCCTATGACCTTAGCGGTAGGTTTATTACAAAGCCTGTTTGTAAAATTAAAAAAACGCAAACAAGTATCCATCATCGCCAGCACCAGCGAATGTAGTGATGTGCATGGTCTAGCGGTATTAATTGGCGTAGGTGCCACCGCAGTAAACCCTTATCTAATGGAAAAATCCATATTAGCTCGGACAAAGCCCTCTCCCCCATTTTTTTCTAAGAGAGGGGGGAGAGGGTTGGGTGAGGGAAGCCCAACAGAAAAAACCCTAAAAAACTTCCAAAAAGCCATGGATGACGGCATCTTAAAAATCATGTCCAAAATGGGCATTTCCGTAATCAGCTCTTACCGCGGCGGCTGTAATTTTGAGATATTGGGTTTATCGCGCTCTTTAGTTGCTGCGTATTTCCCCGTTTTACAATCACGCATTTCGGGAATTGGCTTGCGCGGAATCCAAAGCAAAATCCTCGCGCAGCACCAACTAGCCTTTGCCTCAGAGTCGGAAGCAAACCTACCAATTGGCGGCACTTATCGCGTACGCGCAGGGCAGGAACTACACGCTTATCAGGGTGATTTAATTCATTTATTACAATCCGCAGTTGAAAAATCATCCTATAGCCTATACCGCCAATATTGCGAAAAAATTTACGCGCAAGACCCAATAAATCCCCGTGACTTATTGAATTTTAAATCTACTCGCAAAGCCATCAATCCTGATGTAGTAGAATCCATCACCGAAATTCGTAAACGCTTTATCACCCCTGCCATGTCCTTGGGTGCTTTATCACCCGAAGCGCATGAAATTCTCACCATCGCAATGAACCGCATTGGCGCGGCATCCAATTCAGGCGAGGGCGGCGAAGACCCAGCGCGGTTTGTGGTGCGCGAAAATGGGGATAATCCCAATTCCGAAATCAAACAAATTGCTTCGGCGCGTTTTGGCGTAACGGCGGAATATCTCAATGCCTGCCGCGAAATTCAGATTAAAGTCGCCCAAGGCGCCAAACCGGGAGAAGGTGGACAATTACCGGGCTTTAAAGTAACCGAGATGATTGCGAAATTACGCCACGCCACCGTGGGCACTATGTTAATTTCACCTCCTCCGCATCATGATATTTACTCAATTGAGGATTTGGCCCAGCTTATTTATGATTTGAAACAAATTAATCCCACCGCTTTAGTGTCAGTTAAATTAGTTTCACAAGCAGGAATTGGCACAATTGCTAGTGGCGTGGTCAAAGCCATGGCGGATAAAATCCTCATTTCTGGCAATTCGGGCGGCACTGGTGCTAGCCCACTTTCCAGCATAAAATATACTGGCACACCGTGGGAATTAGGGCTTGCCGAGGCTAATCAGGTTTTAAATATGAACCGCCTACGCCACCGAGTGATATTACAAGCTGATGGCGGCATAAAAACAGGGCGCGATGTAGTAATTGCCGCCATGCTGGGCGCAGAAGAATTTGGCATTGGTACGGCTTCTTTAGTAGCCATGGGTTGTTTGCTAGTGCGGCAATGCCACAGCAATACTTGCCCGGTGGGAATTTGCACACAAGACGAAAACTTGCGTGCTAAATTCGCCGGTACGGTCGAAAAAGTTATTAATCTCATGAGCTTCATCGCCGAAGAAGTGCGCGAAATTCTTGCGGAATTGGGTTTTTCTTGCTTGCAAGATGTTATTGGTAGAAGCGATTTATTACAGCAAGTTAGTCGTGGCAACGAAGAATTAGTCAATCTGGATCTTAACCCATTGCTAATTCAGGTAGATACGGGGATATTGCCGCTTTATTGCACTATGCAAGGACGCAACGAAGTTCCCGATACACTAGATGTGCGTATGATGGATGACGCTAAAATTGCCTTAGAAAGCGCACAAAAAATTCAACTGGAATATAATATAAACAATACGGATCGCACCATAGGGACGCGGCTAAGTAGCTATATTGTCAGAAATTACAAAGGGCAAAATCTTCAAGATGAGCATATAACTTTAAGGCTAAAAGGTTCGGCTGGGCAATCACTCGGGGCCTTTGCCGTGCAGGGACTAAAAATAGAAGTCCGTGGAGATGCGAATGATTATGTGGGCAAAGGTCTATCTGGCGGAATAATTATCGTGCGTCCACGCGCATCTTCCGCACTTATTCCGCAAGAAAATACCATTATTGGTAATACGGTTTTATATGGTGCGACTAGCGGAAAACTTTTTGCATCAGGGCAAGCAGGTGAGCGCTTTGCCGTGCGTAACTCAGGTGCGCTAGCAGTAGTAGAAGGCTGCGGTTCCAATGGTTGCGAATATATGACGGGCGGAATCGCGGTTATTCTCGGTAAAACAGGCGAAAATTTTGGTGCAGGGATGACGGGCGGCAAAGCGTTTATTTATGATGTTGATGGGGATTTAACTCGCAAAATAAATGGTGAAACTGTTAAGCTGCAAGCAGTAGAAGGCGCCGAAGAGCAAATATTGCGAGATATGCTTACACAACATTTGCATGAAACTGGTTCTATTTTAGCCGAAACTATTTTAGCTGGCTGGGCAGGGGAAGTAGTTAAATTTCAGATGGTAGTGCCGAAGGCGTGATATAAGAAAAGGGGAGTGATTATTAATCAGCTCCCCTTTTTTAACAAACGATTATGAGTTGATTTGCTCTAAAAACAAAGTTTGCACCTGAACGGCAAATTGTTCGACTTCTTCCAACCCTAAACGATTTATTTCTTCCAGCCATTTCTTTTTAGAGTTGAGCGGAATAAAACGAGAAAATCGTTCGGAGTATATGGTATTAGTTCCTGCTTTATAAGGATTTTCTACCATAATGTTCACATAAATGGCTATAAAATTTGCCATTTTTTGCGATTTGTTTTTTTTCTTTTGTACCACAAATGACAAATCAATTGGTATATGTGGTCTTGGTTGGTTAGTAAGAACCCATCTTTCACGCAAATTATTTGCGAGTTCTTGCAGTTTTATTTCAAAATCACTGCAAATTAAATCTGGGTCAGTTTGTTTGATGTCTCTTAACAAAACATCTAAAGTTTGCTCAGCCGTTCTCAATGATAGTATTGTTTTATCATTAAAAACCAAATTAGTTTGACTAATTTGAGGGCGAGTATTCGAGCGAGCATCCCCATATCTTATAAACGCTTTTATTTTCATAAATCACCTAAAGAATAAATCTTAAAAACCAGATTTTCAAAAAGAAAACCTCCCTAAAAAATCGTCCCTGACGAAAAGTATCCTAGATACAAAAGCGTTATCAATCTAAACAAAAATTAATATAAATCAAGTCATGTTTGCACTCTACACGACAGCAAGGTTAACAAGACTGCAATATATTGAATAATTATGGTTTTTCTGCACTCTCGGTTGTCATCCCCGCCTTG
>DIUV01000028.1:36368-36581 GCA_002423155.1 Alphaproteobacteria bacterium UBA6149
ATATTTTTATTATTCAATATATTACGCCATTATTAACGTTAATGTCGTGTAGAGTGGACAATTTCACAAATCGTTAATTTTGACATTTTTTTACTAAAATATCTATTGTCAATACCGCCGCAGGGCGGTATCCATGCCTATCAACTAGCTTCAAGCCAATAGTTTGGCATGGATGCCGCTCTTCGTGCCACTACTGTCCAATAAAACTTTTAA
>DIUV01000028.1:36620-42385 GCA_002423155.1 Alphaproteobacteria bacterium UBA6149
ACATCATAAACTGGCAGTATTGTTGGTGTAAATATAACAGCAGCTTATTTTCCTTGGACAGTAGTGGCTCTTCGTGCTGCATGACAATGGAGAGCTTTATTTATTACAAAAGAGAAATTAATTCCCAATCCGCCAACCTTCAATTTCTTTTTGTTCTGACCGAGTCAGCGCCAGACTGCCAGCTTCCACATCACGCGTAATCGTACTTCCGGCGCCCACTAATGCCCCTGCGCCAATATTAACAGGCGCTACTAATGCCGTGTTGGAGCCAATAAAGGCATTATCGCCAATTTCGGTATGCGATTTTTTTACGCCGTCATAATTGCAAGTGATGGTTCCTGCTCCAATATTGGCGTGTTTTCCAATAGTTGCATCCCCCAAATAGCTTAAATGGCTAGCTTTTGCGCCTTCTTTAAAGGTGGCGTTTTTCACCTCGACAAAATTACCAATACCAACATTTTCTTCCAACACCGTGCCCAAGCGTAAACGTGCAAACGGACCAACTACCGCATTTTTACCAATTTTTGCCCCTTCAATATGGCTAAAAGCGCGGATTTCTGCGCCTGCTTCTATTTCCACCCCCGTGCCGAAATATACATGCGGTTGGATGATAACATCTGCGGCAATTTTAGTATCGGCTGAGAAATATACGCTTGCAGGGTCAAGTAGAGTAACACCTTGTTGCATAAAGTTTTTTCTGTATTGGCGTTGCAAGCTAGCCTCGGCGATGCTGAGTTCTTCTCGTGAGTTTACGCCGGCTAATTCTTCTGCGCTTGCTTCTTGAAAGCTACAATTTAGTCCTTGTTTATTAGCAATTTCCACCAAATCAGTCAGATAATATTCGCCGCTAGAATTTAATTTAACTTGTTCCAGCAAAGCAAAAATATTAGCCCGAACCGCCATTACGCCCGAATTGCATAAATTAATATTACGAATTTCCAGGCTAGCGTTTTTATATTCCACAATTTCAATTAATTTTTCACCCTCGGTGATTAAACGACCATATTCATTAGCTACATTGTTGCGCATACCCAATACGGCAACATCATTTTTTTCTAATTTTTGTAATAATAATTTAATGGTTGCGTTAGTAATTAGCGGAGTATCACCATATAAAACTAATATAGTTCCCGCATAATCTCCCAAAATATCTTTCGCTGCTTTAACCGCATCCGCCGTGCCTAATTGTTGTTTTTGAATAACAATTTCTGCTTGTGGTGCATGATTTTTAGCACATTCTTGCACTTGTGGCATATCCGCGGCACTTACAATAATAATTTTTTCTGCTGACAAGCTCTGTACACTCCGCAACACTAGGGATAACATAGGAAAACCAGCAATTTTATGTAAAACTTTCGGCAAGTCAGAACGCATACGCGTACCCTTACCAGCGGCTAAAATAATTGCTGCAAATGGTTGAATGGTCATAATCTTTCGTTGCTCTAAGTGATTTAGCTTTTTATACTGTACAAAGACAATTTTGCAAGAAAGAAGCTTAAATGAACTCAATGATGCCATATATTTTTATCGTGGGGATGATTATTTCCGCTGCAATCGCCTTTTTTGCCCTGCAAATCATCCGCCGTCTATATTTTAAGCTCAAGGAAAAAGAAGTAGCTCTGGCAGAAGCCGCAGGCGGAGCAGAGGGAATCAAGCGGCAATTAGAAGAACTAGAAGTGCTAAAAAAAGAATATAATCAAGCACTTGAAGTCAGTGTGCGTTCCGCTTCCGAAAAAGCCGAAACTGTCCGCCAGTTAGAACTAGTACTAGAAGAACGTAATGTAGCGCGTGAAGCCATGCGCGAAGCTGAAAAACGCGCTTACGAAGCTGAAAAACAAGCCGATTTAGTCCAACAAAAAATGGATGATATGTTGTTACGCATGCAAGATTGGGAAAAACAGCGCGAAGAATCCATCCAATCTGCTCGGGCGGCGATTTTTAAAGCTGGCAGTGAAATGTCCACTAAATTATTGGAAGATCATAAGCGCGAAGCGGAATCTGCCAAAAAACAACAAGAAGAAAAAATACAGACAACCACGGCTAAATTAATGGAACAATTTACCGAAGTTACCAAAGCAGTTCATTCACTAAAAGATATTTCCCATAACAATCGCACCCAGATGGATGTGGTTATGCGCACCCTAAGCAACCCCGGAGGAGCAGGGCGTATGGCAGAAATTGGGCTGGAAAACTCACTAAAAAACTTGGGGTTAGAAGTAGGAAGAGATTTTATTATGCAATATCACATTGCAGGAGAAACCTCTGGTCTGCGTCCCGATGCGGTAGTTTTCTTGCCGCAGGATATGGTGATGGTAATTGATAGCAAAGCCTCTAAATTCATACTTGAACTTGCCGAAAGCAGCGATGATATGGAAGCAGAAATTCTGAGTAAGTTGTCAAAATCCATGAATGAACATCTACGCGCCTTATCTGCAAAAGATTATCGCTCCGCTATTTTGCAATCTTTTAAAGAAGCAGGTAAGGGCGATAAAATTGGCTATGTATTCAACGTAATGTATTTACCCAGCGAATCAGTAATCGAAAAAATCCGCCGGGCAGATGTGGAGTTTGATAGAAAAATTGAACGCGCAGGTATTATTCTCGCCGGACCTGCCAGCCTAACTGGATTATTCTCCCTCGCAAAAATGCAAATTGCCGCCGCAAAACAAGCTGATAATGAAAAACATATCACCGAAGTAGTTGCAGAATTGATGGAAAGCGTAGCCACTGCCTTTGCTTATGCGGATAAAATTGGTATGGGGTTGAAAACCACCACCGAACATTTTGAAAAATTCGCCCGTTCGGTTAATTCTCGCATGTTACCAAGAATGCAGAAACTATCTGCTCTGGGGGTAACTCCAGCACGTGGAAAAAACATACCCGTACCACTGGCAACTTACGATATTCGCCGTATTGATGGAACTATCAATGTGGACATCAATAATGTTGAATTAGAAGAAGAGGGTGAGGCAGTTAAATTACGCCTTGCCGCAGGGGGTAGCTGATATATTTAGCACCACTCACTCCCCATCAACCCACTCACTCCCCATCAACATTTTCTTCTTCCGCCTGATTTGGTCTATCTCCCAAATCCCAAGCATCATAAGCTTTAACAATTTTTGCCGCTAATGGGTGGCGCACCACGTCACCATCGGAGAAGGTAACTGTAGTTATACCCTCAATATGTGCTACTTTGCGGACGCAATCACGTAAGCCAGATTTTATATCTCGCGGTAAATCTGTTTGGGTTAAATCCCCCGTGATTACCATGTGCGAGTTTTCGCCCATTCTCGTAAGAAACATTTTCATTTGTGTGGGGGTTGTATTTTGTGCCTCATCCAAAATAACAAAGGCATTAGACAAAGTACGTCCCCGCATGAAGGCGAGGGGGGCTACTTCTATTTCGCCTGATTCACTCATTTTTTCCACGCGTTCTGCTGGCAGCATATCGAATAATGCATCATAAAGTGGGCGTAAATAGGGGTCAATCTTGTCTTTGATTCCTCCGGGTAGGAAGCCCAAACGTTCGCCCGCTTCTACCGCTGGGCGCGATAAAACAATCCGCTCTACTTTTCGGCTAAGATACATATATACTGCCATTGCCACGGCGATATAAGTCTTTCCCGTACCTGCTGGTCCTAGAGCAAAGACCATGTCGCTGTCAAACATCGCCCGCATATAATTTCCTTGCATGTGCGAATAAGGGCGAATGGTTTTTTTCATAGTCTTAATCGCCACATCGCCACCCGTTTCGCGCTGGCGTTTCTTTTCTATACGGCGATTTTCAGATCCTTCTAAATCCGCATCACTCACTGGTGGCGCCATACGAATGGCAGCATCCACATCGGAGGGCTCTAAATCTATTCCCTCATCAATGCGTCCGTATAAATCCATTAAAATATTTTCAGTTAAGACTACATCCCGACGATTACCCGAAACCGAAACCATATTGCCCAGTGCAACAATTTCCACCCCCAACATTTTTTCTAACTTACGCAGATTTTCCTCATGATTGCCATAAAGCATGGTCAAATGAGCGTTTTTTTCAAAAAATAAATTGCTGGAATAGGTAAGATGCTTAACCCGATGCGGTTTCTCGCGTGAATTTTTATCTTGAGAATTTTTCTCAGTATGCGATTTGTGAGGAGCTTTTTTAGACATGCACTTCTCCTTATAAAGGGGGTTTCCTGATGCTAGCATATTGAACCATGGCAAGCAAACAAGAAATTGCCCATGGTTTAGGTACACCATCTAGGCGGTGATTTTTGCTTCAAACAAACATTAGGGCATCTCTAATAACCCATTATGGCGAGCAAAATGCTTAGGCATGGAGTGGCGCAAACGCAGCGTATACTTCACCGTTAAGTATTGCTCGTAAGCTCCATCGCAGATAAGTTTGCCGCCAGAATGGGTTATTAGAGATGCCCATTAAAAGAGGCAAATCAACGAGTATGTTCTAATAATTTTAGATTAGACCGCTCAGAGTTTATTTTATCGGTAAAAAAATTACCTTTATGTGGCTGTGTTTGTTGTTGTTGTGCTATTTTAGCAGCTATTTTAGCATTACGTTCGCTTTCTTTTTGAGCAATTATTTGCAAATCATCCGCATATTGGCGTGAATCATCGGCAATTTGGGCGGATTTTCCCATGGCGAAACCGCCGGTTAATAAAGCTACCCCTTTTAACAGCCACATTGCTTCCCCACCAGATGCGAGCAAGGCCAAGGTTCCCGCACCCCCCATAACGATGCCGCCAAATTTGGTTAAAAAGCTAGTAAACTCGCTCGGTTGTTTATCTGGATCTGCGTAGGGAGATGGAGGCATTTGGGGGGATTTTCCCGTTTTTTCAGCTAAATCCAGGGCTTCATGCACTTCATTATTATATTCTCGAGCGGTTTCTGCGGCACTGGCGCAGCGCCAACCAGCCAGCGATATTCCGCCCGAAACAATGCCAGAACCAAGACTGCCCCAAAGAAAATCACCGCCAAATCCTGCCACAATCAGAGCAGCCGAAGCCACCATGCTAAGCGCACTTGCCGCACGTAAAAGGATGGTAGTTGCATGACTAATGCTCTCTGGGCGATGATAACTCATGTTTTATAGTGTTTCAACATTGCAATGACCTTTAAATATTTTGAAACACTATAGGTTTGTGACTGCAAACCCGCCGCTCGTGCGGCGTTTCAAAATCTAAAAATTATTAGTTAGCGGTTATTTTCTCATTCTATATAATAGAGATGACATTTTAATGACAATTTCCCCCTGTTGCGTAATTGCCTGTATTGATAGTTTTTAGAATATTTTTTTGCTTTTTTGCTTTTATTGGATTGACAGGATATTCCAGAAGTAATCTATATATAGCTATCAGGCGCAATAATCAAAACAACATCTGGTGTATTGTTTTTGTTGTGCAGGCATAAAAAATTGGGACGGTCAACTAAAAATAAGCAAAAATAATACTGTATATTGTAGGAATATTGTAATAAAATGGCACAAATTGTTTTTTCCTAATCTTGCTGGATTAGGTCAAGTAAATGTCGATTTGACGCTAATTATATTATGAGCTCAACTAGTATTTTTTGCTTCAAGTTTATCGTTCATTCTATGCGCTGATTGTGAAAATTGGTGACATTTTTGTTTTTTCATTAATGAAAAAACAAATTTTGAGTGAATTAACTGAAAAAAGTTAAAAAACAAAAGTTACGAGAGGATTTAAGGCATGACTACTACAAAATTTGCTATCACTGTGGATAGAAGCCGAGATTC
>DIUV01000029.1:0-371 GCA_002423155.1 Alphaproteobacteria bacterium UBA6149
GAATTAGAACTAATTACTAATAAATTCAATTGGTTTTTTATGGTTTTGCAACAAACACCTACGCCCATGCCCATTATTACTCCCATGCAGTTAGCGTTGCAGCAAGCGCAAATCTCTTACGCACAAAACGAAGTTCCTGTGGGGGCAGTGCTGGTGGATGCTACGGGGGTGGTGCTGGCAAGTGCCCATAATCTAACGCAAACTTTGCAAGATGCAACTGCGCATGCAGAAATGTTGGTGCTGCGGCAGGCTTGCGCGGTGCGTGGCAATAAATATCTGAAAGATTGCGATATTTATGTTACCCTAGAACCTTGCCCCATGTGCGCTGCCGCGTTGAGTCTGGTGCAAATCCGCCGCGTTTATTTTGGTGC
>DIUV01000029.1:399-52736 GCA_002423155.1 Alphaproteobacteria bacterium UBA6149
ATAATTGCTTATCCTAGTAAAATAGTCTAGTTTATGCACAAATGAAATAATTGAAGAGAAAAAAATGTTTATTCAAACTGAAGCTACCCCTAACCCTATGACCTTGAAATTTTCTCCTGGAATGGATGTTTTGGGAGAAGGCACACGGTTTTATACTAATTTAGATGCCGCGGCAGAATCTCCCCTCGCGCAGGAATTATTTAAAGTAGATGGGGTTACCGCAATTTTTTTGGGAGCAGATTTTATTACAGTTACCAAAATTGCGGATTTAGAATGGAGTTTGCTGAAGGCTAAATTGCTGGCGATTATCATGGATTTTTTCGTGGAAAAGCGTCCAGTTTTGTTGCAAGGAAGTAAAAAAAGCGAAGCATCTACAGAAAATAATGATCCCTTAATTGCCCAAATAAAAGAATTATTGGAAACACGCGTACGTCCATCTGTGGCAATGGATGGTGGGGATATTATCTTTCATAGTTTTGAAAATGGTATTGTACGTTTGGAAATGCATGGTTCTTGTTCGGGGTGCCCCAGTTCTACCATTACTTTGAAAAATGGCATTGAGAATATGCTTAAACATTATATTCCCGAAATTGAGTCCGTAGAAGCAGTTTGATTTTTAACCCATTCAAAGAACGACTCATTCGCTTGGCTAGAAAAAGACAATACGCAGGGGACTTGGTAAGGGTGCATCTGCTCAATCTTTTTTAGCACCTGTAACTCCTGCTCTGGACAGGTTTTTATTAATAACAAAACTTCTCCCGTAATCTGCAACTCACCTTCCCACATATAAAGAGATTGTAAGTTTTTGATTATATTGGCACATGCTGCAAGTTTGCTTTCTAATAATGATTTGGCTACATCTTTAGCCGTGTCCACTGAGGGAAACGGGCTGTAAATTAAAATTATCAGCACTAGTTTAGAATCCTGTTAAGAAAATCAACATACATGCATTTGCTTTAGTTGATGTCGTAACCGCATATATCGAAGTTGCAGGATCGTCTGTAGTTACACAATTTGTTTGGGCAGTGAATTGAAATGTACGCAAATTTCCGTTTCCTGGGCTTCCATCATCTATTTTTGTATCAATAGCATAAGCGTCAGCCGCTGAAATAATTACTCTTCTGGCTTGCCCACCAAAACGATCTTCTCTACCGAAGTATATCACATGACCAAGAGAATCACCAATAAAGAATTGCCCAGTGCCATCAGAAGGGTCAACATAAAATAGTGTAAATCCTGCTCTGCCTTTCCATCTAGGAATATTAACCCCTGGTATTCCGTGATGTTCACCCATAGGACCGCCTATACCAGTATATTTACCTTTAATCATCCCGTCATTGGCTAAATGCTTCCAAACTAATGCCATTTCATAACTATCTCCCACAGTATTATTAACAATGCCGTTTCCAGTCCCATTGCAGGTGGTTTTGTCGTTGTTGTCAGTTGTTAGGCAAACTACAGGGTCTGGATCTGCTGCTCCCCAATGACTTGTCGCATCCGCCATATCCCCCGGAAGGGCATCATATTTATCTTTAAAAGTATTTATTGCCTGAATATATTCTGCTGATTGCGTATAAATTTGGCGGATTCTTGCAGCGTGTATTAAGCTTTGACCGGACATTACGCCGCCAACTATCAATCCAATAACCGTAAGCACTATGGAAAGTTCAATTAAAGTAAAACCATTTTTTCTTGTAGTTATCATCTGCATTACAATTTACCTTTTGTCAGTTTTTACTATATTAAACTTTTTTTAGTCTTTTGTGAATGTTTTTTTGCATCATGTCTGGAAAGCTGCGCATTGCTGTACTATATTACACAACGAGTATAAATTCAGGAGAAAAAAATGTCCGAAGAATTGTTGAATATGCCAGTGTTGCCACTGCGTGATATAGTGGTGTTTCCTGGAATGGTAGTGCCTTTATTTGTCGGGCGGGAAAAATCCGTGCGTGCTTTGGAGATGGTTATAAAACAAGACAATAGAATCTTGTTGGTGGCACAAAAAGATGGAACCAAAGATAGCCCGCAGCAAGATGATATTTACCGCGTTGGTTGTATTGCATCCGTTTTGCAGCTGCTGCGCTTGCCAGATGGTACGGTAAAAGTTTTGGTGGAAGGCACGCGCCGCGCAAAAATAGTAGAATTCTTAAATAATGATGTCGGTGAATATTTTGAAGTTTCTGCCGAACCCTTAGATGAAATTATGGGGGGTGACCATGAAGAAATGGCCGCCATGCACCGCACGGTGCAAAATCAGTTTGAGCAATATGTAAAACTCAACAAGCGTATTCCGCCCGAAACGATGGATGCGGTAATGAAAATCAATGACCCAGCAATTTTGGCGGATACGATTGCCGCGCACATGCAGGTTACGTTGGCATCTAAGCAAGAAGTATTGGAAATTTGCAGCATTTTAGACCGCCTAGAACAGGTTTTTGCCTTGATGGAGAGCGAAATAAGTGTGTTAAACACCGAAAAACGCATTCGTTCACGCGTTAAAAAACAAATGGAAAAAACCCAACGCGAATATTATCTGAATGAGCAAATGAAGGCAATTCAGAAAGAACTAGGTGAGATTGAAGAAGGAAAAGACGAGCTTTCGGAGCTGGAAACAAAAATAAACAGCATAAAATTATCCGAAGAAGCTAAAGAAAAAGCGTTGGCGGAGCTAAAGAAACTCCGTTCGATGAATTCTATGTCGGCAGAAGCCGGGGTGGTAAAAAACTATCTGGAGTGGATAACCAGTATTCCTTGGCAAGAGCCTACCAAAGTTTCGCATAATTTAGAATCGTCAGAAAAAATTCTGGCGGGTGATCATTACGGGCTAGAAAAAGTTAAAGACCGAATCTTAGAATATCTGGCAGTACAGCAGCGCACTAAGTCCTTAAAAGGACCAATTTTATGTTTAGTTGGACCTCCAGGAGTAGGAAAAACTTCTCTCGCGCGTTCGATTGCGCGGGCGACTAATCGTAATTATCTACGGATTTCCCTAGGGGGTGTGCGTGATGAAGCGGAAATTCGTGGACATCGCCGCACTTATATTGGTTCTATGCCGGGGAAAATCATTCAGTCGATGAAAAAGGCAAAATCATCGAACCCATTGATGTTGCTGGATGAAATAGACAAAATGGGCAATGATTTCCGGGGTGACCCCGCGGCAGCTTTGTTGGAGGTGTTAGACCCAGAACAAAACCAGAATTTTAACGATCATTATCTGGAAGTAGATTACGATCTTTCGGATGTAATGTTTATTGCCACGGCAAATACTCTTAATATGCCCCGTCCCTTGATGGACCGTATGGAGATTATTCGTATTCCTGGTTATACCGAGCAGGAAAAAATCAATATTGCAAAAAATCATCTGATTGCAAAGCAGATGAAAGAGCATGGCTTGAAAAAGACCGAGTGGAGCATTAACGATGAAGCTTTGAGCGATATTATCCGTTATTACACCAGCGAAGCGGGAGTGCGTAATTTAGAGCGTGAGCTTGCACGTTTGGCACGTAAAGCAGTTAAAGCTATTATGCTGAAAAAGAGCAAAAAAATTCAGGTAACCGCAGAGAATCTGAAAGAATATCTCGGCGTGCGTAAATATTCTTTCGGCGAAGCAGAAAAAGAAGATTTAGTGGGTATGACTACTGGTTTAGCCTATACCGAAATGGGCGGAGATTTACTGGTAATTGAAGCGGTTACTATTCCGGGTAAAGGTAATATCAGTATTACTGGTAAGCTAGGAGAAGTCATGCAGGAATCTGTACAGGCCGCCTTTAGTTATGTGCGTTCGCGTAGCTTGCAATTTGGCATTACTCCGCCGATGTATCGTAACCGCGATATTCACGTGCATGTTCCCGAAGGTGCCACTCCTAAAGATGGTCCATCCGCGGGGATTGCTATGTGTACCACTATCGTATCCGCTTTAACCGGCATCCCCGTAAAACGCACTGTCGCTATGACGGGGGAGGTTACTTTGCGGGGGCGAGTATTGCCAATTGGCGGCTTGAAAGAAAAATTATTGGCAGCTTTACGCGGCGGCATTAAAACCGTACTTATACCGATGGAAAACGTAAAAGATTTAGAAGAAATTCCCGAAAATGTGAAGGAAGGGCTAGAAATAATCCCCGTTTCTACGGTGGATGAAGTTCTCAGCTATGCTCTAAGCAAGCCGCTAAATATAGCCATCTGGAGTGAAGATGATGAGATGGCGTTGACGCGCAGTTTAGAGACTAGCCATAGCCGTGAAATGGTGAAGCATTAGGAGTTTTTATGTTTAGGGTTTTGTTTTGTAGCATAATGTTATTAGGTTCTTCTGCGCAGGCAGAGGAGGCAAAAGGCATAGATAAATCCGCTTATGAAAAAATTGCTCATCCTGAGAGTACCGATAAACCTACGGCTTCAGCAGAAGATGCAAAGAGTAAAAAGACCAGTAGCAAGGATGAATGGCGCACTAAACATCCGCGCTTAAAACTAATGAAGCATGAAGATGTTCCCACTGAAAAACTGAAATTTTAGCCATGCATGATCCTTTTGCAATTTTTGCCCAGTGGTATGAACAAGCAGCGAGCGATGCACGTATAACGCAAGCCGAGGCGATGAATCTTGCCACTGCCAGTGCTAGTGGAATCCCATCTAACCGTATGGTATTACTAAAGGAATTTGATAATAACGGCTTTGTGTTCTTTACTAATTTAGAAAGCCATAAGGGGCGCGACTTATTAGAAAACCCCCATGCGGCCATTTGTATCTATTGGGAGGTTTTGGGGCGGCAAATTCGCATCGAAGGGGATGTTAGTTTAGTAAGCGACGAGCAGGCGGATGCTTATTTCAACAGCCGCCCATTACAAAGCCGCGTGGGAGCCATATTATCCCAGCAATCTCGCCCGATGGAGCAATCGCATACGGCGTTTATTGCCAAAGCAGTTACCCAGATGGCAAAAGCTAGTATTTCCCCTCCCGTTCGCCCAGCTTATTGGTCGGGCTTTCGGATTACTCCCCGTCATTTTGAATTCTGGCAAAATGGTGATTTCCGCTTGCACCATCGCCAAATATTTGAAGTTGATGGCGATGGGTGGAAAGAATCGGTTTTTTATCCTTAAGTTCTTAAAGTATATTTCCTAAAAACATCTCCCGATGCCTACGCACCTCATGCACGCGCAAATAAGCCACATTTTGCGCAGCTAGAAACCATGAACAGGCGAGGGTTACATCATCACGCAGAGCTGGTGTGCTTTGCGTAAAAAATCTTAATACGGATTTGCGTGAATGACCAAAAAGAATAGGCAAATTGGTTTTTACTAATTCTGCGGCATGGGTGATTAGCCGTAATGATTGGGCGGGTGTTTTGCCAAAGCCAATGCCTGGATCAAATACTACGCGCTTGGGAGAAATTCCTTCCGCACTTAAACGAGCGCTGGTTTCCATGATATATTTTTGCATTTCACTAATAATATCGCAGTTTTCTGGCATGGTAAGTGCAGGAGTGGCGGGGATGATTAGTGAATGCATAACCATTAATTTGCAATTGCTGGCGGCTACTGCGCGGAGCATTTTGCTATCTTTTAAGCCATTTACGTCATTTATCCAGCTGACCTCTGCATCTAAGCTGCGGCTGGCATTATCTGCATGGCGAGTATCTACGCTTATTTCACTGCCTAAATCTTTGGCAATTTTTACCGCATCGCCAATAATCGGTTGTAAGCGTTCCCATTCTTCTCTGGGGGTAAGGGGGGTAGCATGTGGGCGGGTGGATTCTGCGCCAATATCAACTATATCTGCCCCATCAGTGATTAGTTTCTTAATATGTATAAGTGCTTCTTTAGCATTAACATAATGTCCGCCATCCGAAAAAGAATCGGGGGTTAGGTTGGCAATGCCGACTATTTTAGGTATATTCATTGTGTTGTGTAATTTCATAATAAATCTAATAATTCATAAATTTAATAATTCACGGGCGGTTTTGTGTAATATTGGGTGCTGCCAATCTGGGTCTAGTTCCATTAAGGGTTTTAGGACAAAAT
Source organism: Alphaproteobacteria bacterium UBA6149 (assembly GCA_002423155.1). Classification (GTDB taxonomy): domain Bacteria; phylum Pseudomonadota; class Alphaproteobacteria; order Rickettsiales; family UBA998; genus UBA6149. The sequence goes on from DIUV01000029.1 coordinate 6,414, forward strand.
TACGTAAATGCATTTGTGCATGGGGTAGATTCAGGGTGTCGCTGGTCAATATTTGCCCATTATAATCCAATATGTCCACATCAATTTCTCTCGGACCCCAATGTCCCCTTGCTTGCCTGCCAATTTTTTGTTCTATTTCTTTTATAATTTTCAGTAGTTCCTGCGGAGAAAGTTCGGTTTCTCCTTTGGCAACTGTATTTAGAAATTCCTTATCCCAATCATTTTGTGCATTTTGCGGCAGTAAAGCTGCGGATTTTATCAGTGGGGCGCATTGGAGATTATTTATCCCCTGCTGCGCAAGCAAATCCAATGCGAGCTGTATATGCTCCGCACGATTACCTATATTACTGCCCAGACTTAAAAAAACAATCATTTGTAACGTTTCGCGCCGAGGTTATTCAGTTGCATTATAATTGGTTTTATGGATGCTGCCACTTCATTTAAAAAGTTCGCATCTGCGTTTATTGTTTCTGGTTGGTCAGTTTGCTTGGCTAATAGATGCAGATTTTTTGCCGCAGCTGTTAATATATGTTCGCTATGCTGAATATTGCATAATTGCGAATTACTGATGGGATTGCCCAGAGCACAAGCTTGCAACGATTTGATTAAAATTGCTAGTTCGCTTAAATCATATTGGTCATTTATCGTTTTTAGCTGCTCCAGATAAGCATCTTGTATGAAAGGTTTGATGAGGGATTGCTCGTCAACTTCATGGGCGGGGATGATACATTGATTCTCTGCGGTTTTTATTATTTTAGATGGCTCAATAGTTGCTTGCATGGTTTTAACACTCCGTTTTTTATATATAAAGGTCTGTATATTCAAAACTAGTGGATTCTATTTTATAGCTTACGGGGGGGGTCTTAGATAGTTTCAACCATATTTTGGTCTGGCTGCCTATTTCAATGCCTGTTTTTTGGTTAATATGTTCACGTATTTTGTTATATATCTGCATAGTTAGATATTCAATCAGATGAAATGTCTGATTATTAACGTAATTCAACACAATCTTGGCTAGTTCATCATAACATAAATAATTGCCTTTATCATCATTGGTACCGTCAGGGATCTGGGCAAAAAATATTTTTATATACAGGCTTACATGTTGGGGCTGCGCTTGTTCAGATGCGGTTGCCCCTAGCAAAACAGGAAATTCCAGTTTGTTTAAACTAATACAATAAGGAAAATTAGTTATGTTCATGCTTGAGTTCATGGTCTTTTCCTTCATCATAACGTATTTCGGGGGGGAGTTTGAATTTTATATCTTCGCGGATAGTTACCAGGTTCTCTACGCTACAATCGCGATATTGGCGTAGTTTATCAATTACTCCCATAACTAAATGTTCAGGGGCAGATGCTCCTGCAGTAATCGCGACCGTATTTTTATTGGTTAACCATTCGGGGTTTAGCTCGGAGCAATCGTTTATCAAATAAGAAACGATACCAATTTCCTCTCCCAAATCACGCAAGCGGCTGGAATTTGAGCTATTGGTTGCGCCAATTACCAATAAAATATCCGCTTTGCCTGCCAATTGCTTCACCGCATTTTGGCGGTTCTGGGTGGCATAACATATATCATTTAGTTCTGGTCCCATTATTTGCGGAAATTTTTCTTTTAAAGCTTTTATGATATTGCTGGTATCATCAACACTTAAAGTGGTTTGGGTTACGTAGGCTAGCTTTACGCCCTCATTAATATTTAATGCTTGTACGTCCTCTACCGATGACACCAGCCAGACGGGATTTTTTACTCTGCCACTAGTTCCTTCCACTTCAGGATGTCCAGCGTGACCGATTAATATAATTTGGCAACCATCTTTTTCATAATGCTGTGCTTGGTAATGTACTTTGGTTACTAAAGGGCAGGTGGCATCTATAATTGGCAGTCCACGCTTTTTTGCCAAATTTTCAATTTGTTCAGATATGCCATGTGCACTGAATATAGTTACCGCATTTTCGGGAATATCGTCTATCTCATCCACAAAAATAACCCCCCGGTTACGTAAATCTTCTACCACCCAGCGATTATGGACGATTTCATGACGCACATAAATAGGAGCACCATATTTTTTTAAAGCACGTTCAACAATTTCAATTGCACGTTCAACCCCAGCACAAAATCCACGCGGCTCACAAAGAATTATGTTTAATTTATTAATCATCTGTCGTTCTTTTTAACTAAGTTTTATGTGAGTCTAGCGGTTTTGCCGTATTTTTGTAAGTATTTTTATAAAGTTTTTTTACTCTACACGACAGTATTGTTAACAACATGATTTTACATTATATAACAGCAAATTATATGGGAAATCCATCCGTTGTCATACCGCCGCAGGGCGGTATCCATGTTTATCAATTAGCTGTTAAGCCAATGGTTTGGCATGGATACCGCCCTGCGGCGGTATGACAACGGATGGTTTTTTGCAAAGAATCATTTTTATTCAATGTGATGGTAGTTGTTAATAATACTGTCGTGTAGGGTGAAGTTTTTTATCAAATAATGATGTTTTTTTAAATACGTATTTATATGTTCTTTTTTGACAATATCGTTACAATACAATTTGTTGGTTGGGGTGTGTTGTATTTATTTAAGATGCAGGATAATTTTTAAAACAATAAATATAAAATTATCTATAAAATTATTAATAGTTTTAGTAATTTATTAACCAAGTTGGCGTTAATATGGTTAATAAGAACAGGAGGGGAATATGTTAGCTAGATTCAATAACAAAAATACCCATAAAAAAACAATTAACCATAATATGGGCAAACAAATAAGTTATGTTAGCCCAAACGCCAATGGCATAGGGAGAAATGAAATGATTAATAGCCTCAATTCAGCTTGTTTGCAAAAAGAATCTTCACCAGCAGCACGATCAGAAATTGCTGTAAAAATTGCTCAAGGATTTAACAATTCTTTGCTTTCACCGAGTGAGCGAAATTTAGCCGAAGAAGTGTTGCGCTTATTGATGCGTGATAGTGCGGTTCGGGTGCGTAAAGAATTGGCGTTAAATATTTGCCATAACAACGATATTCCCCATGACGTAATTTGCACGCTTGCCAATGATGTGGCGGAAGTTTCGATTCCTATATTAGAAAATTCATTGGTATTAAATGACGAAGATTTGCTTGAAATCGTTCGGTCTTATAAAGAAATTCGGGGATTAGTTGCGATTGCTGCACGTAAGAATGTTAGCGAGAAAGTTAGCTCTTTGCTGATAGCCTCTCGTCATGTGAGCGTTTTACGCCGCTTGTTAGATAATAATAATGCCTATATTAACGATGATGATTTTGATGAGATATTGCGTAATTTCTCCGATGACCAGTCGATATTAGAAACTTTGGTGCTAAGAGGCGGTTTGCCCGTATGCATAGCGGAAACACTACATTCTTTGATTAGTGATAATTTAAAACAAGATCTTACTCGACGCAATTTTATGCCTCAATATTGGGTAGATGCGGTTTCGCAAATAGCTCGGGATGCCGCTATATTACGTTTTATTTCTCCGCGCTTGAGTGATGATGAGTTAGGTGCTTTATCCGAACAAATGATGCGGAATAAGAGATTAAATTATTCGCTTATCTTGCGGTCATTATGTGCAGGTGAAATACGTTTCTTTGAGGTGGCAATTGCAAAATTGGCAAATATATCCTTACCCAAAGTGCGTATATTGCTAGAAGATTCTGGCAAGTTAGGTTTTGTAGCAATCTGTAATGCCGCAGGGGTTCCGGTTGGTTTCGTGGAGGCAACTAAGATGGTTTACCGCTTGGCACGCAAATTGTCGGAAAGCGGCGAAGAAAATTTGCCCCTGGCAATGGCGCAATATATCATCAGTACCAAGCAGCAAGATGCCATAGAAAATACCGCTTATTTTTTAGCTATCATGAAAGGATACGCAAGTGAACCAAGCGCTCGTTGATACAGTTAGTAATTTGTCCGATTTATCTCATGGTTTAGATGTTCATTTAACCCAGGATGATATTGACCGCCTGTTGCGCCGTGCCCGTCCAGAAACCAAGCTGGAAGTGTTAGATAAGGTTAAATCTTGCTATTTAGCTGATAATTTAAGTGCGGAAGATATAAAAATTGCTGAACAAATTATTTTGTTATTATCAAAAGATGCGGCAGTGCGGATTCGTAGTGCTTTGGCGGAAAGTTTGCAAAAAAACAATAAAGTATCAAAAGATATAATCTTACAACTAGCTTACGATGTAGAAGAAGTAGCTACGCCGATATTATCATTTTCCGAATTATTAGATGAACATGATCTTTTGGAAGTAGTACAAAATTGTGAAGAAATCTGGCGTTATTTAGCAATTGCCGTGAGGCCGGCATTAGACGAAGATGTTTCTAGTGGTTTGGTGGAAACTGGTCATCCGGCAGTGGTTTATAAATTATTGGAAAATCAAAATGCGGCAATTTCTATGCCCACTTATCTGACTTTAGTCGATAATGCCGAGCATGATGAATTATTAGCCATAAAATTGGTAGAACGTAATTTATTGCCCGTAACTGTAGCAGAAAAACTAATGAGCTTAGTTTCTGCCGAAATGTGCCAAAAAATGCGCATATCTTATAAAATTGATACTAAAATTGTCGAAGAGGAAGAATATTTCATCAATGAACAAAATATTATCAATTTAGTAAATAGTAAAATAGATAAAGATCAACTAACTTACCTGATTAGAAGGTTACATCAAAACAATCGCTTAAACCTTTCTTTGCTGTTGCGCGGCTTATGTGGCGGCAATATTGAATTCTTTGAAAATGGCATGGCAGAATTAGCTAATGTTCCTTTGAATAATGCTCAAAAACTGGTGAGTGATCGCGGTCAATTAGGCTTTGTTGCTTTATATGAACGCGCAGGTCTGCCCATGGGCATGTTTGATTCTGTGCGCCTGTTATTCAATGTGGTGTACCGTGCTAAGCTAGATAAAATTTCCACCGCGCAGCCTTATTATAGCGAATATATCATGGATAAAATCTATAAAAATTATGATGAAAATATGCATGATAATATGGTTTATATATTGTCATTGTTAGAGCAGCAGGCGTCTGTTTAAACTATAATAATTCCAACACCCTACATGACAGCACTATTAACAACCACCATCACATTGAATAAAAATGATTTTTTGCAAAAGCCAATCCGTTGTCATACCTATGCAGGGCGGTATCCATGTCAAACCATTGGCTCATAAGCTAATTGATAGGCATGGATACCGCCCTGCATAGGTATGACAACGGATGGATCCTCCATATAATTTGCTGTTATATAATGTAAAATCATGTTGTTAATAGTACTGTCGTGTAGGGTGAAATTAAGCTGCCATAAAATCAGGTAGCCAATCTTCGTTGGACTTGCGGAGTTCGTTTATTTCCATATCTAAATAATCTTTTACTTTTAGTCTTTTGCCCTTAGTGGTGCCCAATTCCATTACGAAAACTCCCGCATCTTTAGCTGCCGCAATTATTTCTGTCTGGGTTTGGTTGGTGCAGCTTACTAAATAACGCGCCTGATCTTCGCCGTAAGCAAAAGCATGGGCGGCAATATTTTCGGGCAAGGAAATTTCTGCCCCTATATTTCCTGCCATGCACATTTCGGTTAATGCGACTAACATTCCGCCGTCTGAGCAATCGTGACAGGCGGTAACTTTCTGGTTGCGAATTAGTTGACGTACAAAGTCACCATTGGTTTTTTCAGCCTTTAAATCAACTGGCGGCGGCGCGCCTTCTTCCCGCCCCAATATTTCACGTAAGTAGATGGAAGAACCCAAATGTCCTACAGTTTCACCAATTAACAAGATGGTTTCCGCCTCTGCTTTGAAGGCAATGGTTACATGATTATTTACTTGCGGCAAAATCCCGACTCCACCAATTGTCGGAGTTGGTAAAATACCCGTACCATTAGTTTCATTATATAATGAAACATTCCCGGAAATAATCGGATAAGCAAGTGCTACGCAAGCCGCGCTCATGCCTTGCAAACAACCGACAATTTGCCCCATGATTTCAGGTTTTTCGGGATTGCCGAAATTCAAACAATTGGTAATAGCCAAAGGATCTCCTCCCACCGCGGTTATATTCCGCCAAGTTTCTACTACTGCTTGTTTTCCGCCTTCAAACGGGTCTGCCTTACAATAACGTGGAGAACAATCCGAGCTAATTGCTAAGGCTTTTTCTGTGCCATGTACGCGCACAATCGCCGAATCTCCACCAGGAATTTGAATGGTGTCGTTCATTACTTGTTGGTCATATTGCTCCCATATCCAGCGTTTGCTGGCAATGTCTGGGCTGGCAATTATTTTCTTTAAATCAAGTGCCCAATCTTTAGGGGCGGCAACTGCTTCGATAGGTAATGAAGCTGGAGCGGCGGTAAGCGTATATGGGCGATCATAAATCGGCGCTTCAGAAGAAATGGGCGCAACTGGCAGGTCGGCAACAATTTCTCCGTGCATTTTTAGCACCATATTACCCGTATCAGTTAATTTTCCAATTGTGGCAAAATCTAACTCCCATTTGCGGAAAATCTTTTCCGCCATTTCATAGCGTTCAGGTTTGATAACCATCAACATACGTTCTTGGCTCTCTGAGAGCATGATTTCGTAAGGGGTCATCCCCGTTTCACGCACGGGTACGTCACTCAGTTCCAGCTCAATGCCCAATCCGCCTTTATCAGCCATTTCCAAGGTGGAACAAGTAAGTCCTGCGGCGCCCATATCTTGAATGGCAATAATTGCATCGGTTTGCATTAATTCTAAGCAAGCTTCGATTAATAGTTTTTCGGTAAACGGATCGCCTACCTGCACCGTAGGGCGTTTTTCTTCAGAACCCTCGCTGAATTCAGCCGATGCCATGGTTGCACCGTGAATTCCATCTCGTCCCGTTTTAGAGCCTACATAAATTACCGGATTACCTACTCCCGCAGCGGCAGAATAAAATATTTTATCTTGGTCTGCTAAGCCAACGCTCATGGCATTTACCAATATATTGCCATTATAAGAAGGATGGAAATTACATTCCCCCCCCACTGTCGGAACTCCCACACAATTGCCGTAAAAACCAATCCCATGCACAACTCCTGCCAATAAATGGCGAGTTTTTTCATTTAAAGGGCTGCCAAAACGCAAAGCATTTAAATTGGCAATTGGACGAGCTCCCATAGTAAAAATATCGCGCAATATTCCACCCACACCAGTTGCCGCACCTTGAAAAGGTTCAATAAAAGATGGGTGGTTATGGCTTTCCATTTTGAAAATAGCGGCTTGTCCGTCGCCAATGTCAATCACCCCAGCGTTTTCGCCTGGTCCACAAATAACATGGGCGGCTTTGGTGGGTAAGTCTTTGAGCCATTTGCGTGTGGTTTTATAAGAACAATGCTCACTCCACATTACGGAAAAAACTCCCAGCTCCACCATGTTAGGAGTGCGCCCGAGAATAGTGAGGATTTTAGCGTATTCGCTAGTGCTTAGTCCATGTTCTGCGACAATTTCAGGAGTTATTTCAGGAGTTATTTTGGTGGGCATTTTTTTATCCTTAAATCTCAATTTATGCGCTCAAGCATAAAGATTTTAAAAATATAATCAATATTAGAGTTTCTATGAAAAACGTCTTTTTGAGGGGCAGTTTTCCGACGTGTGGAGGGTCTAGTAAGCATTAAATTTATGCTAAATTCTGCTGGCACTCCAATCGTTTGGGATGAAAACAAATAAAAATACTGTAATTGATGGTTGCCTGCTCAGTTTGGCACGGCAATTGCATTATCTTTTCAGGTAATCGTTGGCTTGTTGTTTTTGGTAATTTTGCTTGCGATATTGGTCTAAATTCTTTTGGTAATTTGATATGCTTAATATCCTTACGGCGCAAGGCTCGCAGAGTGCCCCTACAAAGCTATTATCTGCAGATGCAGATAATAATTCTGCGGAAGTTGGTTTGTTTGCCTTGTTTGGCAATGCAAAGCCTGAAATTTTGAGCGTAGATAAAAAATTAGATGATAATTCTCTGGTTGCCAGCGCATTTTTTCAATTATTGGTGGGTGCTGAAAAAAATAGTGATAACCGTAATTTGTCCGATATTGCCGCTAATCAGAAGCTGGCGGATAATTTTTCCGCCGCATTTGCTGCAAAATCGTTATTGTCGGGCTCAGATGATGATGCGCAGCTAGATATGTTGCCTAAGCCTAAATTGGAAGAAAAATGGTTGCGTGGGGATGATGCTTCACTGGTGGTCGCAGCTGTTTTGCCCAACGTGCAAGTTGTTGATAATTCCACCCCCGTTGGTGTTTTTGTGGGGGCTCCTTTGTCAAAGTCGGAGGGTAATGTTCCTGCTCCTTTGGTTGATGGTGCGGATAAAGATCTCCCTATGCAAAATTTGCCGCTCGCTGTGGATGATTCACCCGTATCTCCTGTTGTTGATGAAAGCCGTTTTTCCAATGTATTGGCGGATATTCATCCTGAGCAAAATGCTGGTTCTTTGGTTTTTGCGAAGCAGGTGCAAGTTGCCGCGGTGGATGTGAAAAATGATGCTGGGAAAATAATGCCTATATTGCCCATAAAATCAGAATTGCCCATAAAATCAGATGAAGCAGAATTTAAAAATATTGGTCTTGATGCAAAGGGCGATGAATCTTTGGCGGCTATGTCTTTTGCAAAAGAAAAAAATGCTAATTTACCATCAGCTTTTGAATCTGCGGATGCAACTAAATTAGAAAATGCAACTAAATCAGAAAATTCTTCTGATGGAGCGGACATTGCCGATGTAAGCACTGATTTTTCTGCTTTAATATCTAGCGATGGTCGGGACGCTTTGCTTGGTTCACGCGAAAAGAATAATTCTCATTCTGCTAATAATATTCATTCACCTCTTCATGAAAATCCGCAACCGACAACTCCGCTTCCTGAGCAGATAAGTGTGCATATACGTCAGGCAATAAAAGACGGAAAAGACAATATTAGTGTGCGCATGGATCCTGCAGAATTGGGCATAGTAGAGATAAAGTTGGAAGTTCGGCGTGACGGAAAAACTCAAATAATGGTGAGTGCTGATAATCGTGATACTCTAACTGCGTTGCAAAGCGATAGTAAGGGATTAGAACGTGTAATTAATAATGCTGGCATAAAGACTGATGGTAGCAGCTTGCAGTTTAATCTACGGGGAGAAAATGGGGATGCGGCAGGTAATTCTCAGCAGCAGGCTGGTGAGCGTCAAGGAGAGCAAAATCGTCAGCCTTATGTACCAATAATAGATGAAAAAAATAGTAAAATTGACGAGGTGGTGGAACGCAATTACGCGTTTGTAGTTAACAATGGTTTAGATATTAGAGTTTAGGAAGAGATTATTATGGTTACGGTAAATCCCAATACAGTTGATACTACGGCTAATGCTGTTGCAGCTAATGCTGCTAAAGCAAATTTGTCTAATGTAAGTCAGGAAACAAATCCATCCAAAGCCAGTTTGGATGGGAAGACTTTGTCCTCGGATTTTAATACATTTTTGAAATTATTGACTACGCAATTAAAAAACCAGGATCCAACTCAGCCCTTGGATACTAATCAATTTACTCAGCAATTAGTTTCTTTCTCGGAAGTAGAGCAGGCGGTTACTGCTAATAAGCATTTGGAGGAATTAGTGGCGGCCAGCGGTGGCGGCAATCTTAATGCTGGGGTTGGTTATATTGGTCAGGTTATTGAGGCAAATGGTAACTCTGGAGTTTTATCTAACGGGGTGGCACCCTTTGTTTACGATCTTCCCTCTGCTGCCAGCAAAGCTAGCGTGGTAGTTACTGATGAAACGGGGCAAGTAGTGTTTAGCGGTAATGGCAGCGTAAATGCAGGGCGTAATCTGGTAACTTGGGATGGTAAGAACAGCAAAACGGGGGCTACCATGTCTGATGGGGTTTATCATATTGCGGTTACCGCAACCGATGCTAACGGAAAAGCAATCACCCCAACTACTTATACAAGCGGCGTAGTTTCGGCGATTACTAAGGAAAATGGGGTGCTTACCTTAAATGTTGGTAGTTTAAAAATACCCGTTACAGATGTTTCGGGGGTGCGCGGAGTGCAAACAGTTAGTTAATTAATTGGTTGGTTGTTAGCTTCACAGCTTAAAAATAATTTTTATATAAATATTCAAAGAATACAATTTTAGGAGGCTTTATGTCATTATATGGCGCATTATTTACTGGTGTTTCTGGTTTGAATTCGCAGGGTCAAAAAATCGGGATGATTTCCGACAATATCGCCAATGTAAATACGGTTGGTTATAAACGTGCACAGGCAAATTTTCAGTCTTTAGTTCTCATGTCTCCTAGTAATGGTGCGGCGTATTCTCCAGGGGGTGCTTTGGTTAATGCTGAGCATCAAGTAGATAAGGCGGGACCTACGGCAACTACTAGCAATGCTACGGATATTTCTATTGCTGGCTCGGGCTTTTTTGTGGTTAAAACCAATGCTACCAGCAGTGCAGAAGTGTTATATACACGTGCAGGTTCTTTTAGAGAAGATAAAGATGGCAATTTGGTTAATGCTAATGGCTTCTTTTTACAAGCTTGGCCACTAGATTCGCAAGGCTTGTTACCTGGTCAGCCTAATAATTTGAACACTACTTCTTCTACTAACGTAGATAGTATGGAAAACGTTAATATAACTTCCCATGCCAGTTCTGCTCAAGCAACAACGCAGCTAGATTTGGCAATTAATCTAAAAGCTAGCGAAACGGTTTATCCGGGTGCCGGCGTTACGGTGACTATGGATCCTTTAGCGGTTAATACTAATAATACGGACTTAGCGGCGGATGATATAATTGTGCCGGATGAAACTAGCGCGACCATACCCTCTTTTGGTTTGGCAACTACTAACGGAATCGCGCGCGGCGATAAATTTACCGCAACCGTTACGGATAGATTGGGTAACTCCACTTCTTATGACTATACCTATGGTGGGTTTGTGATGGGGCGTGATGTAACAAATTCTACTCCTAGCACTAATGCGGGTGACGGAGCAGTTGATCTTTCGGTAAACGGAACTCCTTATATCGTTGCTTCTCCTTTGCTTGGTACAGAAATAGCTACTGATGGTGCTACTAATACGGTAACTATGACCTTGGCGAGTACTGCGGGATTGACTACGGGTGATACTGTCGTTCTTTCGGGGATATCATGGGCAGGTGCTGAGACTATACCGTTGACACAAATTAATACTACGCACACTATCACCGTTATAAACGCAACTACTATTAGCTTTACTACTACTACGGTTTCAACGGTTGCGGATGCTAATGCTGCTGGTGGTACTTTTACCAACCGTCCATTCGTGGGTAATATATTTGATGCATCTGGTACTAATACTGCATTTTTAGGAACTACGGGGACAACTCCTTTTACTTCGGCAGCGCTTAGTTTTACTATTAAAACCCCTGCTTCGGGTGAGCATACTTTTACCTATACTTCCAGCTCTCCTAATAGCTCTACTGGGAAGTTTAATACTTTGAACGGTTTGGCAACTGCGATTGCCAATACTTCTGGTTTGACTGCGCGTGTGGTCGGGGGTCGTTTGGTGGTTGGCTCAAAAGATGCAACCGAAGCGGTAACCTTTACCAATGGTGACGCAACAGGAACCGCAACTGCTAATGGATTAGACTGGGTAAGCGAGCTGGATTTAACCAATATTGCTGCGGCAACGCGCCGTTTTTCTACCATGAATAGTTTGGCAGATATTGTAAACGGAGATACAGGAATGGTTGCCAATGTAGAAAATCCCGTGGGTCCCACCACTATGGATATACGCGCGGCGAGTCCCCTTAGTACGGTTGCTTTTGAGGATTTCTTGGGAGATGTGCAAGCGCTGGGGATTGGGGATGTGGTTTCTACGGCAGGACCTTCACCTGCGACGGTTACCATTACTTTAGCTGGTCATGGTCTGGGACCGGGAGATCATGTTACCTTATCTTCAATGGCGGCTTTTGATGGATTTACGGTTGGAGAACTAAATACTACTTTTACCGTGGTTAGTGCACCAACCGCGAATACTTTTACCATTGCCGTTACAACTGCTGGGGTTATCGCGGGTGCTGCTAACGCGGTTGCCGCCAATTTGCAAGTAGGAAATGTTGGTAGTTTGCTTGGTGAGTTAGGCATAAAAGATAATAATGGTGATTCATTGTCTTTGCAAAGTGCTGCTTATACTCAACAATCAACAGGCAATTTAGGACCAGATTATGATTCCGCTGGCGCTTCTGGTCAGGGAAATTCTGCTTCTTCTGGGCATAATATGGCATCTGGGGATATTACTCCGCAATATGGTAAAAGTGTGCGGATTTATGATTCTCTAGGTACTGGGCATGATATTCAGTTTTCCTATATAAAACTTGATGATAATGAATGGGCTTTCGAGGCTTATTCGGTTCCAGAGAGCGATATCAGCACTACTTTGCCCAATGGTCAGGTTTCTTCGGGGACTATAAAATTTAACGGTGATGGTTCATTATATAGCGTGTCGCCATCTTTGGTTACGCCAGTTAGTATTAAATGGACTAACGAAGCGTTAGATAGCACCTTAGACGTTAATTTTGGTACGGCTGGGTTGCCATTTGGTACTCCTGGGGCGACGGTTTTTGGTGCAACGGATGGAATGTCGCAATATGATAGTGACTATAACCTCAATTTCGTTAAGCAAGACGGGGCAACTGCTGGTCAGCTAAATGGGGTTACGATTGATGCGGATGGTTATGTGATTGGTCATTATACTAATGGAGAAAATCAAAAACTCTATAAAGTAGCCATTGCCGATTTTATTAACCCTAATGGTTTAGAGCCAAGAACGGGTAATGTATTTGCGCAAACCGTTGCCGCTGGAGAGCTTTATTTGCGTGAATCTGGCACTAACGGAGTTGGCACAGTACAGTCACAATCATTGGAGCAATCTAACGTTGATTTGGCGACCGAACTAACGGACATGATTATTGCCCAGCGTGCATATCAGGCGAATACTAAGGTTATTACTACTGCGGATCAATTATTGGATAAATTAACGCAGATATAATCCAGTTTTCAAACAATTGCTTAAACCCACCCTTAGCTCTTGCCTAGGGTGGGTTTTTTTGTTTGTATTAAGACGTTCAGTCGCCACTAAAAGACCTCTGCATAATGCGCTGCGCTGAGGCTTATAAGTGCTAACTCATTGAAAAATAAACGGAGTGTACATCAGCACATGAGTATTATTTTTCAATGAGTTAGCACTTAGAAGTCCAGAGCAGTAGCATTATGCAGAGGTCTTACTAAGGCTAACGCCGCATGGGCGGCAGGTTTGCGGTCGCAAACCTATAGCAATTTCAAGTATTCTTACGTAAATAAAATTAGAAATTGCTATATCTATAATGAGTAAGTGAAATAACAAAATAATATAGATTTTCTGGTCATTTGAGTTATATTAATAATGTTATAGTGCTTCCCCTTTAAAATCATACTATAAGAAGCACTATAAAGGATTGCGACTGCAATCCCACCGCTCGTGCGGTGTGAAAATAAAGAAGAAACACTATATTGTAATCGCATGGTGAAAATGAGACGACTACAAGCTATTCTTAAGAAATTCCGTAAAGGGGAACGTACAGGATTTGTTTATTTTCTTGGCGACGATGGTGCTATACTCATATATATAGAATCTGGCGTTGTTATTCGGCGGTTATTTTCTGCCACCCCAGAACAGGCGCTTATTTTTATTGATTTACTAGTGGCACATAAAAACACTCCCATTTATGTGCTGGTGGATATGATGGATCAATCTTATGTGCGCCATTCGCTGCCTCCTGTTACTAAATTTAGCCTGAACAAATTAATTAAACGTCGCTTAGATCGTGATTTTGCCAAAGAAGATATTAAAAGTTTTCTTATTTTGGGACGTGAGCGTGATGGTCGTAAAGATTGGAACTCTTTACTAATTTCATTGGTTTATTCGGATGCTTTGCGTAAATGGCTTGATGTTATTTATGAATTGCCCAATAGATTAATGGGTATTTATTTGGTTCCCGTAGAAGCGCAGAGTATTATTGCCAAACTACATAAGGCAATTAATGAGCATAAGCCGAAATATTTGCATCCCCCGACCAAAGAAAAACTTTCCTTTAAAACCAAAATAAAGAATGCACTGAGTTTTAAAAAACATAATGCTCATGAGGTTTCGGGAGATGCTGAATGGCAATTACTAAGTTCGCACGACAAAGTTGGTGGTTTTCGTCAGGTAGTTTTGCGGCGAGGAGTGCTGATTTTTACCCGACTTACGCAGCTTATCGAGGATTCGCAGCCCGAAGTAATCGCTGGTAGTATTGAGCAGGAAATACAAAATACCATCGAATATTTAAAACGTTTATCCTACTCCCCTAAATCTGGTTTAGATATTTATGTTATTTGCGCCCAGGAAGTAAAAGATTTTATTTCTCCCCACCGTATGGAGGCAACCAGCGTACATTTATTATCACCTTACGATGCTGCCCAGTTATTAGGTTTAAAGCAAGCTGTGCTTTCTGGGGATCGTTACGGAGACGTTGTGCTGGCGGCTAGTTTTGGGATGATGGCAAAGAAAAATCTGCGCTTGGATAGTGCTTATAGCAAAAAACTAAATTCCATCTATCAAGCCGCCTCGGCTTTGCAGGTATTTTTCTTGTTAGCTAAGATAGTTGCTGTGCTTTGTTTCGGGGGGATGTTGTATCAATTGGCCGATTTATATCAAGAGAATCAGGATTTGCAGGACAAGAAACAAGAAAAAGAACAAAAACTTTCTTCCCTGGAAGTAAACATCAAAAAACTACCAAAAGATTTAAATTTTGTCAGTGAATTATTGCGCATTGATGATTCTTTGCAGCAGGATTATTTTAATCCAATATTTTTATCTACCCGTTTAAGTAAAGTAATCAGCGATGATATTCTAATTAAATCAATGTCTTGGGAAAATAGAGGGATCGCAGGAACCGCGACCGCTAAAAATGTGCGCGCATATTGGTTAAGTATTAAAGTTTCAGTCGTTAGTCATGGAGATGCGATAGAAAAATTGCAAAATCGGATGAAAATATTTAGTGCAGGCTTAGAAAAACAATTTCCTGAATTTCAGGTTACCCATGGAAACTTCCCTTGGGATATATCTAGCTCGGTTAGTGGAGTTACCGTTAATTTTTCTCAAAACAATGTGGTTGCCAATAGTGGATTGGACAAAAATATGGAGGTTGAGTATATTTTAGAATATCCTAAAGATGCCAGTAAATTAAATCAACCTATGGTGGGGGGGTAATTAATTTTATGCAGCAAAAAATAAAAGATATGCGTAGTCTTTTGTTGAAAAAAGCCGCCTCAATTGGGGGGATTGTTGCTGTGTGTGTGTTGTTATTATTGGCTTTGGGAGCTTATGTTTATAGTGTTGAAGAGAGTAAAAATAAGTTGGCAGCAGAATTAGTGCGCTTGGATGGCAAATTAAGCCAGCAAAGTCCGGAATATAACATGGTTTATAATTCACTTAAGCGCTTTTGGGAGATTGATAAGAAAGACAAAGAAGGTATATTGCAAACGGATCAGAATAAATTACAAAAATTGTTGGATGAGCTGCGCCAAATTTATGCTATCAATAATTTGCGGATGGAAATGCGGGCTGGAGATTTAGCCAAAGATAGTAGTGTAACGATTAATTTGTTTGACCTAAAGCCGAGTCTGGTTAGTTTAGAGTTCGATAGTCTTTCGGACTTAAATATTTTTTCTTTTTATCAAGATTTAATTAAAAGATTTCCTGGATATTTTCGGATTGTAGAATTTAAGATGCAACGGGATATGGAAGTTAGTTCCGATATGTTGCAAAATATACAACAGGGTACTTCTCCGCGCGTTATGTCTTCATCGGTTAAATTATTGTGGACAGGTATAAAAAAGAAAGATTCAGTAGGTGCAGATGGCAAATTAACGATTGGGACTAAACCATGATTATTCGCTGGTGCTTGCAAATGGTTTTTTTGACGGTAGTCTTTTTTACGGGAAATATTTTGTTAAATGCAAAAGCATATGCGCAAGGGGCGACAATACAGGGCGAAACGCAGGAAAACATATTGCCGAATAAATCTGCACCAAATAAATCCGTATTATCTATTATGGATACTCCTTTTGCAGAAAATATAAAAACACAAGTGCAGGATGCTTCGGGGGTGCCTACGACTATTCAATTAACTTCTGTAACTCCTGCTTCGTCCCTTGATAATATTGCGGTGGATAGTACTAAGGTGGATAGTACTAAAAAATCTTCGTTACAGGAAGTTACAGTCAGGGAAGAAAAAGCGGTACAAAATTTATATGGTGATTGGCCTGCTTCTTTATTTTTCTCCAAAGATGAAACTATATTACTAAAAAAGGCCATGGATTTCTATGCGCTAGGTGGCAATAATACGGCACAAGAAGTGTTTGCCAATGTCAGCGCCCCAGATACTCCGCTCGCTCCTAAGATGGCGCATTTATTGTCGGTTAAGATGCCTGTTTTTAATTTACATTCATTGGTTTACAATAATCCACGTAGCTGGACGGCATGGGTAGGTAAATCAGTTTTCTCTAGTGATTTAGAAGATGAAACAGATGAAGATTTGCAAGTTGTCTCAGTTGGGCATGATTTTGTAACTTTTTTATGGAAACCCAAAAACGATGTTTTTGCCATGTTGTCTGTAAATGAAAAATTAAAGTCCGAAGCAGATGAAACAAAAAATGATAAATTTGAGAATCGTCGAGCGGTGCAAATAGTCGCCCCCCCCAAGCTGGATGATAAATTGCAGACGGTCACTTTTGGGCTGCGGATAAACCAAGTTTTTTATCCCGATAAAATGCTGATAACCGAGGGTAAATTGGCGGAGGAAAAAACTATCGCCAAGCCAAATGAAAAACCTACTAATGCCAAGAACAATCTTGCTTCACCCAAAGATTCACACTCCGCCGAGCCGCCCGTTGCAGGTAATCACGGAACGATTTCTATATTAAAAGATATGCCCAATATAAAATAATTTACTAATCAATTATAGTTTCTAGCGCCATTTTCTTTTAGCTTTCTTGGGTTCTTGTACTTCCTCCACCTCAGTATTGTTGATGCCTAGTGGCTTGCTATTTAGTTGTATTTCTGGTTCTTTCTCTTTACGGAATTCGCTAAAGGCAGGTTCTATAAACTCTTGCATTTCGGGAGAAATATCTTTGGGGATGCGGATTTTGATGAGCGTATTATCAAAATATTTCACTGTAAAACTATAGCGATTCTTTTTCTTTTCTTTCTTTTTCTTTTCGTCTGTTGATTGCGCTTGGTTATCTAAATTAAAAGTCAAATCGGTTAATAATCCTGGATATGACCTAGCAAATTTTAGTAATGCGTCGGTTGGTACGCTGGTAATATTTTGCGCAACTATGAGGGGTTTTTCGCTGTTGCTGCCTTGTTCGCGTAAATCTGCGATGGCAAAACGATGTCCGCGTTCGTTGCTGACTACGGAATATTGGTCTTTTTTATAACCCTCGGCAAAATCTTTGTTTTTGCCGCGGATTAAATCTATAAAAGGTTCGCGCATATCAAATAGATGGTTAACATAGCCATGCAACATTACCTGCACTAATTCTTCATCACTTGCTGGGCGAGTGGGGATTTTTTCTTCTTCTTTTGTGCGTTTATCATGGCGGTTGGTTAGTTCTTCAAATAATTCTTTGGTGTCTTGGTATTTTTTATAATTTACATTGTGACGCAGGCATTTTTCTTCATCTGCTTCCATGCCAAGTTTTTTGAAGATTTTTAACGCATCTAACCAATCGGAATTATTATCTTGTTTATGGGTTTTCCGGTCTTCTTCGCGCAGTCCGCCAATCTCCATGATGGCTGCGAGCATGGTTACGTCCTCGCGTATTTCTGCGGGTGCTGCCCAAATCATGGTGGAATTTTCTGCGCTTAAAGGAAGGCTGTTTACATACTCACCTTTTTCGGTAAGCGTCCAATCATCATTTAATAAGCGCATGCGCATTAAATCTTTTTTTGCCATCCAAATTCGGTTGGGATCTACATCGGCATCATAGTGTAATTCTAGTGGGTTTTTATGGTAATTTGCGGCCTGCATAACTAAGCTATTAAGCGAAACACGCGTGATTTCCGGCGAGCTATCTTTCGGGCGTTGTTTCATGCCTAATTCAGAAGCTAACACGAAGATTCCCGGACAAAAGCGTTTTACGCGGCCTTCTTGTTGAATAATTCGCCATTGGGGTAGTTCTTCGGTTACTAAAGCGGTGGCGCCATTATCGCGGTAATAGGGCACTTTGGTTTTGCCGTCTGACACGCCTGCATCTAGCCAAGGGATATTCACTCCTGACTCAATTACATTGGTACCTACCAAAACTTTAACATTGCCGTCTTTTGGCGGCTTCATCGCTTCTACGCGTTCTTCCATAGTCATGTCGCCATAGATGGTGGCGATTTCGACATTATCTATGCCCGCATCTTTTAAGGTTTTTTCTAGCACTTCTGCTGTAGCTTTTGTTTCGGGCACTCCGGGGCGGAATACGGCAATGCCTTTGCGATTGTCTTTTTGAATTAAGTCTTTGACTATTTCGCTAACTAATTTCTTTTTTTCGTGGCGGAATTCGCAAGGATAGGTGCTGCCTTCTGCGTGGAATAGTTCCGTATTCGCGGCATCTCCCCAAAATGCGGCTTGTTTGGGAGCGTTAAGAGTGGCGCTCATTTCTATCACGCGCAGCGATTTGTCGGTTTTTAGGCGGTCATATACTAATGCCCGCGCGAGCGATGTGCTGACACCTGATTCATGCACTTCATCAAAAATAATAGTTTTAGCGCTGTTAAGCAGCTCAGAATTTAGTGCGTAACCATAAGTGGCAAAAACCAGTTTACTGTCAGGAGAAAATTTTGAGCGTTCGCCTGATTTGCGTCCAATTGCATAACCAACTTCTTGTCCCACGATATGTTCGGATAACTCAGCAATTGTTTCTGCCCCATTTATGCTTAAAAAACGTCTTGGTTCTAGCGCTAGAACTTGATGGTCGCTATTATCTGCTAGCTCGCTGGTGGTGCCTAAAGTTTTTCCACTGCCCGTTTCGCCGGTTAAAATAGCTATATTTCCTGCTTGAGCGGATGCGATTACTTCATCTACAATTTTATTTATAGGAAGTGCTTTTAGCTTGTCGCGTACTTTAGAAAAATATTTTGGGTTAGGGTAGGTTTCAACTTTAGCAGCGTTTTGCATGGTTTTTTCCAGTCTTTTTATATTTTTATGGTTCTAACAAATTTGTAATTCGGCGCGTTTATTCAAAAGTATTTTTTGTCGATATTCATAATTGGCAGATTTTGCCGCTTTGCCGCGATTTTGAATGTCGCGGCGTACAAATTCTTCCAGTTTGTAGGTTTGTTCTATTAAATTACCTAGTGCTGTTTTAAGCGTTTGGGGAATGTTTTCTTGTTCTTTTATAGTCTGTTGCATTGCTTGTAATGTTTGGTCATTCTTACCAGTGGCATTAGCGTTTATTAGTTCAAAGAGTTTTTCGTTTTCTGCTTTGCTGATATAGGGCTTTATTTCTGCTAATGCTTCTTTATAGGCAAAGCGTATGAATTCCGAGCCTATCCATGCTACTTGATGAGTATATTCAGCAGGTTGGCGCTTGCTTAAGCCTAATTTTTTATGAATTGCGGAGGGACAAAATATAGATTTTTTGGGAGTATTTTGATCTGGGTGAAAGAAGTTTTCTTCTATTCCCGTATAGGATGCCAAAAATTGATTAATCAATGGTCCATCATGGGTGAGAATTATAAATAAACTATCTTCTGGCGTGGTTAATTCGGGTAAATTATTGGTATATAATTCTAAATATGAATGATCCGCCGTATTTTTGTGGCTGCTATCTAATAGTTGGCGTGCCTCTTCCACGAGCTTGTCTTGCAATGCCCATGGCCAGAGATTGGTCATTCTTAATGCTTGTATTGACTCTGAATGTTCCCATGTTTCTGAGCTTTTGCTCATTTTAGTGTCGGAAAACAAATAAGAATGATTACGCAAATCATGCAAATCATGCGGCTTAACCGAGCGTGAATTTATGGAGTTAGAAATGCGCGTGTTTAAATCAGGAAGCTGCTGCATTTCTGTCAGCCGATGTGGATGGTGGGTGCGTGTTAGGGCATAAGTAAAAGCTTTGGTTTCTTGCGTAGCTTTTAGCATTTCCGCCATAAAGCCTTTATGGTATTTTTTATTATTGCGTGGATTTAGAGATTTTATATTATCAACTTCTTTTTTCCAATATATCAGTGCTTTATCAGCCGCTTTGTTTAATAATTCATCAGCAAAAATGGGGGTCTTTCCCTCTTGGGTTTTTATGCGGATTTCAATATCTTCGGGTTTGTTAATGGTTTTGCCAAATAATCTCTGCTGATTATTTTCTTGCAATAGTTTGAACGCTTCTTTTTGTATTTCTAGACTAGTATCTTCGGATAATTTTATTAAGGGCTCAACTATTTGGGGAATTATTTTCTGGGCTAAATTTGTGCGAAAAATTTTGCAGCTATTGGTGGTGATTACTTGTGTCCATTCTGGGTTGCGCTGTACAAAGCTGGCGTAGCTTTGTGGTTGCCGTCTTACAAGGGGTAAGAATTTTGGCATAGTACAGTCAGATTTTTCATGAAAACCTTGCTGGGTATCAAGCGCATAAAGCTTACGATTGTTGGTTGTATTGTAAAGTTCTTTTAGTGATTCCAGCACCATATAAGGCTGTCCACCGAGTTCTGCACATTTATCTACCACTACAAAAATATTTTTTATATTTTTTTTGCTTTTTTTTGGGGGAGTGGCTGCTGTTATGCTGAGATTATCTGAGTCTGCAAACAATTTAATTTGCTCCATCATCATATAATAAGCAGTCAATTGCTTGGTTATGGGCAATATATTGGCGTGAATTAGCTTGATATAGGCATAAATTATGCGCTTTTAATAAATCATCTAGTTCATTAAAATCTTGTATATTCAGTCTGCGGCAGGCTTCTCGCCAGCCGATATTTCCTTCGCTGAAGGAACGCAAAATATATTCTTGTTTATTTAGCATTTATGTTTTCTGCGTTTTGTTTGGTTTTTATTATTTTTATGTCGCAGATATATACATATTGTCAGCCAGTAGCAACCGCTAATCTTAATATATTTATGAAAAGTTTTAAATAACTACCCTGTGGTCATGGGCAAAAGCCTTTAAATGTTTTCGTAAAGACCCATCATTATTTTGGCAAAGCATTTCCATATATTCACTAGCTTTGGTAATATCTAGCGAGGCAATCATGGCTTTTAAAGGAGCAATTGCGCGCGGAGGTACCGAGAGATTGCGAAATCCACAGGCGAATAAAGCCATGGCTTCAAGAGGTTTGGTTGCCATGTCGCCACAAAAACCCGCAGGAATATTTGCCTCGGCGGCACAGCGAGTTATATGTTTAAACATCCGCATAACTGAAGGTTGCAGGCAGTCATAGCGACTGGCTACATGTTCGTTGCCGCGATCTGCGGCGAAGAAAAATTGTAATAAGTCGTTACTACCAATGGATATAAAATCCATATCTTGTAATAAACGTGGCAAATCGAATAATAAAGAGGGCACTTCTAACATCATCCCCAAACGTATTTTGGACGGAATCGGAGTGTTAATAGTTTCTAACTCGCGTTCAAACAAAGCGCGGCAAGCTTCATATTCGCTGCGGCTGGCAACCATGGGAAACATGATAGATAAAGCTTCTCCATTGGCGGCTTCTAACAGCGCACGAAATTGTTGGCGGAGCAATACGGGCTGGTCTAAGCCAATGCGGATTGCTCGCCACCCTAGTGCTGGGTTTTCTTCCTCGTAGGTGCGGAAATAGGCGGTTTGTTTGTCGCCGCCAATATCAAAGGTACGAAAAATAATCGGCTTGCCTTTGGCTTGGCGGAATACTTCGCCATAAATTTTTATTTGCTTTTCAACGCTTGGAAAAGCTCTATCCGCTAGATAAGGAAATTCTGTGCGGTATAAACCCACCCCATCCACATCTTCGGAGCCTATTTCTTGCGTATCCAGATGCAGCCCAATATTTAAATTAATCGAAATTCGCACCCCATCTTTTGAAATTGGCGGCAGGGCGCGCATAGCCTCTAGGGCGGCATCTTGTTGTTCTCGTTTGGCGATATGGGCATCAATCTCTTGGGCTACTTCACCTGATGGACGAACATAAACTTCGCCATTCGTGCCATCAACCACCAACAAATCACCCTCATGGACGATGCTGGTAAT
Source organism: Alphaproteobacteria bacterium UBA6149 (assembly GCA_002423155.1). Classification (GTDB taxonomy): domain Bacteria; phylum Pseudomonadota; class Alphaproteobacteria; order Rickettsiales; family UBA998; genus UBA6149. The sequence continues at coordinate 28,700 of DIUV01000029.1, forward strand.
ATCCTTCACCCCCGCCACCACGGGAATATCCAACATTCGGGCAATAATCGCTGTGTGCGAGGCGGACGAGCCACCTTCTAGCACCATACCTTTAATGCGCTCATGCCCATATTCCAGCAAATCCGCCGGTCCGAGTAAACGTGCTACCAAAATAAATTTCTCAGGCAAGTCGGTGCGTGCGGCTCCTGTTTGCACTCCTGCGAGTTGGTAGAGAAGTCTAGTTGATAAATCTTCCATATCTTCAATACGTTGGCGCACATGCGGGTTTTGTGCACGTCCCAATCCCACGCGTAATTCTTCCAATACTTTTTTTACGGCTGCTTCTGCCGTAAGCCCAGAGTTAATCGCTTGGCGGATGCCTTCTAGCCAGCCTTTATCTTGTAAAAACAGGCGGTAAACTTCCATTATTTCTAACGCTTCACCTTGCCCCGTAAGCCCGGCATCTTCCACCAAATGATCAACATGTTCATGTAGCACTCCTAAAGCATGATTCAGGCGTGCTTCTTCCTCCGCAGGCGATTCGGAAACTAATTTGGTTATTTCTAAGCTAGGGCGGTGTAAAATAGCATGCGCTTTAGCAAGACCTGCGGATAATGGTTGCCCCGCATAAGCGGAAGATTGCGTATGTTGACCCAGCGCTAATGCATGTTTGTCAATCAGATGTTCAGAAAAAGCTAGCTCTGCCAGCACCATTGCCACGGTTGCCAGCACCTCCATCTCATCTTCAGAAAAAATTTTAGGGGTTTTACTTTGTACTACCAGCACCCCAATTACTCTTTGCGCCGAAAGTATAGGCACGCCAGCAAAAGAATGATATTCATCTTCGCCGGTTTCGGGCAGGTGTAAGAATTGGGGATGCGAACTGGCATCCGCCAAGTTAAGCGATAAAGCACTGGCGGCAATTTCTCCCACCAAACCCTGACCAATAGATAGACGCGCACTATGCACAGCGTTTTTATTCAGCCCAATATTTGCATGCAATTCCAGCATTTGTCCTGGAGTGAGAAAATAAATTGAGCAAACTTCGCAGTTAAAACCTTTGGCAATCCGTGAGACTAATTTATTTAATTTTTGCTGTACTGACTTGATACCCGACATTACATCGCGGATTTCGCGGAGTAATAATAAAGGGGAGGATGTTTGGTTGTGTACAGGTTTCATGCTCATATCTTTTTTACGACAAAATCACGCCGCCCTTCCACCATCTAATCTACTTATCTCATTTAGAACCTGACCACAATCTTTTTTATCAGGGCAATTTCACCAATCGTTAATTTTGACATTTTTTCACTAAAATATCTCTTGTCATACCGCCGCAGGGCGGTATCCATGCCTATCAACTAGCATATAAGCCAATGGTTTGGCATGGATGCCGCTCTACGTGCTGCATGACAATGGAGAGTTTTATTACAAAAAGACGAAATTAACGATTGGTGAAATCGCCCTGCCTTTTTTATTTGCCCATTTTCTCCACTTTTGGCTGCAAATAGCAAGATAATTCTTGAAATAGAATGGCTATTTTCGCCCAAAATTGAAAAAAATGACCAAATAAAAAAAATTGTGGTCAGGTTCTTAAAAAGTTATTTGCCTGTGCGATTAATTCGTCAATGATTTTTTGCATAGGTTGGATTTTATTTACCATCCCCACGCTTTGCCCCGCCATGATAGAGCCGTTTTCTACGTCGCCATCAATTACGGCTTTACGCAAAGCACCAGCCCAGAAATGTTCTATTTGTAATTGGGCGGCTTTTTTTTCTATCTCGCCACGTTGATATTGAGAGATTATATCTAGTTGAAAATTACGGAAACTCTCGGTTGCTTTGTTGGCGAGTGCCCGTACGGGAATAACCGGAAATTCAGGGTCTAATTGTACGGATGCTACGGCATCGCGTGAGCTGCTTTTGATAAAAGCTTGTTTGAAGTTTTCATGAGCAATAGATTCTTCCGCACAAACAAACATAGTGCCCAATTGGCAACCAGCAGCGCCCATATTTAAATAATTAACAATCGCTTCGCCGCGCCCAATACCGCCGGCAACAAAAATGGGAACTTCTTTTATATAAGGCAATATTTCTTGCGCTAATACCGAACTGGCAACTGGGCCAATATGTCCGCCGGCTTCCATTCCTTCGATAATTAAAGCATCCGCGCCCATTTTTATCAATTTTTGTCCAACTTTTGCTGATGGCGCAAAACATAGGGTTTTTACGTTGGCGGATTTTAGTTTTTCTATATGGTTTGTTTTAGGTATGCCTCCCGCTAAAACTACGTGGGAAACTTTATTAGCAATACACACATCCAACAATTCATCCATACTGGGGTGCATGACAATTAAATTAACCCCAAATGGGCGGTTGGTTAGTTTTTTGGTGGCTTGAATTTCCTCTGCCAATAAGGTTGGCGGCATGGCTCCACATGCTAATACACCAAAACCGCCAGCATTAGAAAGTGCGGAGACCAAATTACGCTCGGAAACCCAAGACATTGCGCCGCCTAAAATAGCATATTCACTGCCGAGAAAAGCAGTCCCTTTTTGCCAGATATTATTTAGTGCATTATTATTAGTCATAAAAAATTGCTATTGCCCATATTTATCGTTTTGCAGCATAGCATAGCTTTTGCATTCTTCCAACAGTTCTAAAAACCTATTCCACCGTAACAGACTTTGCTAAATTCCGTGGCTGGTCCACATCGGTGCCGCGTAACAACGCCGTATGATATGCCAATAATTGCAGCGGAATAACATATAGTAACGGCGCCACAAAAGCATGGCAATCTGGCAGTTGAATCGCGGCGCTTATCTGGTCTTTTAATGCGGTTATGCCCTTGGTATTACTTAATAAAATGATTTTTCCTCCCCGAGCTGCGGTTTCTTGCAGGTTGGAGGCGGTTTTGTCAAATAATGCATCATCAGGTGCGACGACCACTACGGGCATTTGCTCATCTACTAATGCTAAGGCTCCGTGTTTTAGCTCTCCTGCGGCATAGCTTTCTGCGTGTATATAGGAAATTTCTTTTATTTTTAAAGCACCCTCGCAAGCAATCGCATAAGAAGTTCCGCGCCCAATATATAACATGCTGGTGTTTTTTTGCAAAGTTTTGGCAATCTCGCGCACCCCCGCCTCAGATTTTAATATCTGGGTGGCTTGGTCGGCGGCAGAACTAAGTGCGTGGATTAAAATCCGCGCCGCTGGTTCATCCAGTGCATTATTCAAGCGTCCCAAAGTGATGGATAAAGAGGCAAGAATGGTTAGTTGCGCAGTGAATGCCTTGGTAGAAGCCACGCCAATTTCCACCCCTGCCTGGGTGTGGATTATGCCTTCTGCCTCAATACCCATGCTGCTTTCTGCCACATTGACAATCGCCAGATTGCGGACTTTTTGTTCTTTGGCATAACGTAGAGCCGCCAAAGTATCCGCGGTTTCTCCCGATTGCGAGATGAAAATAGTTAGCTCATCTTTATCTAAAATTGGCTGTTGATAACGAAATTCCGAAGCAATCTCCACTTCAGTGGGGATGCGGGCAATATTTTCAATCCAATAACGTCCCACCATGGCAGCATAATAAGAAGTGCCACAGGCGACTAATTTTACGCGGCTGATATTGTCCAGACGAAATGGTATTTGTGGATAGGAAAATTGTTGGCTGGCACTATCAAAATATACGTGCAGACTATCGGCGATTACGCGCGGCTGTTCATGAATTTCCTTCAGCATAAAATGCGGATAGCCGTTTTTGCTTAAAGGTGCGCCATCCGAAGAAATATCGCGTAATGGCCGCGTTACTTCCACTCCGTTTCTGTCAAAAAATTGTGCTTGGTCACGGGTAATCACCGCCATATCGCCTTCTTCTAAATAGCTCACCTGCTCACAAAAAGAAGCCAGTGCAATCGCATCGGAGGCGGCAAACATGGCATCTTTACTGGCGCCCACCACCAAGGGAGAACCGCTCCGGGCGACTATGAGCATTTCTGGAAAATCAACAAAAATTACCGCCAAGGCATAAGCTCCTTGCAGGCGGCGTAAGGTGCGGCGCACGGATTTTTCGGGATCTAATCCTTCTTTGAGGTAAAAAGTTATTAAATGGGCAATAACTTCCGTGTCGGTATCACTTTCAAAGATAGAGCCTGATTTTTCTAATTCTTTGCGTAAAGATTGGTAGTTTTCAATAATACCGTTATGCACGAGGGCTACTTTATCAGTAATATGCGGATGGGCGTTGCGTTCGCTCGGCGCACCATGGGTTGCCCAGCGTGTGTGTCCAATCGCGGTGCTACCAGGAATTTTATTTTTTTTCACCGCTTCGAGCAGATTATTGATTTTGCCTTCCACCCGCAGGCGATGAATATGTCCCCCATCAATCGTCGCCACCCCTGCCGAGTCATAGCCGCGATATTCCAGCCGTCTTAACGCTTCCACTATTCCTAGTGCCGCTCCGCCTTGGGTTTCTTTGTTATCTAAGCCGACGCTAGCTACAATTCCGCACATTTTTTTCTCTTTGGTTATTTTTGTTGGTGTTGGTTCTTGCTTATATAGCTATGTGCTGCATCACAATTCAAGATTTGTTACGTAATGTTTCATAGATAAACTTAAATAATGTTCTATACCAGCACAATTCTCGCTCATAAATGACAGTTCTGTGTAGGTTTCATGAAGTTTGTATGACATAGCGCCTCTATCCATAGACAATATTTTTTTTGTGCATAGACTACACTGCAAATTAGATATATGAACATAGAAAGGGGTACGCGGTGGCGGCCATATCAATTAAACGACTTTCTTTTGTCAGCAAATTTTCTTGGGTGAAAGTTGGCGGCGCGAAGAATGGAGGGCTAATGGCAAGTCTGTTAGAAGAAGAGTTAAGCGAGCGTTTTTTGCGGCGTGTTGCTAATGACGTGCCGGAAAACATCTCCTTTGAGTTTACTAGTGACAAAGCCATGCTTGCGCAATATTACCAAATGCGCAGTCGCCTTTCTATGGGCAATTGCGATGTTTGGGACATTGCCCAAGAAGATGCTCTAGATAGACAAGGAAAAATCATCATTGCCCGCCAAGGGCGTTTATGTGTTGCGGGTGCCAATATGCTTATTTGTTCGCCGCGCAATCGCTTGCATAGCACTATTGAACAAGATGGAATTGATTTAAGAAATTTACTACCTGAGTTGAAGTTAGAACATACTCCTTACGCTGAATTTTCTCGTTTTGTCACCTTGCCTGAATTTGCCGATAATAAATTCCGTTTACAGTTTCATAATAATTTTAAAAATCGTGCCCAAGCTTATGGGGTGCAATATTGTTTTATTTTGGCTCCGCGTAGTTGGATTCAGGAATATCAGATATTTTGCGAAAAAAATGGCGAAAAAATATTGGAGTTATCCCATATCGAAATCCCCGAAAATTCCCGTTATGGTGGCGTGCCGATGGCATTGTTAGGCATGCAGTTTGCTCCATTGAAAACATTTTCTAAAGCAAAAACTATGTTGGCGGTCGAGGCTTAGTTCCCATGCATTTTGACCAGCAAAAACGCTATTCGCGGCAAATAAATTTGCCGGAGATTGGGTTGGATGGTCAGAAGAAATTAGCCATTTCTAGCGTGTTAGTGGTGGGTGCTGGTGGTTTGGGTGCGCCCTTGTTATTATATCTGGCCGCCGCTGGAATTGGGCGGATTGGCATTATTGATGCGGATAAAGTAGAAATCTCCAATTTACAGCGGCAAATATTATTTGAAACGGGAGATGTCGGGCGCAGTAAAGTAGAAAGTGCGCGTGATGCCTTGCTGGATTTAAACCCCGAAATAATTATTGAAATTTATAATCAGCGATTAGATGCGGATAATTGCGCTGAATTAATTGTAAGATATGATATAATCGCTGATGCGTGCGATAATTTCCCCACGCGTTTTTTGCTGAATAAAGCCTGTTTTGCCGCGCAAAAAACTTTAGTTTCGGCGGCAGTAATTGGCTTTCGTGGTCAGCTTTCTACTTTCAAAGCTCATCTAGGTGGCGAGCATCCTTGTTATCAATGCTGGTGCCCGGAAGAACCGCCTGCTGAGGGGCAAAATTGCGCCGCTTCAGGGGTTTTAGGTTCCGTAGTGGGCGTAATGGGCAGCTTACAAGCAACCGAAGTGGTGAAAGAATTATTGGGAATTGGCACGAGTTTGTCGGGCTATATGCTATTGTTTGAGGGGCTGGATTTAGCTTTTCGGAAAGTGCGAGTGCAAAAAGACGCACATTGTTTTTGCACCGAAAAAAGTGCCGCAATAAACAAAAACATCCATTCTAGCCACTTACCATAAACACTATAAAATGTTGGAGTTGGCGTTGCTTTTGGTAAGGCAGTATCAATTACACCTGCCTGATTGAGGGGGATTGACTGCAATATTCGCCCATAAGCATCCACCACCACACTCACTCCCGTATTGGCGGCTCGGAGTAGCGGAACGCCTTGTTCTACGGCGCGTGCGCGTGCCATTTCTAAATGCTGATAGGGGCCTGAGCTGGTGCCAAACCAGGCATCGTTAGTGACCATCAGCAACCAACCTGGCCAGATATTTTCTGCCATCTGTGGAAAAATTGCCTCATAGCAGATGAGCGGACGGAAAGCTGGGAGTCCCGCGGTTTTAAAGGGCGGTTTAATTTCGCCTGCTGAAAAATCTATGCCACCCGGAGTAATTTTTTCTAGCGGCAATATATGGCGAAAAGGGACAAACTCGCCGAAGGGGACTAATTTTACTTTGTCATAATGCATGGCGATATTCGCCTGTTCATCTACTGCTTGTAGGGAGTTGAAAAGTTTTACATTACTATCCTCCCATTCGCCTTCTCTGCGCACTACTCCAGTAAATAATAAGCCTTTAGGTGGCACAATTTGTGCGAGATTTTGTGCCCAGAAATCATTAGAGTTAAATTCATAAGTCATGGCAGTTTCTGGCCAGATTATGTGGGTTAGGGGCTTGGTTGCTGGCGCTTTACTCATTTTATATAGGGTACGAATCGCATCAATCCGCCCTTGGGGCTGCCATTTTAGAGCTTGGGTTATGTTGGGTTGGATGATGCGGATATTTATATCTGGGTAGGTGTCGTGGTGGGCGGAGTTTAGGCGGATTGCTCCTCCAACAATCAGAATTATTGGTAGAATGAGTGGCAAACTCCCTCTCCCTCTGGGAGAGGGGCGGGGTGAGGGAACTTTCCACACAAAGAAAGAGTTCGAATCTGGAGATGCTACCCTCACCCCGACCCTCTCCCAGAGGGAGAGGGAGAAGAAAGATGCCGCTGCCCACACAGTCACAAACCCCAATATATAAGGCCCAACCAAGGAAAAAGCCTGAATAGAAACATCACTAATCATCCAACTAGCCGAAACTAAATTCCAAGGAAAACCGCTTAATAAATGTGCGCGTAGCCATTCCATTAACAGCCAGTTTAGGGCAAAAATCAGGGGTAATATTTTGCCATGCATCCGCCAGCGGAAGGTCAGCCAGCTGGCTAATCCATGATAAATCGCCAAAATTGCACTAATGCCCAGCACTGCAAAGGGTATCATCCAGCCAAACTTCGCCGCATCGGTAAGTAGTGCATAAGCAAACCAATAAAGCCCACTGACAAAATAACCCATGCCAAACCACCAACCAACAAAAAATGCTTTACGGGGGCTTGCCGCATGGTTGATGAGATAAAGTAATCCAGAAAAAGCAGGAAATAATAGGGGGAAAAGATAAATCGGCGCATAAGCTAACGTGGCGCACAAGCCGCAAATAATGGCGATTAGGTTGCGTTTGCCCAAACTCATAATCTATCTAATGCATTGCGATAACTAACACTTATATCGTCATTGCCGGTCAGAAACATCTTCAAATCATGAATTATTCCCGTTTCTAAGCGGTAAATCCAGCTATGGATAGATAGTTCCTGCCCGCGCTCCCACGCATCTTGCACAATTGTCGTTTGCGCAACATTTAGCGCTTGTTCGATTACGTTTAACTCACATAATCTATCCCAGTTTTTGGCTTTGTCTTGCAATTTGTCGGAATGATCAAGCATGACATCTTGTACGTGGCGCAGCCAGTTATCTGCTAATCCCACTCGTTGGTTATTGAGCGCTGCTTGCACCCCACCGCAGCCATAATGACCGCAGACGATGATGTGTTTTACCTTCAATACATCCACCGCATATTGCATGACCGACAGACAATTCAGGTCGCTATGCACAACTAAGTTAGCCACGTTACGATGGACGAATACTTCCCCCGGTAGCAAGCCAATAATCTGGTTGGCAGGTACGCGGCTATCGGAGCAGCCAATCCATAAATATTCCGGAGATTGTTGTTGGGAAAGGGTTTTGAAAAAATTGGGGTCTTCTTCATTTATCCGCCGCGCCCAATCTTGGTTATTGGCGAATAAATTTTGCAGATTATCTTGCGGAACTTCCCGTGGTGGAGAAAGTGGAGTTTCATTGACGTGTTTTTTTCGCCATTTCATAACTGCACATTTCATCCACCAGAGGGGGTTTTTCATATTTTTTAATCCAATGCTGCTTGGGCTGCCGCTAAGCGTGCGATGGGCACGCGGTACGGTGAACAAGAAACATAGCTTAAACCAGTTTTTTGGCAAAACAAAATTGATTTCGGATCGCCACCATGTTCGCCGCAAATGCCTAATTTAATATCGGGGCGCGTTTTGCGACCACGTTCTACGGCGATTTTGATTAGTTCGCCCACGCCTTCAATATCCAAAGATACGAACGGGTCTTGCTCCACAATGCCTTGTTTTTTATAAGCTTCGATGAAGTTCGCCGAATCATCGCGTGATAATCCGAAGGTGGTTTGCGTCAAATCATTAGTTCCAAAGCTGAAAAATTCGGCGGATTGGGCAATTTCCTCTGCGCGTAAAGCCGCACGCGGAAGCTCAATCATGGTTCCTACTAGATACTCAACTTTTTTACCGGTTTCGCTCATCACCTCCGTTGCGGTTTCATCCACCAATTTTTTCAAGATTTCTAATTCTTTATGGCTCATGATTAAAGGAATCATAATTTCGGGGATGACATTGCCAACTTCGGCAGCCGCTTCAAAAATTGCGCGTGCTTGCATGGCGTAAATTTCTGGATAAGTAATCCCTAAGCGGCAACCTCTATGTCCCAACATGGGGTTAGATTCTTTTAGTGCCGCGGAGCGTTCTTTTACAACATTTACAGTTAAACCAGCTTGCTTTGCCACTTCCTGCATTTCGCTTTCGCTATGCGGCAAGAATTCGTGCAAAGGTGGATCCAGCAAGCGGATGGTTACGGGTAAGCCTTCCATTACGGTAAATAATTCTTTGAAATCTGCGCGTTGCATCGGCAATAATTTTGCCAAAGCGGCTTTGCGCTGTTCGATAGTTTCCGAAAGAATCATCTCGCGCATAGAAGAAATACGCGTTGCATCAAAGAACATGTGCTCGGTACGGCATAAACCAATCCCTTCCGCGCCAAAATCACGCGCGGTGCGAGCATCTAACGGAGTTTCTGCATTGGAGCGAACTTTTAGAGTACGTACTGCATCTGCCCATTGCATCAATTCGGCAAAATCACCCGATAGGTTGGGCTGTACTGTCGGCACAGCACCAAGCATAACTTCGCCTGTGCTGCCATTAATGGTGATAATATCACCTTTTTTCACTGTATGTCCGCCAGCGACTAAAACTTGCTCGCGGTAATTAATCGCCACATCGCCAGCGCCAGAAACGCAAGGTTTACCCATGCCGCGTGCAACTACGGCGGCGTGCGAGGTCATGCCGCCACGTGCAGTTAAAATACCCTGGGCAACGTGCATTCCGTGAATATCTTCGGGGCTGGTTTCGATGCGGACTAATAAAACTTTTTCGCCTCTTTTAGTCATTTCTTCGGCTTCATCAGCGGAGAAAACCACTTTACCAGATGCCGCTCCCGGAGAAGCCGGCAGGCCACGTGCGATTAAAGTTTTAGCAGCTTTCGGGTCTAGGGTCGGGTGTAATAATTGGTCAAGCGCTAGCGGATCTACGCGTTTGATGGCTTCTTGCTTAGTAATCAAGCCTTCTTTTACCATATCCACAGCGATTTTCACGCTTGCGCCCGCTGTGCGTTTGCCATTTCTAGTTTGCAGCATCCATAATTTATTGTTTTGCACAGTAAATTCAATGTCTTGCATGTCGCGGTAATGTTTTTCTAATTTGTCGAACACCGCAATTAATTGCGCGAACACTTCCGGCATTACTTCTTCCATGCTCGGTAGGTCACCACCTTCTTCTTTGCCCGCAATGGTCAAAGGTTGCGGAGTACGAATACCGGCCACCACGTCTTCACCTTGGGCATTTACCAGATATTCGCCGTAATAAATTTTTGCGCCGGTAGAAGGATTACGCGTGAAAGCCACACCAGTTGCAGAATCATCCCCCATATTACCAAACACCATCGACTGCACGTTTACCGCAGTTCCCCAGCTTTCGGGGATGTTGTTCAGGCGGCGATAAGTAATGGCGCGGTTATTCATCCACGAGTTAAATACGGCAGAAATTGCACCCCAAAGTTGCTCTTTCGGATCTTGCGGGAATGGTTTGCCCAGCTCTGCTTGTACTTTGGCTTTATATTGATCAACGAGTTCTATCAAATCTTCCGCGGTTAATTCGGTATCTAACAATACATCGCGGTCACGTTTCATTTCTTCTAGTAATTCTTCAAAATGGTAGTGATCCACTTCCAAAACTACATCAGAATACATCTGGATAAAACGGCGATAGCTATCATAAGCAAAGCGAGGATTATTGCTCTTTTTTGCTAGACCTTCTACGGTTTTGTCATTCAGACCGAGGTTTAATACCGTATCCATCATCCCTGGCATGGAAGCACGTGCACCAGAGCGCACCGAAACTAACAAAGGGTTTGCCACATCGCCAAACTTCATGCCCACTTGGTTCTCAATCTGCACTAAAGCTGCTTCTACTTGCTCGGTCAACCCTGCTGGATATTGCCGACCATTTTCGTAATAACCCACGCAAACTTCAGTATTAATAGTAAATCCCGGAGGAACCGGCAGCCCAAGTGCACACATTTCCGCCAAATTCGCGCCTTTTCCGCCTAGTAGGTTACGCATTTGGGCTTTCCCCTCGGCGAAGCCGTCACCAAAACTGTACACATGTTTCATAATTTCATTTGAAACTGCCAACTTAGTGCTAGAAGCCAAATTAGTGCTAGAAGATTGAGCCACCATCATATCCCTTTGTTTTTTATGTTTTTAAAGTTTGAACGCAAAACGAATAATTATTTATCGTGCTGCATATACACAAATATTCACTATTTTACCAGCTATTTTACAATATTAACAAAAAATTTATTTGTGGTTAATGCGTGTGGTGGGGTATGAGTTCTGTGCCGAAGTGCAACAAGTTGCATGTAATGAAGTTTTGGCATTGCGGTGGAAGCAGTGGTTAAGGCGGTTAAGGGGTAAAAAATAATTGACATATAGTTAATTTTAGTTTAACAACGCCTTGTTATTTTATTTTTTATATTCAAAATAATGAGTTTAAAAAATAGTTTAAGGATAAGCATGAAATAACAAAACTTACCTATTTATATATTTATTTACGGCTACAAGCCATCGAGGAAAAAATGTTAGAAGATACCACAAAAGCTCAAAAAGCAGTTTTAAGCGCAATTGCGCTACATGCGCAAATTTGCACTGAACTGCTCAAAATAGGCGATGCTAACTTGCCTCTTTTGAAATCTCAAATGCAATCTTTTATATTGCTAGAAGAAAATATCTGTTCTTTGGGATATAGCAGTTTTAAGGAATCTTGGGATGGTAAATGGTATTACATACATCTCTTTGTTAATGATGTAAAAGTCCTCTTGCGAGGAATAACGGAATTTGCTGAAGGTGATGAATTAATGCCACTAGCCATAATCGGGCACCTTTCCAATATGGGCGTGGAGTTTAAAATTCCTGAGCATGGCTACGGAATTGACGCTCTCAAAAAGCATGCTCAGACCTTATCTGAAAAATATCCTGAAATGGCAGCCTTAAAAACGGCGGCAGAAAACATGGCAGGTTATCAAAGATATTCGTGCCCTGATTAACGGCACCCCCTCTAAAAACCTCAGGCATTTTATATGTCTGGGGTTTTTTTAATCAAACAACAAACTATAATTTAATTTACCCTGAAACCTTGCCAATCAACAAATTTTATGTTATATATAAATATAACAAATGAGGTTTGCCATGTATAACACCACCCTAAGAAATGTCGGCGGTTCAGTGATGTTTGCTATACCTAAACCATTGCTGGAAGGCTTAGGTTTTAAGAGTAATCAACAAGTTGGTGTGTCTATTTCTGATGGTCGCTTGATTGTTGAGGCCAAAGCAAAACCCAAATATAGCTTGGATGAATTATTAGCCGAATGCGATATTAACGCAACCTTAGAAGCACAAGAAATTGCATGGCTTGAAGACTCTGCCATTGGCAATGAGATAATCTGATGCATCGTGGCTCAATAAATCGCGGCGATATTTTTCATGTTGATTTAAATCCCACCAAGGGTAAAGAACAACAAGGTGCGCGCTATGTGCTAATTATTTCTCCCAAACCATTCAACCAGCTAGGAACCGCCCTAGTTTGCCCCATAACTCAAGGGGGCAATAACGCGCGGTATCACGGCTTTAGCGTCGCACTTTCTGGCGCAGGAACTAATGCGCAAGGAGTGGTACTATGCAATCAACTCCGCACAATTGATATTACATCTCGCAATGGTCGCTTTATTGAAAAAGCGCCTGAATATATTGTTGATGAGGTGATTGCTAAATTACAGACTTTGTTGGATTAGTTATAATGTCAATTATTGTTCGCAAATTGGTATTACGCCCCTCTTAACATATAGCCCACCCCACGAATAGTTTGTAGATATACTGCACGACTGGGGTCTTCTTCTATTTTTTTTCTTAAGCGAGTGATTTGTACGTCGATGCTGCGTTCATTGGCTATGTCAGGCAGTTTTTGAGCTAATTCTTCACGCGAAATAGTTTCTCCTACATTACCTGCAAATATTTTTAGTAATTCTGTTTCATTGGTGGTTAAATGCACAATATTTCCTGATTTGTAGAGCGTATTATTTTCTATATCAAAGCAAAAATTGCCAAAATTTACTTCTTTCTTGAGCGGAGCAACCACGCTGCGTCTTAATATACTTTGAATACGCAATAATAATTCTCTTGGTTCAAATGGTTTGGGTAAATAATCATCCGCTCCTGCTTCAAACCCTTTGATACGGTCATCTACATCACCCATGGCGGTGAGCATTATAATTGGCGTGCGGAAGTTGTTTTGGCGTAGGGAGGTTGCCAGTTCTAGCCCGGTTTCTCCCGGCATCATCACATCGAGGATGACTAAATCAAAGATAAAAAAAGCTAGTTTTTTGCGTGCGTCCTGCGCATCGCTGGCAATGGTGGCGATATAACCATTATCAGACAAAAATTGTCCCAACAAATTGCGAATGCGCGTATCGTCATCAACTACTAATATGTGCGGCGGAAGTTCTGTGTTTCTTATGTTTTCCATATTACTTTCTCAACCTAACATACCAAGCACCTTCACCACCATGTTTATTATTAGCCACCCCAAATGCCTGCACAAATTGCGCAAAAGGAGCAGTTTCCAGCCAATGGGGTAGTTCATTGCGTAAGATGCCGCCGCCTTTGCCCGTAATCACCAGTAAATTACGTTTTTCTTGGTAGGCACAGCGTGACAAGAAGTTGAATAAAGTTTGGTGGGCGGTTTCTAAACTCATGCCATGTAAATCTAACTTTGCTTCAGGTTTTTTATGCCCTATTTGCAAGGCTTGGCGGATTTCGGTTGGCAGAGAATTCACTGTGTGAGCAGTATTTTTGGGCGGTTTTGGCGTGGGGAGTGCGCCAATGTTTTTGTTAATATCTGCCTTGCGGATAATATTAATTGGGGGCTGTGCTTCAAGTGGGGAGGTGTGTAGCAAGGGTTGCACATTTTGCACCAGCTCTTGCCAAAGCAAAGCATCTTCTTCACTTAAAATTGTTGGGGGTGGGGGCTTAGGGGGTGACATCTTTAGGCACTAGTGCAAAAAATTTGCCGCGTCCTTGCATATTACCTGCAAGTTTTTCTGCCGCTTCGCCGGTGCCAAAGAAAATATCTCCACGTATTACGCCGCGAATTGCTCCGCCTGTATCTTGGGCAATCATCAGGTGATTAAATTCTGTCTCACAACAAGAATCTCCGGCTGGTAAGCTAGTTTCCAAAAATACGGGCAGTCCGTAGGGGAGATATTTTGCATCTACTGCTAAAGAACGCTTAGCCGTTAATGGCACGCCTTGTGCGCCGACCACATGGGTTTTTACGCGGTCATGTTTAAAAAATACATAAGAGGGATTTTGCCACATTAACTCATCTGCTTGGGCTGGATGTTCGCGCAGCCAATTGCGAATAGTGGTGAGCGAAACATTTTCTTTGGCTAACTCACCATTTTTTACTAATATTTTGCCAATTGGCACATAAGGAAAATTGTTTTTCCCGGCAAAGCTTAGGCGGATAGTTTCTCCATTTTGCAGCTGCACAAAGCCAGAACCTTGGATGTGCATGAAAAACAGCATAATTTTATCATCTACCCAGACTAATTCGAGGTTTTTACCATTTAATGCGCCCGTATCTATTTGCTCACGTGAAGGGAACGTAGAGGTTCTTGGTTGGGCATAGACGGGATAAGTAAAACGTTTGGTTCTATGCTCACTACCTTGCAAAATGGGGATGTAATAACCCGTAAACAAACCATCAGTTTTTGTGCCATTGCTTATTGAATAGGGAGTGAAATTTTGTTCAAAAAATTCTTTTGCAGGGATGTTTTCTTCGGATGTGTGGCAAATTTTGCGCCAAGTGTCGCGGCTGATTTCTATTTCTGCATTATTATTAGATGGTTTGCTGCATGAATTGCGGAAAGCTTTGCGTGCAGCTTCATGGTCATCTTGTTCCCAATTATTTAAATCGCTAAATTCCGCTTGGGTAAGGGTAAGCTTTTCGGAAGGGACGTTTGCCGCGCAACCAGCAAGGTAAGCCAACAAGCAGATTGCAGAAAAATGTTTTGCAAATAATTTCACAATAAATCCTAAAAAGCTAAACTTCCACTACTGACCAATTGGGATTGCTCGAGCTAATATCGCGCTCAAAGCTCCATATATCTTCCACCTCATCCAATGCTGAAGCATCGCCAGCGATGATTTTACCTGTTGCATCCCGAGTTATATGTATTTGCTCAGAAAGGAATTTAACCGTTACCCGTGCGCGATGTTTTTCCAGATTTATAGCAGTGATTTCCGCAGATTTTATGGCTACTAAAGTGCTTTCTTCTTTGGTTTCCGCGCTTTTTCGCTCATCCAAAGCAGCAATAAAATTTTCGTAGATTGGTTTTGCCAGTAACATTTTTAGTGTATCGCGTTCATCTTTGGCAAAGGCGTTTAGTATCATTTCAAACGCTGCTTTTGCGCCTTCGGAAAAATCTTTTATATTAAAAGATTTTTCAATTTTACGGATATTTTGCACCGCTTCCGCGATTTCTGGCGCCAAACCATCGAGATTATCTTCTTCTGGTTTGGTTTCTTCCTGCAAATTTTCTGGGCGCAATTGCACCACTCTGTCGGTGAGAGGTATAATAACCGCATTATTTTTAGGTTCGAGGGGATTTTGTTCATGCCCATCCCGAGTCCCCAATACACCCCGTAGGCGTAAGAAAATAAAAATAGCAATTGCGGCGAGAATTATAATATCAGCTGGCATCTTTTTTCACATGACAAATAGTACAAGTTTCTCTTATACCTATGCTTGTTTGAAAATACAACTAGCTTAAAGGTATAAAATTATGACTGATAATCAACTAAACAACGGTAATGAAGTAAATAACAGTGCGGCTCCATCTTTTGTTATGCGCGGTCAGTATGTTAAGGATTTGTCTTTTGAAAATCCCAATGCACCTGCCAGTTTGATGGATTTAAAAGAAATGCCCAAGGTCGATGTAAACGTCGATTTAAATGTTGCTGCATTACAGCCCGATACTTTTGAAGTTACTCTACGTTTCACCGTAAAAGCGAGCACCGAAAATGTATTATTCGCGGTAGATTTAGCTTATGCAGGCGTATTTAGCTTGCAAAACATCCCCGAAGATAAGATTGAACAAGTATTGTTGGTCGATGGCGCATTTATGCTCTTCCCCTTCGCACGTCGGGTGGTTGCTGACGTTACCCGAGATGGCGGATTTCCACCATTATTGCTAGAACCAATTGATTTCTTTGGTTTATACATGCAGAAAAAACAAGCTAACTAGTTGCTAGCTGCATTCCATAAGGTTGATGAACCCGTCCCATATCCGCTATCTGGCTGATTTGTGGGGCGGGTTTTTTCTCGAAAGGATTATGATAAATGCTGGTCATTTTCGCAGTGATTGCTTGCGAAATAGCTTCTGCTGATTGCTTCACTTCCGCTTGCGAAGATAAAAAACCGGCAATATGGTCAATAAATGGTAGCTGCTCTTCCACGGGCAAGCTTGAAGCCGAATGCGCCATTAGCGCATAAATTTTATCCAACCCGCCAAAAGATTTCAAATCTACGCCGGTGTCTTTCGATGAGGCGCCATAAATCAAATTCGCTGCCATATATAATGCTGACGAAAGCGTATTGGCTGCCATGCCGCGCTGATAATCTAAATCTTTCGCCAGCTGCCCAAGTTTTTTTATTTCTGCCCCAGTTAGAGTTTCATCTTTTAACTGTTCTTTTATGGTTTTTAGTTTGGCTCTGCTTTCTTTTGTGCCTGAAAGTATGCCTGAAAGACTAAAGGGATTATTATTGCCAAAACCATCCGCATGAGCATTCAAGCGTTTTTCCAGCTCAGGTTTTTCTTTGCCGAGTGCGCCATATAAGTTGAGAAAATTATTGACGATTACCATGCCGGTAATGCGCAAGGGCTTTTCCTTGAACCAGTCAATTGTGCCGCCAATTATACCTTTATCTTTATTTTTATCGCGCTCGACTTCCTCTTTGGGCTTTTCTTCCACCAACATTCCGCCAGATTGCCCGGCAAACACCACGGCTCCGGCGGTGGCTTTCCAGTTATTTTTCTGGTTTAGCCCAGCTTTTACCATCATCAAGCCGCCAGCTGCTTGTAATGTATTGTTAAATTCTACTGGATGGTCACAGAAAAAACCGTGGATTTTGCGTAATATACCTTTTTCACCGCCCAAATGTTCCAGATTCAATTGGTCGGTGCTGGGGATGGTCACCCCTTCATTTTTTAGATATTGATTGAGCTTTAGATATAAATCGCTCATTTGTTGGTCGGGGTCTTTGTGTCCACAAGTAGCAAGCACCACCCCTGTAGAACCCCAGATAACCCCTTGCACTACTTCTGCTGAGTCCTTCCGCGCCACGCCGGAGGCAATCACCAGCAAATCCGCCGCGGTATATAATGCCCCAGCTAATTTTACGCTAATATCCGAAAAAGTTTTTTTCTCTTTAGTGTCGCGTTCATTAGTTTGCGTTTGTGGGTTGCCTGCGATCAGATTTTCCTGCTTTAAAACATCCAGTAAATGTTCTTGCTTGCCAAATTTCTGCACGCGTAAAACCGGGCGCCCCTGTTCCTCATCGGTAATCACCCCAAACCCATGTTGACGCAATTTTGCTGGAATTTCCGCCAATATTTCAGCACTCAAACCCTCCGGCGCATAGATAATCGCTTCCGCCTGAGATCCAGGCGTGAAGATTTCTACCTCCTTAAGAGCCGATTCTGGCTGGTTCCAACAATAGCGCATCGCGCCTCCTTAATTCATTCATTCCAGCGTATAATATATGCCGTATATATTACGGCTTTATGGCAATATTACATTTTTTTGACGTGATTCTTGGTTTAAATTATGGGTTAGACAGCAGCTGCTCTTCCTTTTATTATCGAAAGCAACAGTAATTCTAAAACTAATTTTTATCCGCCAAAATATCCGTCGTCATGCCGCTGTAGAGCGGCATCCATGCCAAACTATTGGCTTGATAGCTAGTTGATAGGCATGGATACCGCTCTTCAGCGGTATGACAAGGGACATTGTAGTGAAAAAATTTCAAATTAACGATTGATGAAATTGCCCTGTGCACAAGAAACTTCGCAATTGCAAAATAATATAAGTCTGTTATCATCACCAACGGCGCTTAGAAACCGCCGCAAAACAACGGTTACCGCTCCCGACAGAGCGATTTTTTGTGTCTGCAATTTGCGGCGCAATTCTTTATGTCGGGAGTGTGGTGAAATGCAATACTCGTAAGAGAAATACATCGCGCACGGTTTGTTTTACGTGGTTTCTAAATTCCCGACACTTAAAGAGGAGAAACCACTATTAAAACCACTTATAGCACGCATTTATTACGTCATTTACGCTGCACCATCGGCGGCAATATCCACCAATTACGCGTTAAAAAGAAAATTTCGTTGAGCAAACTGGCGCAGCTTACCGGCATCCCCGAAAATCTGCTCGACCATTACGAACTAGGCAAACAGGAAATCCGCTTGGATGATATGCTAAAAATCGCTTGTGGGTTGCAGGTGGATATGGTGGGGTTGTTATGATGCGGCGTGTGTATGCAGGCGAAAGCCTACCCAAAAAATCGGACTAACTCCCTCTCCCTTTGGGAGAGGGCAGGGGTGAGGGAACTCTACCCGAGGAGGACGGGGCAGCGTCGCCTTTTATGATATGTTAGTTATAGATTACAATGAAAACTACCGCCCAATTAAAATTATTACTCCCCAAAAATTCAGGCAGCACTCCCTCCACCCTTGCGGGGGAGCTGAAACGTATACGTTTCAGGGGGTGGTGGGTGATACCCGTTGATAACTCACAATTTGGCTCCCCCGCACGCCAATTGGCTCATGCCTCGCGCTCGGGCAATCACGCCCAACGCATGCGCAATAAAAGCCGCATCGTCACCTGCTTTAAGCTAAGCAGGCATCAAAATATTCTATCTTGTCAGTTTTGGTTTTTAAATTCTTTAAATGCTAAATCAAATTTATTTTGCAACCATTTCCACTTTGATAGATGATTAATACTATCTGAATCACTAATTCCTTTTTTAATATGATTTTCTAATTCTAAGAAATATAGCTCTCTAAGGTTATAACCATCTGCTGCCAATTCATCATTACCTATGAAGTCTTCAAATTTAAATGAATCAACAAACCACAAACCATCTATATCTTCCTGGATAAAATCATCTTTTATTCTTTGGTTTAGTTTGGAAATAATCTTTGGGCTAATTACTATTCGTGGATATACGGCTGCTCTTGACTCAATTTCATAAGCATCAAGCATGCCTTCCCCATAAATAATATCCTCTTGGTGATATATTAACCCTTGAGAGATGCCGCCCCTTATTAATATTCCAATTTTTAATAAGTTTGCTTGAAGCCACCCACAAGTCCAAATAAGACTGAAGAAATCAGCTTTGGAAGCAGAAATAACAATAGAGTCTGAAAAAGTACTTATTTCAAGGTTACTTTGAGCTAAGTTATGAGATTTAGAAGAATTCTTATATTCTATAAGTTTCAGAAGTGCCGAATGAATTTTGTCATGGTTTTTTGGCTTGTTTTGAAATGAGCGCACTATATTGCTAAACCCCAGTATATCAATGAAAGCCACAAATTTTTCTTCATATAATTTTGGAGAAGAGTCCATAATATTTCCTTTAATAATAGTTTATTGTGCAATTTATTTAATTTCTAATAACATACAATAATTACTCTTTAACTGGACTATATTGTCAGAAGAAGCTTTACTGTACATACCAAAATCACATGATTGGCGAATAAAAATACTCTGTGTAACTCACTAGAACTTACTAGGTAATTTCTTTAAATAAATAACAATAATAATTTTTACTGCCTTTACAAATCTAATTATCTGCTATTTGTTACGTATATTATTTTGTTAGATAATGGTTTGGTGTCTTAAATTAGTTTGTGTAATTATAAATCATGGTTCTTTATGAATGATAAAAAAAATAAATTCGTTGATGCAATTATTCTAATTGCTCGACAAAAGGGATATATCATAGAAATAAATCGCAGTGGATTGCGCCAGATAGATTTTGGAAATAAGAAGCTGCATGAAGGACATCTTCGTGATTTGTACCCAGATATTTTGAATAGAGATATAAACCTACGCTCATTAATTGAAAAAGTTGCTCCAGGGCGAGGGTGTTCTGTTCTGCCTATGAGGGAAATAATGGAGGTTTTTCATTCTTCTTATTCTAAATAAACCCCAAATTCCTTAAAATCAACCCCATGTCCTCATTCGTCCACCTCCGCACCCACACCGCTTACTCCCTTTTGGAGGGGGCTACCCACATCAAAAAACTAGTAAAACTCTGTGCCGAGCAGGAAATGCCTGCTTTGGCGATTACTGATCATGATAATTTATTTGGCTCATTAGAGTTTTCGTTGGCTGCTGCTGGGGCAGGGGTGCAGCCGATTATTGGGTGTCAGATTTCCCTCGCTCCCATGTTTGTTGCCGTCTCGCATGGGCGAGTGGTGCGGATGGTGCCGGACCAATTGCTAGTTTATGCGAAGGATGCGCAGGGTTATGCTAATTTGATGAAGTTGGTTTCGGCGAGTTATCTTGCACCAGAGGGCGGAGAATCGCCGCTTACTTCTTATCAGGTTTTGGCGGAACATTCTCAAGGTTTGCTAGCACTAACAGGGGGGCAATATGGGGCGGTGGGGAAGGCGTTGCTTGCGAATAATTCCACCCAGGCGGCCCAAGCGTTAGACGAGTTACAAAAAATATTTCCCGATCGTTTATATATGGAATTAATGCGTCATGGGATGGCGGCCGAGAAACATATTGAAAATGGTTTTTTAGAATTAGCTTTCGCGCAAAATATCCCCCTGATTGCCACCAATGATATATATTTCGATGGTGGGCGCGAAATGTACGAGGCGCATGACGCGCTGATGTGCGTGGCCGAGGGCAAATATGTCTCCGAAGATGCACGGCGGAAATTAACGCCCGAGCATCGTTTTAAAACCACCAAAGAAATGCAGATTTTATTTGCGGATATTCCTGAGGCGTTGGAGAACACGCTGGAATTTGCGCAAAGATGCGCGGTGATGTCGCCCAAGCGCGATCCGATTTTACCCGGGTTTGCTATGGAGCGCGACGGCAAGATTTTGTCGGAAGAAGATGCATTGCGTGAGCAGGCACGAGCAGGCTTACAACATCGTTTGGATAATCTGGTATTTACCGAGCAGATGGATGCAGAAGAGCGCGAGCGCGTTGCAAAACCTTATTGGGAGCGGTTGGATTTTGAATTAAACGTCATCATCCAAATGAAATTCCCTGGGTATTTTCTTATCGTATCTGACTTTATAACTTGGAGTAAACAAAACGATATTCCTGTGGGGCCGGGCAGGGGGTCGGGAGCGGCTTCGGTGGTGGCGTGGTCGCTGCTGATTACCGACTTAGACCCACTTAAATATGATCTGGTTTTTGAGCGTTTCTTGAACCCTGAGCGCGTTTCCATGCCCGATTTTGATATAGATTTTTGCCAAGATCGGCGTGACGAAGTGATTCGTTATGTGCAGCAAAAATATGGTGCGGATAGGGTGGCGCAGATTATCACTTTCGGAAAATTACAGGCGCGAATAGTGCTGCGCGATGTTGGGCGCGTGCTGCAAATGCCTTATGGGCAGATTGATAGAATTTGCAAAATGGTGCCGAATAACCCAGCAAAACCAACCACTTTGCAAGAAGCGATTGACGGAGAAGCAGAACTGCGTCGCCAAATGCGTGAGGATGATTCGGTTGAGCGGCTGATGAGTGTAGCGCTGAAATTAGAGGGTTTATACCGCCACGCCTCCACCCACGCAGCCGGGGTGGTGATTGCCGATCGTCCACTGGATGAGCTCGTGGCACTTTACCGCGACCCACGTTCAGAAGCGCCGGTAGTGCAATATTCGATGAAATATGCGGAAACTGCTGGGTTGGTAAAGTTCGACTTTTTGGGGTTGAAAACCCTCACCGTTTTAGCAAAAGCGGTGAAATTTATCCAAGCAGGACGCGGTGTCGAGATTGATCTGCTAAAATTGCCGCTGGATGACAAGCCCACCTATGAAATGCTCGCACGCGGTGAAACCGTCGGCGTGTTCCAGTTTGAGAGCGCCGGTATGCGCGATTCTTTGCGCAAGATGATGCCGGATGCGCTGGAAGACCTAATAGCGCTTGCCGCACTCTATCGCCCCGGTCCGATGGATAATATCCCCACTTATATTAATTGCAAACACGGCAAAGAAAAGCCCGATTATATGCATCCGCTGCTGGAGCCGGTGTTGAGGGAAACTTTTGGGGTGATTATTTACCAAGAGCAAGTGCAAAGGATTGCGCAAGTTTTGGCAGGTTATACACTGGGTGGAGCGGATTTGTTGCGCCGCGCCATGGGGAAGAAAATTAAAGCGGAAATGGACGCACAACGTAGTGTGTTTATCGAAGGTGCAGCGAAGAATAAAGTAGATGCCAAACAAGCCTCGCAAATATTTGATTTAGTAGCAAAATTCGCCGATTATGGTTTCAACAAAGCCCATGCCGCGGCCTATGCTTTTATTGGCTATCAAACCGCTTATTTGAAGGCGAATTACCCGGTGGAATTCATCGCCGCTTCCATGACTTATGATATGCATAATACGGATAAACTCGGCGTGTTCAGAGAAGATGCTGTGCGGATGGGAATTGCGGTTTTGCCGCCGGATATTAATGCCTCGGAAGATGTTTTTGCAGTGGAAAAAAATGGAGAAAAACTTGCGGTGCGTTATGCGCTGGCGGCCATAAAAAACGTCGGACAACAAGCGATGATTGAGCTGGTGGCAGAGCGTAAGCGCGGCGGAGAATTTAAAGATTTATTTGATTTGGCGGGGCGGTTAAACAGCAATTTGCTCAATCGTCGGCAGATGGAAAATTTGGTCAAAGCCGGTGCGTTTGACTCATTACACAAAAATCGTCGGCAGGTTTTAGAATCCATCGATAGTTTGATTGCCTATAGTGCACGCGTGAATGAAGAAAAAAACTCCGCACAAATCAGCCTGTTTGGTAATGATGCGGAAGAGGAAAAAAAATCCTTGCCGCCCCTGGCAAATTGCAGTGATTGGTCGCCCTTAGAAAAGCTAGAACATGAATTTTCTGCGGTAGGGTTTTATCTGGCTGGGCATCCGCTAGAGGGCTATAAATCCGCGCTGAAACGCTTGCGGGTGACGCCGTCTAATATGCTGGGAGATAAAATAAATTCTAGTGATTATACGGGCATAACCATGGCTGGGATTGTCACCGGGAAAAAAATAAAAATGGGCAACCGCGGACGCTTCGCCTTCGTGCAACTTTCCGACATGGGCGGCATTTTTGAAACCTCCATTTTTGATGAGGGATTATTAGCAACCTCGCGTGATTTATTAGAAAACGGCACGTTACTAGTCATCAAAGCAGAAGCCAAAGGCGAAGAATCCGGCGCGAGAATAATCATCCAATCCTTACAATTATTAGAAGAAGCCGCCAGCAAAGTGGCCGGCGGAGGCAGTTTACGGATTATGATTGACCAACCAACCGCCTTAACCCACATAACCGAACGTTTAGGATTATTATCCGCCAAAGGCACCAAGGTAACCATCGAAGCTTACCTACCCGAAACCGACGAAATCGCCGAAATACGGCTAGCAGGCAGCTATCAACTACCCCCAGAAGCATTATTTTACCTGCAAGCGATTGATGGTGTGCGGGAAGTGGAGGAGCTGTAATTTTTATTTTACAGTGCCTTATGTTTTTTGAGTTAATAAAATATAAAGAAAATATTAATTTTCATCAAATTGTCATACACAAATAAAAATTTTTAGTGTATAAGCCCTCTCGTCTTATCTTGTTACCCTTTTAGGATAACTGAAGATACGGCCTTCTTCACTGATTCATTTATGAATTAAGTAGTCGCCCCTAAAAAACCCCAACA
>DIUV01000036.1 GCA_002423155.1 Alphaproteobacteria bacterium UBA6149
TGTTTACACAAATACATCATAAACTGGCAGTATTGTTGGTGTAAATATAACAGCAGCTTATTTTCCTTGGACAGTAGTGGCTCGTCAGCGGCATGACAACGGATATTTTGGCGGATAAAAAATAGTTTTAGAATTGCAGGACTTATATATAGATATTATTCACAATTTCTTGTTTTCTTTAGTTCATAAAATTGTAATATGCCGATTATGAAAACATCTCATTTACTAGATATACCCGAAAATTCCATACGTAGCCTGCGTTTGTGGCTGTTGGTGGCTGTTTTATCCTTGGCGGTGGCGGGGGTTTTTTCCATCGCTATTGTTTTAGCGCGTACTCCACATATTGCTTCGGCGGAGTTTTTGTCCAAGATATTTCATACTAGTCTGGTAGTGCATGTCGATTTATCTGTGCTGGTGTGGTTTTTGAGTTTTGCGGTGCTGTTTTGGCAATTATTGCGTAGAGAAGATTGCGCATTGCGCTTGCCCTATTTTTCTGGTTCTGGGGTTGGTTGTATGGTGGCTGGTACTTTTTTGATGGCTTTGTCGCCCTTAAATGGTGGTGAGACTTTGATGAGTAATTATATTCCCGTGCTGACCAATCCGCTGTTTTTTATCTCTTTGGGGTTAGTATTTGCGGGAATTATTGTATCTGCGGTGGAAATAATTGCCCAAGGTTTGCCGCGTAATCCGATAGAATTTGGAATTTGGTCGAGCATTTGGATTGTTTTATTTTCCTTTTTCGGTTTTGCCCTATCTGCAAAAGGATTGTCTGCGCATGGTTTAGGGGCTGGATTGGTCGGGCGAGAATATTATGACAGCTTGTTTTGGGGTGGTGGGCATTTATTGCAATTTGCCCATACACAACTTTTAGTTGTTGCTTGGTTATGGCTTGCCGCCTTGATGGGTAGCCAAGTAAATATTGCTGATTCTCTACTTAAAATATTATTTGCAATTGGTTTGGTGGTGGTTTTGTTGCTGCCCGTACCATATTGGTTATATGCTGTGGATGATTGGGCATTTCGTAATTTTTTCACTCAGATGATGCGCATGGGTAATGGCATTGCTCCTTTGGTGGTGGCGCCTTTAGTTGTTGTTGCATTGTATAAAGCAAGAAAATCACGTGACTACGTAAAAATGCCATGGATTTATTTGTCTATGTCATGGTTATTATTTGCTTTTGGTGGGGTTTTTGGGGCTTTGATAACTGTAGAAAATGTGCAGGTTCCGGCGCATTATCATGGCTCAATTGTGGGAATTAGTCTGGCATTTATGGGCATTGCTTGCTCATTATTGCCCAAACTTGGCTTGGCGGATGTTTCTAATTGGCGCTTAGCGCGATTGCAACCGGTGATATATGGTTTTGGACAAATAATGCATATTAGTGGTTTAGCAATATCAGGTGGTTACGGAGTTTTACGTAAAACTCCGGGAGAAGTTCCTGCATCGGCAAAAATTGCCATGGGGGTGATGGGAATGGGCGGGTTACTTGCCATTATTGGCGGGCTTATATTTGTGCTTTTAATGTGGAAAGCTTGGGTGAAAAGACCACAAAATATTTAAAAATCCTTCATATTATTTCATTAAATTGTCACATTAAAAGCTTAGATAATCTGCTATTATTACATAATTAAACAATAGCGGCAGGTTATATATTTAATGACAGACATACCAGCACAGTCTGAAACTACCAAGCAAGGCGAGGGTGATAATCGTATCATTCCCGCTAAAGGTGGTTTTGCGGCTGAAGCTGGGCAATGGGCTCTTGAGCATAAAGATATGTTCAATAAGAACTCGATTGGCTGGTACGGAGTTCGTAACGTCGCTGGGGCATCGGTTGGGTTAACTGCTTTGGCGTTGGCTTACGTGCCCGTAATGCGCGGCATGGCGGCTTTGACGCGTGCCACGGCAGGTAGTGAAAATGTTGCCGTACAAACTACTCATAAATTAGTCAGCAGCCCAATTTTTCGGAATTTCTTTGGGATTGGTACTTCCTTCGCAGTGTATCGTACTATTCACGAGGCAGTGCGTGAGAATTATGACCGGGTATTTACCAACGCAGATTCGCCCGAAGCATCGGCACAGGCAATTCATGATTTACCCAAAAACATGCTCGGCGATATTGGGCGGATTTTACCTACCGAACTCCCTGCGACTATCATCGCTGCGGTATCTTTGGTAGCTGGGCGCATGGCGCTAACTCGGGCAGGGTGGCGCTATGGTGGTTATCTGGCGGATGAAACCTGGCAAAAAATGGGTAAAACCGAGGAACTTGCCAAAAAGGTTAAAGAAGGTACAGAAAAAATAGGCTTTAACGCCAAGCATTTTTTGCATGACCATGCGGCGCAGACCATTGCCTATACCGCTTTTTTGGAAACCGTAGAACGCTTAGGCAAAGATTGGCGCGGTGAAAATAAAGGCGAAGATCGCAGCAAGCAAAATGCTAGCCCTGTTGAAGAAAAACATTACGCCATGCCGTTTTTTCAACAAGATGGCGTGGGAAGAGTATTATTCCGCCAAGTTCCTGCAATTGCCTTGGGGATGTTACCTTATGTGGCTGGGCAGCATCTTTGCTATAACCGCCCTTATGAAGGTGAGCCATTTAGCAAAAATAAATTATTTTCTCCTGCCCACCCAGTAGAAGAAAATTTTATGCGCACCGTACCAGATGTAAAAGAACGCTGGAAAAATGATATAGCTTCCGAATGGTTGCCCTATCAAGGATTTGCCGCCTATACTTTGATTTCGGAATTATGGCGCAATGGTTATGACGCAGTGTTTGATAATATTCAGAAAAAATATGATAATCATTGCAAGCAAGAACAACAGGCGGAAATTCTTGCCAATCTAACCCCCGAAGCGAAAATACATGATATTACTGTAAAAGGTCGGGCGGTGAATGATGAGCAGCATAGATTGGTTGTTGGTTAGAGTAAATCACCAATCCATTGATTTTATTGTATTACTTGTGGGGTAGGCACAAATATTTCATGTTCAATACTATCTCCCAAGCGCACGCCTAGTTTTTTTACTAATCCTGGGCTTAGGAAGATGGCGGCTTTTATATGTTCTTGATTTTGTAATTCTTCTTGAAAATTGCCTAAGATAATTTCGGGTATAATAACCGCTATTTTTCCATTGGGGCGCACTAATAATACATCCATAGGTTCGTAGGCTTGAATCCCGGCGAGAGGGAATGGGGCGATTATTTCTTGGGTTGCCATAAAGGCATGCCCACGTTTTGTGCCAATACTAGAATTAAACCACTCTGCACGAATAGTGCTCTCGGGGCGGATTTCCACTTCAAACTGGTAGGATTTTGGAGTTGTTTTTACTGGGGGTTCTTTGGTTTTTTCATCTTTTGGGGCAATTTTTTTATCCGCCAAATTTTCACCAGCTATATGTAATATAAAAGTAGAGCGTGAATAAATCAGGGGTACTTCGTCGGCATGGACAAAATTACCTGTAAATAATGCCAAAAAAATTACAAAAATCTGCAAAAAAGCTAACATGTTAATACCAAAGAAACGTTTTTCATGTTATACTTACAACAATAAAAACCAAATTTGGAGTAAATTATGTCTCGTGGTTTTACAGGTATGCGCGGTGGCGGTGTTAGTGGCGGAAAAAGTGCCAAAGATATTTATATGAAAGCACAAAAATCTTCAGCCAATGGCGGCACACCCACCCAAGCGGAACAATATGAACAATTACTCGCAGAAAAAATGAGCGAGCTAAAAAATAAAGCAATGGGAACCAAACGTTTCTCTTTCTCGCTTCCGGGTACGGATAGTGGTGCACAAAAAGAACTTTCCGCATCCGCTAAACAAGTGCTAGAGAAAATGGCAATAAAAAAAGCCAAAGAAGAAATGAAAAAACGCGAAAAAACCCGTGGAATTGTTATAGTTCCCAAATATTTAACTGGAATGTATGGCGGACGAATCGATGGTGATGGGCGTATCTATGCCAACGGCGCAGTAATCGCGAGCATAAATAAAAAAACTGGTGAAGTGCGGGATAGAAAAGGCACTTTTGTGTGTAAATACAAAGGAACTTCCTTTGATGAATTTAAAATATCACGTTTTATCGCTGAACATTGCGTGCGTGTAGCTTCTGGCAATACTTTATGGGGCACAGGTAGCGGTTCTGCTCCGGCAATTAGTCCGGGTAGTTTTTGGGGCAATAATGAGTAAGTTTTCAGGGCGATTTTACCAATCGTTAATTTTTTCTTTTTGCACGAAAACTCTCCATAGTCATGCAGCACGTAGAGCGGCATCCATGCCAAACCATTGGTTTATACGCTAGTTGATAGGCATGGATACCGCTCGTCAGCGGTATGACAAGAGATATTTTAGTGAAAAACACCCTACACGACAGCACCGTTAATATTACAAAGCTATTGAATGCTAAGTATTTATTTGTTGAGATCGCTCCCTCCGTCGTCATCCCCGCCTTGTG
>DIUV01000043.1 GCA_002423155.1 Alphaproteobacteria bacterium UBA6149
GCATGATGAGATGTGGATAATTGTCCTGATTTACATGGTTGGCGTATTTTTAATCCTTACTGCCTCGCTAAATCATGAATATTTTGGCGGATATGTTGGTTTATTCTTTATAATCTTAGGTGTACTGGGCGGACTAGTATTATATGCCCTCTATTCTATTCAACGCTCGCATGATTTGATAACGGATATTGAATTTCAAAATGCTTTATTTAGCTCGGCAGTTAAGAAAAACTCCGACTTCACCATTTTTTTGAGCAAAGACGGCAGTATTTGTTACGCTGATCCGGGGTTTAAACGATTGTTTCCTGATGTTTCCTTATCTAATGACCATGCCTTAGACGATTTTATGGCGAGTTGCAGGCTTGATTTGCCTACTAAGGAGCGGATGTTAGATGCAATTTTATCCAATCAACATGAATATTTCTTGATAAATTTACCTCAAGCGGATGGAGTAGAGCTACCTTTTCATATATCCTTGGATACATTATCACGTCCTGTTGGTTATTTTATTGTAAAGGGAAGAAAATTTATTGAAGATCGTAATGCAGGCAGTGATTTTGCAGAAAGTGGCTTTAATGAAAGCCTGCACGATATATTAAATACCCATTTCATCCCCCTGCTCGACCAAATGCCCACAGGCTTATATGTCGCCACTTCCGACGGACATATACGTTATATGAATAAAATGTTGATGTATTGGCTGGGCTTTGAAGTGGACGATAATATTGTAAATAACTTTTCTTTTTATGACTTTATTTTTCATCAAAATGGTAAACAAGCTAGTTACGAAGATTTGGTTCCTTTTAATATGCCCATGATGTTTCGTTGCAAAAACGGGCATTTAATCAAGATAAATATTTCACAAACGGTGGATACTGATAGCAAAGGCAATGTGCGTGCAGTTATGGGTATGGTGACAAAAATAGGATAAAATATGTTTTGGAATAAGCGATTAAGCAAACCAAGCAGTAAACAAATTGAAGAAGTTTTAAACTCTTATATAAATTCTGCTCCCATCGCCATAGTGGTGATTGATGCTACGGGAATTATAAGTAATTATAATGATGCGTTTAGCGCTCTAATTAATAACTCTTTGTCAAAAAACAGTGATTTGCGTTTTGATTCTCTGTTGCCCGAAGAACAAAAAATAAATTTCATCAATTGTTTGGCTGGAATAAGCGTTAGCAGCACTAAAAAAGATGCCCTAGAAACTGAAATTTTACTCAGCAATGGTGAGGAAATAACCGTATCTTTGTTTATCAGCTGCCATCCTGAGGGTAGCGATTCTGGAGCAATTATTTATGTTATTGATACTACCGAACAAAAAAAGTTAGAGACTCGCTTCGTGCATTCACAAAAAATGCAGGCAGTTGGGCAATTGGCTGGGGGCATTGCGCATGATTTCAATAATTTGCTTACTGCCATGATTGGCTTTTGTGATTTGTTGTTGATGCGCCATCCTGCGGGCGACCCTTCTTTTGCTGATATTATGCAAGTGAAACAAAATTCTAATCGTGCGGCAAATCTGGTGCGGCAATTATTGGCATTCTCTCGTAAACAAACTTTGCAACCAAAAAATTTAGATTTAACCGAAGTTTTAGCCGAATTATCTAACCTTATTCGCAGGCTAATTGGTGAAAATATTGAATTAAACATGATTCACGGGCGTGATTTATGGATGGTAAAGGCTGACCAAGGGCAATTAGAGCAAGTGATTATTAATCTGGCAGTAAATGCCAGAGATGCGATGCTAAAAGGCGGAACTTTAACCATCCGCACCTCTAATATCAGCATTGATGGGCGTAATCAGCTAGATAAATCTTTCATCCCCCCCGCGCAGGAAGATAATATAACCGATGGTGAATATGTATTAACCGAAGTGATAGATAGTGGGCACGGAATTCCCGCCGCTTTGATAGAAAAAATATTTGAACCATTTTTTTCCACTAAAGAAGTGGGGCATGGTACTGGGCTGGGACTTTCAACGGTTTACGGCATTATAAAACAAACAGGCGGGTTTTTATATGTAAAAACCGAAGAAGATGTAGGCACAAGTTTTGCCATGTTCTTGCCCAAACATTTACCAGAAGAGTTTGAGAAAGAAAATGCGGAAGCGTTAGAAAAACCATCCTCTTCCGACTTAACCGGAACCGCAACCATATTATTGGTAGAAGACGAAACTCCTGTGCGCATTTTTGCGGCAAGGGCATTGGGTAATAAAGGCTACAAAATGCTGGAAGCGGATTGTGGCGAAAACGCTTTGCAAGTTTACGAACAGCATGACGGCAAAGTAGATGTAATTATTTCTGACGTTATAATGCCGGGGATGAATGGTCCGACCATGATTGAAACCCTGCGCCAACGCTACCCAGAACAAATGAAAGAAACGCAAGTTATCTTTATCTCTGGTTATGCGGAGGGGGTATTTGTAGATAACCTCGCGGATGGTCATGCCGTTAATTTTCTACCCAAGCCCTTCACGCTTAAACAATTGGCCAGCAAGGTAAAAGAAGTGCTTACTTCTTGATGGTAATTTTTATGCTCTCAATTAGGAAGTCTGTCAGGGCGATTTCCACACTACCCGCACCCTACACGACAGTACTATTAACAACATGATTTTACATTATATAACAGCAAATTATATGGTAGATCCATCCATTGTCATACAGCACGAAGAGCGGTATCCATGCCTATCAATTAGCTTATGAGCCAATGGTTTGACATGGATACCGCCCTGCATAGGTATGACAACGGATTGGCTTTTGCAAAAAATCATTTTTATTCAATGTGATGGTGGTTGTTAATAGTGCTGTCGTGTAGAGTACACTACCCGACACTTTTTTAAACAAACTTAAATAATTGTTATATATCAGAACAATCTGTCGTCATCCCCGCCCTGTGCGGGGATCTAGGGACACAATAAAGAACTGTGTTTTTAGCTCGAGACCCACGCTTAAAGAGCGGGGATGACGACGGAGGGTAAGAATAAAAACAAAAAAGTGTCGGGTAGTGTGGAAATCGCCCTAGAAATCTGCGTTGCATTAACGATTTTTTTACTAATTTTATGTTATGATTATCAGTAAAATATGCAAAACAGCAATATCTTGGGAAATGAAATGAATCCAGCACATAAAGTTAAATCCTTAAATATTATGATTAATCAAAAAAATCAACAATATACCAAGCAAAATGCAGGATTTACTTTGGTAGAATTATCCATTGTTTTGGTAATAATTGGTTTGATTATGGGCGGCATAATGACGGGCAAAGATTTAATCCAGGCCGCCACCATCCGCTCGCAAGTGGCGCAGATTCAAGGTTATTCCGCGGCTATAAAAAATTTTAAGGATAAATATGGTAAATTACCAGGAGATATTTATCCGTCTATAGCAACGGGGTTTGGGTTTGTTACTAGGTCTGGGCTTGATGATCATGGAGATGGAGATGGAAAAATTACAGGTGGATGTGATGCTCAAGGAAAAATTGGTTGTGAAAATGCTTTGTTGTGGAGGGATTTGTCTGAAGCTAAAATGATAAAAGATGTTTTTAATACAGCTATTGATGATTTTGTAACTGCACCAGCAGGTACAATTGGAGATTATCTTCCTGTGGCAAAACTAAAAGGTAATTTTATAGAAGTTTCATACTATCCAACAGGACCAAATTTAACTGATGGTGGAAGGGTAGGAAATGTGATGAAGATGCGAGGGGTATCTAGTATAGCTGTTGGTGTGGATTCCATAGCTTATATTATGAGTCCTCAAGATACCATGAGCATTGACAGCAAATTAGATGATGGAAAACCCTTAAGTGGAGAAGTCTTCGTTAATCCTTGGTTTGCACCAGCTGCACCAGCGGCAGGCGTTTGTATAAGCAACGCGGCAGGCACTCCCTATAACACCTCAACACCTGCTTATGCGGGGACACCCGCTTGTGAGTTATGGTTTAAATTTTAGTTAATTGCTTGACGTAACCAGTAAAAATTCTAGCAATTAATAATATTGCTTGGGGTATTTGCCTGCATTATTATGTCAAACACATTTTCTCCGCCATCTGCGCTCGCATTGCGCTGAAGTTGCATGGATAATGTTTGAGGGTTGTTGGCGGCACGTTGTAAAGATTGAGTTAGTTTTTGCACCTGTAAACATTGCAAAGTCAAAAGATAGGCAGCAGAGCCTTGTGCATCGGCAGATAAGTTAGCGAAGCTGGGCTCACGCAAAGCATTTTCTATTGCCTTAATTACGTTAT
>DIUV01000033.1:0-22078 GCA_002423155.1 Alphaproteobacteria bacterium UBA6149
CTGGTTTTGCGGCTGGTTTTGCGGCGCGTTTTTTGGCCCGTAATGCTGCCTCAAGTTTGGCAATACGATCCTCACACTCTCCAAGGCGGCTATGGAGCTCTGCCAACTCATCCCCGCTAACATCAGATGCAGCGGAAGCAGAGTCGAATGGGGACGCGGTGAATGGTTGGTTTTTTGATGAACGCGGACCATAAGAATTACCTGAAAAATTTTCAAAATTGGGTTGCATATTTTGCAGTGTGTCAAGCATTGCAGAAAGAAAACGATCATCATTCATCATGCCCCTACCCTGCTCTTGCCACATGTCCAAAAACTGTTTCGCCATGTTGTGATATTGCGTATTTTGAGTCATAAAAATATCTTTATGTTGCAGTTGCACAATTAAATTGTGTATTGTTTAGCTAGGTGTTATTGTAAGGATATTTTAAAAAAAACCAAGTTAAAATACTTGCGTTAAACTCGTAGCAAATAACCGCAATCAAAGGAATTTTTATGACGAAAAATGGCAAAGTTAAAGAGCCCGTATTGATAAAAAAATACGCCAATCGTCGCCTATATAACACCGAAAACAGTATTTATATAACCTTGGAAGATGTGCGCATAATGGTGCGCAAAGGTGAAGATTTTGTGGTGCAAGATGCCAAAACTGGCGAAGATTTAACTCGGCAAATTCTCACGCAAATTATTTTTGAACAAGAAATGACCGAAAAAAACGTCATGCCCATTGGCTTTTTGAAAAAAGTAATTGAACTATATGACGACAAAATATCCGAATTCATCCCCCATTATTTAGAAAGCAGCATGGAAGCTTTCGTAAATAACCAAGAAAAAATGCGCAGCATGCTCGGCAAAACCTGGACCGGCTACCCACCAATCACCAAACTAGAAGAAATCAGCCGCCAAAACGTGGCCCTAATCAACCAAACCCTAAAAATGTTCAACCCTTTCGACAGTTATTTCAACGCGAAGAATGCCGCAGAAGCGGAAAAAGATGCTAAGGATGATGGCGCAAAGGCAGCGGATAAACCAGCTGGGGAACGTCGTAAGCCGAAGTGATTGTAGTTTCCATGGGAACAACCACAGAATATACAGCAGGAAAACAGCCCCCCCCTTCTCATCCAGGAGCAATATTGCAAGGACTGCACTTAGAACCAGCAGGCTTAACCATTACTAAAGTAGCAGCACATATCGGCGTAGATAGAAAAACCTTATCACGTTTAGTAAATGGCAGCATGGGCGTAAGCCCCCTAATGGCACTAAGACTAGCCAAAGCCTTCAACACCACCCCAGAATTATGGCTCAATTTGCAACGCAACTATGATTTATGGCAAGCAGAGCAACAATTTGTGAAAGAAAATCGTACGATTATGCCTTTTGTGCATGGGAGTTTTTAGTAGGTTAGAATCAAAACAATGTAGCCTAAGGATATAAAAATGACCAATTCATCAGAAGTAATCAACGCAACAAAGGCTAACTATATTAAGCTTGGATGTGGTGGCGATCAGACAGAAAATTGTTTGAACGAAAATATAATTACTCTTGGTTTCCATGAGGCAAAACATGAAGAAAAATACAATCAAAAATTTGGTGATATTGACAAAGAAGAAATCCGCAAGATTTACAAAAATTTAGGAAAAACAAAAAAAACTTGCACAGATAACGTAAGACAAATCAAAGCTTTTTATGAATCTGATGAAAACACACTATGGTTTACTTTTGCAAAGGGAAGACTTTGGTGGTGTTTTGCAAAGAAAGGCGTAATTGATAACCATAACAATGCAAACAATAACTATAGTCGCTATTTAAAAACTACAGACAAAGGCTGGAGTGATAAGGACAGAGAAGGGAATAAATTAAGAATTGAAAAACTTAATGGAAATCTTACCCAAATAGTTGGTTATCGTGGCACAATATGCACACTAAAAAATGATAGATTTCAATACCTGATTAACCGTATAAATAAAAAATTATCAGCAGAAATCACTGAAGCAGAACAAAATAAAACAAACATTCTATCTTCTATTACTAAAATGCTTAAATTGCTTAATCCAAAAGATTTTGAGTTGCTAGTTGAGTTAATATTCGCCAATAGCGGTTGGAAGAGAGAAAGTGCAAATGGAGAAACTCAAAAAGATATAGATATGTTCTTATATCTGCCAAGCCTAGAACAAACAGCTGCTGTACAAGTAAAATCCAAAACATCACAAAATGAATTAACAGAATACGAAGCAATATTAGAAAAGCATGCAACAGATAACATTTTTTATGTGTACCACACACCAGAACAAGAACTGCAAAAGTATAACGATAAGGTTAAGATTATTTGTGGAAATAAGCTTGCAAACATGGTTCTTGAAGCTGGATTATTTGATTGGTTACTTAAAAAAGCACGCTAATAAATCACTTCAAGAAAATAGACAAAAAATAATACTTCTAACAAAAAACGCCCAAGGAAAAATCCTTGGGCGTTTTTATAATCATAAACTTAAAGCTTAAAAAATTAAGCCGCAGCGTCTTCAGCAATTTCTACTGGACCAGAATCTTTTCCTTTAGCAGTAACATCGCGTTCTACGAACTCGATGATTGCCATAGGCGCATTGTCACCATAACGGAAACCCGCTTTTAAAACGCGGATATAACCACCACTACGCTCTTTGTAACGCGGAGCAAGAACATCGAACAATTTACCAACCTGTGGCAAATCACGCATTTCAGAAATTGCCTGACGGCGCGCCGCTAGGCTGCCTTTTTTACCCAAAGTAATCAATTTTTCAACGATGGGGCGCAATTCTTTCGCTTTAGGCAAAGTAGTTGTAATTTGCTCATGCTTTACCAACGCAGCCGCCATGTTCGCAAACATCGCCTTACGATGTGAGCTAGTCCGGTTAAGCTTACGTCCACTAATTCCGTGACGCATGGTATTCTCCTTTTTTCTTTTTTATTAGTCGCCTCGACTTAAGGCCAAGACCACAAAATTTTAATTTATCCTAAAACGGCTCTTCAAAACGACGAGCTAATTCTTCAATATTTTCTGGCGGCCAGCTAGGCACATCCATACCGAAACGCAAGCCCATTTGTGAAAGCACATCTTTAATTTCATTCAAAGATTTACGACCAAAGTTTGGCGTTTTCAACATTTCGCTTTCAGTTTTCAAGACCAAATCACCGATATAAACCACATTGTCGTTTTTCAAGCAATTTCCAGCACGTACAGAAAGTTCTAATTCGTCAACTTTTTTCAACAAATACGGGCTGAATGGCAAGTCAGAACGCTCGCCTTTTGCCTGTACTTCGGGCTCATCTTCAAAATTGATGAATAAGCGCAATTGATCTTGTAAAATACGCGCCGACAATGCCACCGCATCTTCGGGCTGAACTGAACCATCAGTTTCAACTTCCAAAATCAATTTATCATAGTCAGTCACCTGACCAACGCGAGCATGCTCAATTTTGTAAGACACGTTCAACACTGGGCTGAACAATGAATCAATCGGAATAACTCCTAAAGGAGCATCTTCCTGACGGTTATTTGCCGCAGCCACATAGCCTTTGCCAGTTTCTACAGTCATTTCCATATTGAATTTCGCGCCTTGATCCAGCGTACAAATCACCAAATCTTTATTGATGATTTCAATATCCGCATCGGTCTGAATCATACCCGCAGTAACTACCCCTGCTTTATCAGAGGTGAGGCGGATTTTTTTCTTTTCTTCGCTATGCGCGCGGATTTTCAATTCTTTTACGTTCAAGATAATCTCAGTAACGTCTTCACGCACACCAGGGATTGCCGAGAATTCATGCAAAACACCATCAATACGAATATCGCTAACCGCAGCACCCGTCAAAGATGAAAGCAAAATACGGCGCAAAGCCACACCCAAAGTGATACCAAAACCACGCTCTAACGGCTCAGCAATAATAGTCGCCCGACGACGTTCTTTATTTCTTTGCGAAACTTCAAGCTTATTAGGCTTAATTAAGTCCTGCCAGTTTTTATTTACTATGCTCATGGGAATGTCCCTATAAAATAATTCACGAAAACTATCAAACCAAAACGATGCGCGGATTATACGCGGCGGCGTTTTGGAGGACGGCAACCATTATGCGGAACCGGAGTCACATCTTTAATCGAAGTGATAACCAAACCAATTGATTGCAACGCACGCAATGCCGATTCACGTCCGCCACCGGGACCTTTTACCAACACTTCCAAGGTTTTCATACCATGTTCTTGCGCCTTACGACCAGCATCTTCAGCAGTCACCTGTGCGGCGAAAGGAGTCGCTTTGCGAGAACCTTTAAAACCGTGACAACCAGCAGAAGACCAAGAAATGGCATTTCCGTTAGCATCGGTAATGGTGATGATGGTATTGTTGAAGCTAGCATTAACATGCGCTACTCCAATACTAATATTCTTACGCTCGCGTTTTTTAATACGCCCCGTATCTTTTGCCATGATACTACAACCTTATTTTATTTTTTACTTAAATTATTTCTTAGCAGAAACTATTTCTTTTTACCAGCAATGGCAACCGCTTTACCTTTACGCGTACGCGCATTAGTATGAGTACGTTGACCACGAACTGGCAAGCGACGACGATGACGCAACCCACGATAGCAACCAAGATCCATCAAACGTTTGATGTTCATGCCCACTTCACGGCGCAATTCACCTTCTACAGTATAATCAGCGTCGATAATTTCGCGCAATTTAATTACTTCCGCATCGGTCAATTGACTAACACGTTTATCCAAAGAAAAACCAGCTTTTGCACAAATTTCCTGCGCACGAGTCGATCCAATACCATGAATATAGGTTAAGCCGATTAACACGCGCTTACCCGATGGAATGTTTACGCCAGCAATACGAGCCACGTTCAACCTCATTATTTATTTTTAAAATAGCGTGCAACCTACACGCAAAGAGGGAGGATAATACGGAGATTAGACAGTATGTCAACATGATTTATGAATTAAGAGCAAAAAAAATGGAAGGGCATTTCACCCTTCCATAAAAACACACGTAGTATATTTTTATTTACCCAAAATCGCTTTAATTTGTGTACGAACTTCTTCCATCTCCGCCATACCATCCACCGAGGCCAATATTCCCACCCCATCATAAAACGGAAGCAAGGGAGCAGTTTGCAAATGATAAGCTTCTAAACGCTTCGCCACCGTGTCAGCGCGGTCATCATCGCGGCGAGTAAACTCGCCCGCTCCACAATTATCGCACACGCCGCCCTTTTGAGGACGTTTATAATCATCATGATAACCTTCACCACATTTAGCGCAAGCAAAACGACCAGAAATACGACCAACTAAAATCGCATCATCAACTTCCAACTCAATAACGTGATCTAAGGACTTACCTTCTTCACGTAACATAATATCTAGTGCTTCCGCCTGCGCTAACGTGCGCGGAAATCCATCCAGAATAAACCCATTAACACAATCATCATGCTCAATACGGTCACGAATCAAAGCTATCATCAATTCGTCATCAACCAATTTACCACTCGCCATCAGCGATTTCAATTGCCGCCCGAAATCAGTATCGGCGCTAGCAGCTGCACGTAACATATCCCCCGTAGAAAGCTTAGCCAGACCAAATTCCTTTTGCAAAAAGGCTGCCTGAGTACCCTTCCCTGAACCTGGAGGTCCTAACAAAATAATCTTCATATATTGCTCTCCGTATATTCCTAAAACCACCAGCGAAAACCAGTGAAAAAATTATGCCCCACGCTGCTTGCGACCTTTTAACTTAGCCTTGCGGATTAACCCTTCATATTGATGAGCAAATAAATGCGACTGCACTTGCCCAACAAAATCCATGGTAACATTAACAATAATCAACAAACTCGTCCCACCAAGATAGAAAGGTATCGCGTAATGTGCAATCAATAATTCAGGCAAGGTACAAATCAAGGCCAAATAAATTCCGCCCAATACCGTTAAACGAGTCAAAACATAGTCCAAATAATCAGCCGTGTTTTTACCGGGACGAATACCCGCAACAAACCCACCATTCTTTTTTAAATTCTCCGCAGTTTCCTCAGGATTAAAAATAACCGCTGTATAAAACATACTGAAAAACAAAATAATGGTTACATATAAAGCGATATAAAGCGGCTGACCATGGGCTAGATGCGTAGTAATCCAGCTCAACCATTCAGGTCCTTGACCAGAATTAAAACTAGCAATAGTCAAAGGGAATAACAAAATAGAGCTAGCAAAAATCGGGGGGATAACCCCAGCAACGTTTACTTTTATGGGTAAATGTGTTTGTTCACCAGAAAAAATCTTATTCCCCACCTGCCGTTTAGGATATTGAATAACAATCCGACGTTGCGCACGTTCTACAAAAACGATGAGATAGATTAATGCCAAAGCAAAGCCCAGAATAAGCATAATTGCTCCCGTGCTTACGGCTCCAGTTCTTCCTAGCTCAAAAGTGCTAGCTAGTTTGCCCGGAAATTCAGAAACAATCCCCGTAAAAATTATTAAAGACGTACCATTACCAATTCCTCGCGCGGTAATTTGCTCGCCCAACCACATCAAAAACATCGTTCCACTTACCAAGGTTGCCACCGCAGTAAAAATAAAGAATGGTCCAGGATTAATAACCACAGAACCAGCTGCTCCTGTTTGATTTTGCAAACCAACGGCAATACCATAAGCTTGAACTATAGCCAAAACCACGGTTAAATAACGTGTATATTGATTTATTTTGCGGCGACCTGAATCACCTTCTTTTTTCAAGGCCGCCAGATAAGGAACCGCTGCACTCATTAATTGAATAATGATAGAGGCAGAAATATAAGGTGTTATTGCTAGAGAAAATATCGCCATACGCCCAAGCGCACCACCAGAGAACATATCAAATATGCCCAACACCCCACCTGCATGCTTAGAAAAAATTTCTGCCAAATTATGCGGATCAATTCCTGGAACGGGGATATAAGTACCAATACGGTAAATTAGCAACGCACCAATAGCAAATAACAAGCGTTGTTTCAATTCCTCCGCTCGTGCAAACATCCCAAAATTCATATTGGAAGCCAAACGTTCTGCTGGAGAAACCATAAAGAAATATCCTTTTTAATTGCGTTCAAGCACTATAACGAGTACCCGTCTAATCGGTATCTTCGCTTGCGCTTATCCGTATTATCCGCCTGCTGGCGTAATGTAAAAAACGGAGACTCCTACTCCCACTATATCTATATCAGACATAACAGGCGATAAAAGCCTCCGCAAATTTCTAGTATTTAAAATATTAAGCAGCAACTTCAGCAGGGGCAACCAAGACGATAACTTTTCCGCCCGATTTTTCCACCGCAGCTATTGCAGTAGCAGAAGCTTTGCTAACTTCGATAGTAACTTTAGCAGTCAACTCACCATTAGCCAATAATTTTATGCGTGATTCGTTGTTACGAATAACCCCAGCAGCAGCTAAATTAGCAATGGTAATTGTTGATTTAGCATCTAATTTACCAGCATCAATTGCACGCTGAACATCATTCAAACCAACAGTAGCATATTCTACACGCATGTAATTATGAAACCCACGTTTAGGCAAACGACGATGTAGGGGCATCTGACCGCCTTCAAAACCGTTGATGCTTACACCAGTACGAGATTTTTGACCTTTAACGCCACGTCCGCAAGTTTTGCCTTTACCTGAACCAATGCCCCGACCAACACGCATACGCGCTTTACGAGCACCTTCATTATCTGCAATTGTATTAAGTTCCATAATTCTCTCCAATTCTTATTAAGGTGCGCCGAATGGTCGGCGGGCTTGCAGTCGCAAGCCTGTGCATCAAAAAATGATGCACCACGAGTATTGTTGACTTAAGCCGCACTCACAATTTTTACTAAATGCTGTACTTTTGCAATCATACCACGCACAGAAGGAGTATCCTCCAACTCGCTACGGCGATGCATTTTATTTAAACCCAAACCAATCAAAGTAGCCCGTTGATCAGCAGGACGACCATTAGCACTAGCAACCTGCACTAAAGTTACCCGACCAGTTGCAGCTGCTTTAGTCGCAGTTTTTTTAGCTGGGGCTTTTTTGGTTTTTTCTTCAGTCATCTGACTACTCCATTAGTATTTTTATTATTCAGCCGCTGCAACCGCAACAGTTTTATCCAAACGGCTAGAACCATTCACTGCAATCTCACGACGTGCGATAATATCGCTGATTTTAATATTACGTTTTGCGGCAATATCACGCGGAGCACGTACATTTTTTAAAGCATCAAAGGTAGCTTTCACCATGTTATGCGGATTAGCTGAACCTTGCGATTTTGCAACTACATCATGAATCCCCAAAGCTTCAAAAACCGCACGCATTGGACCACCAGCAATAATACCAGTACCAACGGGAGCTGAGCGCAACATAACTTTACCAGCACCGAAATGCCCCATAACGTCATGATGCAAAGTACGTGATTCACGCAAAGAAACCCGAATCATTTTCTTTTTAGCATCTTCTGTTGCTTTACGAACTGCTTCAGGCACTTCTTTTGCCTTACCAGTACCGTAACCAACCCGACCTTTACCATCACCAAGCACTACCAAAGCAGCGAAGCCGAAACGACGACCACCTTTTACTACTTTTGCTACGCGGTTAATAGAAACCAAACGGTCGATAAATTCGGAAGGCTCTTCTTTATGTGCCTGTGATTCATTACGCATTTTTATTTACCTTTACATTAAAAGACTAGACCAGCTTCGCGAGCACCATCCGCCAAGGCCTTAACCCGGCCATGATATAAATACCCACCGCGATCAAATAGCACATTGAGAATCTTTAGCTCTTTAGCACGGTTCGCAATCAAAGCGCCAACTTTTTTAGCTGCTTCAATATTCGCGCCATTTTTTAAAGCCAAATCTTTTTCCAAAGAAGATGCAGAAACAACAGTAACCCCCTGTTTATCATCAATCAATTGGGCATAAATATGCTGACCTGAACGAAACACGCTTAAACGTAAACGATCGCCTGTTGCATTTTTGCGTAATGACGAGCGAACTCGTAATTTACGACGTTGAAATAGTGAAAGACCTTTATCCATAATACTTACTTCTTCTTGCCTTCTTTCATGTGGATTTTCTCGCCCTCATAGCGAACACCCTTGCCTTTATAAGGCTCTGGTTTACGCAAAGCGCGGATTTCTGCCGCAACTTGCCCAACCTTCTGCCGATCGATTCCCGAGATAGAAAGTGCGGTCGGCTTATCGCTCTTAATCGCAATTCCTTCAGGAATGACATATTTAATCTCATGGCTAAAACCTAAAGACATAGTCAAAACGCTGCCAGAAATCGCACAACGATAACCTACACCAACTAGCTCCAAGTTCTTAGTGAACCCTTCGGAAACACCTTTAACCAGATTATTTAGATTAGAACGAGTAGTCCCCCACATAGAGCGCGAACGCTTGCTATCATTGGCGGGCTTTACCCAAACTTTTCCATCATCAATGGTAACCGTAACATCGCCAGTAATAAAGGTTTTCAATTCACCTTTAGCACCTTTAACTACTGCTTCATTGTTTTCCAGACGAACCGTAACCGAAGCGGGGATTTCGACTGGTAATTTGCCTACACGCGACATTGAATACTCCTAATAGACACTGCAAAGCACTTCACCACCAACATTCTGGTGACGCGCTTCATGATCGGATAACACACCCCGAGAGGTGGACAGAATAACTACACCCAAACCACTATAAAATGATTTCAAAGCAGAAATTGGCGTATATTGACGGCGACCCGGAGTAGAAACGCGTTTAATTTCGCGAATTACTGGCTCACCTTCATGATATTTCAATTCGATTTCGATGGAAGGACGACCAACCGCCTCATCGAACTGGCTATAATCACGAATATAACCTTCCCGTTTTAATACATCCAAAACATTCATCAAAAGTTTTGAATAAGGGCAAGTAATTTTAGTAAGACGCGCGCGCTGTCCATTACGGATGCGAGTGGTCATATCAGAAAGTAAATCATTCATTGACATGTTTATGCTCCTAATTACCAGCTGGATTTCACTAGGCCAGGAATCTGGCCGAAGGAACCCAACTCACGCAACGCAATACGCGAAATGCGGAATTTACGATAGAAAGAACGTGGACGACCCGTAAGCTCACAACGATTACGAAAACGAACTTCCGCACTATTGCGCGGCAATTCAGCTAACTTCATCTGTGCTGCAAAACGCTCTTCAAATGGAAGGTCGCGACTCATTACAATCGCCTTCAATTTGTTGCGTTTATTACCGTATTGCTTAGACAAGTCTTTACGGTTGTTATTTTTCTCTATCGAGCTTTTCTTTGCCACGTTACTAACCTTTATATTATTGTTGCTTACGGAAAGGTAGATTTAAACCTTCCAGCAAAGCTCTTGCTTCTTCATCAGTTTTAGCAGTAGTGGTAATCACTACGTCAAACCCACGAACTTTTTCTACTTTATCATAATTGATCTCTTGGAAAATAATATGCTCTTTAATACCAAAAGCATAATTTCCATGACCATCAAAACTTTTTGTAGGAATTCCACGAAAATCTCTTATACGCGGCATCGCGACATTAATCAAGCGATCTAAAAATTCATACATACGCTCACCACGTAAGGTTACTTTGCAACCTACAGGCATTTTTTCACGCAACTTGAAACCTGCGATAGATTTTTTAGCGCGTGTAATAACTGCTTTCTGCCCAGCAATAGCGGTCATATCTAACACCGCACCATTTACTAGCTTAGAATCTTGTGCCGCTTCGCCTACACCCATATTGAGAACGATTTTCTCTAATTTAGGCATTTGCATTACATTTTTGTAACCAAATTTTTCCTGCAAGGCGGGACAAACTTTTTCTTTATATACACTCTGCGAGTAAGACATTTTTTATCACTTTATATTATTATTAACTTACGCACTGATCACTTCACCAGAACGTTTAGCGATGCGCACTTTCGTGCCATCTTCTTGTATTTTATAACCAACACGCGTTGCTTTTCCCTCTTTCGGGTCTAACAATGCTACGTTAGAAATATGCATAGAAGCTTCTTTGCTAATAATACCACCTTGGGCTGACATACTAGCTTTTTGGTGTTTTTTCACCAAGTTAATTCCTTCAACCAAAACACGACGTTCGGTTGGGATAACCCGTAAAACTTTCCCTTTTTTGCCCTTATCTTTACCAGTTAGGACAATAATTTCATCGTCTTTTTTAATCCTGCATTTATTCTGCATGGTCTTAATCCCTAATTTTTAATCTAACTACAGAACTTCTGGAGCTAGTGAAATAATTTTCATAAAGCGACGCGCACGTAATTCGCGCACAACTGGACCAAAAATACGCGTTCCAATTGGCTCATTTTGTTTGTTGATTAATACAGCCGCGTTTTTATCAAAACGAATAACTGAACCATCTTTACGGAAGATGTTGCTAGCAGTGCGCACGATAACCGCACGATGCACATCACCTTTTTTTACTTTTCCGCGAGGAATTGCTTCTTTAATTGAAACAACAATAATATCTCCTACTGCGGCAACATTGCGATGCGAACCGCCAAGCACTTTAATACATTGTACTTTTTTGGCGCCCGAATTATCAGCAACTTCCAAAGTGGATTGCATTTGTATCATGGTGTATATCCTTTATTTAAATCAACACCTACGCCGCGCCTTCAACCACGACCCAGCTTTTGGTCTTGGAAATTGGACGGCTTTCGATAATTTTTACAACATCTCCAATTTTACGGCTATTTGCTTCATCATGAGCAGCATAACGCTTGGAGCTACGAATAGTCTTTT
Source organism: Alphaproteobacteria bacterium UBA6149 (assembly GCA_002423155.1). Lineage (GTDB taxonomy): Bacteria > Pseudomonadota > Alphaproteobacteria > Rickettsiales > UBA998 > UBA6149. The sequence continues at coordinate 11,825 of DIUV01000033.1, forward strand.
TATAAAGTGGGTGTTTCAAACGACGTTCTACTTTAACGATAACTGTTTTATCGCCTTTGTCGCTAACAACCACACCTTGCAAAATACGTTTTGGCATCTTTATTATCCTCTATGCGGTCTTCTTGGCTTGAGCCAAGATGGTCAATATGCGAGCAATATCACGACGCAATTCACGAAAACGCGAGGTGTTTGCCATTTCGCCTGTAGCTACTTGAAAACGCAAATTAAATTGTTCTTTACGCATCGCAGCATGCAAGCTGTTTAGTTCTGCGGTTGATTTACCGCGTAATTCTTCTGCTTTCATCTTCTTACCCCTCCTCGACAATGCGAGAAACAAATTTAGTTTTAATTGGCAATTTAGCTGCTGCCAAAGCAAACGCATCGCGTGCTAATTCAGCAGAAACACCATCAATCTCAAACATAATGCGACCTGGCTTAACGCGGCACACCCAATATTCAACTGAACCTTTACCTTTACCCATACGAACTTCGGCAGGTTTAGCACTAACAGGAACATCTGGGAAAATACGAATCCAAAGACGACCAACACGTTTCACATGACGACTAATCGCACGACGCGCGGCTTCAATCTGACGTGCAGTTACGCGTTCAGGCTCAAGCGCTTTCAAACCATACGAACCAAAATTAAGGTCAGTACCACCCTTAGCGTTGCCATGAATACGCCCTTTATGCGCTTTTCTAAATTTTGTTCTTTTAGGACTTAACATCGTTTACACTTTATTTTCAATAATTTAACTTAAGCAGCAGACTTCTGACTATCCAGCAATCTTTGCGCTTTACTGGTAGGAAGAACCTCACCTTTGAAGATCCAAACTTTAATTCCAATCACCCCATAAGTGGTGTGGGCAGAGGCTATACCATAATCTACATCCGCACGCAAGGTATGAAGTGGCACTCGACCTTCACGATACCATTCCATCCGCGCAATCTCTGCTCCACCAAGACGACCAGAAACGTTGATACGAATTCCCAATGCACCCAAACGCATAGCTGATTGTACTGCACGCTTCATCGCACGACGGAAAGCAATACGGCGCTCTAGCTGTTGCGCGATGCCTTCAGCTACTAAAGTAGAGTCAATCTCTGGCTTGCGAACTTCAACAATATTCAACTGAACTTCATCAGAAGTGAATTTTGCTAAATCTTTTTTAATTTTATCAATATCATTGCCTTTTTTACCAATAACAATCCCTGGACGTGCCGTATGAATTGAAATATTAGCGTGCTTAGCAGGACGCTCAATAATAATTTTGCTCACACCTGCAGCAGAAAGCTGTTTTTTCAGATATTTACGAATTTTCAAATCTTCATGCAATTTATCTGCGTAAAGCTCCTTAGAAAACCAACGAGAATCCCAAGTTTTGTTAATGCCCAAGCGCAAGCTAATTGGATTTACCTTCTGTCCCATTAAGCGAACTCCCCTTGCTGAACCACGATGGTCAAATTACTGAATGGTTTTAAGATGCGAGCACCACGACCACGCGCACGAGCATGGAAACGCTTCATCACCAAACCTTTGCCCACATAGGCTTCTTTAACTATTAAGCTGTCCACATCCAATTTATGGTTGTTTTCGGCATTAGCAATCGCTGATTCCAAGGCTTTTTTAACATCTTCCGCAATTCTGCGGCTTGAAAATGCTAATTGAACCAAAGCTTCGCTCACATGCTGCCCACGAATAAGTTGAGCAACTAAGTTAAGTTTGCGAGGGCTGGTGCGTATATTACGCAACACTACCTTTGCTTCGGTGTGTTCAAGAACACGTATATGTTTTGGCTTTGACATTATTCACTCTGCCTTATTTACGTTTTGCTTTTTTATCAGCACCGTGCCCATAAAAGGTACGGGTTGGTGAGAATTCACCTAATTTATGACCAATCATATCTTCCGATACTAGTACAGGAATGAATTTATGACCATTATATACACCAAAAGTAACCCCAATAAATTGCGGCATAATAGTAGAACGACGCGACCAAGTTTCGATAACTTTATTACGACCAGAAGCTTTTACTTCTTCTACTTTTTTCAACAAATACCCATCAAAAAATGGGCCTTTCCAAACTGAGCGTGACATTGTCTATACCTTATTATTTCTTAACCTGATGACGCGTACGAATAATTAACGGGTTCTTCTTTTTCGGAGAACGAGTTTTCTTACCCTTAGTAGGTTTACCCCAAGGAGTCACTGGATGACGTCCACCACTCGTGCGACCCTCACCACCACCATGTGGGTGATCCACCGGATTCATAGCAACCCCACGAACGGTTGGGCGAACACCCTTCCAACGCGTACGACCTGCTTTACCATCATTAGTATTTTGATGATCTTGGTTAGAAACCGCACCAATGCTTGCCATACAATCAGCATGCACCATGCGTAATTCACCTGAGCGCAATTTTAATTGCACATAACCAGAATCTTTACCAACTACTTGCACATAAGCACCAGCAGCGCGAGCAATTTGCCCACCCTTATGCGGCTTCATTTCCACATTATGCACCACAGTACCAATAGGAATGCTTTTCAATGGCATAGCATTACCTGGTTTCACGTCAGTTTTTTCGCCCGCGATAACTTTATCGCCTGCTTCTAAACGCTGCGGAGCCAAAATGTAAGCTAATTCACCATCTTCATATTTTATCAAAGCGATAAAAGCCGAACGATTTGGATCATACTCTAAACGCTCAACGGTTGCAACAACATCCCATTTACGACGCTTGAAATCTACCAAGCGATAACGACGCTTGTGACCACCACCGATTTGGAAAGAAGTGATGCGACCATGATGGTTACGACCACCAGATTTATGCAAACCTTCAGTTAAACCCTTAACAGGATCACCTTTCCATAAACCAGAACGATCAATCTGCACCAATTGACGTTGAGAAGGAGTAATAGGATTATATGATTTTAAAGCCATCTTACTTTACCCCTGCTGCAAAATCAATCATGTCACCTGCTTTCAAAGTAACGATTGCTTTTTTATAATCAGAACGCTGACCAATACGACCACGGAAACGTTTTACCTTGCCTTTAATTACAAGCGTATTAACCGCATCCACAGTAACCCCAAAAATTTGCTCTACCGCTTTTTTGATGGTTGGTTTATCAGCCGTTTTTTTAACTTTAAAAACCACTTTATTGTGCTCAGACAACGAAGTTGATTTCTCAGTTATCACTGGACGAACAATAACATCGTACAATGCAGGATTAATTTCTAAATTTTTCTTGCTCATGCTAAACGAGCCTCCAACGATTCTAGGGCTGCTTTGGTTAGTACCAGCTCTTTATGCTTCAAAATGTCATAAACATTGATGCCCACGATTGGCAACACATCAACATTTTTTAAGTTACGAGCCGCACGAACAAAAAGTTCATTTGGTTCAGCATCGATAATTAGCGGTTTCACCCAACCTAATACTTTCAACTGACTTGCTAGAGTTGCGGCTTTCCCGTCATTTACTGTAGCTTCCGTCAATACCAATAAAGAACCCGTAGATTGCTTTACTGACAAAGCAGTTTTCAATGCCAATTTGCGGAATTTTTTGGTTAAGTCATGAGCATGCGAACGCACTACTGGGCCAAAGATAACCCCACCGCCGCGGAACTGCGTAGAACGCAACGAACCTTGACGAGCACGACCACCACCCTTTTGTTTAAAAGGTTTTTTGGTGGTTCCACTAACTTCACTTACACCTTTGGTTTTGTGAGTACCAGCGCGTCTTTTGGCGCGTTGCCATTCCACCATACGATGTAAAATATCTGCGCGTGACGGCAAACCGAATATAGCAGGGTTTAATTCCTGCTCTCCGCTTGCCAAATTTCCAGATAAACTGGCGTCTAAACTAATAATCTTAGCCTTCACTTTAACCTCACTTAGCGTGCCTAATGCCGCTATTTTTACCCGCTAGAACTTTTTTGTTGTTTAATGTGCACGATTGCTGACCACTAAACATATTGTTCTTAGAAAAGAGGAGAGTTTCTATACAGGTTTTTATCACTTGGCAACTGTTTTTTTGTTTTTATAGCAATTTCTAATTTTACTGCATAAAAAATACTTGAAATTGCTATATAGTGAACCTCTAAAAATTCATTCTGGCGAGCAAAATGCGCGGCAATGAAGTGGCGCAAGCGGAGCGTAGCAGCGCTACGTGAGCATTGCGACGAAGCTTCATTGCAAGCAAGTTTGCCGATAGAATGTATTTTTAGAGGTTCACGAAGGTTGCGACCGCAAGCTCGCGGCACGTGCCGCGTTAAGCCTTGTGGCGCTTGAACATTATAAATTTACATTTCTAAACTGCCTTGATATGAAGCTACTATATATTACTGAAATAACCAACTCAAAGAACTAAAAAAAATGATAATTTACCCTGCGATAGACTTAAAAGATGGCAATTGCGTACGTTTGTTACGTGGAGAAATGGACGCCGCCACTATATTTAACAATTCACCAGCTGCCCAAGCACAGCAATTTGTTGATGCGGGCTTTTCGTGGCTACATGTGGTCGATTTAAATGGTGCTTTTGCGGGTGAACCAGTCAATAAACAAGCTGTTATAGATATATTGCAGCAAATTAATATCCCCGTACAATTAGGCGGCGGCATTCGCACGCTTGAGCAAATAGAAAATTGGCTGGATACAGGAATATCCCGGGTTATTCTCGGCACGATTGCCCTAAGAAATCCTGAATTAGTAAAAACTGCCTGCCGGCAATTCCCCGGAAAGATTGCCGTGGGTATCGACGCTAAGGTAGGCATGGTAGCCGTAGAAGGCTGGGCAGAGACTTCTGATGTTACCGCCCTCACCCTTGCCCAGAAATTTGCAGATAGCGGCGTCTGTGCGCTTATTTACACGGATATTGCCCGTGATGGCGCCATGCAAGGCCCTAACATTGACGAAACCGCACAATTAGCGGCGAAGATTGATATTCCCGTGATTTTATCAGGAGGAATTTCTGCGCTGGTTGATTTACAGAACATCAAAAATCGCGGCGATTCAGGCATAGAAGGAATTATTATCGGTAGTGCGCTTTATAAAGGCACGATTAAACCGCAAGATGCGCTGGATTTATTTGCTTAGTCTAGTTTACGCGCTTCTTCTATCAGCATAATAGGAATACCATCGCGGATGGGATAGGCTAATTGTGCTTTCTCACTGATTAATTCCTGCGCTTGTTCGTCATAGCGCAATGCGCCGTGTGTTAGAGGACAGACCAAAATTTCTAGCAATTGAGCGTCCAATTGAGGAAGATTATTCATTTATTTTCCTTAAAATTTATTATTCATCCCAAAAAGCAGGCTTGGAAAAATTTAAAGCTGGGCGCACTACCGGGCGCGGCACTTCGACCATGTTATAAGTTATTGCCATTTCCGCGCGAACTTCGGGAGTGGGATCGCCGCGACCAGCAGTGAGAACTTCCCCAAAATCGCTAGGTAAAAAATGCTCTTTGCCCTGCAAAGCTTCTTTCAGCTTTTGCAGGTTCCGCAAGGTTAGTTTGAGATAGGAAAAAATTTTGTCGCCGAATACGTTTTTACCTGTGAGGTAAATCACCACGTCTTCATCCAACAGCTCCTCATCCCATTCAACGGGAGTGCTGTTTTTACTAAAAGCTTGTGGAGTCCATTCAGTCATAATGGCGCATCGTTAGAGGTTTCTACTTAGCAGTTACACGCACTGCCTTTAACCTCTTATTATAGGATAAAATATAAGAAAAAGTAAAAAGAAAAAATAAATTTGTCGAAAATGCGATTAAATTATCAAGAATGTGGGTAGTTGCTTGCATAAAATCGCTCCAACGTTAAATGAAAATTATTTTTTAAACACCTAATTGAGATGAAGAACTAATAGTATTTGGTGCAGCCAACGGAACCAAGTCATTTGATAAACTATAATTATTTGAAGCTCTGGCGGAAGCTAGATTAAATTCAAGCCCTGCTTGAGCAAGCCTATCCTTATGACCTTCAAGAGAAGAAATTTCTTTATTAACAAAACCCAAGCAAACTATAGATGCACCAGGAACAAACGAACATGTGTTCGTTGGCGTGTCCTGTCTTTTATTATGTCCTGCTAATATTTTTTCGTAATGCTCATTCATATCCTAGATCTCCCACATAAATCTTATGCACTTCTTATAATTTGATAGTAGCTAAAACCACTAGCTATAAGCAAGCACCTACATGGCATTGTCTGCAACTCTTCATCGAACTGTAACACGACTGTAATATTTGCACGAAATTGGACGATTTTGCGCAGATTTATGATGGAGAGAATATGGTAATTTTTGTAAAACAAACTACAACACAAACCACAAAAAAAGCAATCAACTCATTAAATAATAATTACTTTATATACAACACTCACTATTGTCATACCGCTGTAGAGCGGTATCCATGTCTATCCGCTAGTTCCAAGCCAATTGTTTGGCATGGATACCGCCCTGCGGCGGTATGACAACGAACAATCCATCATTAAATAATAATTCAATACATTCAATTGCGGCTATCAACAACCCAACCAACATAAAAATCAACTCACCACCATCGGCAAAATAATAAAATTTCTGCCTTTAACATGCAAACGGCGTTGCAAAATATAGGCGGTTTGATTGTGTAACAGCTGGTTCAAGATATCGTCATTTTCAAACACTAACTTGGTACCAAAAAAGATGGTATTAGGGAAATCGGCGATTACTTTGTCCGCAAGTTCGGTCAACTGTTCTACCACGTCGGTACCATAAGCGAGGTAAGAACTGGCAGGCATATTGTGACGATGGCAATAATTTTCAAAGCGTTTCAGCATTTTTTTGCTATCTCGGCGCATTCTTCGCCAAGCGGTTTCTTCGTTAAAGGTGCCAGAATCTACTTCACCAATACTTATGAATACAAAATTATGAAAAACTTTGGGAAACATGCGCAATACCCATAGCAAAGTATGCATTCCACTACTAGCATCTCCCACCACTAAAACAGCGGTAGATTTACTATAATCAACTTTAGGGGCATTTTCACATTTGGGGCAATTATCATCTTCATCTGTGAGCAACAAACTATTTTCAATAGATTTTTCCACATGCAGATAATGCCGGTGAATTGACCAGCCCAACCAAATAATTAATGAGGTTATAAATATGGTTAGCCAACCGCCTGAGGAGAATTTTTCTACCACGGTTACGACCAAAATAACCGCACAAACTAATAATCCCGTAGCGGAAACTAGTAGGTTACGCACCCATTTACCCTTGCGGCTACGTATCCAATGTACGCTTAGTCCCAATAATGACAGAGTAAAAGTTAAGAATACGTTGATACTATAAAGCACCACCAGAACTCGTACATCGCCCCCGGTAATAATCAAGGAACCCACCGCCAAGATGCCCATAATAACAATGCCGTTTTTTACGACTAAGCGACTAGACAACGCGCTGAAAAAATGCGGCATCCATTTATCGGTTGCCATATTTGCCAAAACCGCAGGCCCTCCCAAGAACCCAGTATTTGCTGCCACAAATAACAAACCGGCTTCCAATGCCAAAACTACAGGCAATACATACCCCCCTAAGGAAACATCGCCAATTTGCCAACCAGACATTATTTTACTAAAAACACTGGCGTTTAAAGTCTGCCCCTCAACATGCTGAACTCCCCAAAGCAAATAAAGCAAAGTTATGCCCCCGGCCACAAATGCCAAGGACAATGCCATGAATAACATGGTATATTTAGCAGTTTTCACCTTGGGCTCCGCCAAAGTATGCACATTATTAGAAACCGCTTCCAGACCTGTATAAGTTCCGCCGCCTAATGAAAAAGCTTTAAGCGCTAATGCCGCAACCACCGCGCCGCCAGAAACTATGCTAAAATTTTGCGTTTCAGCAATAGCATCAGGAATTAACAAGCTAAGACCGCTACTATGACTGGAAATACCATATATAATTAAGAATATATGGGTAATCACAAAGCCTAAGAATATAGGCATTAACAAACGGATAGATTCTTTCATTCCGCGCAGATTTAATACGACCAGCACCCCGACCAAAACAAAATCCACCCATATTTTAAATGGTTGAAAATTAGGCGGAATAAGGCTGAACATCGCGTCCACCCCACTGGCTACAGAAATGGCGATGGTCAAGACGTAATCCACCACCAATGCCGAGCCAGAAACTAAGCCCGCTTTAGGACCTAAAAGCTCAGTAGCCACCCGGTAGCCACCACCGCCACCTGGAAATAATTCAATAACTTGTGTATAAGCAACCGAGATAATCCCTACGGTCAAGGCCGTGGCAATTGCTAAAAATACTGCTAATTGAGTATGTTGCCCCAAAGCCAAAAACGCCTCTTGAGGACCATAACAAGAAGAGGAAAGACCATCCGCTCCCAATCCTACCCACGCATAAAATGCAACTAAAGAAACATGTTTGCGAATATTTTTGTCCAGCAAGTCCCGTGGGGCGCCGAACATAAAGTTACGAATTTTTTTTAAATTTACTAACATAATTTTTTCTTTTGTTCTTCCCCCTCTCCCTCTGGGAGAGGGTCGGGGTGAGGGAAGTATCCCCAGATTAGTAACTACCAGTTTGCGACAACTTCCCTACCCCGCCCATCTCCCCCATTCTTCCTAAAAAGAAGAGGGAAATGGGGAAGTAAGAAAAACTACATTTTCCGCTCAACCATCAATTTCTTAATTTCAGAAATTGCTTTAGCAGGATTCAAGCCTTTTGGACAAGATTTTGCGCAATTCATAATCGTATGACAGCGATAGAGCTTGAAAGGATCTTCCAAATCATCCAAACGGTCACCGGTCATTTCATCACGACTATCAATAATCCAACGATATGCTTGCAGCAAAATAGATGGTCCGAGATAGCGATCTTGGTTCCACCAATAGCTAGGACAGCTGGTGGAGCAACAAGCGCAAAGAATGCACTCATATAAACCATCCAACTTGGCGCGATCTTCGGGAGATTGTAAACGCTCACGCGAAGGCGCGGTGCTTTTAGTCTTCATCCATGGTTCAATTGACTGATATTGCGCATAAAAATGCGTTAGATCAGGGATTAAATCCTTGATAACTTTCATGTGCGGCAACGGATAAATATTCACCTCCCCGTCCACTTCGTCAATCGGCTTAGTACAAGCCAAAGTGTTGGTTCCATCAATATTCATGGCGCAAGAACCACAAATTCCTTCCCGACAAGAGCGGCGGAAAGTCAAAGTTGCGTCCATTTCGTCTTTAATCTTAATAATTGCGTCCAAAACCATGGGACCGCATTTATCTAAATCAATCTCATAACGGTCAATGCGTGGGTTTTTTGGCACCCCCGTTGCGTCCACATCATCAGGATTCCAACGATAAACATTGAATATTTTTATGCGTGATGCACCTTCAGGAGCCGAAAAATTATTCCCCCCAGTTATTTTGGAATTAGCAGGTAAACTAAATTCAGCCATAATCTAATACTCCACTAATAAACGCGTTTTTTGGGCGGAACCACCTGAACATCATTGCTCAGAGTGTACATGTGTACGGGGCGATAATCCAAAGAAACCTGCCCATTACCATCAATCCACGCCACTGTATGCTTCATCCATTCTTCATCATGACGATCGGGGAAATCCTCGCGTGCATGGGCGCCGCGACTTTCTTTGCGGTTAGCTGCGCCCACCATGGTGATTACAGCTTGCCCCAAGAGATTATCCAGCTCCAAAGCTTCCACCAAGTCACTATTCCAAATCATGCCACGATCGGTAAGTTTGATGTCTTTATAAGAACCCCAAACTTTCGCAATCAAATCACAACCTTCATCCAAAGTTTCTGCAGTACGGAATACGGCAGCGTGATTTTGCATCACTCTTTGCATGTTTTTGCGAATTTCCGCCGTCGGCATCGAGCCATTTGCATGACGGATGCCATCTAAACGGCTTAAAATCCGCTCAGTTACATGGGCAGGCAAAGTTTTATGCGGCGCACCCGGAGTTACGGTTTCTTTCGCGCGCAATGCCGCAGCTCGTCCGAATACTACTAAATCTAACAAAGAGTTAGAACCCAAACGATTCGCCCCATGCACGGAAACGCAAGCCGCCTCGCCAATTGCCATCAAACCCGGAACTACTGCATCAGGATTACCATCATAAGGAGTTACTACTTCACCATGATAATTAGTAGGAATACCACCCATATTATAATGTACGGTTGGCAACACAGGAATTGGCTGTTTAGTTACATCCACCCC
>DIUV01000033.1:22192-51492 GCA_002423155.1 Alphaproteobacteria bacterium UBA6149
CCTGCGCCATAAACGCCCGTGGGGTGGAATTGTACAAATTCCATATCTTGTAAAGGAAGCCCAGCACGCAAGACCATACCGCCGCCATCACCGGTGCAAGTATGCGCCGAAGTGCAAGAGAAATACGCCCGACCATAGCCACCAGTGGCAATAACCGTTTGATGTCCATGGAAACGATGCAGGGAACCATCATCTAAATTCCACGCCAAAATCCCACAACATTGACCATCATCGTCAATCAGCAAATCAATCGCCAGATATTCTACGAAGAATTCTGCGTCATGTTTCAAAGCTTGGGTATATAAAGTGTGCAAAATTGCATGCCCAGTACGATCCGCCGCCGCGCAAGTGCGCTGCGCTGCTGGACCTTCGCCATAACGAGTGGTCATCCCACCGAAAGGACGTTGATAAATTTTGCCTTCTTCGGTGCGCGAAAACGGCACGCCGTAATGTTCTAGCTCAACAATTGCATCAATCGCGTTGCGGCACATATATTCAATAGCGTCTTGGTCGCCCAGCCAGTCCGATCCCTTAATGGTATCATACATGTGCCAGCGCCAATCATCCTCGCCCATATTGCCCAAAGCGGCAGAAATTCCGCCTTGCGCCGCCACTGTATGGCTACGCGTAGGAAAAACTTTGGTTACACAAGCAGTTTTCAAACCAGCTTCCGCCATACCAAAAGTTGCCCGCAAGCCAGCACCGCCAGCNNCTGCAAAATGCAGCTTCAAAATGCCCATTTCACCTGCCGTAGCAGCGGTTATGCAACCAAGAGTTAGCAACACCAACAAAACAGTCCGCATACATTTGCAATGCACATAATCTTCAATTACCACCTGCAAGCCTAATTTTGCATGATAAAACAACGCCGCAATCGCCAAACCAAGCAACAAAGCATTAAATGGATGCCCCAACCAAACACTCAAATTCTCCGCATCCGCATATAAAGCGTGCGACAATAGGGAACAAACAAACCAGATAGATAAAGGAATCAGCGCAACCGCGGTCATACGCTGCCAAATCCAATGCTGAGTCCCGTCTTTAGCCGAACCCAGACCTAAAGCTTTTTTCAAAGGATGTCGCAAAACATCATTTTCACATTTCATTTTAGAACTCATTTTAAAGCACCTCAGAAAAAACTGCCATCCAAGTCACGGCAGTAGCGACAATCACAAAAACCAACACCATTAAACCAGAGCGATTAACGGATGAAAGCTCAAAACCTTTCCCCATATCCCAGAACAAATGGCGAATTCCATTACCTAAATGATAATAAAACGCCGCACTCCAGCCAAACAACAAGATTTTCCCCGCCCAGCCAGCAAAAAAACCCTGCACAAACTTAAAACATTCAGGACTATAAGCCGCCGCCCACAACCACCAGACAAACAACAACGCACCCACACTTAAAACAACCCCAGTAATCCGATGTAAAATCGACATAACCGAAGTAATCTGCGGGCGATAAACCTGCAAATGTGGCGACAAGGGCCGCTGAGATTTAATTAAAGCATTTTGAGTCATAATCCAAACCATCTAGTTTTTGTATAGCAACATACTTATCTATTAGTTTGTCTTTATAGAGCAACTCACGTCAAAATCTAGCTTTGATTGTATTGGGTGGTGTAAATAATTGGCGAGTGTGGGGGGGATGTCACATTTTTAGCTTTTGTATAATGATTATTTATAGGAATAATTTATAGGAATAATTTATTGACTACATGCAAAATATACCTTAGAATACAAAACGTAAGGACCGGGAGTTCTCAGTCGGCAAAAAGCCTCAGTGCAAACTGGGGCTTTTTGTTTATCTAAAAAATTTTAATCCAAAAAATGATTGGTTGCTCACAGCAACTTACTCTTAATAATTGCCAACGCACGGTTTTCCTGCTCTGGTCGCAATACGCTTAATGCAAGTGGTCGTGCAACTAGGTCTGCAATCTGCAACCCACTAGAATTAGCTTTTTTATTTACAAAACGCATAGTCAAATGAACTTGACTGAAATCTAAATTTTGAAATTGCGCGGAATTATTACAAATTCTTTGAAATTCCAACTCCAACTCAGCATCTTCTTCTTTTCCACGACTTTCAAACAGCACATGGATGGATTTTCCTAACTGACCATTTTCACAGAGGAAAAGCAATAATTGCTCCATACAAAACAACATCGCCAGCTCATATGGATTATTGGGCATATTATTTTTAGAGGTTCCCTTATGTGCAAGCAAATCCTTACGGATAACACTAGCCGCAACGAAAAACGGGGATTTTTCAATAAGAGCGCTTATATCATGATGAAATTTAGATCTAATTACCGCGTCGTTCAACAAAGCATAATCCCCTTTGTTATTCTTGCGTATATCTCGCTCATGCAAAATAACCGCATCATGCCCCCAATATTTAAATTTAAATTGTTGGAAAGACGGAACAATTTGTTTGGTGTATTCTTCTTTATTAAAAATACAAAATGCCAAGCAAAATACAGGGAAAGTTTGGCTAATATTTTCTAATCCATGATCACCAGATTCATCTACATAAACAATATAATCACTAAAATTATTCATAAAATCAACCTCGCGCATAGCGCAATAATTGCACGCTTACCAAGCAAGCAAGCGGCAAAGCCACTAAATTATAAGCTAACAATACCAGCCATTCGGCAGAGATTTTCCCCTCGACCATAAAAGCCGATAAAGAAGCACTTGAACCAAAAATCAAAATAGGAATGGCAAGCGGCATGACCAATAGAATGGTCAACAAATCACGCCCCCCAAAGCGTAAAGCTCCCGCAGCGGCAATACTACCCAGGGCAATAAATGCTAAGCTGCCCAGCCCCAAAGCCGCAACCAAAGAAAACAAATGGTCACTACCTCCCCCCACCATCAAAGAAATAAGCGGAGCAAGTAGCAGCAATGGCAGAGCAATCATCCCCCAATACGCAAGAATCTTGGCGAGGATAATCAGCTCCTCGGCAATATTCATAAACGGCCATTGCTCTAAAGTACCATCGTGAAAATCTCGTTCTAATATACGATGTTGCGCGAGTGCCAGCACCAACATACTACATACCCAAACCACCCCATTTGCCACTTTGCCAATTGGCGCATCAAACGGCACAGCCAACACAAAAAAACAGGAAGTCATGGCAAACATACCCAACATATTGAGCATTTCGCCGCCACGCTGAAAATATAATTTTATTTCACGCAGAAAAATTTTTGCGAACATTTTTTATGCTCCAAAATCTGAAATACATAAGGCAGGCGCGTCAATAACTCCGTGTGCCGCCATCAAAACCACCCCCCCCGACTGAATTTTGCTTTGCACCAACCCCATGAATAAACGCACTGCCTGCGCATCTAAATTAGCCACCGGCTCATCTAACAACCATAATTTAGCCGGGCAAGTAATTAGCCGCGCCAGTGCCACGCGCCGCGCCCAGCCTGCCGACAACATGGCACAAGGATAATCCAAATATTTTTCCAAACCAAAATAACGCGCCGCCACCATCCATAATTCCCAATTACCCGAAATATCTGCCCAAAATTGTAATTCTGCCAATACACTAGATTCTTTTTTAATGGCATTATTATGCCCTAAATATAATATTTCTCCATTATAATCAGACGGCTGCTTGATTTCCTTGCCGCCCCAACTGATAGTGCCCGAAAAGGCAGGCAACAGCCCAGCAATAATTTTTAAAAGGGAAGATTTCCCACTGCCATTTTCGCCCACCAGCGGCAAAATGGCACCGTCAGGCAAACAAAAACCCAGCTTAGAGAAAATAATTTGTTCTTGGCGCACGCAAGCTAAGTTTTCGACGACTAACATATAAATTTTTCCAAACCATATTGCGCATCCGCAGCATCGCCATAAATTGGTGGCGGCAAAGTGGGTTTTTCACGCAGACCATAAGCAATTCCCGCACAAATAGCCGTAATTACCGCTTGTGGATTCGCCTCGGAAGCGGCTACGCGATGTTCAATCCGCCGATATTTGCTGGGGTTATTAGCACTCGTCATGCCGCGCTTATAATTAGTAAAACTATCAGGCAAACGCAAAGCAACAGTGCGGTTATTTCCCCCCCAGCTAGCATTAACCGGCGCATTAAAGCCCCCAACAAAACGCTTATATGCCGCTTCATTGGGCGCAAAAATGGGCATATATTTTGGCATCGTTACCAATAAACCTGCCAAACAATGCTGTAACTCCGCGCTCATAGATTCATCATTTTTCCAAAAAAGATTTTCACCCAGGGAGTTTTCCAAATGCAGATGAATATGCAACCCACTACCATAATCATCCGCCAATGGTTTTGCGGAAAAATCCGCTTGCAAAGCTAAATCTGCCGCCGTTTGCTGGGCCAATTCTTTCAACAACTCTAAATTAGCCACCAACTCCGCCGCGTTAGCACAAATAGGCAAAGCTGCTTCAACCTGCGAACAGCCTTTTTCTATATCCAGCGCATAAAGTGGCAGACCTCTCGCCTCAGCGGATTTCTGCAACTCATTCAGATATAATTGCCGGTCAATCTGCGTGGGCTCTTGCTGCTGCGACCATAAATACCATTCGATTTCCGCGGCAAGAATAATCGTCGAATCAGCACAATCAACCATTAAAGCCTAACCATTAAAGTAGAGGCTCTAACCAAGCCAATAATTGTGATTTTGGCACGGCACCCACTTTAGTTGCGACGGGTTTACCATCTTTAAACAAAATCATCGTCGGAATACCGCGCACACCAAACTTACTTGGGGTATCGGCATTTTGGTCGATATTGATTTTGGCTACGGTAACTTTGTCACCCAACTCCGTAGAGATTTCCTCTAAAATGGGCGATAATTGCCGACAAGGTCCGCACCATTCCGCCCAAAAATCTACCAGCACCGCCTGTGAAGATTGCAATACTTGCGCATCAAATTCACCATCCGAAACATGTTTACAACTCATTTTTCTCTCCCTTTTTTGTTATTGGCTAGCAGGATAATCGACAACGGACCGAATATAAAGAAAAAACGCTGCCCCCAGATAAATTAAAATTTATGACTTGTTTTTTTTGTATTTATGCTTAATATACGCGCAAATTGTATAGAATAATATAAAAGTGAGATTTCAGCTATGAGCAGTAAAAACAACATCGAAAATCGTGGTAAAGGCGCTGAATTGCGTAAATATGATGGAAAAACCGTTAAGCCTGTGCTTTATATCAATGGTCGCAATCGTTATATTGGCGCTATGTATGAAAATGGCGACATGGTAATTGATCCTGCTAGCAAATTAGCGATTCCTTACCAAAATATCTAATTTTACACTCTACACGACAGCGCTATTAACAAACATCATAACATTGAATAAAAATGATTTTTTGTAAAAAACCATCCGTTGTCATACCGCCGCAGGGCGGTATCCATGCCAAACCATTGGCTTAACGGTCAATTGATAGACATGGATACCGCTCTTCGTGCTGTATGACAATGGATAGCTTGCCCATATAACTTACTGTTATATTATGAAAATTATGTTGTTAATAATACTGTCATGTAGGGTTCTAATTTTAGATTATATTTCAAATAATTAAAAGGCGGAGCACAATCTTGGTTGTTCTCCGCTTTTTACGTTTTTAAACATAAATAATCAAATGCCGCGTTATAAAATAACTATTGAGTATGATGGCTACGGACTAGCAGGCTGGGCAAAGCAACCGGGGCAGCCTACGGTGCAAGGTTCGCTCGAATTCGCCGCGGCAAAAGTTAATTGCGCCACCACAGAAGTTTATTGTGCTGGGCGTACGGATGCGGGCGTGCATGCTTGGGGGCAAGTTGCGCATGTGGATTTTGCCAAAGAATTACGCGAATTCAATGTGATGCAAGGATTAAACTTTTATTTGCGCAACCGCAAAATCATCGTAACTTCGGCAGAACTGGTGGCAGACGATTTCCACGCACGTTTTTCTGCGCAAAAACGCCATTATTGTTACCGCATACTTAATCGCCGCGCCCGACCTGCCATTGAAATTGGACGCGTTTGGCATATTATTGACGAGTTAAATGTCGAAAAAATGCGCGAAGCGGCAAAATTATTCATAGGAACCCATGATTTCAGCAGTTTTCGCAGCCGTGACTGCCAGAGCAAATCGCCAATTCGCACGCTGGAGCAACTAGACATAGAACAAAATGGAGAAGAAATCCGCATTTACACCAGTTCCAAATCTTTTTTGCACCATCAAGTACGCAATATGGTCGGCACCCTCTCCCTCGTAGGGCGAGGAAAATGGGAAAAGGAAGCTATAACAAAAGCAATCGAAGCAAAAAATCGCTGCGCAGGCGGTCCTACCGCGCCAGCAGATGGATTGTATTTTATGCGCGTTGATTACTGATTAAAAAAGACCTCTGCATAATGCGCTGCGCTGAGGTCTTTTAAAAGCCCCAGAAACGTAAATTACTAAAGAACCCTTGTTTCTCAGGCGGAGAAATCGGAGCAGGTTTCATGGTATCATTAAACACACATAAAATATCCGAACCACGCCGCAAGGTCATCCGCGCGGAAACTCGCTCGATTACTATATAATCACCTTCAGCCCTAAAGTTGATAATCGCCTCATTACCTGCCGCATCAACAAGGAAAAAGGCTGGAACTTCGGCGTTTTTATCTTTGAATTGAAAGTAAGTAAATTCACCATCATCAAAAACCCGAATAGGAGAAATAGCGTCAGGTCCAACAATTGAATATTTAAGATTAAGCCTTTTACGCTCTTCGGGGTCAGAAATATCGGGCACACCCTTAGCTATAACCGTACGCGCCAAACCACCATCGCCCGTTTCCGAAGGATAAACAAAGCGCAAAACAAAAATCATCTCTTTATCACGCGCATCAGAAGCATCGGCGGCATGTAGTTCAAAATTATAAATATGTTGATTAGTTATAACCGTCATATTCGTAGCAGCATCTTGTTCAACTGGTTTTAAAAACAAGCGATTATCCACAGGGCTAATCTGCCAAGCAGTAGAATCACCTATGGAAACCGTCCCAATTTTTTCTCCTGCGGCGAACTCAATCAGCGATTGATAACCATAATGACCAATGAATTTAAACACCTCATTTTGATTATAACGCACAATCTGAATACGGCTATCAGTTGCTAAAGGGCGCGGAGTCTGCAAAGCCTGCGCCGTGCCTGCCAAAATCAGCATACTGATTATAAAAAATATTTTCTTCATATCACACTCGTTTTTTAACCTGATAACCCGTTACCACCAATTTCATGGGCGTAACTTTTAAGGCTCGCTCATCTTCGGCATTTGTATTTCTTTGTACCATAATTGGTTGGTAACTAAATTCCATCCGCGCTTTATGGTAAGAAGTTTGCACCTCCCCTGCCGAATAAATATCAGCGGCAAAAGTCACTTCCGCAATATTATTATTTTTCCGACTAGGAATAAACAAAACATTCTCAACGCGTATTTTACGTTCAGCATAAGCACCATAAACCACAATTGGACTATTTGCATTAGCAGTATCCATAAATTGTCGATAAATGCGATAAGTTTCTGCATCGCTATTATTCATAATCATACTAGCGTTATTTATTACTTTAGCGCGCGAATAAGATTCGCGGCGCTGTACATAAGAAGAAAGCAGATATTTCTTCAAGGCAAAATCAGGATTTTCCAAACCATCCTGCAAAGGAATAATGCGCGGCAAGAGATTAACCGCATCGGGAGAATAATATAAAAACGGCTCCGCAGGTGCCAAAGGCATCAAGCGCATTAAAGCGAGGATAGATACCACAAAGGTAAATAAAGAAATAGAAGTCACCAAGATAAAGAAAAAACGATCAGCAATTGGCAATAAATAGATAACATCATACCACCGCCGCGCGTGCAGAAAATAACTCCCGTCTTCTACTGATAATTTTTCTAAATCCATTAATATACTCTATTCACCGCAACTTCACAAAGCTCTTCATCGTCATACCGCTCTACAGCGGCATGATGATGAAGAGCTTTATTACAAAAAGAACAAATTAACGATTTGTGCAATCGCCCTATACTCTATTACCAGCAATTCTAAAACTAATTGTTTAGCGCCAAAATATCGGTTGTCATACCGCCGCAGGGCGGTATCTAGGCTTATCAACAGGAGAAATTTCGTAATAAAATTGAAAAATCGCCAGTGTGGTGCGGCATGGATACCGCTCTTCAGCGGTATGACAACCGATATTTTGGAAATAAGCAATTAGTTTTAGAATTGCGGCTCTATTACTTAATAGGTTTTATTATTTATCATTTAATATATAATGGCAAGCTACAACCTAAAAAACAAGCTACGAAAAAATGAATGACACAGCAAAAATCCGCCTCGGAGTAAATATTGACCATGTGGCAACCTTGCGTAATGCGCGTGGCGGCACATTCCCCTGCCCAATTGCCGCCGCAAAATTGGCAGCACACGCCGGGGCAGACGGCATAACCGCCCATTTGCGTGAAGATAGACGGCATATTCGCGATGCCGACCTGCTAGGTTTGAAGAATGAAGTCCCCTTACCGCTGAATTTTGAAATGGCGGCAACCGAAGAAATGCTGGCAATTGCACATAAAATACAACCCAATGCCTGCTGTTTAGTACCAGAAAACCGCCATGAGCTAACCACCGAAGGCGGCTTAGAAGTTGCCCAGCAATTAGAAAGACTAAGCAATTTTATTGCCCAGCTAAAAAAATCTTCAATTCGCGTGTCTTTATTTATCGACCCCTGCGAAAAACAAATAGCCGCCTCAGCACAAAGTGGCGCAGATATTGTGGAATTACATACGGGCAATTATGCGCATAGTTATTTAGAAAATAACGATAAATATCAATATGAACTAAACAGATTACAAAAAGCCGCTTTAGCAGCACAAAAAGCAGGATTAGAAGTACATGCAGGGCATGGGCTAACTTACAATAATGTGGCTCCCATCGCGGCGATTGCTCAAATAAAAGAACTAAATATTGGACATTTTTTAATTGGCGAAGCAGTATTTGTGGGGCTAGAAGCCGCGATAAAAAAAATGCAGGGCTTAATTAATCCTACCCAAATAATATAATAGGTAAGTCTAATGATAATTGGCATTGGCAGCGATATAGTTAACATAAAGCGAATTGAAAAAATATTGGATAAATTTGGCGAAAAATTTGAAAAGCGCTTATTTACTCCAGCAGAACAAGCAAAAGCGCACCAACGCCCAAGGCAACTTGCCACCAGCTACGCCAAACGCTTCGCCGCCAAGGAAGCCTGCACAAAAGCTTTGGGCACTGGTTTTCAACAAGGAGTTTACTGGCAAGACATAGAAATATTAAATTTGCCTTCCGGCAAACCTTATATAAATTTGAAAAATGGAGCAAAAAAATTGCTGGATTCCCTCACACCAGCTAACCAGCAACCTATAATTCATTTAAGCCAACCTATAATTCATTTAAGCCAACCTATAATTCATTTAAGTATGAGTGACGATTACCCTTTTGCACAAGCAATGGTGGTGATTAGTAAGGAATATACAGCAGAAAAAATACCGCAGAAAAACTAGACAATCACCAATAAATCAGGTAATAATTATTAATCATATAATTATTTTTTAAGCCTATGAAACGAAAATATTATACTAATATATTAGTTTTACTTGCATTACTGTTCAGCTTATTACTGTCAGGGCAGTCTGCGTGGGCGTCTTTAAGCGCACAAGACCTAAAAAATCTGACTCCAACTGAAATAAATGACCTACTCATACAAGCAAACAAAACTGATTTAAACCAGCTAATCGGCAGCATGGACAAAACGGAAGCCAATAAATTAATGGGGCAATTAGTGCCCACTAATTTAAAGAATGTTTTAGAGCAATTAGAACCCGATAATTTAAATAATTTATTAAGCGGCTTACAAAAAACCGAGCTGAACGAATTATTAAGTGGTATAGAACATAGAGATTTAAAAAATATTCTCGGCGGATTGAGCCAAGACAATCTAAAAAACATTCTGGGCAGCTTTAATCCAACCGAACTAAAAAACATTATCGGCAATTTTACTTCTGATGAATTAAAAAACCTCGTCGGAAATTTTGCACCTGCGGATTTAAAAAATATATTAGGCAAATTAAATCCCAATGACCTCAAAAACATGCTGGGTAGTTTTAATCCCGAACAATTAAAAAGCTTGCTCAGTGGTTTTAGCGAAAGCCAATTAAAAAATATTTTGGGCGGACTGCCAGTAGATGAAATAAAAAATCTATTAAATGGATTTAATCCTGACCAATTAAAAAATATTTTAGGAGGATTAAGCGAAACCCAATTAAAAGCAGTGTTGAATGGGCTAGGTAAAGATGCTCTGGGTAATATATTAGGAACATTTGATACAGAACAAATAAAATCCCTATTACAAGGGATGGATATACAACAATTACAAGGTTTACTGGCTCAGGTTAATCCTGAACAACTAACCCAATTATTGGGCAATATGGATATTGGCAATCTGCAAAACTTGTTAGGCGATCTAAATCCTGAAACCTTACAAAATTTATTGGGTGGATTAAATACTGGTCAACTAACCCAATTATTGGGCAGCATGGATATGGGCAGTCTGCAAGGTCTATTAGGCAATATGGATATCGGCAATCTGCAAAATTTGTTAGGCGGAATGAATGTCGGAGATTTACAAAATCTATTGGGTGGCTTTAACTCCGACCAGCTAAAAAATATCCTCGGTGGAGTAGATCTCGGCGGATTAGGAGCTGGAGGATTAGGGGCATTATTAGGCGGCGTAAGTGGGGGAATTTTTGGCAGTGGTGAGGATAGATCTTATGAGAACGCTAATCTTAGCAATAGTTTCTTCCAAGGCACCTATCCGCAAGATGATGGTACAATGAAACATAAAGCTACTGGAAAATATTCAGTAGATACATTATCCCCTTGGTATATGACCAATATTCAAAAAGATAACAAACCTTATTTAGGACCAATTTATCGGGGAGAAAATGATCTTTACCGTTATAGAAACCGCCTAACCCAATTGGATGATGATTCTGCGACAACCGAAACTAAAGTAGTAAATTCTTGCAAAAAACTATTAGAAAACTCCGATCCTTTTGACATACAAGCCGTGCGTAAAGAATTAGATGCTTGTGCCAATCAATATATTTTATTCCGCGCGATGTTTCCGCGTATAGCAGTAGAAACCCAAGGAGCCAATCCATTCGTGGCAAGCAAGGGAAAAGATTTATGCCAGCCGCTCCGCCTCACTCCCCTTTCTGGCGATGAGCTGAAGGAAGATAAGATTGATAAGTTTTTAAATGAATATGAGCCATCACAATATATTATGGCAGCATGGCAGAAATTATTACAAAATTCATCTTATAAAATACGTGATGGAAAAGCAGATAAAGAACCTGATTATAGTAGCGTAACCATAAAAAAAGAAAATCAGATTCCCAAAAGAGAAGATTTCGGAAAAGTGGTGATTAATGACTTAACCGAAAACCAGGTTGAGCGCATTTACGACCCCAGCCACCCTTTTAGCCCACGTTGGGATTTTAGCTATAATGAGCGCGATTTTTACTCTCCCATGACCATAATTTATGGTGGAACCGGAACTGATGATGTGCGCTGTGCTGGTGACGAATATACTAGTAAAATAAAAACCGATATAATGACTTGGCGCTTTGATGCTTTTAACGAAGCCATGCTACAAAGAATTGTAATAAATATTGTGTGTTACTACCTCCATATTTATAACTGGTGGTGCTGGGATGATACCGGATGTCAAGACGAAGGCTGGTGCTGTGCGACCGCATGGGATAAAGACGATGTCGATCAATGGCATGAAGCCTGCGGAGGAGATGAAAAAAGCATTGAAAAAATATGCGCGTCAATTACCAAGCCTGTCGTACCCATCAATACTTTAAAGCTACGCTCAAAGGATGATATCGGAGAATCACCACCCGGTTATAGTTTCAGTGAATATTTCGAGGATCACCGACCCTATATGCGTTGTTGGGATACGGGCAAAGAATGCGGCGAGACTGCTATTACCGACACGGGTGGTTCAGAATCTGAATTTAGTTCAGCAGCAGAGAAGACGCGGCTAAACAGCGATGCAGGCTCGAAATACACCATAGTCGGCGCTGGGCGAGAAAAAGAGCGTTGTATGATTGGTGGTAGCTCAGGCGGAAGCAGCCAAGTAGATGGCGACGCCGACCCTATTTTTAACTGGATGGAGCTAAAACTCTATCAAGCACGCGGCACGCGTATGTTTGGGTTAACCTGCATACCCAAACATGAGGCAGTATTTAAAACTGGCGAGAGTGAAGAATATGTCATGCGGCGCTCAGGCGGCAGCTATCAACGCAAAGTAGAAAATAAAGATGCTAACGGCAAAAAAATAATCCAGATAATCACCGAAGATTGGCCGTTGCCGTGGCAAGGATATGTGAGCGATGCCTCACATAAACTAACCGCAAGTAAAACTGGTTTAGATAATGCCAAAATTGGCGATATATTAGTCTATGATAGTTCCATAGTTGCAGGAAAACGCATCCCTTACACTGCCTATGTAACCGATACAGGTCTAGAACAAGACCCTAAATTTATCAAAGTAATAGCTTGGAATCATGGAAAATTCCCCGATGCTTGCGGCGTTACAGATAATTGGGGAATGGGACAAGAGTTCACACTTTATAAAGACAAACTACCCACCGCCAATGAAAATGCGCTGAAAGATTCGGCAATTGGCAAGCACACAGATAAATGTGAAGACCCCGCACTTTCAGCTTGTATTGAAGATTTATGGAGTACGGTAAAAATTCATACTCCCTCAACGGTTAGTGAGTAAATATGCAAAAATATTATAAAAAAATATTTTTAAATCTTTATTTTTTTGTGGCATTATTTGCGCATGAAGCCCAAGCAGATTGCGATTTTTCTAACATAAGCAAAAACCAAAGCTATGAAGAAGATGTAAAAAAAATTCAGTCCTGCATAAAACACGGCAAACTCCCCCCTAAGAATTGGATTTCGGGTGGCGGGCGTGGAGGCGGCAATAAGAATATCGGCTCTATAGTGCCCACAGGTTTAGCCAGCGTAGATAGCCACGCCACCCTAACTCGTGATATAACTTGCGGTGGCGCAGACCAACCAAATTTTTTACTAGAACAACTAAAAACTGGCGGAAGATCTGACGGCGGAGCAATAAGATCTTGCGATACAACCGCCAAACTAGGTTCGGGCTCGATAATTCAAGGATTGCTCGATTTAATGAGCAAAATCAGACTAAAACCTAGCATGACCAAACCACCAACTGGTGCTGCATCATGCGTTAACCCAGAAAGCATACCTAATGATGACTCAACGGTAGATCCTGGATATACAGACGAAAAAAAAGGCACCACCAGCTATAAATATAACATATACGAAATAGACAATATAACTAAAAAACCCATTATTGATGAGGTTACAGGAGAACCAAAAATAAAAGAAACCATCGATACTTATCGGGTTGACAAAAAATGGGATGATTGGGAAGGGGAATATGTACGCTATAAAATATATTTCCGCTTAAATATTTGTGCCAACGTAAAACCCCCAGAAAAACCACCCTACCCACAAATAATTATCCCACCATTAAACAAACCCAGCTTTTGCTTTGATGCTATAAACAAAAGAAAATGCTAAACAACTGGCAAACGCAGGCAATTATCTTAAAGGCAAAAAAACTCTCCGAATATGATGCCTTAATCTCGGTTTTCACTCCCAGTAATGGGCGCATAAATGGCGTGGTCAAAGCCGCTTTGAGTAAAAAAAATCGCGGTATTTTCCAAATCGCCAATCTGGTTAATCTCGATATAAAAACTCGTCACGAGAATCAGTTACCACAAATAACTGGCGAGCTAATAACCCCCTACGCTGCCCAATTAATGAGTTCATCCCTAAACCTCGCCTCTCTGCAAAGCCTGTGCGACTTGCTAGAAACCAGCTTGATGGAGCATGAGCCACAGCCCAAACTATATAAAATTACCTGCCAATTATTAGAAGAAATGCTCAACTCCCCCAAAGAGCAATGGCTGGGGATGTATGCTTTTTTTGAAATAATTTTACTGGAAGAATCAGGCTTCGGACTAGATTTAAGCTGCTGTGCAGTAAGCGAAACTCGCGAAGAACTAATCTATGTTTCCCCCAAATCAGGACGCGCCGTAAGCCGACTAGCAGGAGAAGCTTGGAAAGCGCGGCTTTTACCACTACCAAGTAATTTACTACGCAGGCAAACCCCCAGAGCGGAGCAACTACTTGACTCACTAAATTTAAGCGGATATTTCTTAGAAAACTGGCTCTATGCGGCTAAAAACCGTAAAACCCCAATATCGCGCCAACAATTATTAGCAAAAATAATATAAGAATGACTTCTGAAGCTATAAAAACCGTCTCCTTTAAAGATGCCATTTCCGAGCGTTATCTGGCGTATGCCATGTCCACCATCACCTCGCGCTCCCTGCCCGATGTGCGCGATGGTTTAAAGCCCGTCCATCGCCGCCTGCTTTATGCGATGTTACAACTAAAATTAGACCCCGATTCGGGCTATAAAAAATGCGCCCGTGTAGTTGGGGACGTAATCGGTAAATATCACCCCCATGGTGACACCGCCGTTTACGACACCCTCGTACGCCTAGCCCAAATCTTCGCAGTGCGTTATCCACTAGTAGATGGACAAGGAAATTTCGGCAGTATTGATGGCGACAACGCCGCCGCCATGCGTTATACCGAAGCGCGACTGACCGCCATAGCGATGGCAATCATGGAAGGTATCGACGAAGACGCGGTCGATTTCCGCCCCACTTATGACGGCTCCGAGCAAGAACCTATAGTAATGCCTTCTTTGGTACCCAACTTACTCGCAAATGGCAGCGAGGGAATAGCTGTAGGTATGGCAACCAGCATCCCCCCCCATAATATTGGCGAACTTTGCGATGCTTTATTATTATTGCTCAAAAAGCCTGACGCCGAACATGCAGAAATTCTCGAACATATAAAAGGCCCCGACTTCCCCACCGGTGGTATAATTGTCGAAGACCCCGAAACTATTTCGCGTGCTTATCTAACCGGGCGCGGCTCGCTGCGTGTACGTGCCAAATGGGAAAAAGAAAATTTAAGCCACGGGCTTTATCAAATAGTCATCACCGAAATTCCTTTCCAAGTTTCCAAATCCAAGCTGATTGAAAAAATCGCTGATTTATTCAAAGACCGCAAACTACCTCTACTGGGCAATATCAGCGATGAATCTGCCGAAGATTTACGCATAGTGCTAGAGCCCAAAAACCGCATGGTTCCGCCAGAAATGCTCATGGAATCCCTCTTTAAGGTGACGGATTTACAAAGCCGCATCACCATCAATATGAACGTGTTGGATGCAACCGGTGCACCACGTGTGATGAGCATAAAAGAAATCCTCGCAGCTTTCATTGAGCATCGTTACGTAGTATTACGCCGCCGCACCCAGTTCCGTTTAGGAAAAATCGCCGCCCGTTTAGAAATCCTCGGCGGCTTGATGGTTGCTTATTTAAATATCGACGAAGTAATCCGCATCATCCGCGAGGAAGACCACCCCAAAGCAGAGATGATGAAACGCTGGGGCTTGTCCGATGTGCAAGCCGAAGCAATCTTAAACATGCGCCTACGCAGCTTGCGCAAGCTAGAAGAAATTGAAATACAAAAAGAAAAAGACGCACTAGAAGCCGAACAAAAAACCCTGCAAGAAATTCTCGATGATGAAAATGTCGCCCGGAAATTTATTGGCAATGAATTAAAAGACGTAAAAAAACGCTTTGGCGGAACCGACGCGCTCGGCGCACGCCGCACCTTATTCGAACACGCGCCAACCACCGTACCAGTATCTATCGAAGCATTTGTAGAAAAAGAACCAATTACAGTTTTATATTCGCGCATGGGCTGGGTACGCGCCGTAAAAGGACATAGCGACGATTTGGGCGAGGTGAAATTCAAAGAAGGTGACGAACTAGCAGTTGCCCTGAAATGTAACACCACCGATAATCTCTTATTCTTCGCCAGCAATGGGCGTTTTTACAGCCTAACCGGCGACAAAATCCCCCGTGGGCGCGGCTTTGGCGAACCTTTACGCTTAAGCATCGAACTCCCTAATGATGAAAGCATCATCAGCGTAAAAGTGCATGTTCCCGGTCAAAAATTACTCCTAGCCGCCAGCAACGGCAAAGGCTTCATCGTCGAAGAAGATAGCGTCCTCGCCAGCACCCGCGGCGGAAAACAAGTATTAAACCCCGCCACCGGCAGCAAAGCCATTTTATGTAAACTAGTAGAAGGTGACTATGTCGCAGTAATCGGTACCAACCGAAAATTACTGGTATTCCCCATCAGCGAAATCCCCCCCATGCAGCGCGGACAAGGCGTAACGCTACAAAAATACAAAGATGCGCATCTATCTGACTTAAAAATATTCAATAAAGAACAAGGACTAAGCTGGAACATCGGCAATCGCGGCGTGCGCACCGAAACCGACCTCACCACTTGGATGGGACATCGCGGCACCGCCGGCAGACTTCCGCCCGTGGCGTTTCCGCGTAGTAATAAGTTTGAGTAGGTTTTGCGCTACTTAGTTCTACCAATCTTAGAATTTTTAGGAGAATTATTTACCGTATCGCGAGAACTAATTTCAGGATAATTATCGCCAAATATTTGCTGCCCAATTTCTTTAATTACCTGCAAATTATCAGATGAAAGAGCTGGGTCTTGTGCTCCTTTAGCGGTATATTCCGCGGAAAGAGTAACCCCTCTATCCAATTTTTCAACCTTGCCTGCGGTTTTTGCGAGTAAATAAGCACCTAATTCTTGATCAGATAATATATCGGAATTTTTATCATAATTCATCACAGCTTTAAGTTCGGCAATATCCTCTAGCCGAATACCCAACATTTCCGCCATGGATTTTATACTTTGCGCAGTAGCAATTAATGATTCTTTATCGTCTGAATTTACTAAAAAATCTTCATTTTTCACTAAATGATTGAAATTTTTATTTAAACCACCAGATAAATCAAAGCTATAACCAATATTTTGTGTTTCCGTCAAAGAATCACGCATCATTTCATCTAAAGTTTTAGGAGGAACAGATAAATTATCAGTAACTTGGGCATTATTAATAACTGAAGCAGGATTAAATGGTGGAGATTGAATCTTTTCCAACAGCTTAGATGGAACATCAACCATACGTCACTCCTTCGTTATATCACAAACAATCAAATACAGATTAAAACTAACACAAAAATAATTAAATATCAATTAAACATTCATTTCGCCAATGAGTTGAAAAATAAATATTAGATAGTATGATTCACCCTACACGACAGTACCGTTAATATTACGAAGCTATTGAATGGTAAATATTTATTTCTTAAAATCGCTCTCTCCGTCGTCATTCCTGCGCAGGCAGGAATCTCTTTTTCCGCTTGTGAGTGCCTCGTTTAGGGCGAAAGAGATTCCTGCCTGCGCAGGAATGACGACGGAGAGAGCGAACTTTTTTATTGTATTTCAATATATAAATGCCTTGTTAATACTACTGTCGTGTAGGGTGAGTATGATTCTCATCATATAAACCTCATGAACCCTGCTTTAAAAAAGCAGCGTTTTCTTATTTTAAATATTTATTGCAAAATATCTTTGAACAAGCAGCTATTTTTCTATACCTAAACCAAATGAGTTTACGGATTTTATATCAATATATTTTGTCAACTAATAACGGGAAAAAGTGCAGGAATACTTATTGCTATTTCAAGCTTTTTCCTGTTATTAGTTGGCGAAATATCGCAGTGTAGAAAATCCGTAAACTCTTTTGGTTTAGGTATAAAAACCTACCTGCAATCAAAAACATAACTAGTTAGTATAACATGAGCGCTCAATCACATATCCGCAATTTTTCCATCATCGCCCATATTGACCATGGCAAATCTACTCTTGCTGACCGTTTAATCGAAAAATGCGGTGGGCTAGAATCACGCGAGATGACTGGGCAAGTGCTAGACTCAATGGATATTGAGCGTGAGCGTGGCATCACCATCAAAGCACAAACTGTACGCCTGAATTATAAGGCAAAAGATGGTGAGAATTATATATTAAATCTCATGGATACTCCCGGACATGTGGATTTTGCTTATGAAGTAAGCCGCTGCTTAGCTGCTTGCGAAGGCTCATTACTGGTAGTAGATGCCTCGCAAGGAGTGGAAGCGCAAACATTAGCAAATGTTTATCAAGCTATTGATCGTAACCATGAAATTGTTCCTATTTTAAACAAAATAGATTTACCTGCCGCCGAGCCCGAGCAAATCAAAGAACAAATTGAGGATGTAATAGGTATAGATGCCAGCGATGCAGTGTTGATTTCCGCCAAAACGGGCATCGGAATTGAAGATGTGCTAGAAGCGGTAGTAACGCGGCTACCCGCTCCTAAAGAACAAGACCCAGAAGCTCCTTTGCGTGCCCTGCTGGTGGATAGCTGGTACGATATTTATTTGGGTGTAATTATCTTAGTACGCGTAATGGAAGGCACAGTTAAAAAAGGCATGCGTATCCGCATGATGTCTTCGGGCAATGCTTATAACGCCGATCAAGTAGGGGTGTTTACCCCAAAAAAACTAGCAACCGACATACTTTGCCCGGGAGAAATTGGCTTTATTATATCAGGACTAAAACAAGTTTCCGATTGTAATATTGGCGATACAATCACCAACGACAAACAACCAGCCATACAAGCCCTGCCCGACTTTAAAGAATCCCAACCCGTAGTATTTTGTGGCATGTACCCCACAGACTCTAGCGGTTTTGAGCACTTAAAAGAAAGCTTGGCAAAATTACGTTTAAACGATGCGAGTTTCAGCTACGAAATGGAAAGTTCTTCTGCGCTCGGCTTTGGCTTCCGCTGCGGATTTTTGGGGCTATTACATTTAGAAATAATCCAAGAGCGTTTGGAGCGTGAATTTGACGCCGATATTATAACCACTGCACCCAGCGTTATTTACAAACTAAAAATGACTAACGGCAAAGAGTTCGAGCTACATAACCCCACCGACATGCCCGACCCCACACAAATCGACACTATGTATGAACCCTGGATTAAAGGCACCATCATGGTTCCCGATACTTATCTGGGCAATATATTAGCTTTATGCACCGAAAAACGCGGCGTACAGTTAGAATTAACTTATGTGGGCAATCGTGCCATGGTGGTTTATCGCTTACCCCTTGGTGAAGTGGTTTATGATTTTTATGACCGCCTAAAATCCTGCTCACGCGGTTATGCGAGTTTTGATTATCAGATGGATGGCTATGAAGAAGGTGACTTGGTGCGACTTTCCATCTTAGTAAACAGCGAGCCTGTGGATGCGCTTTCCATCCTTGTTCATGCTTCCCAAGCAGAATATCGTGGGCGGATGCTTTGTACTCGCCTAAAAGATTTAATCCCACGCCACATGTTTAAAATCCCTATCCAAGCTGCCATTGGTGGGCGCATCATTGCGCGGGAAACTATTTCCGCCATGCGCAAAGACGTAACCGCCAAATGTTATGGTGGTGATGCCAGCCGTAAACGCAAATTATTGGATAAACAAAAAGAAGGTAAAAAACGCATGCGCCAGTTTGGCAATGTGGATATTCCCCAATCAGCGTTTTTGGCTGCGTTGAAAATTGGTGATGAATAATTGGTAAGCGTAGAACCTATCCCACTATTCGCTATGGTTGAGGAAAAATGCCTGATTTGCGAGAACCGTAGCGGAGCGTACATCAGTACGTGAGCAACTTAAAGCACAGCAAATTAGGCATTTTTACCAACCATAGTAGAATAGTGGGATAGGTTCTAAATCAAGCAGGTGATATAATAATCACCTGCTTAACCAAGAAATAAACATCCCTAAAAATAAACTATTGCTCCAATCAGATTAGAATAATCATCCGTCCAAGTTGGCTTGCCATTGGGAGTAAGGCGCACCCAGCCTCTTTTTTCCATATCAGCATCATTAAAATCTTTTATATCACGCGCCATTACCACCCATTTAGAAGGAAAGAATAATCCCCCTTCACCAGGAAAATTACGCACCATCGCCACTAAATTTGCATCCGCCGCGAGATTTGCTAATACTGGTTTAAGATCAATAAACTTATTAGAAATATGAAAAGCGATTACTCCATGCTCATCTAATTTTTGCATATAAATCGCCAAGGCTTCTTTAGTGATGAGATGCACAGGCAATGAATCCGAAGAATAAGCATCCATAATAATCGTGCCATATTCATGGTTGGGGGCTTTTTCAATTCCCAAACGGGCATCATCAATTATTACTTTACTATTCGGCGGACAATCACGCAAATAAGTAAATAATTTAGTATTTTCAGCAATATTTTTTACCGCCACGTCAATTTCATAAAAATCAAATCTTTGATTCTTTTGCCCCAAACAAGCAAGTGTTCCCGCCCCCAAGCCAGCGACCGCAACTGGAAGGCTTTGTATATTTTTAGGAAGCCGCGCATAAAAATCACGCGTAGGAGCATAATAAGATAATAATTGCAAACGTTTTTGCTCATCAAGATGTTGCACACCATGCAAGGTAGTTCCATGAAAATAAAGGCGTGACTCTTCATTCTCTTCAACCCTACTAACCCCAAAGAAATTTCTTTCCTGATGCAAAATATTCCCCATAATTTTTATATAAGGAGGAACTGGAGTAAAAAAGACCAATACAGCTACACACAGCCCAAAACGTATAGTTCTTTTTTCGCAAAAGATTGGCAAAACAAATGCACTCAATACACAAAAAGAGCTAACCACCATCGCCAGTGACTCATGGTTACTTATTATTTGGTTGGTCACATTGCGCCCAACCATTTGCATAACATCCTTTACCAACTCGCCTAAAGAATCAGAAAAATTAGTCGCAAGGTAAGCAAACCCAAACATGCTCGCAGATAAACCGATGGGAATTATATAATCTAACAATTTAGAGCGAACTTTGTTCAATTCCACTTGCGCTTCTGGACGCAAGAAACATGACAATACTAAAATTATCGGGAATTCTAAAGTATTAACAAAAATTTGCGGCACGATTAGCGCATTAAAAACCCCACCCAAAACCCCACCCAAAGACATCCACACATAAAACTCGGTTAAATGGCTGGATTTAGGGCGACTCAAAGCTATCTGACCATGACAAACCATGGAAATACCAAAGAATGCAATAAAATATATTATCAAAGATATAGGCATAGATTTGGTTAAATCGCCAATCATTACCACCAGCAACAAAGCAACCAACAAAACCTGCCGATCTAAAAAGAATTTATAAAGCGGCATTTTAGGATTAAATACTAACACAAAGGTAAGCAAATAAAGTGCGAGCGGAATAATCCATAATAACGGCACCGCCGCAATATCCGTAGTAACATGGGTGGTAAGCCCCAACATTAAACTAGAAGGCACAAAAGCCAACAATACCCACCAGCCGCGTTTTTTCCAAGTTGGTATGCTGCCTTTTTCATGGGCAACCTCCACTTCTTCCATGGGAACTTCTTTAAAGAAATGGCGGTTTAACTGCAATGCACAAACACCCAGCAACACCATAAACACCCCATAAAGCACCGACCAATAATTTGTCTGATGCTGCAAGCTCAATAATGGTTCAATTAATAATGGAAAACAAAATAAAGCGGCAAAACTACCTAAATTACTTGCACTATAGAGCATATAAGGGTCTTTATTGCGCGTTTTTCCATGGCATGCATACCAATGCTGAACTAGAGGTGCATTGGCAGAAAGCACAAAGAATGGTAATCCTACCGAAAAGAGCAAGGTCAATAAAAGCCAAGCCACGGGCGAGCTAGTTGCCTCCATCAAATTCGTCGCACGCAAAACTATGGGCAAACTAATTGCCGATGCACCCAACAAAACCATGTGTAATTTCGCCTGATTACGCGCCCCTAACCACCGCGTGGAAAGATGCGCGTAAATATATCCTCCCAATAAAAGTGCCTGATAAAACACCATCGATGTCTGCCAAACAGCCGGACTGCCACCAAGCTTAGGCAACATTATTTTCGATAACATTGGCTGAATTAAAAACATCAAGAATGCACTTAAAAATATTGTGCAGGTAAATAATATATTAGCATTCATCAGGCGACGCTTTCTCATTTAAAAAATAATTACTTTTTTATCAAGCTACACGACAGTACTATTAACAACATGATTTTACATTATATAACAGCAAATTATATGGCAGATCCATCCGTTGTCATACAGCACGAAGAGCGGTATCCATGCCTATCAACAAGCTGAAAAGCCAATGGTTTGACATGGATACCGCCCTGCGGCGGTATGACAACGGATTGGCTTTTACAAAAAATCATTTTTATTCAATGTGATGGTGGTTGTTAATAGTGCTGTCGTGTAGGGTGCTTTTTTATAAACAACATTAACACTTACCACCACATTTTGACTTTTTCTTCCGTTCACTTTCCGACTTTAATTGTCCGCAAGCGGCTAAAATGTCACGTCCACGCGGTTCACGAATCTGGCAGGCATGCCCTGCTGCCACCAACATATCCGCAAAAGCATGCGTGCGATTATTAGATGAACATTCATAATCAGAGCCCGGCCAATCATTAAACGGAATCAAATTCACCTTAGCAGGCAAACCTTTGAATATATTTATCATTTCCTGCGCATCTTGATCCGAATCATTCACTCCTTTGAGCATCACATATTCAAATAATATCCGCCGCGTTTTATCCATGGCATTATATTCATGACACACGCTAATTAGTTCTTTTAATGGATATTTTTTATTTAAGGGCACTAATTGATTACGCAATTCATCGCGGCTGGCATGCAAGGAAATCGCCAGATTTACCCCTAATTCTTCGCCCATTTTACGAATTAACGGCACCACTCCCGAGGTAGAAATAGTTATGCGGCGGCGTGACATAGTCAAGCCTTCACCATCCATAATAATTTTTATAGCTTTCGCCACATGATCATAATTAAATAACGGCTCGCCCATACCCATAAATACGATATTGGTCAAAGTCCGCCCGGCTGCCGCCGCTGGCCATTCATCCAAAGCATCGCGCGCTAACATAACTTGCGCAACAATTTCTGCCGAGGTTAAATTGCGCACCCACATTTGCGTGCCCGTATGACAAAAACTACAAGTTAGTGTGCAGCCAACTTGCGAGGAAATACACAAAGTCCCCCTATCTTCGGTGGGGATAAACACCATCTCCACTTCATTACCATCGGCAAAGGCAATCAACCATTTACGCGTGCCATCTTCCGAAATCAAATCTTGGGTAATCCGCGGACGCGATACGGTAAAATATTTATCCAACTCTGCCTGCGTGCTCTTCGCAATATTACTCATATCCGAGAAATCTTTAGCACCCCGACAATAAACCCAATTCCAAATCTGCTTCGCCCGAAACCCTGGCAACCCAATCGAGGCAACTGCCGCTTTTAGCTCATCCTTAGTCAAACCCACCAACTCAATTTTCCCATCCGTGCGCACTGGCGCATCCGCGGAGAGTTGCATCTTTTTTTCTATATCGCTCAATTTTTTTCTTTCTTTTTTATAAGTCTAATCTAAAGCAACCCATTCATCAAATTTATATCCTTGCAAATAAAGCAAAGCAGAAAGATCATTATAATTAATCACCGCCCGCGCCTGCTGCTGCACCAATGGTTTTGCGTGATACGCCACGCCCAATCCTGCGCCTAGCAGCATGGGCAAATCATTGGCACCATCGCCCACTGCCAAGGAATCCCCAAGGTTGATGCCCAGTTTTTGGCAGGTATTTTGCAAAGCTGCTAGTTTGGAATGTTTGTCTAAAATGGGGAAAATAACTTTTCCGGTTAGTTTTCCATCGGCGATTTCCAAAATATTCGCCTCATCAGCGGCAAAGCCTAAAGCATCGCGCACACGAGCGGTAAAAAAGGTAAAACCACCCGAAACTAATAACGGATAAGCGCCATGCGCTTTCATCGTGGAAACCAAAATCTTTGCCCCTTCCATCAGACTAATGCGCGAGTCATAAACCTCTTGCAACGCATTTTCGGGCAGTCCTTCCAGCAATGCCACGCGCGCACAAAGTGCCTCGGCAAAATCCATCTCGCCACGCATAGCAATTTCGGTAATCTCCGCCACTTGCGGCTTAATCCCCAGCATATCCGCCATTTCATCAATACATTCTTGATGAATAAGCGTGGAATCCATATCACTAATCAGCATTTTTTTACGCCGCCCAGCTCGGGGCTGACAAACCACATCCACCCCCGCAATTGCAGGAATGTTTACAGGCTTATCGACGAAAATATCGCAAGCCACCCCGTCACGCAGCCATTCTTCGGCAGTTATATTCGCTTGCTGGAGGATTTTTTCGCGAAAAACAGCTAATAAATTTTCTTGCTTTTGCGCAGCAATTAAGGTGATAACGTAGCTCATGTGGTCAACTGATAATATTATTGTTTTAACGGGGGCGACGGCTTCGGGGAAGTCGGCATTGGCGTTGGATATAGCGCAAAAACAAGATGCTGTCATCATCAATGCCGACTCCATGCAAATTTATGCGGATTTACGCATTCTCAGCGCCCGCCCCAGCGAGGAGGAAGAACAACTAGCCCCCCATAAATTATACGGAATTTATGATGGCGCACAAATTTGCAGTGCCGTGCAATGGGCGGAACTAGCGGCGGAGGAAATTAGCAAAGCTCGGGCAGCAAACAAACTACCAATTATTGTTGGTGGCACAGGAATGTATATCAAAACCCTGCGCTACGGCATCGCCCAAGTGCCCGAAATACCCGTAAAAATCCGCGAACAACTGCGCGAACAACTAAGCGAAATGGGCAATGAGAAATTTCATCTTTGGTTAAGTGAGCGCGACCCCATCTCCGCGGCTAAATTATTCCCCGGCGATAGTTCCCGCCTGCTACGCGCCGCCGAAGTTTGGCAAGCCACGGGAATTTGCCTGTCTGAATGGCAAAAAACCAACTCTACACCGCCATTTCCACCAGAAATTTATAAAATCTACGCGCTAGATATGGCGCGAGAATTGCTTTATAAGCGTATAAATCTGCGCTTTGAACAAATGTTAGAACAAGGTGCCTTGGAAGAAGTCGAAAAATTAATGCAAAGAAAATTAGCAAATAATTTACCCATAATGCGTACACTCGGAGTACCAGAACTAATGCGTTATTTAAACAAAGAAACTTCACTGGATGAAGCAATCGAAAAAGCGCAGACAAATTCTCGGCATTATGCTAAACGGCAACTAACTTGGTTACGCCATCAAATGACGGATACTATCTGGTGCCAAAGTAACAATATAAACGAATAATAACAAAATGTTATCCCAAGAAGAGTTTGATATAATCGTGCAACAGCACGCAGCTTGGCTGACGCTCAGCAATGAAGGAAAGCGCGCTAATTTTCGCGAGCAGGATTTACGCGCCTGCATTTTTGGCGACGCGAACTTGTCACAAGCTATTTTTCGCGGCGCCATTCTCGAAAATATGGATCTGCGCGATGCCATTTTAGAAAAAGCTGATTTCAGCGAAGCCAATCTGCGGCGCACCAAATTAGATGGCGCCAACTTAAAAAACGCAGTTTTAAACTACACCCAAGCTCCCGGAGCCAGCTTTGCTAAAGCTAATTTAGAAAGCGCACATGCCAGCAACGCTAATTTTGATTCCGCCAATTTCCGCCAAGCTTTCCTAGAAAATGCCACTATGCGCGAATGTTACGCCGCAATGAGCGATCTGACCGCGGCTATTTTCAGTAATGCTTCTTTACGTGCCAATAATTTTACCCAGTGCAAATTAGAAGCCACTAATTTCAAAAATGCCGATTGCCGCGATTGCGATTTTTCCGAAGCAATTTTTGGCGAAACCATCTTAGAACGCACCAATCTGCGTGACGCCGTATTAGAAAACATTTCCTTCCTGCATACGGATTTTTCAGGCGCGGTGGATATGGCAGAAGAATATCATAACATAGCCATAGCTCAAGCACATGAGGATATTACCCTGCGCTATGCCGCCATCCATACCGAACGGCAGAAATTGAAAACCAAAGAACAAACCATAAAAACCAAAACTCGCGCTTTGGAAGCCCAAATAGAAACTCTTAAAACCATCGATGAAGAAGAAACATTTTTGGATAATATCCTAAAACATAATGCTTCTTTGGCACGTTATTATGCTGGATTATGGCTAGTAATCGTCGCCGCATTAAGTGGCACTATTGTGTTTACCTGGCATTTAATCCCCGTACAAAAACTGGATATTTCGGATATTGTTCTGTTAATTATCGTTCTAACAGGCATACTTACACTCCATTTCTTGACAGCCTTGCAACCTTCGCGTATTGCACAAATCATACAAGACCATCAGCAAGTACGAGCGCAACGCTTGGAAAACATCGAAAACCCAACTAAGAAAAGCCAAAATAATGAGCAAGCAAACTAACAACAAAACCTTATGCGTATTTTGCGGAGCACAAAACGCAGTTGCCCCGAAATTTTTAGAAGTAGGTCGTCAATTAGGCGCAAAAATGGCCGAAAATTCGGTTGCCTTAGTCTATGGCGGCGGAGATTGCGGCGTAATGGGCGCCATTGCTAATTCGGTTATGAAATCAGGCGGTTGGGTAACCGGCGTATTTCCCGAAAGCTTACGCAACATCGAAAACGAACACCAAAATCTCAGCGAGATAGTCATCGTCGATTCCATGCACACCCGCAAAGAATTAATGTACAAAAAATCCGACATTTTCGCTATTTTACCGGGAGGTTTTGGCACGATGGATGAAATGTTTGAGATTCTAACTTGGAAACAATTGAAATTACACAACAAACCAATAGTTATACTAAATTTTGATGGCTATTGGGATCATCTGGTGGCATTGATGGAAAATATTATCAACACTGGCTTCGCTCGGCAGGAAAACCGGGAATTATATGCGGTGGTTAATAATGTGGATGAATTGATGGAGTTTTTAGCAAAAGCTTAATATTTATGTAATATTTGCACGTTATAATAGCACGATATTAGGGAGTGTTTATTATGAGTGATTTTGAAGACCTAAAATTTAATTTAGCGCATAATGATCAACTTGCGAGTGATTTTCTTTACTTATTATTTCAGCAACAAAGGTCTTTGCTAAATGACAGTCCAGATACTATCATAGACACCACCCCAACATTAATGGCACAAGGTCTAACCGACTCAAACGGAAAAGAAATATCCATAGACATTACCGTTGATAAAATTCTTGAACTGGCTTCAAGTCTGCCTACTAAAAACATAGTCAGAATAATGAAGACTCATTCAATACCAGAGATTGACAATGTAAACGCAGTATTACGAAAAGCAGGTTTTGATAAAGATGACACAGATTATTTAGAAACAATAAATGCTTTATACCCACCATTTGAAAAATTCCTAGAAGATATAGGCAAGGATAAACCAACAGTAAAACTTGAAACAAGAATGGCATTGATCGCAAAAGGTGATTTAGCAATTCTATTAAAAGAGGCTGAATCAGGCGACCGCGGATTATTAACCCATTTAACAGGAAAATCTGATTATAAACATATGTTTAACGCCTTTCAAGAAAGACCAATTGAAGAACGTGATGCAATATTGCACAACATATTAGATAACATGATTAGGATTAAATACACCTTAACTCCAGAAGAACAAAACTTACTCAAAGAAATAAAAGATCGCGAAGAAGCACGCGACGCACTCTTACATCCTCCCAGCACAGCCCCTCTACACCAAACCATCATAACCGATGGAAAAAACACCTATGTAGAAGACTTAAAATCCAATGCCGGAAGCGCATTAAAAACCCCCAACCACACATTATATTGCGCAGGTGAGCCACACCAGTTAACTAGCGCATTAAATATCTCAACAACAAACATCGAAGGCACATTAAACGCTAATGCTTCCCACGGCAGCGAACATAAATTAAATTCTAAAATATTAGAAACTGCATTACCTGACGAAGATTTAAGCAGACTAGCAGCCGCCTATAAACAATATGGCGGAGAAATAATTGCCTCAAGAATCACTCACTCCCCAGAAATGGAATCCTCCTGCCAAGCGATAAAATTAGCGCAAGCAAAAAGCAAATCCCAGATGAAATTATGAAACAAACCCTGTTTTATATCCTCGTTATTGTCCTCTTTGTCGGCATAATGCTTCAACTAAAAGCCGCCTTTCCCAATGCCTTGCAAAGCGAAGGGGAGCAAGCAAATTTTGCTAAATTATCTATAATAATGGTGCTTATCTTGGGCGGCATGCGTATCATCGCTTGGCAGGATTTATTTCATAAAATCAAGCATTTACTTGTATGGGTTGCCTTATTCATCGTCTTCATCTTCGCCTATGCACAAAAAGACATTTTGCAAAATATTTTAATGCCACAAAGCGCAAAAATTGGTGCAGATAACAGCCTGATTTTCACCCGCGCTGCGGATGGGCATTTTCATATTGATGCACAAGTCAATAATGTAAAAGTTCAATTTATGGTCGATACGGGTGCGTCCGACATTGTCCTTTCCCCTGCAGATGCCGAACGCATTGGCATTAACATGGCACAATTATCTTTCAACAAAATCTATCAAACTGCCAACGGCATCGGGCGCGGAGCTTCCATCACTTTAGACACATTGCAAGTAGGTTCGATTATATTTCATGACGTCGCCGCATCCACCAACCAAGCGGCAATGAGTAGCTCCCTGCTGGGCATGAGCTACATCAACCGACTCGGACGGGTGGAACTGCAAGGTGATAAACTGATAATCTGGGCAAAATAATTTTCGCTCAACATGCTGAATAATAATAACTTATTACGCAAACTCTCCGTCGTCATCTCGCCTGCGGACGGGATCCATGTTTATCAACTAGCGTAGAAGCCAATTGTTAGGCATGGATGCCGCTCTTCAGCCACTACTGTCCAATTAAAATTATTTATATATATCAGTCACATCGGTCGTCATCCCCGCCTTGTGCGCACTACTGTCCAACAAAACTTTTAATCACCACAAATTCGGGAGCCCCCCCCTCTCCCTCTGGGAGAGGGACGGGGTGAGGGGAGCATCGCCAAGAGTAATGCTAATTGCTTGGTAAAAAAGTATTTTCTAGCTCTTTTACAACCAACAATATCACTCCTGTGGATACTACCCTCACCCCGTCCCTCTCCCAGAG
>DIUV01000033.1:51526-54803 GCA_002423155.1 Alphaproteobacteria bacterium UBA6149
AGCTTATTTTCCTTGGACAGTAGTGGCTCTTCGTGCTGTATGACAATTGATATTATTCGCATAAAACTACGCCTTCATACAACAACTAGCTTTTCCACCTGCTTTGTTCCACGGCATTTTGCTCATAATTATTGCTAATCCACAAGTCCCCGTCAACCCAGCAAAAGTCAGCCCCGCGCCAAAAAACCCCGTGAGTAATAAAAACGCTGGATTAACAAAATAAGCCAACAAACTGCCAGCCAACACACAAATCCCAATAGTAAGCTGCACTTGTCTATCTAGCGGCAAAAAGAATTTACCAGAACTATTGCTGGTCAACCCCGCCAAGTTCCAAGCTGAAATTCCCCCTTCTAAATTATAAATTTCCAACGCAGGATTTTCCGCCAATAACTTTTCACAAGCCATGCCCCCACGCTTGCCTGCATGGCAATGAATCACCAATTTTTTCCCCACACAATTGGGCAATTTAGCTGCCGAAACTTCTGACAAGGGCAAAAGCGTTGCCCCAGCAATATTACTCGCCTGATGCTCCGCTGGCTCGCGCACATCTACCAGCACAGCTTCCCCTTTATCCAACCAATTTTTTAAAGTTTTTGCATCCACAGTTTTTATAGACATATAATTCTCCTAATATTAGATTATTCTAATCTTTACAATAAATGAGATAAAGAGTAGATAAAATCGCCTCCACCTCATGACTAGCTATTTGATAATAAACCAACTTACCATTTTTACGTGCGGCAACCAACCCAGCCAAGCGCATTTTTCCCAAATGCTGGGAAAGTGCTGATTGAGATAATCCAACTAAATCAACTAGTTCACCAACTGTATGCTTTTGCTTAATCAAATGACATAATATCAAAAGCCGTTTAGCATTCGCCAATGATTTAAGCATAGATTCCGCCTGCATAGCATTACGCCGCATGGCTTCCAATGGTTTATTTATTTCATTATTCATGTTGACATGATATTAGAACATGCTAATATGTGCAAGTAAATAATTCACCAATTAAAAGGAAAAAATCATGAGCAAGAACTATCCCGAACTAACTAAAAATATTACCGCCAATATCAAAGTTTTGCGTAAAGACATTGCGGATACTATGCAAGGCTTTTCCGCCCTCGCCATGGCCGCCAGCAAAGAAGGCGCGTTGGATAAAAAAACCAAAGAATTGATTGCGCTGGCAATTGGTGTATCATCACGTTGCGATGGCTGCATTGGCTTTCACATGGAGGCGTTGGTCAAATTAGGCGCAACTCGCGCAGAGGTGGAAGAAACTTTGGGCATGGCAGTTTATATGGGCGGCGGACCATCTTTGATGTATGCTGCGGATGCAATGACTGCCTACGAACAATTCACTGAACTAAAAGGATAAAACCATGACTAACCAACCAGTAATAGCCGCATTAAAAAATGTATTAGCGGATAATTATGCACTCTATCTCAAAACGCAAAATTATCATTGGAACGTAGAAGGTGCAAATTTCCATAGCCTGCATTTATTGTTTGAAGGACAATACACCGATTTAGCCTTGGCAATTGACACCACGGCCGAATTAATCCGCGGACTTGGTGACAAAGCTCCGGGTACTTTCGCCGCTTACAGCCAACTCAGCACCATCAAAGAAGGCAACGAAAACGCCTCCGCCGAACAAATGGTGAAAGAATTGGCGGACGACCAAGTAGCTATGCAGAAAACTTTGCAAAAAGCTTTGGAAACCGCCCAAAAAGCAGGGGACGAAGTGGCAGTAGGCTTCTTAACCGAACGCTTAACCGCACATCGCAAAGCAGCATGGATGCTAAAAAGCAGTATTTAATCTATAATTTTTCATTGGGTGGGCGCAACCATCGCCCGCCCAATAGAAACATAGCTAAAACCTGCCTTGCCCATCTCCTCAGGCACAAATAAATTCCGTAAATCTACCATTATCGGCTGGCGCAAAAGTTTTTTCACGGCGCTCAGATCCATCTTACGAAATTCCTCCCACTCGGTCGCCAGCACTACCAAATCAGCATTTTCTAAAGCTTGCTCTTTACTAGGCACGTAATCAATAATTGCCCCGGTCATTTTTTTCGCATTTTCCATTGCTTTGGGGTCGTAAGCACTCACATAAGCTCCCTTACGGGCTAAAATTTCTGCAATTATCAGCGGCACCGAGTCACGCGCATCATCAGTTCCTGCCTTAAACGCCACCCCTAAAAAGGCGATTTTTTTGCCCATCACATCTCCCCCAGCAGCAGAAATAATTTTTTCTACCATGTGCTGTTGACGCTGTTTATTCACATTAATAACCGCCTCAACAATACTAACTCGACTATGCGCTCGCTCCCCAATACCCACCATCGCCAAAGTATCTTTGGGAAAGCACGAACCGCCATATCCTGGGCCTGGTTTTAAAAATTTCGGGCCAATCCGACTATCCAGCCCAATAGCTGCGGCAATATCTTCAACATTCGCGCCAATTTTCTCGCATAAATCCGCCATTTCATTGATAAAACTAACTTTAGTCGCCAAAAAAGTATTGGCAGCATATTTTATCAACTCGGCGGATAATATATCTGTGAAAAATATTTTTATTCCTTTATCAGACAAGGGCTTATATAATTCACGCAG
The DNA here is from genome assembly GCA_002423155.1 of Alphaproteobacteria bacterium UBA6149. Lineage (GTDB taxonomy): Bacteria > Pseudomonadota > Alphaproteobacteria > Rickettsiales > UBA998 > UBA6149. The sequence continues at coordinate 54,142 of DIUV01000033.1, forward strand.
CAAAGTTTCCGCTCGGATATTATCCACCCCCACCACCACTCTATCGGGCGTCAAAAAATCTTCCACTGCCGAACCTTCCCGCAGGAATTCTGGGTTAGAAGCCACATCAAATTCCAATGCGGGATTAATCCGCCGCATAATCCGCGCAATTTCATGCCCCGTACCAGCTGGAACGGTAGATTTAGTCACCACCACCGCATAATGTTGTAGCGAGCGCGCTATTTCCTCTGCCACGCCGAACACATAACTCAAATTAGCACACCCATCTTCCGCGCGCGTCGGAGTCCCCACCGCAATGCTGATTATGCTAGCATCCGCAATCGCCGCCGCCAAATCTCCCGTAAAACTCAAACTCCGTGCGGCAATATTTTGCGCAACAATTTCCGCCAATCCCGGCTCATAAATAGGAATTTCACCACGTTGCAAAGCGGCAATCTTCTCGGGCGCATTATCCACACACACCACCGAAAAGCCCATCTGCGCAAAGCAAGCGCCACTCACCAACCCCACATAGCCTGTGCCAATAATTGTAATTTTCATGTTCTAGCAATATAAGAAGATTTAATAAGAACATCCGCAGGGATACCAAGCCCTGCATGCAAACGACAAATCATGGGCAAAGTCAAGGAACGCTTATGATTTAAAACCTCCGACACTCTTGC
>DIUV01000002.1:0-32877 GCA_002423155.1 Alphaproteobacteria bacterium UBA6149
CGAATTTGTAGCCCTAGATCCCCGCTTAAAGAGCGGGGATGACAACCGAGAGAGCAGAAAAATAATCATTATTCAATGCATTGCAGCCTTATTAACCTTACTGTCGTGTAGAGTATTACGGGATACAAAATGTTAACAATAGAATACAATTAACGATTGGTAAAATCGCCCTGAAATTTTTATTTGCTTGCCTTCTCAATAAAAAACCCATAATTCTAAGTATGTAGAAGTCGCTGTTGGCTACTATGGGATGTCAGAGTCTCTCACTTAATGCGGTTGCACAACCGTAAATTGTGCTCCCTAGCTTTTGGCTGGGGAGGCAGTAGCGTATGTTCAGGGCTTTATGCCTAAAGGCTATTGCAGACCTTTCATTAGTAGGTTCTCTGAACTCCCCAGTCGCCAGCAAATAAGCTGGCGACTAAGTTTATGGGGAAGTTATGAACATATTTCGTTTTTATAAAATAATCACTCGTTATCGCATAACCAAATTATTGTATCATATACAAATGGTTGACCATGGCTTGCGTCAGATGCTTAACGATGAAACGATTATTCCCTCTCCCCAAGAAATGTCTGCCTTAGAAAAAATTGATTATTTAGCGCAAGAATTACCACAACAAATAAAATACGCAAAAACCACCTTCTGGCAGCGAATACGCAATTGGCAAAACACTCCCTATAGCAAAACCCAACGCAATCTACGTAATATTATCGAACTATTTGTCACTTGGTTAGTCTTGAGCTTGGTTCTTTATAATAGTGGATTATGGGTAGTAGAGGGAGCTTTTATAAATCATTGGCAGTTTTTATTACTAGATGGATTGTTGGCAGGAATATTAATATTATTCGCACTTTTCTTATAACAAAAAAATCAACCAATCAGCACTATCCGTTGTCATCTCCGCTCTTTAAGCGGGGATGACAACCGAGAGAGCAGAAAAATCATCATTATTCAATGCATTGCAGCCTTATTAACCTTACTGTCGTGTAGAGTATTGCGGGATACAAAATGTTAACAATAGAATACAATTAACGATTGGTAAAATCGCCATGAAATTTTTATTTGCTTGCCTTCTTGATAAAAAACCCATAACTCTAAATGCGTAGTAGTCGTTGTTGGCTACTATGGGATGTCATAATCCTTAGTTAACGCGGTTGCACAACCGTAAATTGTGCTCCCTAGCTTTTTTGGCTGGGGAGGCAGTAGCGCATGTTCAGGGCCTATGCCTAAAGGCTATTGCAGACCTTCGTTAACAGGTTTTATGAACTCCCCAGTCGCCAGCAAATAAGCTGGCGACTAAGTTTATGGGGAATTTATGAACATATTTCGTTTTTATAAAATAATCACTCGTTATCGCATAACCAAATTATTGTATCATATACAAATGGTTGACCATGGCTTGCGTCAGTTGCTTAACGATGAAACGATTATTCCCTCTCCCCAAGAAATGTCTGCCTTAGAAAAAATTGATTATTTAGCGCAAGAATTACCACAACAAATAAAATGCGCAAAAACCACCTTCTGGCAGCGAATACGCAATTGGCAAAACACTCCCTATAGCAAAACCCAACGCAATCTACGTAATATTATCGAACTATTTGTCACTTGGTTAGTCTTGAGCTTGGTTCTTTATAATAGTGGATTATGGGTAGTAGAGGGAGCTTTTATAAATCATTGGCAGTTTTTATTGCTAGATGGATTGTTGGCAGGAATATTAATATTATTTGCACTTTTTTTATAATAAAAAGAATCAACCAATCAGCGCGAATAATTCATCCCACTCACGTTTGGTTAAGCCACTCTCTTCGCGCTCCACCGTTTCACCGCGCAATTTACGGCGAATAACTTCCAGCCCCTTGGCGGAAATCTCAGCAGCGCCCATGCGATAATCCATAAACGCTTGATGAGTTGTGGGAACCCATGCTTTTAAAATATCCAACATCGCTTCGGCATAAACGCGGATTTCATATTGCGCGTGCGGATCGGCACGCAGTTTGAGAAAATGCATAAGATTATGCAAATCCACTTTCCAATACCATTGGGTGTAATAATTCAATGAAAGATTCATCCGCGCTAATTCGCGTGCCAAACCTTTTTTACCTTCGTCGATTACTGTACCATCTTCGCTCTCATTGAGCATAGATTCGTAATTATTATAAACTTGGTTGGCATCATCACGCAATAATTGCAAAACCCGCGCCGCTTCTGCGCCTTCCAACACATCCCCCCGACCTTGGCGGTTGGTTACGGATTGGCAAGCGAGCTGCTCAGGTGCCGGAATATAAAATTCCCGATCCATAATCGAATAACGCCCGGAATATTCATTTACATTGGCAGTACGATGGCGAATCCACTGTCTAGCCACAAAAATTGGCAGTTTGATATGAAATTTAATCTCACACATTTCAAACGGGGTAGTATGGCGATGGCGCAACAAATAACGAATTAGCCCCGCATCTTCCTGCGTTTTCTTGGTACCCTTGCCGTAAGAAACCCGCGCGGCTTGCACAATCGCCGCATCGGTCCCCATATAATCCACCACGCGGATAAAACCATGGTCTAATATAGGCAAGGGCTGATATAAAATATCCTCCAACGCAGGCGAAACCTCCCGCAAAGTTGGGCGTTTTTCGGCACGCAAGTCGGCGACTTCGGCTAATTGTTGAGCATTTAAAGGCATAGCCAGATTTTTTATACAGAAAAATCATAAAAATCTATCAAAATTATCATTTTTTTCACACTACCCCCTTCACATTTGACAAAAATGAGCTTATATTAAAATGGTTATTTGTGTGACGTTCGCGTTACATAAACTACTATGACAATAAATGATTAACTGGAATAGACGTATTGGACCCGGGGGCAGAGCCCGGCACCTCCACCATTATATGTGAATACTCCAAACTTAATATAAACTGGCTTTTATAGCTGGTATTGGGGGGTGATTTAGGATCGACAGTCGTAATAAAGAGCTGATTTTTGTTCGTGATGATTCCGTCGTAAACGGATCAAATTTTTTAGGTGCAAACGATAATTTCGCACTTGTTGCTGCTAACGACAATTTTGTCGCTGATGTGAGTGTTGCTGCCTAATTTGGGGCGCACTGATACTAGCAGGTAACGCGGCTCGGGGAGAGCCGGGCAACAGAATCTCCCCACTATTTTGCTTGGCAAGGCGGATTTTTTGGCGAACTTGCTTGCAATGAAGCTTACGAGCGAATCCTCACGTAGCGCAGCTACGCTCCCCGTTTGGGAAGATTGGGGTTACGCCACTTCATTGCGGCGCATTTCACCAAAAAAGCCGCCTTGCCAAGCAAAATAGACAACAAACAAGATAAAAACGAGGAAAAATAGATGACAACGCCAGCAGAAGAAATCTTTGACTATCCGGCAATGATTGACGAAGCCATGCGCGGAGTGGTGCGCACAACCTTGCAACATGTGCAAAAAAGCAATGTTATGGGTGACCATCATTTTTATATTTCCTTCCGCACGACCTTTCCGGGAGTGAAGATTTCTCCACGTTTGCTAGAACGCTTCCCTGAAGAGATGACGATTGTGGTGCAGCATCAATTCTGGAATTTGGAAGTAAATGAAAAATTCTTTTCGATTATGCTCAGCTTCAGCAATATTCCGGAACGCTTGCAAATTCCGTTCGCGGCATTGGTTGCCTTTGCGGATCCTAGCGTAAAATTCGGTTTGCAGTTCAACCGCCAATTAGGCGTATTAGCTGATGAGGAAGATAGCGAACCGATGGAACTCACCAAAGATGGTTCTTGGGGATTAGAGCCGGATCCATCAATAGATACGGAAAAGCCAGTTAAATCAGCGGAAACCAAGGCTGAAGTTATCTCTCTTGATGCATTTCGTAAGAAATAAAATAATTTCCCCCTTAATTTTTAAGGGGGAATTTTTTTGCCTTAACTAAAAAACAAAAGTAGGAACAAACCTATGACTGAACAAGATTTCTTTGACTTAACGAAAATGAACCAAGCCTTGCTTGTGCAAATGGATGAATTTAAAAGACCCAAAACAAATTTCCATATTCGCCCACATAATCCCAATAAATCCAGCGATGAAATAGAAAAACATTATCAAAAATGCCAGATACAGTTGGAATATGAATATTCGGCTCATCGCCCGGTTACGCAATTTATAAACTACAAAAAACCCACTGATAGCAGCGCATATAAGAAACTGGATAATAATATAAAATTATTCAGAAGCGCCGCCAATCAAGCAGTGCAGGAACTTATGCATGACATTGATCCGACACCACAAACTGATCAGAAATGGGCGCAAGAATTATTACAACAAATCCACGAAAAGCCCACCCATGCCAATCCAGCACTACAAATATATCCCCTCAATAGATATGCCCCCAACTTACTGGTGATTGATTTTAAATCCGATGAGAAAGCCCAAAGAGCGAGCTATTTAGTTAATAGTAGAGGAATCGAATGTTATTTCATGCGTGAAATAAATAGCATCGACACCTCATTAGCCAAGCCAGAAAACCGGTCAGAATTATCTAGTGCAATTGAAAAAGGCAAAGGCTTCATAAAGCTTCCCCCGCGCATAATAATTGATATTTCTCAGCCTGATTTTCAAAACCATCTGGCAGTCAGAACCAAAATCAACGCATTAATCGACGCTCAAAAAGCCGAAGCAGTCGCCGAGCAAGAAAAGGAGCAAGAAAAAGCAGCCCAAACCCACGCCAAACAAGTGGCGGAAATACAAAGATTAAAAGAAGAATTATTTACAGAAATTCATTCTGCTTTCCCTGCGGGAGGCAACAACACCCCAGAAGCAGCACAAATACTCGCAGATATTATGCAAGCATCCCAAACCACCGCCCAAGAATTAGGTGCAGATAAAATATTCCAAGCGATTAGTGAGAAAAAAATCACCTCCCTAGCCGGATACCGCACCAAAAACAGCCCACGGCGATAACTACATAATCAAACAATCCCTCGCAAACTTCCATCCGCCTCATAATTCCTAACAATTTGCGCGGCTTTCTCGGGCGCAACTTGTAAGTGGCTTACTATTACTTCATGGATAATTTCGCGAAAATCCGTAGTTACCGCTAAATCCCGTTGTTGATAGAGATTATCTCGCGCCAAGCTGGGCCATTTTGTCCAGATTTTGCCGCCTTGTACACCACCTCCCAATAACCACGCAACATTACCATGCCCATGATCGGTACCCCCATTACCATTTTCCGCTACGGTACGTCCAAATTCCGACATTACTAATATGGCTGTATTATTATAAGCATCCCCTAAGCCCGCGGCTAGATTAGCAATACCACTCCCCAATTTTTCTAATTTCCCCGCTAATTGCCCCTTAGCATTACCTTGATTAATATGCGTATCCCAGCCACCCACATCTAAAAAGGCGATTTGTACGCGGGAATTTTTGCGCATAAGTGCGGATAATTTATTGCAAGCATTGACAAAACCATCAGGACGCAGGGCGTTTTTACTCGCTTTTTCCATCTCACTTTGTGCATCATCTTGTAAATTATCCATTATTTCTGCCTGCGCAGAAGTGCCATCTTGGTATAAATTTAACAATTCGGGATTGTTTTTATAAAGAAGCTCCAGCGCCTGATTTTCCGCAAGCGCCTTGCCATGTTTTCTTGCCGCTTTTTTTGCAACCGACATGGTGGCAATATTCATTTTACCCATACATATCTTGGGCAAAACATTGCCAATGCTCAAAGCCTGCACGGGAGAATTTCCTGCGGGCATTTGTTGTACTAAACTATTTATCCACCCTTGCGGATCAGAAAAATTCCGCAAAGAAGCAGTTTCTAATATATCCTGTGCCTCAAAATGCGAACGAGTAGTGGCAGGCGAGCCACTAGCGTGGATAAAAGCTAAGGTTTTATTCTGCCACAAAGGCAGCAAAGAACTAAGCGCAGGATGCAAACCAAAAAACCCATCCAAATCAAGCACGCCACCAGAATTATTGGGTTTATTCAAAGCAATAGTTGGGCGGAGTTTATAATATTGCTCTTCCGCATAAGGAACCACCACACTCAAACCATCCACCGCACCGCGCAAAAGCACCACGATTAAGCGTTTTTCCGCCGGTCTATCTGCTGCAAATGCCCAGCTATTTTTACCCAAAGCTAAAAGGCTCCCGCCACCAACTAAAAGTATGTTTTTTAATATATCACGCCGTGTAAACATAATAGAGCTCCTAATAATATAAAAATTCCGGGCTATTTAACAACAACACCGCTCCATTATTACCACCCGCTTCATTGATAGCGGCAATAGTATTTGCAGAAAATCCGCTGCTAAATACGTCCAATAAAGCTGGTGCAGAAATTTTTGTCTGCTGCACCAAAATTTTGGATTTTTCCATCCGCTTCAATAGAGCGTCTGAATTAAGCCAAATATCTTTAGTATTCGCATAACCATTAGGGGTTAAAAAATGATACGGCACTTGCCCCATCTGCTGCAAATCACTCCTAAATAACTTCAGATTATTGGGCACGATGCCTGCCGCGCGATATATAGAAATTAAATAACGAAAGGGTGGTTTAAACTTAGCATTATAAGATTTTGCCGCCCAGAACTCATCCGAACGAAGAATCTCCTGTAAAACCGCGGATATATCGCCATCGCTCTTGCTAAAAATATTCGCCAATTGCGCCACTAATTCTTTAGAAGGCTCATCCGATACAAAATATTGGGCTAATTTATAACTAATATGCGTAGCGGTAGCAGGATGGCGCGCCAATATATTAATTGCCTCTTCTATTTCCCCTTCTCCGCGTGCATTAATCCGCTGCCCTAAGAAATTTTTTATGCTCCAATCATGTTCTTTGGGATTAAATTTAAAATCTCCATTTTGGCTACGGTCTTTGCCCTTACTGACTCCCCAACCAGTTAAAATATGCGCCAAACTAGTAACATCCGCCTGTGTATAGCCATTATCCACCCCCAGAGTATGCAGCTCCATAATTTCTCGCGCATAATTCTCATTAATGCCGACTAATTTACCCCGAGCGTTAGTTTTGGGGGCGACATTGCGGATATTATCTAAATAGACCAACATGGCAGGATGTTTGGCGGTTGCCATCAACAAATCCCGAAATTTACCAAAAACATGCGGACGAATCGCATCACGCTCATAAACACCCACCAACAAACGATCCATCCCCTTGCCCGAGAAAACATTGAAATGATTATACCAAAAATCGGTCATCACTTCTTGCAACTGGGCAGGACTTTCTATTGCTCGCAGAGTTTTTGCCGCAATCAACTCCGCCACCACTATTTTTCCCTGCTGACGAATTGCTTTATTTTCTGCCGGCGTAGGCTTGTGATTTTTATCTTTTTCCAGCGTAAATTGCTGTAATAATTGCGGTGCATCCATCGACAATGTGTGCAACTGCGCTAATTCTTGCGATAATCTTGGGGGATATTTCAGGCGAGCGGGATCTAACTGCTTTTGCAAATAAGCATCTAAGCCAATTTTTTGCACATATTCAATATCTCCCGGCGCAATGCCAAAGCTGGTACGCTCCAGTAAATGCGTAACCTGCTCAACTGAGGCTTTCTCTGCGGCAAAAGCGGTAGAACCTTGCACAATAAATAATATAATTAAGCCAGCCAATATTTTTTGCATAAAGCTCTCCCTATATGTCGAGAGTAGCATCATAGCATAAAATTTGTTTCTAAGCCAATAATACAGGCAAAAACTCGTCCACTACCTGCTGATAAATATCACGCTTAAAGGGCACGATTAAATCAGGCAATTCCGCGGGCAATGCCCAGCGCCATTCTTTAAATTCGGGATGTTTGGTTTGCAGGTTAAAATCGGCATCCCCCCCATCAAAACGCAATAAAAACCATTTTTGCCGCTGCCCGCGATATTGCCCATTCCATAATTTAGGCACCAGATGCTCAGGCAAATCATAATCATGCCAGTCAAGCGATTCGGAAATATAGGTTGCAAGGTTAGTTCCCGTTTCCTCTTCCAACTCGCGCAATGCTGCCTCTATTGGCAGCTCCCCCTCATCAATGCCCCCTTGCGGCATCTGCCAATTCTCGGCACGCCCATCAATACGCTTACCCACAAAAATTTCTTTGTTAGCATTGAATAACATAATGCCCACGCAGGGGCGAAAAGGGAGATGTTTATACATAAGACTTGCCTAATTTATCGCTGTAGCAATGCATCTGCGCCGTTTTTTCTTCTTAATAATCCATAGGCGAAGCCGCTACGCTGCGGTTATTCATCAGAAACAAACGACTCATCTACATCACTACAACGAGAAATTAGTCAAGTCTATAACCAAAAAAATTATAACCACTGACCAAACTTACGAATATACCAAACTTTCACCAATTGCAGTAAAATACAATAACCTGTCAATATTCCCGCTAAGCAGGCAAAATAAATCATTGGCAGAGGTACTAACCCAAGACTTGCTCCCAATGAGGTAAAGGGTATGAGTATCCCAATCGCCATAACCAATAGAGTTAATAATATTACGGGGTTCGCCGCACGGCTTTGGAAAAAGGGTATTTTTTTGGTGCGAATCATGTGCACAATCAAAGTCTGGGAAAGCAATCCCTGCACGAACCAACCCGAACGGAAAAAATCTGCTTGTTCGGGGGAATTCGCTTTTAGCACATACCATAAGACCAAAAAGGTAATCACATCAAATATCGAACTTAGTGGTCCAATAAATAGCATAAACCGCACAATTCCATTTGCTTCCCATTTGCGGGGTTGGCGCAGATATTCATGATCCACCTCATCCCAGGGAATAGAAATTTGTGATATATCATAAAGCAGATTCTGCACCAATAATTGCACCGAAAGCATAGGTAAAAAGGGCAGAAAAATACTGGCAATCAACACACTAAATACATTACCAAAATTAGAACTGGCGGTCATTTTGATATATTTAATTATATTTCCAAAAGTACGTCGCCCTAACAACACGCCTTCTTCCAACACCATCAGGCTTTTTTCTAACAAGATAATATCTGCTGATTCTTTGGCAATATCCACCGCGGTATCTACCGATATTCCCACATCTGCATCGCGCAAAGCGGGGGCATCATTAATACCATCTCCCAGATAACCCACCGTATGCCCACGGCTTTGCAGGGCGCGGATAACCCGGGATTTTTGTACCGGCGACATTTTAGCAAAAATAGTAGTTTTTTCAGAAGCCTCCGCCAATTGCGCGTCATCCATTTCTTCGACATCTTTACCCAGCAAAATATTTTCGATGGTCAAACCAACTACTTTACAAATTTTACGCGTTACAATCTCATTGTCCCCCGTAATAATTTTTACCTGCACTCCATGCTCCTGCAAGGCAGAAATTGCCGCTGAAGCGGATTCTTTCGGTGGATCTAAAAAGGCAATAAAGCCTGCCAACACCATCTCCGTCTCATCCGCCACACTATAAACATGCTTAGCCACCGACATGTGACGATAAGCCACCGCCAGTACGCGCAAACCTTCTTCATTCAGTTCCCGCGTAGTTTGCCGCGCTTGTTGACGCATTTCTTCGGTGAATAAATCTTCACCGCCGAATTTCTCGCCATTACCATCTACTCGCACACATAAAGCGAGTACTTCTTCTACCGCACCTTTGCAAACCAACAGATTCGTGCCGTCTTTATCGCGCACGATAACCGACATTCTCCGCCGCACAAAATCGAAGGGGATTTCATCGACTTTTTCATAACTATCTTGCAAATGCGCTAAAGCTTCTTCTTCACCATGCTCTAACACGGCAATATCTAATAAATTCCGCAAACCTGTTTGATGAAAACTATTTAAATAAGCAAATTTAAGCACCTGATTATCTTTGTTACGATAAATATCTAAATGCTGCTCTAACACAATTTTATCTTGGGTTAGAGTACCTGTTTTATCGGTACATAAAATATCCATTGAACCAAAATTTTGAATAGCATTCAATCGCTTAACAATAGTCTTGCGCTTTGCCATCGCCATAGCACCGCGGGCTAGATTAGCGGTTACAATCATCGGCAACATTTCGGGCGTCAGCCCCACTGCGACAGACACCGCAAATAGCAACGCCTCCAACCAACTGCCTTTAGTAAAACCATTGATAAAAAACACTAACGGAACCATGATAAACATAAAGCGAATCAACACCCAGCTAACTTTATTAATGCCAATATCAAAGCTGGTTAGTTTGCGCTTGCCGACAATATCACGCGCCATGCCGCCAAAATAGGTATTATTCCCGGTTGCCACTACCAAAGCGGTAGCCGCCCCACTAACTACGTTTGTTCCCATAAAACAAACATTATCTAAATCCAATAAATTAGTGATTTTTTCTTTTGCCGCAGAAACATCATATTTTTCCACCGGCAGCGATTCTCCCGTTAACACCGCTTGGCTGATAAATAAATCTTTCGAGGTAAGCACCCGAATATCCGCGGGAATCATATCACCAGCGGATAAAGAAATAATATCACCCGGAACTAATTCAATAATATTGATTTCTTCAAATTTACCATTTTCCTGCCGCAAAACCGCCGCGGTGGTACAAATCATGGATTTTAATTTTTCCGCCGCTTTAGTGGAGCGAAATTCCTGCCAGAAACGTAAAATAGTACTGATACCAATCATCGCCCCTAAAACGATAATCGTGCGAAAAGAACGCTCGCCACCACCTGCCAAAATCACATCGGTAAACCAAGAAACCAGCATCAAGACAAATAATATTCCCGTAAAGGGATTTATCAAAGCTGACAATAACTGTACATACCAAGCAGGCAATTTTTCATGCATTGCTCCATTCAAACCATGCTGAGTGCGGCGCTCTTCTACTTCATCAAAGGTCAAGCCATTATTATTCGACTGCAAAAGTTCTAAGGCACCAGCCGCATCCGTTGCCGCGGCATCCATCAGCAAACCACAAACTCGCGCAGGAGCTTTGTTGGAGATGATTTTTTTTATTTTAGCCATAATTTTTCCTTATAACACAAGGAAATGACTAAAAATCACCTCTCCTTATGCAAATTAATGATATGTGCAAATTAATGATACTGTCCGAGCCGTCAGGCATTTTTTTCTCATATTAGGTTTATCGTTAGTGTTGGTTAGCCTTACGAAGGGGAACTGTCAAGCCTAGGGTGCAAAAGAAAACTACTTGTCATCAACAAACTTACTAAAGCCACCCAAAGAAGAAGTTTCTCCATTAGCAGATTGCTCTATTCCCCGTCGCACAGATTCTAAAACTTCTTTATTTTCAAACAATTGCATTTCTCGTGAATGACAAACCAAACTAGCCGCTTTCTCATTCAACCGAACCATCTCCTGCTGCAAAATATCCGCACCATCTTCACGTCCGGCAATCTGCATAGGTTCACCCACAACTATGCTTAACTTGCCAAAAGGCAGCGGCAGAATAAATTTATCCCAGCTTTTCATGGTTTTTTTGCGAGAAGCATCAAAAGTAAGCGGCAAAATAGGTAAGTGTGAACGGCGCGTCATCTGCATAATTCCCGCCGCAACACTATAAACCGGACCACGCGGCCCATCAGGAGTGATAACAATATTCGCCCCCGACCCTAATAATTTATGAATTTCCCGCAAAGCTGCCGCGCCGCCCTTGCCAGTAGAACCTGCAACCGTACCAACACCAAAATGCTGCATCGTATGCGAAATTAGCAACCCATCATTATGGCGCGAAATTAACACGCGCATATCGCGATTTTTGGGTTTCAACATCGGCATCATCAACATCCGCCCATGCCAAAAAGCAATAATAGCGTTTTGTTCGCCTTGCATAATCACCTGCGCACTAGCAGGAACAACATATATTTTACGAGAAGTTAGCCAAACAAACCACGCATACGCCCACACTAAACGAGTGAGTATAATATGCGTAAAATTATGCCGTAATATTTTTTTACTAAACTCCGCTAACACTATAAATTCTTCTTTGAAAAATGATTGGTATTTTTGTGGGGTATAACTATTTTTGAGTTATTTTACAATTTTTAAATCCCATGAAATATTTGGAAGAATCAACGCAATTTTAAGGTAGATAGACCCACCAGCGCCAAAATGCAGGCAATAATCCAAAAACGGATTACTACGGTTGGCTCTGCCCAGCCCATTTTTTCAAAATGATGGTGAATCGGCGCCATGCGGAATACGCGCTTACCGGTTAATTTGAACGAGGCGACTTGTACGATTACAGAAACCGCTTCCATCACAAATAATCCACCAATAATTGCCAAGACTAATTCATGCTTAATAATCACACTGATTGCTCCCAAAGCTCCGCCAAACGCTAAACTTCCTGTGTCGCCCATAAATACCATTGCAGGTGGGGCATTGAACCATAAAAACCCGAGCCCTGCGCCAATTAAGGCTGCGCAAAAAATTGCCAACTCGCCTGCGCCGACCACTAAATTTAGTTGTAAATAATTAGCAAACACCGCATTTCCCACCAAATAAGCAATCAGGGCGAAACAGCCTGCACAAATCATGATGGGGACTATTGCTAAGCCGTCCAATCCATCAGTTAAATTCACCGCATTGGAAGCGCCCACCAGTACCAACATAGCAAAGGGCAAATAGAACCAGCCAAGATTGGGCATAAAATGTTTTAAAAACGGGATTGCCAAATGAGTTGCCTGCTCGGGAGCGGCAATCTGCATTACCCACCAAACAGCTAAACCCGCAATTAAAAACTGCCCCAGCAACTTTTTCTTGCCCGATAATCCTTTGCTGTTGCGTTTGGTTACTTTGAGAAAATCATCCGCGAAACCAATAGCACCATAGCCACCCGTGACCAACAAAACCACCCAGACATATTGATTAGTAATATCTGCCCATAATAAAGTAGAAATACTTACCGCTAATAAAATCAGCACCCCACCCATAGTAGGCGTGCCTTTTTTAGTTAACAAATGCGACTCGGGTCCATCTTCACGAATGGGCTGCCCCTGCCCTTGAAAGGTGCGCAGCCAATTAATAATCCGTCCGCCAAAAATAAAACTTATCAGCAGGCTGGTAAGCACCGCCCCACCACTGCGAAAAGTTAAATATTTGAATAAATTAAAAAATTGGAATTGATCCGCCAACGGAAACAGCAAATTATAAAGCATTAAAACCTCAAAATATTATAATGTTCGTCACACTACACAACAATACTATTAAACAGCATTAAATATTGATAAATAACACATCTTTATAACAAATATATCCGTAGTCATCCCGCCGCAAGGCGGGATGACTACGGAGAGTTTATTATATAACATATTGTTATTTATCATATAAACCAGTTATTAATAGTACTGTCGTGTAGCGGCAATGTTTATTCTTTATGATTAACCTAACAAATCCGCTAACTTGCCTGATTTTTCCAAAGCAGCCAAATCATCATAACCACCTACATGAGTGTCTCCAATAAAAATCTGGGGCACGGTGCGGCGTCCACCAGCTTTTTTTATCATTGCCTCACGCAATTCATCATCGCTAGACACATCTATTTCCGTCCATTGCAAATCTTTGCTGGCTAATAAATTTTTGGCACGCACACAATAAGGACAGGTTTGCGTACTATAAATAACTATATTTTTCATATTTTTTCCTCAAAAATCAGGGTTTTCATAATGCAAGGGCGGTTTAAGCCCCCGCATACGATCGCATAATAACGGGCGAAATGACGGACGAGATTTCAACAAAGCATACCATTCGCGCACCGAAGGAGCGGCGGTGTCCCACGGCACATCGTCCAAATAATCCATTGAAGACAAATGCGCACTGGCAGCAAAATCCGCCAAAGACAAGAAATCCCCTGCCAACCAACGACGATTCTCCGTCAATTGGGCAATGCAATCTAAATGGGCGCTAATATTGTTTTTTGCCAAACGGATAGTTTCCGAATCAGGCATTCCGTAACGCATGAAACGACGATAAAATTTTTCAAATAAAATCGGCTGACTAACTTCATGATAAAATTTCATATCAAACCAAGTAACCAGTCGCCGCACTTCTGCCCGTTCTACCAGAGTTTTTCCTAAAAACCCAACTTCGGTATAACCTTCTTCTAAATATTCGGAAATTGCATAACTGCCTGATAAGATAATATCATTTTCATCCACCAAAACCGGAACTTCACCGGCGGGATTTAGCTGATACAAAGACTCCCGACTTTCCCACACCGGCTCTTCCATAAGCTCAAAATCCAGGCCTTTTTCCCGCATGTGAATACGAATCTTGCGGCAAAAAGGGGATAAAGAAGTGTGATAAAGCTTACGCATACTACCCAAGAGATTTATGTTTTTACTCCCTCACAATATGCGCTAAGACACTAGCTACGGCAATCAAAATTTCAAATTTTCCATGGATTAAAAATCTCGATTCCTAAATCTGCAAAATCCTTAACATTGCGCGTAACCACTACTAAATTATGTACGGAAGCAGTGGCGGCAATCTGCCCATCGGCAATATTTAATGCCCGACCCTTGATTTGCCGAGCTGCCTCCAAAAGCCCCCAATTAGTAGCGATTTCTTCTGTAATAGGTAGAATTCTTCCCTCGAACCATGGAATAAATTCATTTTTTAACCATAATTCCAAACTGTTGCGACGCTTTCCGTCGGCAAGTAACGCAATGCCCTTCCAAATTTCTCCAATAGTAACTACGCTTATATACAATAAAGAACTATCTTGCGAGGAAACCCAATCTACAACTTGCTGGTTAGGTTTTATACGAAGCAATTCTGAAGGAATGTTCGTATCCAGCAAATATTTTCTCATAAATCAACCAATCGACCAGTTGAATTATTTCTAGCAAAATCAATATCATCTCCACAAAGGGCATCACCACGAACAGAACTAAATATATCTGCCAAATTATTCTGTGCTTCTTTGGGGCTTTTTCCAGCAAAAGACACCTGCGCAAACAATTTATCACGCAAATTATCTAGCCCCAAATCAAGGGCATCCAGCTCATTTTTAATTAGACCAACTTTAATGGCTTCCAATATCGCGTATTCTTGGTCTGGGCGTAAATGTATATCCATACAAACAACTCATAATTAAGGTTATCCACTCACTTTACATTAAAAGACCAAAAAAATCAATGCTCCAAGAAACTCCGCATCTTACGTGAACGGCTCGGATGCTTCAATTTACGTAAAGCCTTCGCCTCAATCTGACGAATACGTTCACGCGTTACCGAGAATTGCTGTCCTACTTCTTCCAAAGTATGGTCAGTGTTCATCCCAATACCAAAGCGCATGCGCAAAACGCGCTCTTCTCGTGGAGTCAGGCTAGAGAGAATCCGCGTAGTAGTTTCGCGTAGATTAGACTGAATCGCTGCATCTAATGGTAATATTGCGTTTTTATCCTCGATAAAATCACCCAAATGTGAATCTTCTTCATCACCAATGGGAGTCTCCAAACTCACTGGCTCTTTCGCAATTTTCATTACTTTACGCACTTTATCCAAAGGCATAACCAGTTTTTCGGCCAATTCTTCGGGAGTTGGTTCGCGGCCAATTTCATGGAGCATCTGGCGCGAAGTACGCACGATTTTGTTAATCGTCTCAATCATGTGCACCGGAATACGAATCGTCCGTGCTTGGTCGGCGATGGAGCGCGTAATCGCCTGACGAATCCACCAAGTAGCATAAGTGGAGAATTTATAACCGCGGCGATATTCAAATTTATCTACCGCTTTCATCAAGCCAATATTTCCCTCTTGAATCAAATCCAAAAACTGCAAACCCCGATTAGTATATTTTTTTGCAATTGAAATCACCAAGCGCAAATTTGCTTCAATCATCTCTCTTTTGGCGCGCGAAGAAGTACGTTCCCCACGTTGCACCGCAGATACCATGCGTTTAAACTCGCCAATTTCCGCACCCACTTCCCGGGCAATATTGGCAACTTCTTCACGTAAATCCTGAAATTCTTGCGCCCCTGCTGGCAATAAATCTTTCCAACCCTTGCCTTTAAAATTCGCCGCCGCTTCTAACCAAGTAGGGTCTAATTCCCGACCAGCATAATTTTCCAAGAAATCTTTACGAGTAACTTTTTTCTTTTCCGCCAAACGCAACATTTTACCTTCAATACCGAGAAGTTTTTTGTTGGTGTCGTACAAACGCTCGCAAAGCAATTCAATCTTTGCTCCATTAAAGCGCACTGGGCTCATTAGCTCAGTCAATTGTTTGCAATATTTCTGATAGTTACGCTCGTCTTTTTCTTCGTATTTACCATCACCAAAAGCTTTATTAAGGCGTTTTTCCTGTAATTGCTTGATATGTTTGGTAATAGTCGCAAATTCATCCAAAGTTTCTAATAATTGCGGCAAAAGCGCATTTTCCATCGCCACTAGAGAAAGCGGATTATCGCCATAATCATCATCTTCTTCCTCTTCTTCGGCGCCTTCTTCTGCACCTTCAACTTTTTCTTCGTCTTCTTCCTCTTCGTCATCATCACCTGAAGAAACTTTGGCTTCTTTGGTTTTAGGCTCTTTAACTTCTGGCTCCACAGCTGGCAAAACGGGCATTTCTACGGTTACTACGCCAATAGCAGCTTCGCCAATAATCGCTCCTTCAACGCCTTCCCCTTCAATAATATTCCCTGCACCCATAGTGGCGTCTAAATCAACGATATCGCGCAATAATATCGTTCCGCTTGCCAAACCATCGCGCCAACTTAATATTTCTTGGATAACCAGGGGAGTTTCACACAAAGCGCCAATCATAATCTCCCGACCAGATTCAATGCGTTTGGCAATTTCAATCTCACCATCGCGTGAAAGCAATTCCACATTGCCCATTTCACGCAGATACATCCGCACAGGATCATCCGAACGTCCGTAAACTTCGGCGCCTTCTTGCTCTTGCTCTTCTTCAGCTGCCGCTTCTTCGGCTTCCTCTTCCGCGGCAGGAAGTGCGTCTTCCTCCACTGCTAGCAAGGATTTTTTCTTACGGTTATTCTTTTTAGTATCTTCTTCCACTTTGATTTTCATCTGCGCAAGCGTGGCAATCACTGCCTCAATCGTTTCAGGAGAAAATTCGTCCGCAGGCAGTAACTCATTGAGTTCATTATAGGTAATGATACCTTTGGTCTTACCAATTTCGATTAGTTTTTTAACCAACTCAACATTGCTCTTCGTAGATTTTTTATTATCTTCCGCAGCAACATTATTTTTTTCTATTTCTTTTTTCTCAGCAGAAGCATTCTTTTTGGGGGTTTTTTTAGTTTCTGCCATAAATTCAAGTTCCTCTATATCTGATTTGCCACCAAATTAAATTGGGCTAAACAAGCCCTATTAACAGTAGTAGCTAATTTTTGCAATAACTTGCTAACTTATTTAGGTTATTTTTTTACAAATACAAGTGAGTGTGGCAAAACTTCACATAATTGACATAAAAGAGGTTTTTCAGGAAACGCCCGAAACCTGCTCCCAAGCAATTTCAGCCGTCTCTAGTTCTTTTTGCAACTTGGCATAGGCCACATTCAAATTTTGCAATCCTTGCGCATCGCCCGCTTCACAACAAGCAGCTATTTCATTTTCCATGGCTTCTTTGGCGATGCTTAATTCTAATACTTTATTTTCCAATTGTTCCGCATTGCTGGAAGAATTTTTTGCTTTTTTATTCTTTTTGTTATTGCGTGATGCCTGCTTAGCCTCATCGCGTTCTTTGCGACGTTGATGGACAATCAGATGTTTATAAGCCTCCAAATCATCCTCATAAGGCTTACAAGTGCCATCTGCCACCAGCCATAATCTATCCGCCACACATTCCACCAAATGTGGATCATGGCTAACTAAAATCACCGCGCCACTATAATTATTCAAAGCCTGCATCAAGGCTTCACGCGCATCAATATCCAAATGGTTAGTCGGCTCATCGAGCAGCATAATATGCGGCGCGTCAAAGCTCATCAAACAAAACAGCAACCGCGCCTTTTCCCCACCGGATAATTCACCCACTTTAGTATCCGCTTTATGCTTATCAAACCCGAATTTTCCAAGAGCAGCGCGCACAATCGGCTCCGCTTTGCCTTTCATCGCATCTTTAACGATTTCTAGTGGGGTTTGCTCCACGTCTAACTCATCCGTCTGAAACTGCGCGAAATAGCCAATTTTGAGCTTGCCCGATTTGCAAATTCTGCCATCCAACGGCGCCAAACGCCCCGAAAGTAATTTTACCAGCGTAGATTTACCATTACCATTCGCACCCAACAGCGCGATGCGGTCATCCATATCAATACGTAAATTTAGTTTTTTAAGCACAGGATTACCGCGCTCATAGCCAGCATCCACGTCTTCTAAAGTAATTAATGGCGAAGGTAATTCCTCAGGCTTAGGAAAAATAAAGGCGGTCACGCGCTCGGCAATCACCGCATCGACAATATCCATTTTTTCAATCGCCTTTAAGCGGCTTTGCGCCTGCCGCGCTTTACTTGCTTTAGCGCGGAAACGATCGACAAATTCCATCATTTTATCTTTTTGCGCCTGCTGTTTTTCATGCAAGGCTTGCTGATTCATCATTTTTTCTGCCCGGCGGCGCTCAAACTGGTCATAAGTCCCGGTATAACCAATCAGTTTTTGGTTATCTAAATGCACAATCTGATTGACGGTTTTATTCAAAATATCCCGGTCATGGCTGATGATGATTAAGGTCTGCGTATAGCGCATCAAATAATTTTCCAGCCAAACCATGGCTTCAAAGTCCAAATGGTTGGTCGGCTCATCGAGCATTAATAAATTCGGTTGCTGAAACAACGCCGCCGCCAAGGCAACCCGTGCACGCCACCCACCCGAAAACTCGGAAATTGCCGTATTTTGTGCGGTTTCCGTAAAACCCAATCCAGTTAAAATAGTCGCCGCCCGTGCTGGCGCATCATAAGCGCTAATTTCTTCCAAGCGCTCATAAATATACCCAATCCGATCACCATCTTCCGCGGTTTCCGCTTCTTTTAACAAGCTCGCACGCTCAACATCCGAATTTAATACTACATCTATCAAAGTAGTATCATCATCAGGCAAATCCTGGCGCACCATGCCCATAGTTGCGCCCTTCACCAAGGTTATATCCCCCCCATCCGAAGGAATCTCCCCCGAAATCAACTTAAACAGGGTAGATTTCCCCGTACCATTCGGCCCCACCAACCCCACTCGCTGCCCTGCCGAGATACTTAATGAAACATTATCTAATAAAGTACGCCCAGCGATACGGTAGGTGAGGTTTTGGATGGAAAGCATTTTTTGGTTTTTCTTATTTTAAGTGGTTTAAGCAATGTTTATTATACCACTAACATATCCATATCCACCCCTAATGCATCCGCAAGCAATTTAGTTGTGTTAATCGTACCCACGCGCTTTTTTGTCTCAATCATCGTAATAAAATTACGACTCACCCCACTAGCCTGAGCCAATTCAGCCTGACTAATTCCTCGATATTCACGAAAAACTCGCACAGGGTGGCGACCAGCCCGAATGGAATCAAATAATTCCAAAGGAAAACCTTCTTCATCGCGAGCTAATGCAGCCTCCAGCGCATGTAAATCTTCAGCATCCTCTAATTGTTCAATCAGGGCGTCATAATCCATTTTAGGCAACACCACATAAGGAACGCCACCGCGTTGAATAGTCTCAATATTATTTATTTGCATCTTTATCCCCATTATACATCTAATTAATAGGCGGATTGCCTATGCCATACTTCCATTACTAAAATAATCAGCATTTCATTAGACCACCCCAGAAACTAAATATGTTGAGTTGGCTGAGTCGTTTCTTTCTGACTCAAAACCGCAGCGTAGCGGAGCTACGTGAGGATATTTGAGGAAGAAAAAACGGCGCAGACGACCAACAGATTTAGTTTCTGGGGTGGTCTATTACGCAATTCATAAATCACTCGACAACTACCAACTCGCAATCGATAATAAGACTGATTTTTAAGCTTTTTAACATCTAAACTCGCAGCATAAGGGTTGCCAGCAAGTTCAATTAGAGATGTTCTAATTTGTTCTTGAACTTTATATGGCAATTTATCTAATTGTTTATTAGCTGTTTTTGTGATTTGTAATGCGTAAACCATGCAGACAACGTAACATTATGTTACTAAAAAATCAAGCGGAAAAACATTAACGATCTTTCACAATGCACATAAATCTACTGCTTTTGCAAATAAAGTCATTTCAAAATGATATATCTCATAACCTTTAAATATTTCCTTTAGTTTATTTAAAAGATTTAAATATTCTGAGTATGTTTTGGATCTTTCTATAAAATCAGCATTTTTATCAAAATTATCTATAAATTCTTTGATAACTTTGTTTCTACTTGCAATATGAGGAAAATATTTTATTTTTGTCGCATGTTTTGATTCTTTTAAAATAGCATTCAAGGCTGCTGCAACTCTTGCATCATAAATAGCATATTTTTTGGGATCTTTTAGTGTAAAGATTTTTGATGATGATGCTATCCCCATTAATGGAACATCTTTAGTTGTAATTGTTCTATCCAATTGATCAGCAATAGATAGATGGTTTTCTATTGTTACTGGATTGTTTCTTATTACTCCACCCCAGTCCTTTATAATCCAGTGAGCTAATTTTAATTTATTGCCATGATTATTTTCTTTTTCTGCACGCTCCCACTCATTTTGTAAAAAGATTTTTAGAGAAATTGCATATTGCCCATGATTATTTATGCTTGCATTAAATTGTTGAGGAGAGGTAATTTTTGTTAATTTATCTTGTTGTCTTGGCTTGAGTATCCAATCTTTAAAATCGCAAGACCATTGATCTACCGATAATGATTGATCAAATAATTTCTCATTAGAAAAATAGCTTGCAATTGCATCTACCGAATATTCATTTATAGTCATATAGTTACCCTTATTTTTCGTCTATTATGAATGCGGTGAAAATCTTTCTACTGTAATATTACAAACAATAAAAATCCTAACCCACCAACATCTCATCCACATAAGCAACCAATTGCTCCACACATTCATCCACGCTAAAATTAACCGTATCCACCAATAAATCAGGATTTTCTGGGGCTTCGTAGGGCGCGGAAATGCCGGTGAATTCGGCAATTTCGCCTGCGCGGGCTTTTTTGTATAAGCCCTTCACATCGCGCTGTTCGCACACTTCTAGCCCGGCTTTTATGTAAATATTATGGAAAAATTCGGGCGCTGCCATGCGTGCGCGGCGTCTATCCTCGCGGTAGGGGGAGATGAAGGCGGAGATGACGATAAAGCCGGCTTGGGCGAATAAGGCGGCCACCTCGCCAACTCTGCGGATATTTTCCGCGCGGTCTTCGGGGGAGAAGCCTAAATCGGCGTTTAATCCTTGGCGGATATTATCGCCGTCTAACACATAAACTTGGTAGTTTTTGGCAAATAAGCGTAATTGCAATTCTTGGGCAATGGTGGATTTGCCCGAGCCCGAAAGCCCAGTGAACCACAAAATTCCGCCTTTATGTCCGTTTTGTGCGGCGCGTTGTTCGGCGGTTATTTTTATATCTAACCCATGAATATTGCGCGATTTTATATTTTTGCTGGTAACACGTTGGTCGCTCACATCGGTTAAATTTATGATGCCTCCACCAGCAATATCATAACCATCAATCAAGACAAAACGCCCGGTTTGCTGGAGAATGCTAAAATCATCCACCGCCGCCAAGCCGCGTACTTGCAAAATTACTTCTGCCACTTGATTGCGCAGCACCATATCGGTTTTTTGCTCCGCTAAATCTTGTGTATCAATAACATGGACGATGTCTTTAACTAAGACATTCAACTCCGCCGTATTAATGCGCATTTTATAATGCGCACCGCGCTGTAGCTCATTTTGCCCTAACCAGAATATGCGCGCTTTGATGGTGCGCGTCAAAATAGGCGCATCCTCAACATTAGAAATTAAATTACCACGCTCGACAAAAAACTGATCTTCCAGCGTAATCCCCACGCACTCACCTGCCTTTGCGCAAGTAGTTGGCGCTTCTGATTCTGGCCAGTGAACAATGGTTTTAATTTTTGCAGCGTGGTTGCTGGGTGAAAGCAAAATCGTATCCCCCACCTGCAAAGCACCCGATTCAATGCGCCCAACGATAATGCGGCGATCGTCAAAACGGTAAACATCTTGCACCGGCAAACGTAAAGGTAATTTATCTAGGGGACTTGCTACGGAGAATTTTTCTAAATTTTCCAGCAAAGTTTGCCCACAATACCAAGCTAGATTATCACCGCGCTTAACCACCATATCGCCATTTTGCGCAGAAATAGGGATGATTGCGGACGGCTCAACTGCAATGCTTTGCAAATAAGCGCGACATTCTGCCGCAACTTCCTCAAAACGAGCTTGCGCATAGCCTACTTTGTCCATTTTATTTATCAGCACCAGAATTTGCCGCACGCCCAACAAATGCAATAAATATCCATGCCGACGGGTTTGCTCACGAACGCCTTCTTCGGCATCCACCAGCAGCAAAGCGGCATCGCTACCTGCGGCTCCCGTTACCATGTTTTTTAAGAATTCCCGGTGTCCCGGTGCGTCAATAATTACATAATTATTAGTTTTATGCTTAAACCAAATGCGCGAAGTATCGATAGTAATGCCTTGGTCACGCTCGGTTTGCAGTGCGTCCATCAAAAAAGACCACTCAAACTTCATCCCCCGTTTTTTGCACAAAGCTTCAATTTGCGCTAACTTCCCCTCGGGCAGGGAATCCGTATCATGAAATAGCCGCCCGACCAAAGTCGATTTTCCGTGATCGACATGCCCAACTATTACTAATTTGAGCGGTTCTTGGTTCACGAAAAGTAAATTTCTTTGTCTATTTTATCTTCGGAACTATCAATCATCAAGGTTATTGCCGCATCGCCCGTAATGTTAATCGTGGTGCGTACCATATCCAACAAACGATCCACCCCAAGAAGCAATCCAATTCCATCCAGCGGCAAGCCTACGGAAGATAATACCATCCCCATAAAAATAATTGACCCACTAGGAATACCCGCCGCCCCAATTGAACCCAATGTACAAGTTAAAACCAACACCACATAATCATGTGCATGCAGCTCTATACCAAATAATTGCGAGAAAAATAATGCACAAATACCTAGATAAATCGCGGTTCCGTCCATGTTAATACATGCACCAAGCGGCATCAAAAAATTGCTGCTTTGCTCAGAAACCCCCATTTTAGTCTGTAATTCACGCATTGCCGTAGTTAAGGTTGCTTTACTACTGCTGGTAGAAAAAGCCATTAACTGCGTAGGCATCATTTTACGATAAAATGGCATCGGAGAAATACGTCCAAAGAACATAATCATCAAGCCGAATAATATATATTGCAAAACACAAGCAGCTAAAACGGCAACCACTAACATTGCCAAAGTTTCTAATATCTTCGGACCTTGCGTGCCAATACTCCACGCCATAAAGCCAAAAACTGCCATCGGCGCTAAGCGCACAATATATTCAATCATTTTGAAAACCACGTAAGAAGCCTCACGCAATAATTCTTTTAATTTAGAAACCCTATCACCCAACATATTGATAGTGAACCCAAAAAATAATGAGAACAGCACCACTTGCAAGAAATTATCTTCAGTCATTGCTCTAAAGGCATTGGTGGGTATCAGACCCAACAAGAAATCTCCAATGGAGGGAGATGCCTTACTTGCCTCGGGCACATCTTTGGCAAAAGAAGATAAATCTACCGCCACCCCTTTACCCGGTTCAAAAATCAAGCCTGCACTTATCCCAATCAACACCGCAAAACTAGCGGTGGATAAATACGTAATAATGCCTTTGAAGCCAATCCGCGTAAAATTAGTTGGGTCATCCATACTGGTTATGCCCGAAACTAAGGCTAAGAAAATCAGCGGAACCACCACCATTTTAATCAGATTAATAAAAACCGTGCCAAAAATTTTGATGTTATTAGCCACCTGCTTAGAAGCTTCAACCGACAAAACCTGCTGCGAAACCAAGGCCTGAATAACCATGCCCACCGCAACACCTAACGCCAAGGCTATCAACACTTGCTGCCACAATTTTAGTCCAAATAATTTATACTCTACGGTTTCTGCCGCCATGATATTTTTCCACTAATTTTAGTTTGGGCGAATAGCTTTAGCGCAAATGAATTAAATATTCCATGTTTTTTTGTATTGCAGCGCAGCAAATAGATTTTCATGGTTGCATTAAACTATAGCAAAGCCTATGTTTATCCTCATTTTGTGAATTAGGGAAAATTACAATTGAAAAACGTACTTCTAGTCATTTCAGGCAGTGTTGCCGCCTATAAAGCCCTAGAACTCATCCGTTTGCTGCGCGGTGATGGGGTGAATGTTAATGCAATCCTCACCCAAGGCGGCGCAGAATTTATTACTCCCTTAGCGGTTTCCTCACTTACGGGAAACCCTACTTATAGCGATTTATTTTCCCTAAAAGATGAAGTGGAAATGGGGCATATTCAGCTTTCTCGCCTGGCAGATGCAATTATCGTTGCCCCAGCAAGTGCGGATATTATGGCTAAAATGGCAGCAGGAATCGCGGATAATCTGGCAACGGCTACTTTGCTTGCCAGCGACAAGCCTATTTTTGTAGCTCCGGCGATGAATAAATATATGTGGGAACATCCTGCCACGCGCAGAAATATTGCACAATTACAAGCAGATGGCGTAGAAATAATTTTTCCCCAAGAGGGCGAACTAGCTTGCGGCGAAATAGGTTCAGGGCGCATGGCGGAGCCGTTGGAGATAAAAAACCAACTTTTTCCTGCACAAAAATTAAAAAACAAGAAAATCCTGATAACCAGCGGCGGCACGCAAGAACCAATTGACCCGGTGCGCTATATTGGCAATCGCTCCTCGGGGTTACAAGGCTGGCAGATTGCCAAAGTTTTCGCACAAGCAGGTGCAGAGGTGACTTTGATTTCCGCGCCCACGAATTTGCCTTTATTACCCAATGTTTGCCAAATAAATGTTCAAACTGCGCAGGAAATGTTTGCCGCAACTATAAATTCTTTACCCGTGGATATCGCCATTTTTGCCGCTGCCGTAGCTGATTGGCGACCAGAAATGGCGGCTACTAATAAGATAAAAAAGCGCGATAACGCCACGGCTCCCAACATAAAATTATCAGAAACCCCAGATATTTTAGCTTATGTAGCCAAGCACCCCAGTCAACGCCCTGATTTAGTTATCGGTTTTGCTGCCGAAAGCGAAAATTTATTGGAAAATGCTCGGCAGAAATTGCTCCGCAAAGGTTGTGATTGGCTCTTGGCAAACGATATTTCCGAAGGCAAAATATTTGGAGAATTAGAAACTGAAATTCTATTTTTGACTGCCGATGGAGAAGAAAAATTTCCGCGTATGCGCAAAATAGAAGTGGCAGAAAAATTATTAGAACGACTCACTTCCCCCTCTCCCTCTGGGAGAGGGACGGGGTGAGGGAAGCCTCCCAAAATTAATAATTAATTACATAACAAAGCCCCCACACCAATAGGCAAAAAATTAACCATAAAATAGATTAAAAACAACATATAAGGATAGAATAACATGCAAAATTCTACATCACAATTTTCGGAAGCTTCCCTCACCCCGACCCTCTCCCAGAGGGAGAGGGGGCAGGCGTTGCGCGTTAACCTAGTCACCCTGCCGCATGGCGCAGACTTACCCTTACCAACTTACGCCACTGCACAAAGCGCCGGCATGGATTTACATGCAGCCATTGCGGTAAATAAAATTATTGCCCCTGGTGAGCGCGTGTTAATCCCCACTGGCATCGCCATTGCCCTGCCCGCTAATTACGAAGCACAAATCCGCCCCCGTTCTGGCTTGGCTTATAAAAACGGCATTACCGTATTAAACTCTCCGGGCACAATTGATGCGGATTATCGCGGTGAAATCCAAGTATTGCTAATTAACCATAGTAATGAAGCATTTACCGTAGAGCGCGGCATGCGCATCGCCCAGATGATTATTGCTCCCGTAGTGCAATCTAGCTGGCAAATAGTGGCAGATTTAGAAGAATCTGCGCGTGGGGTGGGCGGATTTGGTAGTACGGGTCATAAAATTGCAGGATAAATATAAACTCATGTTCTTTCCCAAAAAAATATTCCATGCCGTAGAAGCACTATTAAACATTGCCCTCAATCAATCTAACCATCCGTTGAGTGGTAAAGCATTGGCGCAATTACAAAACTTACCGCCACGTTATTTAGAGCAAATGCTGCAAAAATTGGTGCATGAAGGCATATTGCGTAGCCTGCGTGGTCCTCGGGGTGGCTACGTATTGGGGCGCGAGCGTAGGCGGATTACGCTGGCAGAAATTATCACCGCCATTCAAGCTGAGGAAGATATAATTGCTAGTTCTAACTTGATAGACAAAGTAGTCTTGCCACATTTTACTCAAGCACAAAATGTTTTATTAGAACCACTGGCAAAAATCACCCTTAGTCAATTATGCGACGAGGCTTATACTAGCGGACTACTGACTAATAACACTATTAAAACCGCCGATTCATTCATTATTTAGGAGAATTATTATGTCAAATATCATTTTAGACCCAGCAGGTCGCGGACGAATTTATGATTCGATTGTTGAAACTATTGGCAACACTCCCTTAGTGCGCTTGCACAAAATAAATCAAGGCAGCCTAGCAAATCAAGGAAGAGGGGCGAATATCTTAGCAAAATTAGAGTTTTTTAATCCGCTTTCATCCGTGAAAGACCGTATCGCTTTGGGGATGATTGAAGAAGCGGAAAATTCAGGGAAATTAACTCCCAATACTTTATTAGTAGAGCCCACTTCGGGCAATACTGGCATTGCACTGGCTTTCGTCTGCGCGGCTAAGGGCTATAAATTAGTACTAACCATGCCCGAGAGCATGTCCATCGAGCGCCGCAAAATGCTGTTACAACTCGGGGCACAATTAGAACTAACCCCAGCAGGGCAAGGCATGAAAGGCGCGATTGCTCGCGCTGAAGAAATCGTCGCCAATAATCCCAACGCCCTCATGCTACAACAATTCCAAAATCAGGCTAACCCTGCCATTCATCGCCGCACCACCGCCGAAGAAATCTGGGTAGATACGAACGGAAAAGTAGATGTATTCATCGCCGGAGTGGGCACGGGCGGCACCATAACTGGCGTGGGCAGCGCTTTGAAAGACAAAAACCCCAACATAAAAATCATCGCAGTAGAACCAGAAGACAGCCCCATACTCTCAGGCGGCAAAGCAGGTCCCCACAAAATCCAAGGCATTGGCGCAGGCTTCATCCCCGATATTTTAGATAAAAATATCATTGATGAAATTATTACTATCAATAACGAAACCGCCTTCGCCACCGCACGCTTAGCCGCCAAATTAGAGGGCATCCCAGCAGGTATTTCTTCCGGCGCCACCTTAGCCGCCGCTTTGGAAATAGGAGCACGTCCAGAAATGGCTGGTAAAAACATTGTGGTTATTTTAGCCTCTTGCGCGGAACGATATTTATCGACGGATTTATTCGCCGATTAATAAATATATTGATAAAATATTTTTTTGCATTAATGTGCGCCCATCTATTTGCAATCCTGCTTTAGATTTCTGACTTTGAGTTAGAATCTTTTTTTAAATACACCCTATGAGGTATTTTTATGAGCGAAGAAACAAAACCAGACTTCACTACACCAGTGGTTATGTCAATATTCACAGAGAATTTGGCATACATATATGGCTATGGCAGCGAGGTAATCGGTGAAGGAGAAGCGCCGGAATTTCAAGAAATGGTGATTTCTCCTGTAGTCAAAACTGATGTTTTTAACTCTCCTGCCGCAGCAATGATATGTTTTGACAAGAACATTATAAGCGGTGATTTATTTGGCGAAATCAATGAAAACAGCTTGGGCTTTTACACCAAAGAAAATGGTGAAATTTCACCAGTTGTAGAAATCGTTTGGCTGGGTGATTTTTCTACCTGTGTTGCTTTATACACAGGTGCTATGGTGATTCTAAAAAAAGCTGATGATAATGATGAATTTATTGGCTTTCCCACATTAAAAACCGACGAACATTTTTTTGGGTGTATGGAAATTTTTGGCGTAAGCGAACGTATAGACTTCGCTCAACTTTGTAGTGATGTTGGCGCACAAATGCTTCCCAACCCCAAACTTTCTTTGCATTGAGTATTCATACATTAAACTAAATCTCTCCAATTATTACAGTTGGAGAGATTTTTTTTATAACCTCCTCCTAAAATTCATTAGTTGCCAGTTGCGCTTAGCTCCTCTATAAAAAGATGAAACTAATTTTCAGGATACAGTAAAATGGCTAATAACTTCTTCCTAAAAAAATCCGTAGCTCGCATTCAAGAAGAATCGATGAACTCCACCTTAAAGCGCTCACTCGGTGCATGGAACTTGATTAGTCTAGGCATTGGCTGCATTATTGGTACGGGTATTTTTGTGATGACGGGACAAGCTGCCGCATTACATGCCGGGCCGGCAATTATGCTTTCTTTCGTATTCGCTGGTTTAGCCTGTGCTTTTGCTGGTTTATGCTATGCAGAGTTAGCCTCCACTTTGCCCATTTCGGGTAGTGCTTATACCTATACTTATGCGACCATGGGCGAGATATTCGCGTGGGTGATGGGGCTGTTGCTCATATTAGAATATGGGGTTGCCGCCGCCACAGTCGCGGTTGGTTGGTCAGGTTATTTGGTCAGCTTCTTAAAAGATTTTGGCATCGTTATTCCGCCACAATTTACCTCTGCTTATGGACAAGCAGTTACTTTAGCTGATGGCTCCACTGTTTCAGCCATAATCAACCTACCTGCATTAATCGGAATTATTGCAGTTACCTTGTTGTTAGTAAAAGGAATTAGCGAATCTGCTACCGTGAACAACATTATCGTATTTGTAAAAGTTGCCGTGGTTATCACCTTTATATTAGTCGGCATTTCCCACATTGATGTAGCCAACTGGGCGCCCTTTATCCCCCCAGTAGAACATTTTACCGACCCTAAAACTGGTTTAGAAGCAGAACGCTTTGGTTGGTCAGGCGTTTTCCGCGGTGCAAGTATTGTGTTTTTTGCTTATATTGGCTTTGAAGCAGTTTCTACTGCCGCACAAGAAGCCAAAGACCCGCAACGCACCATGCCAATTGGTATCTTGGGTTCTTTATTTGTGTGCACAGTGTTGTACATGCTAACTTCTGCTGTAATGACGGGAGTGGTACATTATTCCATGTTGAATGTGCCTGACCCCATGGCAGTAGCGGCGGATCATATTGGTATTCACTGGTTTTCTTGGTTAGTGAAAATTGGAGCATTAATGGGCATGAGCTCGGTTATGCTAGTGCTGATGTACGGTCAAACGCGCATTTTCTACATTATGTCGCGTGATGGTTTGCTGCCGGCATTCTTTAGTGACGTACATAAAAAATTCCATACTCCTTGGAAAAACACTTTATTAGTTGGCTCCATAGTTGCTATTTTGGCGGCAACTACGCCACTAAAAACACTTGGTGACATGGTAAGCTTTGGCACCATTACTGCTTTTGCTATGGTAAGCTTCAGCGTTATTTATCTCCGCCGCACCCAGCCAGAATTGGAGCGTCCGTTCCGCACTCCCTTCTATCCGATTGTTCCTATTTTGGGTATGGTTAGCTGCGTAGGTTTACTATCTACCTTTGAGCTACATTATTATATATTCATTGCCGAATGGATTGCTTGCGGATTGGTGATATATTTTGTATATGGTCGCCATCATAGCCGCATCGCCAATGAACAACGCCCATTAGAAGCGGACGCAGAGTTTATTAAAAAAGCTCACGAACCACAAATTGATTAACTTAAAACATTATTAAATGAGGAAGATTATGAAATCATTATTATTAGCTGGCTTGGTTGGCATAGCTATCAGCGCCAAGGCACAAGCAGCAGATGCTGCCGCGCCACAAATCAGCTCTACGGATCAGTCAGTAGTTGCTCCAATTCCTGCTGCTCCTGCTCCTGCTGCTCCTGCGGCGGCAACTCCTGCTGCAGCAGCTCCAGTTGCGCCAGCTCCAGTTGCAGCAACTCCTGCGGCCCCTGCGGAAACCCCAGCTCCTGCTCCTACGGAAACTGCTCCTGCAATGCCTGCGGTTGCAACTACTCCTGATGTGCAATTAACTCCGGTAACTCCTGCTGCCACTCCAGAAACTACTCCAGCGGCTACTGAGCCAGCAAAAGCGGAACCCGCTGCGCCTGCTACAGATAGTGCAGCCGCTCCAGCTAATGAAGCAACTGCACCACAAGCAGAAGCTGCAAAACCAGTAGAAAAAAAACGTATTAAACGCAAAAGACCAAAAGGTCAGGATTACCCTAAAAACCCCATGTTTGAAATGTTAGGACAAACCAAAGCTAGCGAGCCTTTAGGTTATCCAAATGCAGAAAATCCTACTATTAAACCTGCTATGGAGATGGCACCAGCTGCTATGCCCTCACCCCCTATGACTGGCGATCCAGTACAAAAAACCCCAGAAAACACTAATTCATCTACTTATACTCCCCCAACTAAAGATGGCAAAACCATCACTTACATCACGGGTGGAATTGGCGATGATGAGCGCAAAGCATTAGAAACCGTAAAGAAAGATTACAATCTACAAATCACTAATTCAGGTGCAAATGGTGAATTTGTAGGAAAATCTCATCTAACCATCCAAAACGCCAATGGTTTGGAAGTATTATCAGTTGATGCAGGTCCAATGTTTTATGCACAAGTTCCAGCTGGCACTTACACCATCTCTAATGGCACCAGCAAAAAACAAGTTAATTTAACTGCTGAAAATCCAACTGTAATTCGTTTTGAATCTAAGTAATTTGTTACACTACTGAATTTATGCCGCCCCGTCATGCACCATGAAGGAGGCGGCATATTTTTTTGCCAAAAATTTTTGCTGCATTTATATATTTTTTAACGTATATAGACTCGTCTTTAAGAAAAACGAGAGAAATTTATGACTGATATACGTAATATTGCCATCATCGCACACGTTGACCATGGCAAAACCACCCTGATTGATAATATTTTAAAACAATCTGACACTTTCCGTACCAATGAGGCAACGGATGAGCGGATGATGGATAGTAATGATTTAGAGCGTGAGCGCGGCATTACCATTTTAGCGAAATGTACCTCTATTCAGTGGGAAAATACTCGCATTAACATTATTGATACTCCCGGACACGCGGATTTCGGCGGCGAAGTAGAGCGCGTATTGCAAATGGCAGACGGCGTATTATTATTGGTGGATGCTTCCGAAGGCGCCATGCCGCAAACCAAATTCGTATTATCAAAAGCCTTAAAAATTGGCTTAAAACCTATCGTAGTAATCAATAAAGTAGATCGACCCGATTCACGGATTGACGAAGTAGTAAACGAAGTGTTCGATTTGTTCTGCGCATTAGACGCAAACGACGAACAATTAAACTTCCCGATTCTTTATGCATCCGGCCGCGCTGGCTGGTGTGCAACTTCGCTGGAAGCCCCACGCGAGAACCTACACCCATTGTTAGAATTAGTAATGGAACATGTACCAGCACCGAATGTGGATAAAGAAGCACCTTTTGCCATGCTTGCAACTTTGCTAAGCTATGACCCATATCTAGGTCGTATCCTAACTGGTCGCGTATGCAGTGGTAGAGCTTCGGTTAACCAAGCATTCAAAACTTTGGATTTGGATGGTAATTTGGTTGAACAAGGACGCCTAAGCAAACTATTCGCCTTCTCTGGCTTAAAACGCATCCCCGTAGAAACCGTACAAGCTGGCGACATCATCGCGATTGCCGGGGTAACTAACTCGCTAGTATCCCACACCATTTGCGACATGGCGATTAACACCCCCATTCAATCCACCCCGATTGATCCGCCAACTATGGCAATTACCTTAAGCGTAAATGATTCTCCTTTTGCTGGTCAAGAAGGTAAAAAAGTAACCTCACGCATGATTCGTGACCGTTTGTACCACGAAGCAGAAAGCAACATCGCCATCACCATCAAAGATTTACCATCCGGTGAAGCCTTTGAAGTAGGTGGTCGCGGAGAGTTACAATTAGGCGTGTTGATTGAAACCATGCGCCGCGAAGGTTTTGAACTTTCCGTATCCCGTCCGCGCGTATTAATCAAAAGAGACGAAGAAGGCAATTTATTAGAGCCCTACGAAGAAGTAGTAGTCGATGTGGATGATGAATTCAGCGGCGCGGTAGTAGAAAAAATGAGCCGCCGCAAAGCCGAAATGCAAGATATGCGTCCATCTGGCGGCGGAAAAACTAGGCTGCTTTTCATCGCCCCTTCACGTGGCTTAATTGGCTATCAAAGCGAGTTCTTAACCGACACGCGCGGTACGGGCATCATGAACCGTCTTTTCCACAGCTATGGCCCTTATAAAGGCGAAATCGAAGGTCGTCGCAACGGCGTGTTAATCGGCATCGGCATCGGTGAAGCCGTAGCCTTCGCCCTAAACAGCTTGCAAGAACGCGCGTCTATGTTCGTAGTGCCGAAAGACAAAGTTTACGACGGCATGATTGTCGGTGAAAACAGCCGCGATAATGACCTGGAAGTAAACGTATTGCGTGAAAAACAACTAACCAACATGCGCGCCAGCGGCAAAGACGATGCAATTCGCCTAGTTCCACCGCGCCTGATGACCTTAGAAGACATGATTGCCTATATTCAAGACGACGAACTAGTGGAAGTAACCCCTATTTCCTTACGTCTGCGTAAACGCGTTTTAGATTCTAACGACAGAAAACGCGCATCACGCACGAAAGTTGATGTAGCATAACACGCTCTCCTAAGAAAGAAACGCGGACTGCCCCCTCTCCCTCTGG
>DIUV01000002.1:32928-54089 GCA_002423155.1 Alphaproteobacteria bacterium UBA6149
TTAAAAGTTTTATTGGACAGTAGTGTGCTGCGGCTAAGAATCTCTGCAACTCCAAACGAGTATTTTCTCATGAAAAAAGAACGCTTTGATGAGCTACTAGAAAGCATCTATGAATGCATAGATATAATAGAAGGCAAAGCCAAACCCGCCCGTGTGCATTATTCGCCTCCCCCAGCAATGTTAAAGAGTGAGAAACCAGCAAGCTGGCTCAGCACGGGCTTTGTTGCAGGTGATTGCGAAGAATCCACAGGCGATGTTGGAGGCTTTGCGAGGGCAAAATCATAAATCGTTAATTTTGTTGTTTTTACTAAATTTCTCTCCTTTGTCATGCCGCTGTAGAGCGGCATCCATGCCAAACCATTAGCTTTTCAGCTTGTTGATAGACATGGATACCGTCCTGCGACGGTATGACGATGGATAATTTAGCAAAAACAACAAAATTAACGATTTATGATTTTGTCCTGGAGGCTTTGCGAGGATAAAATAATATTATTTCACAGCAAAAACCACGAATCATCATCCAAAGGCGCACTCACAATATTTTGTTTTGCATCAAGCTTGCCATTTTTGTGCTGCATATAATTAGCAATCTGCTTCGCCGCACAATAATTTTTACATAATTCCCGCGCTAATTTATTGAACAATTCCAACTCTTTTTCTGATGGTTGATAATTCTTATCCGCCACATATTTCTGCGCGATATTTATAACTCTGTGGATGGTATTTAGCTCGCGTTCCAGCAGAAATTTTTGTTTTTTATCCCCACAAAATTTAAGCCGAATACTCGCCCATAACCCACCATTTCCCTCACACGCTGCTGCTTTCGGTTCCATTGCAAACTCCCTAAATTGCGATTATCGACCACCAACCTAATCGTTGGTGGTCTGGGAGTTAACAAATCGCCAGTGGACGATCGTGCTGCCCTTTACCTTGCGGCTGGACATACGACAGCACCTCCCAAACCATATGCAGGAAAGGGAGGTATTTTTTAACGGTCAATACCGACCGCCACTGGAAAGGTTGTTAAGCCCCGAAGCTGGATACTCCAACTCTAGGAGGAGTTTAACATATATTGGGGTATGGGGTCAAATTGGTTGTGAGAGCAAATTTGCAAGAGTATAATATACCTATTGTAAAAAAGTACGCAATGCGTTATTATGGGGTCAAATGCACGCAATTATTGAAACTAACGCTTTTGCTAAAAAAGCCGAAAAGTTACTGGGAGTCAGAGAATACGAGTCATTAATTGCCACCCTCGCATCTAACCCTGATGCTGGTGATTTAATGGTGGGTACTGGCGGCTTTCGCAAACTGCGCTTAGCACGAGAAGGCGGCGGCAAAAGTGGCGGCTTTCGAGTGATATATTTTTTCCACTGTGTGGGCTGCCCACTTTATCTCACTGATATTTTTGGCAAAAATGAAAAAGATAATCTAACGCAAGAACAATGCAATGCACTAGCAAAAGCGGCAGAGTTAATTAAGCAAGCACATAAAAAATAAGAGAAATACTATGGAAGAAGAAAGATTCGCAGAATTATTAAGCAGCATCAACGAAGGCGTCGCCATAGCCGAAGGCAAAGCCAAGCCTGCCCGTGTGCATTATTTTTTTGCCCCCGAAGAAATAAAATCCATCCGCAATAATTTACGCATGACCCAAGAAGATTTCGCCGCCTCCTTCTGCTTCTCCCCCAGCAATGTTAAGCAGTGGGAAACTGGCAAGCGCAACCCTGATGGCTCGGCACGGGCTTTGTTGCAGGTGATTGCGAATAATCCGCAGGCAGTGTTGGAGGCTTTGCGAGGGTGAGATAATATTATTTATGCATTGAAATATAATTAAAAATTACGTCCTCTCCGTCGTCATTCCTGCGCAGGCAGGAATCTCTATCACTACAAACTAGTCATTCTCTAGTGTAAAAAGAGATTCCTGCCTGAGCAGGAATGACGACGGAGAGGATATTTTCAATAAAAAATTATTGTTTTTCAGTTATTTTTTTAATATTTATAAATATTCTCTCGCCCTATCATTTTTCATAACAAAAACCACGAATCATTATCCAAAGGCGCACTCACAATATTTTGTTTTACATCAAGATTTTTGCCATTTTTGTGCTGCATATAATTAGCAATCTGCTTCGCCGCACAATAATTTTTACATAATTCCCGCGCTAAATTATTGAACAATTCCAACTCTTTTTCTGATGGGTGATAATTTTCATCCGCCACATATTTCTGCGCGATATTTATAACTCTGTTGATGGTATTTAGCTCGCGTTCCAGCAGAAATTTTTGTTTTTTATCCCAACAAAATTTAAGCCGAATACTCGCCCATAACCCACCATTTCCCTCACACGCTGCTGCTTTCGGTTCCATTGCAAACTCCCTAAATTGCGATTATCGACCACCAACTTAATCGCTGGTGGTCTGGGAGTTGACAAATCGCCAGTAGACGACTGTGCTGCCCTTTACCTTACGGCTGGACATACGGCAGCACCTCCCAAACCATGTAGGAAAGGGAGGTATTTTTTATACGGCTAATACCAGCCGCTTTAGGAGAGATTGTCACATCCCAGAGTTTTCTTAACTCTAGGTGGGAATTTAGCATGGATTGGGGGTTGGGGTCAAACAATGCCTTATCGTATTCTGATAGACAAGAATGGATAAATAAATTAAAACAAAAACATCGGTTGCATATTTATTACATATAGACAACCATAATGCTTAAAACGATTATAACAACATGGTTAAATGATTATGACAAAACTATTTCAAACACTAAGTCCATACATTTGTGGAAACAATAAAATACGTACACCACAACAGGAAGCTTACAATGCCTTGAGCGATTATGCTAACAACCCAAAATTAGATAGGGAGGTAGGTATTGTACTGCCAGTTGGATGTGGAAAATCTGGCTGTATTACAATCACACCATTTGCATTTAAATCAAAAAGAACACTTGTTATTGCACCTAATCTGCATATAGCCGAACAATTAGTTAAAGAGTTTAATCCATCAAATGACAAAATGTTTTATCAAAAGTGTGATATTTTGCAAAAATCACCATTTCCAGAACCTGTTGAAATAAGAGGAACAACAACCAATGTTTCAGATCTTAATGAAGCAGATGTAGTTGTTACAAATATTCAACAACTACAAGGAGGAAGTGAAAACCGCTGGCTTTCAAAATTACAGTCAGATTTCTTTGACCTTATTATTTTTGATGAAGGCCATCACAGTGTAGCCGGAAGCTATAACATGCTAAAAAACAAATTCACCTCAGCTAACATTGTTAATTTTAGTGCTACCCCTTTGAGGGCTGATGGTCAACTTATGGCTGGAAACATTATTTATTCTTACCCAATATTTAAAGCTATTGAAAAAGGATATGTAAAACAGTTGAGAGCTATTAGTCTTGACCCACGAACTCTTCGTTACGTTAGAATTGAAGATAATGAAGAAATTGAGGTTGATCTTGAGGAAGTTAGAAGACTCGGAGAAACAGATGCAGATTTTCGTCGCAGCATCGTAACATCAACAGCAACTCTAAATACAATTGTTGATGCGTCTATCAAAGAGCTTAATAGATTACGAAAAGAATCTGGAGACAATAGATTAAAAATAATTGCTTCAGCTCTTAATTTTGAACACTGTCGTCAAATTGTTACCGCATATCGTGCAAGAAGTTTTAGGGCTGATTATGTTCATTCTAAAGAAGATAGTACAGCTAACGAAGCTGTTATGAATAATTTAACAAATCATAAAATTGATGTTATTGTGCAAGTTAGAAAGCTAGGAGAAGGTTTCGATCACCCATTTTTATCCGTTGCGGCTGTTTTTAGTATATTTAGCAATCTTTCTCCTTTTGTCCAATTTGTTGGTAGAATTATGCGTGTTATTGAACAGAATTCACCAAATCATATATTAAATAAAGGAGTGGTAATTTTTCATGCTGGTGCAAATATAGCAAATAGGTGGGTAGATTTCCAAAATTTCAGTGAAGCAGATCAAAGTTATTTTGATCAATTATTGCCATCAGAAAGTAAAGACCCGAACTATCAATATGAAGCACATGAAATTATTCCCATAGACAGTACTAGCAACGAAATTGATGTTAGAAGTCAGTCTGATGTTTATCTCCAAGAAATACCACTATTACAAGAAAATCCCAGAATTATCGAGGCTTTTCAAAAATTACAAGAGGTATTAGAAGAGGAAGGATGCTCGGAGGAAGACCGAGAAATTTTATCTAGAGAAATGTTAACCCCAATACCGACCACTAAAGCAAGCGAAAGGCAAGCAAAAAGAAATGGTCTTGATATGAGAGTCAAAACGGCTGCTGGGAATATTATGGCTAGACACAATATAAATCCAGCAGGCTATAATCTTGATGAAAAACATTTAGGCAAGACAAATTTTGTTATAATAAAATCAGCAATTGACAGCAGAATAAACTCAACTGTTGGTAAAACAAACGGTCAAAGGCATGAATTTTCTCGTGAAGAATTAGATACTATAGATTCAAGATTCGATAGTATTGTTAAAGACATAGAAAACGAGGTTATAAATGGCACGAACTAAATCATTAATTGCACAAGTGGAAATTGACCATGCGGGAAAATCTCATAATTGCCAAGCAAACACTAATCACCGTATTGAAAAAAATACCATTCGTTTAAAAGTTAGAAATGGACGCAGTTGGGATATTTACTGTCAAGATTGTGCAAAAAAAATCATTTCAAAAGACATTGAAAAACTTCACTTACATATCTCTACTATAACATAATATTTTTATAACAAAAATATAATAAATAAATTGCATTCTCTCCGTCGTCATTCCTGCGCAGGCAGGAATCTCTTTCACCACAAACGAAGCATTCGCGAGTGGAAGAAGAGATTCCTGCCTGCGCAGGAATGACGACGGAGAGAGTGTTTTTCAATGAAACATTATTGTTTTTCAATTGCTTTGCAATATTAATAATGCTGTCGTGTAGTGTAGGGAATTTGGGTAAAAAATAACGTCCCCAGCTCCTAGTTTTCCGAAGAAAAACTTGAACCCCCTACGGAGCCGTTTCAGAGCTGTGGGCAATTTCCACCTATATTTGTAACATAAGCACAGCCAAAATGCACCAGAAAAAAGTAGATGCCGCATAGACTTCTATTAACAAAACCCCTTAA
Source organism: Alphaproteobacteria bacterium UBA6149 (assembly GCA_002423155.1). Classification (GTDB taxonomy): domain Bacteria; phylum Pseudomonadota; class Alphaproteobacteria; order Rickettsiales; family UBA998; genus UBA6149. Next base: position 38,104 of record DIUV01000002.1, read on the forward strand.
GCCAATATCTCCAACCCATGTTTTTGCACCAGCGTCAATAATTTCAACGCCATGCCGCTAGGGCGTTTTGCGCCGGTTTCCCATTTTTGGATGGTGGATGGGCTGGTGTTTAAATAACGCGCAAAAATCGGTTGGCTGACATGGTTATGTTCACGAATAAATTTTATTTGTTGGGGATTGATTTCGACAGGTGCAACTAGGCAGGATTGGTCAAAATCGCGCATGGTAGCTTTGTCGATTCCACCAGCGTTGTATAAACCTTGTGCGGCGCTATGGATGGCGGCGAAGGCATCGTTTTTAAATTTAGTTTTCATGGCAAATCTCCAATAAAGCTCAGCTTTAGTAGGTGATGATTTTTTATTATAAATAATCATCTGGTTTTTATATTACTTTAGATGATAATATAAACATCACACTACCCGACCACTTTTTTGACTAAACTTAATAATTATTATATATCAGCACTCTCCGTGGTCATCCCCGCTCTTTAAGCGGGGATCTAAGGACACAACAAAGAACTGTGTTTTTCGCCTGAGACCCCCGCACAAGGCGGGGGTGACAACGGAGAGTATGGATAAAAACAAAAAAAGTGTCGAGTAGTGTATATAAACATACTAAATCTAACACACAATGTATCAACTTTGTTTAACTAAATTTAAAATAACCAAATGACCACAGACGTTAAATCATTATTCGGCTTTTCCAGCAAATTATCGGCTCCTACTTTAAGTGGTGAGTTGCACACGCATGTGCCGAGTGTTGATAAAAACTATCATTTTGACCAGCCCACGACTGAGGCTATTTTGGCAGGTTTTACGCATAATCGTAAAGTGTTGTTGCAAGGTTATCATGGCACGGGGAAATCTACGCATATTGAGCAAGTGGCGGCGCGGTTGAACTGGCCGTTAGTGCGCGTCAATCTGGATGGGCATATTAGCCGGGTAGATTTAGTGGGACGGGATGCGATTATTCTGCGCGATGGCTTGCAAGTTACCGAATTTCAAGAAGGAATCCTGCCCTGGGCATTGCGTGAAGGAGTGGCGTTATTGCTGGATGAATATGACGCGGCGCGTGCGGATGTAATGTTTGTTTTGCAGCGCGTGCTGGAGTCTGAAGGGAAACTGACCTTGTTGGATGAAAACCGCATCATCACCCCCCATCCGAGATTTCGCTTATTTGCCACCAGCAACACGATTGGTCTGGGCGATGCGAGTGGGATGTATCATGGCACCAATCCAATTAATCAGGCGCAGATGGATCGCTGGCACATCGTCGCCACCCTCAATTATTTATCCCCCGAAACCGAACACGAAATCGTCAGCTCGCGCCTGCCGAAAATAAAAGACAAAAAACTAATCCCCCGCATGATTACCCTCGCCAACCTCACCCGCGCAGGCTTTGCGAATGGCGATATTTCCACGGTAATGTCGCCGCGCACCGTCATCAACTGGGCAGAAAACCAACAAATCTTCGACGATTGCGAATATTCCTTCCGCTTAAGCTTCCTCAATAAATGCGACGAATCCGAACGCCCGATAATTGCCGAATATTATCAGCGAGTATTTGCGGTGGAGTTGGCGGAGTTTGTTAAGTAATACTCCAGTGAGCAACATCTCAAAACATAACATGTAAATTATTTTTTATATTTACTATGAATAGATAAAAGTATGAGTATATAAAATGGAAGTTATTTCTTATCAGACAGATAATCAAAGCCCAACCAATTTAGGTTTATTTAACTATGCAGTATCTTACTATAAATCTGCTTCTGCATTAAAAAAGTTAAATATAAATGATATTACCCACCAAAATGCTCCTGTAGAATTTTTGTATGTTCATAGTGCCGAATTATTTTTTAAGTCATATCTTCGTTTAGAAAAAAGGGTTTCTTACATTAAAAAAATAAGTCATGATTTTGAAAAATTAGCTAAGTCTTGTGCAGCACTTAGCCTGAGTGATGAGGAAGATAAAACCATAGAATTGATTGCTATACATAAAATCAATAGCACGGCTCGTTACATAGAGACTGGAGTCAAAGAAAATTATCCCACGATAGAAAGTTTAGAAAAATTGTGTCAGGGTTTATATGATAAAGTTAGAATAAAATTTTTAGAAAATGGAATAAATGTTAGATAATTTTATTAATTAAACTTAATATTTACTAAGAAGGCAATAATTTCATCAATCCCGTCAACTATTTTTTTACATATATCCTCTATTGCAGGCTTACCCTCCAAACAATTATCAATATATTCCATTGCCTTTATGCCATCAAAATCAACATAAGCTAACCTTACACAAAGATGCTCTTCTTCCATTCCAAAGGCGGTTCCGGGAAGCAAGGCTACTCCTGTATCTGCCAATAATTTCTCACATAAAATACTGGAAGTTAATATGCCTCGTTTTGCCAAATCATCTTTTAACGGCGAAAAATCTACAAACAGATAAAATCCCCCTTCTGGTGGAAGCACAGCAATTTTTGCTTGAGCCAGCTCAGTTGCACAATAATTGCCGATAACAGACAATATCTTTCTTTGTTTATTTAAATAATTTTTGGTTACCTCAGAATATTCATAAGCAGCGCAAGCGGCAATTTGTATGGGAGTAGGAGCACATGAATAGGTTTCGGATGCAATACCCAGCAAAGTTTCTTTAAAATCAGCATCTATATTTTCTGGCAATAAGGCAACCCCAAGTCGCCACCCACCAGCACCGCACCATTTAGAAAGCCCCGTGGTCACAATTGTACCCTCTGGGTAGTAACTCGCTAATGATTTATGCTCACCTTTATGATGCAATAATCCATAAATTTCATCGGATATTACCAACACATTATAACGGCGGAGTATTTCAGCAAGCTGCTCTAATTCGTGTGCGGAGTAGGTAACCCCATCAGGATTTCCCGGATAATTAATAATTAAAATAGATGGAATATCCGCATTTGGCTTCGCCCGCAAAGCCGCTTCCAATTGATTTGGAGTTAAGCGCCACCTATCGTTAAAATTAGTGGGTATTTTTACTGCATTATGCCCCAATAATTGCGCTTGCGGTATGTAAGATACCCATGAAGGAACTGGCACAAAAACATCTGCCTGCTTAAAAGCAGCCATTATCGCATAAATTAATATTTTAGAACCTGGAGCAATCAAAACATCGTTTGCTGAACGCTTTACTCCATCTACCACACTGTGAAACGTGGCAACTTTCTCTCTAAGCGATAAAATGCCCTGAACAGGCGAATATTCTTTTGCTTGGGCATTATTTCTTAATGCATTAATCGCGGATTCAATCGGCAAAAAAGGTGACTGCCCAAAACCAAATTTGTAAATAGTTTTCCCAGAGTTTTCCATATTTCTTGATTGCTCATTAAGCAATAAAGTTTGCGATTTCTCTACCTGACGCAACATATTTTTATGCATAAAATACTACCTTTTTCATAATATGATAGCATTAGACAATAAATACAAAAAAAGAAAAATCAACCATGCATTAGAAAAAGTAAATATTCTATCTAAGCTTGACCTCTCCTCACCCCTCATCAAAAATCGGCACATAAAACGAAAATACGCTCCCCTTACCCACCGTACTTTCAATATTAATCGCGCCGCGATGGCGGTTAATAATTCCCTTCACAATTGCCAGCCCAAGCCCAGTGCCGCCAATCGTACGTGTACGCGCACTATCTACGCGGTAGAAACGCTCAGTCAGACGGGATAAATGTTCTTTGGCGATGCCTTCGCCGCGGTCACGCACGGAAACGCGGATTACTCGAGTTAAGTTACGCATATTTTGGTCGCGCGGTAATTCGCTGGTAACGCGAGCTTCTACGCTCACATCCGTATCGGCATTACCGTATTTTATGGCGTTGCTCACCAGATTATGCACCACCTGCATTAACTCATTCGCATCGCCTTTTGCCATGGGTAAATTGGGGTGAATGTCGAGTTTTATACTAACATTTTTCTTCGCCGCTGCATGTTCTAACTGATTAGAACTGGCGCGAATTACTTTTTCCAAATCCACCCTATCCATCGGCACTGAGTGCGAATTCATCTCAATTTTGGATAAAGACAGCAAATCATTAATCAATTGCTGCATGCGCTCGGCTTGTTCGCCCATTAATTTCAGAAAAGTTTCATGAATAGCTATGTCGTCCTTCGCAGGGCCTAATAAAGTCTCAATCAAGCCGACAATCGTAGTTAAAGGCGTGCGAATTTCATGGCTGGCATTTGCCACGAAATCTGCGCGCATTTGCTCTACGCTTTTTAATTCGGTAATGTCATTGATGGTTATAACAATCGACATCCCCCCAGCCGAAGGAATGGGGAAGCGCTCAATAACTGCTAAAAAGTCCCGCAAAACTGGCTCTTCAATCCGAAACTCCACCTCGCGCCCTTTTAAATCTTCTACTACCGCTGACACGGCATCTAGCAAAGATTGATTGGGGAGAATGTCTTGCAAATGACGGCTGGCAAGATTCTGCCCAAAGATGGCGCGTGCGGCGCGATTTGTGCGCACAATCAGCTTTTCGTCACTAATCAAAATCAAAATATCGGGTAAAGTATCTACCAGAATTTCCCGTTCGGTAATCACCTGCTCCATTTGTTGGCGTTTTCCGTCCCATAAACGCTGCAAGCGTGCTAACGCGTCGGAAAGCTCGGCTACCATGCTCAAAAAGCTTAAATCAGGCGGTTCGGGGCGTTTATCTTGTGACAATGCCTGCACATAATAAGTAAGCGCGGAAATATTTGCCAAAAACGGATAGGCAAATATGGTAAATAAGGCAAAAATCAACACATAGGCACCAATAAATTGCGCAATATTAATACTGCCAAAAGCGGTGAAACCTGCCAGCACCAATAAAGGCGGCAAAGACACCATGGCAACCGATTTTAATAAGGCTTTGAAAGGGACAGTGGCTTTAGACATCAGGATGCTTTTTGGTGAGAATTAATCCGCGCAATCGTACTAGTAGTACTATACCCCTCACGCAGGGGAATCAAGCGCACTTCGCCCCCAGCATTTTCTACTATATCTGCACCTACGACTTGGTCTTTTTTATAATCGGCACCTTTCATTAACACATCTGGGAGCAGCAATTTTATTAGTTCTAAAGGTGTATCTTCATCAAATAACACGACCATATCCACCGCAGGTAATTCTGCCAATAATAAAGCGCGATCCATTTCCTTGGTAACCGGGCGACCATCGCCCTTTAAACGCCGCACAGATGCATCAGTGTTGATTGCCACCACCAAACGATCACAAGCGGATTTGGAATCATTTAACAAAGAAACATGCCCAGTATGCAACAAATCAAAACAGCCATTGGTAAAGCCTACCTTCAGACCCGCGCTTTGCCATAAATCCACTTGTTCGGCGGCGAGATTACGTGGATAAATCTTGCGTTTATCTACCCATTCCTGCGTATAAATCGCCATTTTTAAATCAGCGCTTGATACAATCGCCGTACCAGCTCTGCTGACGGCGATACCTGCCGCACTATTTGCCAAATAAGCGGCTTCAGCTAACGTGGCACCACTGGCAATCGCCACGCTTAAATTTGCCAGCACCGTATCGCCAGCGCCAGAAACATCAAAAACCTCGCGGGCAATCGCGGGAATATATAAATTTTCTGCATCCGCGGAAAATAAAGTCATCCCCTTGCTACCTTGAGTTACCAGCATATTTTCTATCTGGTGCTGCGCCATCAATTCTCGCGCTGCTTGCTCTAATTGGGCTGGAGTTTGTGGCTGCGCATTGCTGGCGGCACAAAATTCACGAAAATTCGGGGTTATGAGCCAAGCATTTTTATACACGGAGAAATCTTGTGATTTAGGATCTACGACAACCTTCACCCCTGATTGATTGGCTAAATCTATGAGCTTATTTGATAAGCCACTTAAAACCCCTTTGCCATAATCGGAAAGCACTAATATATCTACTTTGGTAAGATTCTGGCGGCAATTTTCTAAGATTTGTGCTTGTAGATTATGGTTAATTACCTGCTGAGTTTCTCGGTCTGCTCGAAATAATTGCTGACTAGCGGAAACATAACGAGTTTTTTCAGTGGAGCTCCGCATAGCATCCACCAACATTAAAGCAGTTACGCGCGCTTCTTGTTCAATAAGTTTTAATGTGGATTTTCCGATTACATCCTGACCAATTACTGAAATAAAAACACATTCCGCCCCCAAGGCAGAAATATTACGCACCACATTTCCTGCGCCGCCCAACATAGATAATTCATTTTCTTGCAAAAATACTGGAACCGGAGCCTCGGGGGAAATTCTATCAACTCGCCCATAAATAAAGCGATCCAACATCACATCACCCACACATAAAACACGCGCATGGGGGAAATTCTCAATGCGGGCGATTAAAGAGTGAGAATATTCTTCATGATTGGGCATATTTTTAATTTCTTATAAATATTTAGGGCAGCTATAAAGTAAGTAAAATAGTTGATTTAATCAAAATATAACGACGCTAACCTATATTTTTATTTTGTAAAGATTAAGATTAGTACCTCTCAGGCACTCTACACGACAGCAAGGTTAATAAGGTTGCAACGCATTGAATAATAATGGTTTTTCTGCGCCCTCGGTTGTCATCCCCGCTCTTTAAGCGGGGATGACAACCGAGAGTTCAAAGCAATACCTTTGAATATTTTTATTATTCAATATATTGTAATATTATTAACCTTACTGTCGTGTAGAATACCCCTCAGGGAGATTTTACCAATCGTTAATTTGACATTTTTTCACTAAAATATCTCTTGTCATACCGCCGCAGGGCGGTATCCATGCCTATCAACTAGCGTACAAGTCAATGGTTTGGCATGGATGCCGCTCTACGTGCTGCATGACGATGGAGAGTTTTATTGCAAAAAAATAAAACTAACTATTAATGAAATTGCTCTGTAAGACCTCTGCATAATGCTACTGCCGCACATTCATAGCCATAGTAAGCTTTTAAAGCTTCTCTATTAATTAGCATCAGGCAAAACATTATCCCCCGACAATTCCCAATCCACTCTTTTAGCACGCAAAGCCCTAAGTTCTATTTCCATCAAAGCTATTTGCTTTTTATAGGCTTTCATCGCCGATGAACTCCGCGCACGTAGATAAAAGCCATTAACAAAAGAAGTAAACACCCCAATCATTATGCCAAAGCTCAAAGAAGCGGCACATAATATATAAAGGGGCATTTCCACTGCCCAAGGCAAAGGAAACAAACTAAAGCTAATATAATGACGATTAGAAAAAACTAAAGAAATAACGAAGCCTGTAATAGCTATCGCCGTGAAGGTAAAAACCAAAAAACGTAGCAAACTTAGCATCTAAGCCACATTTTTATTTACTAACTCACGTAATTCTTTGCCCGCACGGAAGTAGATAGCATAACGTGCACCTACTTTCACTTTATCGCCATTTTTAGGATTGCGAGCCACACGCGGCTCACGTTTGCGAACTGAAAATGCACCAAAACCACGTAATTCTATACGATTACCTTGTTCCAATGCTTGAGATATTTCACCGAAAACGGTATTTACTAGATTTTCTGCATCACGCAAATAAAGGTGAGGAAAACGTTTAGTCATCGCTGCGATTAGTTGAGATTTTGTCATGTTCGCACTTTCTTTTTTAGTTCTCTAATTTTTAATATTTAAACTTCTTTTACCGATTAGGTTTCCACATCAGCATCAATCCTCCTGAATTAGCAGAATTTTCTGCAAAAGACAAGGGCAAGCCGACAACCTCACCAATAAAATTCTTTGCCATACTATCTAGTTCAAACTCATCCAGCAAGCGGCGTTTTTCTTTTTTTACTTTTTCATCACGAACCGTTAAGTCTGCGCTTAGTTTCTTTTGTTTTTGCAACCAAGCCAAAGCCTCTTCTTCACCACCAATACCGTCAATCAGCTTAACCGCCAAGGCTTGACGCGCAGAATAAATCCGCCCACCTTGAGCAAGTTGCAAAACTTTTGCCTTATCCATTTTGCGAGATTTAGCCACCATTTCCAAGAAAACTTGATAATAATCGTCAATAACGCCCTGAATCAATGCACGTTGAGAAACCGTAAACGACTCCGTGGGCAAAGGCGCGGCTTTATTCTCGCCCGATTTAATCGTTATAGGAGTTATCCCCAATTTATCCGCCATCTTAGTAAATTCCGCCGCCTGCAACAACACACCTATAGAACCCGTAATCGTCCCATTCATCGCCAACATATTACTAGCGCCCAAAGCACCCATATAACAAGCAGAGGCACAAACCGAGCGCATCAATGCCACCACAGGTTTTTTAGCAGAAACCGAATTTAAACGACGATAGAGCATTTCGCCGCCCACCGCATCTCCACCCGGACTATTAAAATAAACAATAATTGCTTTAACCCGAGAATTTTCCTGCAAGGATTTAAACAATGCATCAAGCTTGGCATTATCAGTAATAATGCCGTCCACCCGCACACGGGCGATATAATCTTTATCAAACGCAGCCTTATCTTGCTGCTTTCTCTCGAAGAAAGAAACCAACACCACCACAATCACCAACACCGACAAAACGCGCCACAAAGTTAATTGACGCTTAAGCTGGGTCCGCTCAATTATAACATCGCTGGAAATTTTTTTATCGGAATTGGTCATTTTCTACCTGTCTATTGTCATATAAAAAATGGGCAGGTTATTTAAAATAACCTGCCCTATTTTATTACTTAGCTTTTTTACCAGCTTCGCTTAGTGCCGCACCAAGAATATCTCCGAGTGATGCACCGCTGTCAGAAGAGCCATATTCAGCAACTGCTTGTTTATGTTGTTCAATTTCCAAAGCTTTAATCGACAAAGTAACTTTGCCCGCTTTATCCACGGAAACAACTTTTGCATCCATACGTTCGCCAACCGCAAAACGCTCAGGACGTTGATCTTCACGCTCACGTGACAAATCCGCACGTTTAATAAAGCCCACCACCTCGTCTTGCAACTCAACTTCTACACCATCTTTGCTGATGGCAGTAACCGTACAAGTAGCAACCGCACCTTTACGCACACCACCAGTAGCAGTAGTTGCTGCGGCAGGAGCATCCGCACCTTCAGGTTTTTCAGACATTTGTTTGATACCAAGGCTAACGCGTTCTTTTTCAACGTCAATCGCCAGGATTTTCGCTTTAACAACATCACCTTTTTTGAAGTCTTTAATAGCGGCTTCGCCAGACTCATCCCAACGAATATCGGAATGATGCACAAGACCGTCAATATTATTACCCAAAGCAACAAACAAACCAAATTCGGTAATATTACGGATTTCGCCTTCAATCACATCACCATCAACATGGCTAGCGGCGAAAGCAACCCAAGGATTTTCTTCACATTGTTTGATACCTAAAGATATACGGTGTTTGCTAGCATCAACATCTAGCACCTGCACGTTAACTTCTTGACCGATTGCAACAATTTTGCTTGGGTGTACGTTTTTCTTAGTCCAGCTCATTTCAGAAACATGCACCAAACCTTCAATGCCAGTTTCTAATTCAACGAATGCACCATAATCGGTGATGTTGCTGATGCGACCAGTAAATTTCGCGCCAGAATGATAAATTGTTTCTGCACCATCCCAAGGATTTTTCTCTAATTGTTTCATGCCCAAAGAAATACGCTTAGTATCATTATCAAAACGAGTAACGATAACTTTAATGGTATCACCCACCGCAAATACTTGTGAAGGATGGTTAATACGTTTCCAAGAAATATCAGTAACGTGTAACAAGCCATCAACGCCGCCCATATCCACGAACGCACCATAATCAGTGATGTTTTTAACGATACCGTCAAGAACCTGACCTTCAACGATTTTAGTAAGGATTTCATCACGCGCTTCTTGGCGAGATTCTTCCAACACCGCACGACGAGAAACTACGATATTTCCACGTTTGCGATCCATTTTCAAAATTTGGAAAGGCTGCGCAACATGCATCAAAGGAGCCGCATCCCGAATTGGGCGAATATCCACTTGGCTACCGGGCAAGAACGCCACGGCACCTTGAACATCCACAGTAAATCCGCCTTTAACGCGACCGAAGATAGTTCCGTCCACATGCTCACCGCTAGCGCACATTTTTTCCAAACGCTCCCAAGCTTCTTCACGAAGAGCTTTTTCACGGCTCAATACCGCTTCACCATTTTTATTTTCCACGCGCTCAAGGAAAACCTCAACTTTATCGCCCGCTTTCAACTCAGGAATTTCGCCATTACGGGCAAATTCTTTTAAAGGTACGCGACCATCAGATTTCAATCCAACGTCAATAATAACCAAATCATTTTCAATGCCTACAACCACACCTTCAATAACATTACCTTCTGCAAGGTCATGTTTTTCCAGAGATTCTTCAAACAGGGAGGCGAAATCTTCAATTTCAAATGCTTCATTAGCAGCAGCTTTAGCGTTCATGTATTTTTCCTTAAATTTCAGCAAGTTTATCTATAAAATTGCTGTTGGGCTAGATAGTTAAATCATCAAAAAACAAGCACCACGCTCATTTTCAAAAAGTGCGCTATTAATAACGATAATAATAGGAAAATCAAGGGGAAAGTTGTGTTTAGCTAGTGCAAACAAAATTACGCTTGCAAGCTATGGCGCATAGCGCTACAATGACAACATGATTAAGAGCTTTGCACATAAAGGATTATGCAAATTCTACGAAACTGGCTCCACTGCTGGGATTCAGGCAAAACATGCGGCTAAATTACATACGATTCTAACCGCTTTAGACATTGCCAATGAAGCTCAGGATATGAACCTTAAAGGCTTTCGCTTGCACCAACTAAAAGGTGATATGAAAGGTTTATGGTCGCTTACTGTAAACGGCAATTGGCGTATAGTTTTTCACTTTGAAAAAGGCAATGTGTATGTGCTGGATTATTTAGATTATCATTAAAGGACAAAATTATGGCTGAGAAACAAGAATATTTCGTTACTGGACCAATGTATAATCCAGCGCATCCCGGCATAGTGCTAAAAGATGCGGTGGTAGATGCGCTAAATCTTAGCATTACCCAGGCAGCAAAGATGCTGGATATCGACCGCGTCACCTTATCACGCGTGCTAAATGGTCGAGCCTCTATCTCCGTAGAAATGGCGCTCCGCCTAAGCAAAGCACTGGGAACAACGCCAAATCTTTGGATGGGAATGCAACAAGCTTATGATTTATGGCAAGCGCAGAATATTAAAAAGATTGACTTATCCGCAGTACAAATTTTCCCGAGAAATGACGAAGAAAATTTAATCGGCACCCAAAATTTGTAAAACTTAAATTGGTGTAGGGTTAAGTAATATCATACAAAAAAAGGGACACTTGCCAAGCAATATTTAAATCTTACGATTTAAACACCGCCCACAAATGCCCCAAATTACAAACTTAAACTGCTTTCAAATGCCAAACAGCACCATTATTAAGATACAAAACCTTGTCACCAACTGACTGAAGCTGCATTCTAGTGCTGATGTTGCCATCTTTTACCAGTTTGCTTTTATCAGTAAAAGGAAAATAGAAGTTAATTTCTCCATCATCCTCCAGTTGCGCTACCATACCTTTATCCAACATTGTTAAGTTAAGCGCAGGAGATTGAATCTTCCCAGTTTTAACTTCACAAGAACTAAAGCCTGTAGCAAACTTAATTTCGACCTTAACCGATTGCCCATTTTTACCTTGAGCAGTAATTATGGCATTTTTTCCATTTGCATGGGAAGATACCAAGCTTAAACCATCTAACTCCGCCACACGTAACACAGCGTAAGTACCTGCGGCAAAAGGAACCCAAACATAGGCCTGACCAAAGATATTTTGCACTGCAACTTCGTTTAACCAAGTCATAGTATTAGGAGCAATAGTCCAATTTTTAGCTGCTGCTAATAAAGGAGGATTATCACCCATCAACCATAATTTAAGCTCTACTATGTGAGATTCCGCAATAACATACATACGATCATCTCGCACCCATATTTGCTTACCAGCAAATTTATTGCTAATCTGCAGAACGGTCCCATCACTGATTTTTACACAAACAAATTCTAACGAATCGCCTTCATAATCACCAATCAAGAAATGTTCACCATTACGAACAACTTCACAAGCAGGAGACTTAACCTGATAAACAAAAGAGCCTGTTTCCAGATTATACAATTTTCCAGATTTGGTTAACACCAAATTGCATCTAAAAACCCGCATAACCGGATCACCTGCTTTATCAAACAGCTTGGTTAACGTAACCGCGCCACTTGTTCCCACAGTTTTAATCATAGTCGTAGCTGCTGCTGGCAATATTGTCGGCGCAGTAAGACTAGGTGGTATAGATCTTTCACCATCCTGATAAACCCTACCACACCACTCAACAAATTGAGCAGGTAATTCGGAAAAATCACGTACAGCTCCAGTGATTTTTACACCAGGTGCAAAAATAGAAGCCCCAGCCTTCATTCTGTTTATCCAATGCTCAGGATCATGATGACTAAAACCTTTCAGTCGCCCACCATATGGATGATCAAGATGCATAAGCCAGAACCATACCACACCTTCTCCGTACCAATCAGTCAAAGAATTTAATTTTCCTTTGTGTTGATGGTCTTGAATATGTGGAGCTACTGCCATAGGTTGAAGTTTATCAATACCCCAATTATCAACATCGAGATGAAAACAAAAAAGCCCATTTGGCATCTTACGAAACATACCATTACGTTCATTAGGATCACCAACTATCACTCCTCGATCATGGGCATAAAGCATAACTTCACGCTTCTTTTCAAGGAACTTAACTAACTCAGGAATACCAATACCTTTGCTTTGTTGATATTGCATGGTTAAAAGCCGCGTAAGCTCTTCTCCTTGCACTGTTGGCATCCAATAACCAACAAAATTACCCTTCTGATCATAAACCAGCCCTTTAGGACCAACTATGCCATTGTGATCTAACTTTGTCAGCGACTGCAAACGTTCTGGCATTTTTTTCTTTATAGCATCATCTGGATCATGATAAATCTTAAAGGCTTTGCCCTTTTGAAAATATACACAACCCATACCACCAGAACGAGAGTCAGCTTCTCCAACCAGAGTCACATCTCCCAAACCAGCCGCTTTAAAGACCGTAGGTTTAGTCAGCATATTATTATTAGCTAAAGCCAAGGGATCATTATTATTCATAAATCCTCCTTATAGCCGCAATTGACAAATCATCTAAATGCTTAGCGTCCAAGACAATAACATCACGTTCTTGCCAACGATCCAATCGTGCTTGCACAAAATCAGGGGCAGCTTCACCCCATCCACGAACAAATATGCGGCGAACCATATCTTTCCAATCCAAAAACTCTGGACGTAGATAAGGTCCTTTAGCAACACTACAAATCCCATCGGAAAACAATACTAGAGATTCAATATCGGCTACTTCTTCCGCATTTAGCGATATACATACACCTTTTGCCCCTTCGCTGACCGTAACCTTACGGTCAAGAAGATGAATAGGCTCAGCATTATCTGCAGCTGGCAAAAGCCAATGTTGTTCGGTTAAAACCTCAGCATCTACTCCCCCTTTGCTATTTACAACAGAGGAAGTATTGTCTAGGTTATAACAAGGATAATATGGCTCATTATTGCTCCAATCCCAACGCATGAGGATAATTTCCCCATTACGTTTTCGAAGCGCTAACACGCCATCACCCTGAACATTCACGATACCACCAGTAGGTGCTATTAAGACATACATACAAGTTGCAAGTAAATCTTTGTTCTCCAGACCCAATGAAGATTTAATAGTTGGCAAAACTAATTGCTGCTGCATATTTATCATCAGCTGTGCAATCTCATCCGCACGAGAATTTAATTCCCACACTTTAGAAATTGCCCGAGCCGTAATAAGCGCGAGACTAGAAGCCCCGACAGCAGTTTTTGCCGAACGATCAGGTTCATGAGTGATTGGATCTGCACAACTACAACCATCGCAAACAATTGCATAAACAGCACCTTTGGGCAAAGTTCCAGAAGTTGCATAATCCTGGCAACCCAACCCTTTTGGTATATGAGACGCTCCCGTAAGGGAGAAATGATCTGTTACGTATTTCAGTGTCATTTTAAATGTCCTATAAAAAAACGGAGAGGGAATTACCCCTCTCCTTAGATAAAAAATAGCAAGTTTAGCTCAGAGATTAATCTGTGCCAAAGTTAGTGGCAACCGAAGCGCCTGTTTTTTGTGACATCGCAATTGATGAAGAAAACCAGCCAATAATTTTGCCGATAGTTCCACCACTCAGATCACCAGCAAAAAAGTACGCATCCGCACCAATGTCATCCGCAAAGGCTTGTTGTGCATCTTTGTTGAATTCACTACCAATGCCGATTACAGCAACATAAGCAGATGCAACGCGAATTTCAGCTTTTGGATCACGAATTTCTTCCAAAAGCTTACGTACATCCGCTGCTGTTTTTGTTTGTGGACCTTCAGGTCTCCCATCAGTCACCAGAACAAAAAACAAATCAGTGGTTACACCAGCTTCATCTAATGCCTTGCCATAAACATTGGCAGCGCTTAGCGCATTAAAAGCCGCACCATACATAGGAGTCCATCCACCAGCTACCAAAGCAGGAATTGCTTTAATATCCACATCATCAATCCCAGTGAAGGGAATGATTTCGAGGAGATCATTAAGGTAGTCAGAACTGAAATCCCACGCACCAATATATGCACCTTCATGTACGCCTTTTGCTTTCATCTCCATTACAGAGCGAGTAAGCATACTACGCACCAATGCCTCATCACCTTTAATAGAGCCGGTAGCATCACTAAGAAAAACTGGCAAGATTGCCCGCTTTACTTTTTTTGCAACCGTATCAACACCAGCTCCATGGAACTGAAATTGTCCAGCGGTATAAGGTAAATTATCAAAATCAATAGCTTGACTAGCTGTATTTGCACTCATTTTTGAATCCTCATAATAAATAATTAAAGACCGTAAAAATTACGGTCTGAATACATCACTGTTGGTGATGGTGACACCCAGTTTGACCATATCATGTTTGAACTCTTCCCATTGCTGAGGAAAGTTCGTTCCAGGAAAGCCATAATCAGGCAATACACCGACCAAGTCTTCAAGGATGACAAAATCCCGAACCTTATTCGGCAAAAAGCGTACCACTTGTAAAAACGTGTCTTTCACACAATGCGTTCCTTCCAGACCAGCAAACACGATTACACTCGCTTTTGCTGCCATTGTTAAGAAATCATTGTTCATTCCAGTTTCTGGAAAAGCTGGATTTGGCAAAGCCGCTTCCAAACCACCATACTGGTCTGAGTGAGGATAATAGCCTTTTTGCACACGATTTACGTCAACACCAGTTAAAGCCGCACGATCACGCAGAGCGGCTGCAATTTCTGGCTGCAACGCATATTCAGGTTCATCTGGAATACCATGATCATCCCACAAGTCAATTTGACCGACTTTGTTGACATACATCTTGGCATATTCAGATACGAGCATCGTATCCTGACCAAAAAGCATAGTACGATTTCCCCAACGGTGCACAATATCACCATTTTCAATATCATCGATTGTCACTAAACGATGCGGACCAGGCACGACAATGTCAGAACCATCCTTGTTCATCCAGTTCTTTTTAAAAGACCAGTGATTATGTGGATGGGTATCAAACGTCGCGTGCATAGTTGAATAACGTTTGGCGTTTTTCACGATATGACGACCAGTTCGCTCTCCCGTCAGCTTGCTGCCAGGAACAGGAAGGCCTTTGTAACGTTCGTCAAAACAACGTTGACCATCAACAATAACCAAATTTGGATAAGCTTGTTCTTGTGTCATAAAAAATTACCTCTTTAAAAGTAAATAGTCCCAACTAAAATAGTCAGGAACAAAAAATTAAGCTCTTGAGAAACCCAAGAGCAATAAATGGCATCTTACTTAGTCGCCCCTAAAAAACCATTCAA
>DIUV01000059.1 GCA_002423155.1 Alphaproteobacteria bacterium UBA6149
AATACATCATAAACTGGCAGTATTGTTGGTGTAAATATAACAGCAGCTTATTTTCCTTGGACAGTAGTGTGCCTGCGCAGGAATGACGACGGAGACAATGCCTTTGTTTGTTATATTTCAATAAAAACAAAAAATGTCGGGTAGTGTGGTTTCTTATATTTACTTTAAAGGATGCGCATTCTTATACGATTCCAACAGTCGTTGCGCATCTACATGCGTATATCTTTGCGTAGTGGATAAGCTCTCATGCCCCAGTAATTCCTGAATATCACGCAAATTTGCGCCCGCACTCAGCAAATGGGTGGCGAAGGAGTGGCGCATGGCGTGGGGGGTGCTGTGTTCGGGTAGATTCAAGCTAATGCGTAGTTTTTGCAAATGCCGCTGAAACACCGCGGGTTGCAGAATTTTCCCCCGTTCACCATAAAAAAGCATAGTTTTATTAGTACGCTTTTGCAAATGCGGACAGGCGGCAATATATTCCTCCAACGCTCGCAAAACCATATTCAGCAAGGGAACTTCGCGTTGTTTGTTGCGTTTACCCGTAACCCGTAGAACCTTGTCCGAAATATCTTCCCAGCGAATATTTAGCGCCTCGGAAATCCGTAATCCACAACCATAAAGCAATAATAACAATGCTTTATCGCGCAATTCCACCCAATCCACTCTCGCGAGAAAATCCGAGGTTTCCAACAAGGAAAAAACCTGTTCTTCCCGCATAGCTTTGGGCGCGGAAACTGGAACCCTTAAGGGAGAAAACGCAAACACCGCAGAATTTTCCACCTGCGCAGTTCTTTTCAAAAACCGATAAAAATTCCGCAGCGAAGACAAAGCCCGCCGATTCGAAGTCGCCGACAATTTCCGCGCCGCTCGCCCTGCAATCCACGCACGTAATTGCGGAATATCTACTTGTATCAAATGGGTTTTTTCTAACTCCGCCCCTTCGCTATGTGCGAGAAAAACTAAAAAATCTTCTACATCATGGCTATAGGCTAACAAAGTTTTATCAGAAAATCTTTTGACATGGGTAAGCCAGTTTTGCCATTCGGTAAGTGCGGTTTTTAGGGGGAGGGTGAGGTGTAAAAATGCTTTATTCATCGGCAGGTTTTATCTGTATTTCTCGCAACCGCATTAATTGCTTGTCGAAAAAATCTTTTGCTAAGGGCAGGGTAGGGGAATTATGTGCACGAACCAACATATTGGCTATTTCGTCTTCCCAAAGTTGATTTTCTTTTTCCATAAATTATCATTATCCCTTGCCTTCGTTGTAGTATAAACTTTAAATATCGTCCAGCAGGCATTTTTTAATCCACATTAGGGCTATTATTTTGACTACCAAAATTCGTCTTTTACCTCCCACAACTATCAATCGCATTGCCGCTGGGGAAGTGGTGGAGCGTCCTGCCTCGGTTATTAAAGAATTAATTGAAAATTCTTTAGATGCCGGCGCAACCCAGATAGATATTCATTTAGAAGGTGGGGGCAAGCGGTTGATTGCGGTGCGTGATAATGGTTGTGGTATGAGCAAGCAAGAGCTTTCTTTGGCGATATTGCGACATGCAACCTCTAAACTACCTGATGACGATTTATTGCATATTACGCAACTTGGCTTTCGTGGCGAGGCATTGCCTTCAATTGGGTCGGTCAGTCGTTTAACATTAAGCAGTCGCACTGCTAATGCTGATTCTGGTTTGTCTGATTCTGGTTGGGCAATTCATATAGAGGGGGGGGCGGCGAGTGAGCCTATGCCTGCCGCTTTGGAAAAAGGCACTTTAGTGGAGGTGCGTGATTTGTTTTTTGCCACTCCTGCGCGGTTAGGTTTTTTGAAAAGTGAACGTTCAGAAAATGAGGCAGTGCAGGATATGGTTGAGCGTCTGGCGATGACGCGGGCAGATATTGGCTTTAACTTAAATATTGATGGTAAGCGTAAATTAGCTCTTAATGCGGAACCTATTTTGGCGCGGTTGGCGCGTTTATTGGGCAAGCAATTTACCGATAATGCCCTGTCTTTAGAATATATGCGCGATAATAACCGTCTTTATGGTTTTTGCGCTTTGCCGACCTATAACCGTGGCACCTCTGCGTTTCAGTATTTGTTTGTTAATGGGCGCGCGGTGAAAGACCGTTTATTGCTGGGTTGTTTACGTGCTGCTTATCAGGATTTTCTGGCGCGAGATCGGCATCCTGTCGTAGCGCTTTATTTAGATTTGCCGCCCGAGGAGGTGGATGTAAATGTGCATCCTGCCAAAACCGAGGTGCGTTTTCGCGATGCCGCAGGGGTGCGAAGCTTGCTGATTGGTGGTTTGCGCAATGCGTTGCAGGCTAATGCGCACCGCGCTTCTACTACGGTTGCCGATTCAGCCTTGGCGGCAGCACAAGTTAGCAGTTTAAGCCGCCGGGCTTATAATTATGCGCCATCCCCCCAAGCTTCTAATTCCTTGCGTGAGCATGCTTTTGCTTTTCAGCATAAATTAGATATTGTTGCGCCAGTGCAAGCTCGTGAGCCAGAGCAATCTCGTGAGAATGTGAGTTCAGAAATAGTCGAACCCTCGCCAGATTATCCTTTAGGTGCAGCCAGCGCACAATTACACAGCACTTATATTATCAGCCAAACTAATGATGGAATCGTAATTGTTGATCAGCATGCCGCGCATGAAAGATTGGTTTATGAAGCTTTGAAAAAAGGGTTTGAAAATAACAATCTGCCCCGGCAAATGTTGTTGATACCTGAAATTGTCGAATTAGAAGAAAAATCTGTGCGCGCATTGTTGGATTATCAGGAAGATTTAGCTAAATTAGGGCTGATAATCGAAGATTTTGGCGGCAATACTATTGTGGTGCGTGAAATACCTGCCTTGTTGGGCGAAGTAAACACCCATAATTTATTACGTAATCTTGCTGATGATGTGAGTGAATATGGGGGCATAATTTCTTTGAAAGAAAAACTAGAGGAAATTTGTGCAAGTATAGCTTGTCATGGGAGTGTGCGAGCCGGGCGTAAATTGCAAATTGCAGAAATGAATGCGCTTTTGCGGCAAATGGAAGCAACGCCCCATTCTGGGCAATGTAATCATGGTCGCCCCACTTATGTGGAATTAAAATTAAAAGATATAGAAAAATTATTTGGAAGAATATAGAAGTGGTTTAATTAATGATTTGGTAAAAACCACAGCATCAAACAGGACACCATTTAAAGATATGCAAAATAATTCATACATTCTTACCGTATCCTGCCGCGATGTGCGCGGTATTGTTGCCGCCGTTGCTGGGTTTATTTCCTCGCTAGATGGTTTTATTATCGAAGCCAGTCAGTTTGGGGATCCCGTTACGGAGCAATTTTTCCAGCGTATTTATTTTTCTGCTGGGGCGGCCACTCCTGCTTATGAGGAAATAAAAAAACGCTTTGCCGATGAAGTGGGTATCCCTTTTGCAATGAATTTTCATCTGCACGATATGAGCAAAAAGGCGCAAACTTTGTTGATGGTATCCAAATTTGACCATTGTTTGAATGATTTATTGCATCGTCATCAAGTGGGCAGCTTGCCCATGGATATTCCAGCCGTGGTTTCTAACCATGAAGATTGTCGCGCGTTGGTGGAATGGCATAATATTCCTTTTTATTATTTTCCATTAATTAGTGCCGACAAAAAGTCCGAGCAAGAAGCGAAAACGTGGGATATTGTACAAAAACATAAAATAGAGTTGGTGGTTCTAGCTCGTTATATGCAAGTGCTTTCCGCAGATTTATGCACTAAACTCGCAGGCAAAGCGATTAATATTCATCATTCTTTTTTGCCCAGCTTTAAGGGGGCGCGTCCTTATCATCAGGCACATGCACGCGGAGTTAAACTAATTGGGGCTACCGCTCATTATGTTACGGATGATTTAGATGAGGGTCCGATTATTGAGCAGGAAGTAATTTCGGTAGATCATACTCATTCGCCTGAAGATTTTGTGGCGGTGGGGCGCGATATTGAAAGCCGCGTACTGGCACGAGCGGTGAAATATCATATTGAGCACCGAGTGTTACTTAATGGAACGCGAACTGTGGTTTTTAAATAAAGTTTTATAGGAGGAATTTTTATGCACCCGTTAGTTTATTTACTGGTCTCGGCGATTGATCTTTATAAAACCATTGTTTTTGCACAAGTGGTGTTGAGCTTGCTGCTTAGTTTTAACATCGTAAATTTATATCACCCTTTAGTGAGCAAAATATCTTACGCTCTGAACAAGTTAGTTGAGCCGGTGCTGCGCCCAATTCGCGATGCTTTACCCAATCTCGGAATTGATATTTCGCCAATTATTCTTATCTTGCTACTGCAATTTGCACAACATGCGCTGGCTTACTACTTTTAGTAGGTGTTGATTGGTTTTGTTAACCTTATCTTAATGTTTTTAATTTAAGGTTAATAAAATCAATTAAGGATAAATTTATGGCAAATTTTGTGGATTATATGCGGTCGCTATTTCCGGTGGTAACCAATGCGGATAGTGATGGTTCAATACAAGTGCCACCAAGAGTAACTAATGAAGTGCAAAGAGCCTGTCCCGACCTGTTACGTGAAGAAGCTTTAGCAATTGCGCGGTAAGCAATGGGCGAGTTGGCAGATAAAGGCGTTCGTGGTGAGGTAAATGTAATAACGGAAATAGCTAGCAGCGGAGTAAGTTGCTCAGTTCCAGATGTGAGAACCGCAAGCACAGACCTGGAAAGATAAAATTTTCAAATAATTTGCCAAGTTCTATTTGCACTATACTTTTACTAGAACATCTTATAACATAACAATAATAAATATTAAGCAGGCAGTAAATGACTGAATTAAACCGTTCTGAGCGTATGCTCGCTGAAAAAACCGTTTGTGTACTATTAGTGCGCGGAGAAAGCCCTGAGGGCACTCCCATTTACGCCTATTTAGCTGTGCGAGCGGATAGATTATCAGAATTTATGATTGCTCAGCAGGGCGAAAGCTTTTCTCCAGAGGATTATGGCGTGATTATTGCCTCGGGCGAGGGTGAGCCTGACGATGAAGTGCGCGCAAGAATGGAAGGCGAATATAATTTTAATCATAGCATGATGCTAGACGTTCAAGGCGCAGACCAAGCTCAAGAGATGATCCACGCATTGGTAAAAACTCAACCCTCTACCTAATAAAGATAATGACTAAACATATTATATTAGCCGCAGGCGGCACAGGCGGACATTTATTCCCAGCGGAAGCTTTGGCGGAAGAATTACTCAAACAAAAATTTCAAGTGTCACTATTTACCGATGCAAGATTTTCTGGCTATGAAGCCGCTGGAATGAAGGGCATGTTAGCAGAAATCCCCGTGTTTTCCGTGCGAGCTGGAACTTTGGGCAAGAGTTTGCGCAGCCGTATCAACGGTTTTTTAAATATGGGGCTGGGTATTTTACAGGCGCGAAAATTATTAAAGAAAATGCAGCCTGCTGTAGTGGTTGGTTTTGGTGGCTATCCTTCATTTCCCACAGTATTTGCGGCGAGTTTGCTGGGCATTCCCACGATTATTCATGAACAAAATGCCATTTTAGGAAAAGCTAACCGCGTGCTCGCCTCACGGGTTACCAATATTGCCACCTCTATTCGCGATACGGGATTGATGCGCCCAGAGAATATCAATAAATGCAAGTTAGTCGGCAATCCTGTACGCTCCGCCATCCGCGCCCTGCATGATGTGCCTTATCCCCAACTAACCCAAGATGGAGTAATGCGGGTTTTGGTTACCGGCGGCAGCCAAGGAGCGCATATATTTAGTGATGTGGTTCCTCAAAGCATTGCTTTATTACCGGAGAATCTCCGTCAACGTTTGCGCATTGATCAGCAAGCTCGCGTTGAGGATATGGAAAAAACTCGTAAATATTATAAAGATATTGGCGTGAATGCCGATTTATCCCCCTTTTTCAATGATGTGCCTGCGCGTTTGGCTTCTGCGCATTTGGTAATTGCTCGCTCCGGTGCTTCTACCATCGCCGAATTAACTTGTGCCGGTCGCCCCACCATTCTGGTTCCTTTACCTAACTCGGCGGATGACCACCAAACCGCCAATGCCATGGCAGTAGAAGATGCTGGTGGCGGCTGGGTAATGCCCCAAGACGGCTTCACGCCTGAAGCATTGGCCGCAAGGTTGGAAGCTTTTTTGACTCTACCCGAAAGCTTAGAACGCGCGGCAGAAAATATCCGTTCATTGGGAAAACCGCAAGCGGCGGTTAATTTAGCACAATTGGTTAAAACTAGCTTTTAACCCAAAAACCGTTCCGCCTCCAAAGCCGCCATACAACCTGTACCTGCTGCGGTAACTGCTTGACGGAATACGTGGTCTTGTACGTCGCCAGCGGCAAAAACGCCTTTTATATTCGTGGTGGTGCTGTCGGGTGCGGTAATTATATAACCTGCTGCATCTAAATCTAGTTGACCCTTGAAAAGCTCCGTATTGGGCGTGTGTCCAATAGCTATAAACGCTCCATCTACTTTTAGTTCGGAAAATTCATTGGTCTTGGTTGAACGGAGTTTTATGCCGGTTAAGCTGGGGGGATTATCGGTGCCTAAGAATTCTTCAATCGCTGAGTCCCAGATTACGGAGATATTGGGTTTGGCAAATAAGCGCTCTTGCAGGATTTTTTCGGCGCGAAATTCATTGCGGCGATGCACTATGGTGACTTTTGCCGCTAGATTAGATAAAAATAATGCTTCTTCTACTGCGCTATTACCGCCGCCTAATACGGCAACTTCTTTTCCGCGAAAGAAAAATCCGTCGCAGGTGGCGCAGGCAGAAACGCCAAAATTTTTGAATTTTTCTTCACTGGGAATGCCCAGCCAACGCGCACTGGCACCTGTACAGATAATCAAGGTTTCCCCAATATAAGTATCGCCCGATTCGCCTACGCACACAAATGGTCGTTTGGATAAATCAACGCTGACAATATAATCAGGCTTGATGTCTGTGCCTACATGCACGGCTTGTTTTTCCATTTGCTCCACCAGCCAAGGGCCTTGGATGGGATCAGCAAAACCGGGATAATTTTCTACATCGGTAGTGATGGTTAGCTGACCTCCCGGTTGCATGCCACTTACTAAAATTGGCTTCATACTCGCACGTGCCGCATAAATAGCCGCGCTATAACCTGCCGGGCCAGAACCGAGAATGAGGGCTTTAGTGTGGTAAGTGGTCATGATTTTGCCTTTTTTTTGGGGGGGTATAAATAATGTTGTGGTTATTAACAACAGCATTACATATTGATAGATAACATGTGTTTTCACATTACCTGACACTTTTTTATTCTGTTCTGCGCTCTCAATTGTCATCCCCGCCCAACCTTTGTTTGAGAAAGAGGGGCGGGGATCTCGGGACAAAAAAGAGACCGAATTTTTAGCCCGAGATCCCCGCACAAGGCGGGGATGACAACGGAGAGTTGTTATAAAAAACTACAAATTCTTAGCATTTTCCGCCAAATATTGTGCCACACCTTCGGTGCTTGCTTTCATACCAGCTTTACCTTTATTCCAACCTGCGGGGCAAACTTCGCCGTGTTCTTCGTGGAATTGTAGCGCATCAATAATCCGCAAAGTTTCATCCACATCCCGACCCAGTGGGCGGTCATTTACTAATTGGTGGCGTACAACAAAGTTTTTGTCAATCAAGAAGTTAGCGCGAAGAGAAATGCCATCTTCTTTCAAAACATCATAATCCGCGGCGATAGATTTAGTAAGATCCGCTACCAAAGGAAAACGCACTTGACCAATTCCACCTTTTTCTACCGTAGTGTTTTTCCAGGCAAGATGCGAGAAATGTGAATCTACGCTTACGCCAATAACTTCTACACCGCGGGCTTTAAATTCATCCATCCGATGATCAAAAGCGATGATTTCTGAAGGGCAAACGAACGTAAAATCCAAAGGATAAAAGAATACAATGGCTGGTTTGCCATTGAGGAATTTTTTTAGGCTTAGTTCCGCAATAGAATTATCTGCAAATACGGCATTGGCAGTAAAATCTGGTGCCGTTTTTCCAACAAGTACGCTCATTTTTTTCTCCGTTTATAATTAAAATTTTGTAATTAAATTGTACTATCTAATAACATAGACTTCAATTCCGACTTTTCAAGTAGGTTTCTTTTAAAAGCTGGGCGATTCTTCCTGCTTCATCTAATCTGCCTCCGCCTTGCCAATTGGCATCATACAAAGAAATTGCTTTCGCATAGCCTGCATCATACAGTGAATTAAGGAATTTTCGGTGCTTCATCGCCAGCGCACTATGCGGCATAAATACGTAAACGGGCTTGGCGGAAAAACAACTTTCCGAAACCATCGATACTGAATCTCCCGTTACAATAAGCGTATCGGCGGAGGCAATAATGCCTGAGTAAGGGTTTTCGCCCCCATCTCCGTAACTATAAATAAAATCTTTCTGGGGATTTATGTTTGCGCGGATTGCCGCAAGCGCCTGCGCCGAAGTGCGCCGACTCGTGCTAATTAACAAACTGCCATTTCCCGCAATTTTTTGTGCGGACTCCATTAAGCTGTTCGCATGTTGCGCGGTAAATTTTCCCTTCGCCGTGTCCCCACCAATTAAAACCCCCACCCACGGTTTGGGCAATGGCGAAAAAGAGCTTTGCCAATGTTGTTTTGCTTCTAGCAATTTTTCTGCGGTTAAATAATGCGGAGCACCCATACTATAAATTATATTATCAGCATATTTACTTGTCTTGCGGTCATGCTCGGGCAAGATTATGGCGGTGAATTTGCTTAAATCCATATTGGGGTGCATTATTTGCACTAATTTTACTTGTGGATTTTGTTTTTTGATATATTGCGCCACGGGAGCTAGGCGCCGACCGGCACAGACGACGATATCTGGCCAAGGGGGGGTGAATCCGCGCTTATACCCAGCTGGAATGCCTAACAGGCTATCTTTACGCAAAAAATTGGGTAATTTTGCTAGTGCATTATAACGAACTTCGACAATTTCTACTTCGCCGTCCAGCCGCCCTGCAATGCCCAGCGTCTGGCTGGTATTACCTGCGCGATCGTCCAGCAATGCCCAGATATCAGCCAAAAGAAACCTTCAAAATTTCGTAGCGTTTGGCGCCCTTGGGTGCTGGAACTTCTACTGTATCACCCAATTCTTTGCCCATTAGTGCGCGCGCAATTGGAGCAGTGCAGGAAATTTTATTGATTTTTAGATCCGCCTCATACTCACCAACGATTTGGTAAGTAACTTCTGCATCCGTATCTTCATCCGCCAAAGTAACGGTGGCGCCGAATTTTACGGTATTGCCAGTTAATGCTTTTACATCCACCACTTCCGCACGAGAAATCCGTGCTTCTAAATCTTTTAAACGTGCTTCAATAAAGCCCTGTTTTTCACGCGCTGCATGATACTCGGCATTTTCTTTTAAATCGCCATGTTCACGTGCTTCGCCAATAGCCTTAATTACTGCTGGGCGTTCGACAGTTTTTAGTTCTTTTAATTCAACTTCCATACGGGCAAAGCCCTCAGCCGTAACTGGGTAACGTTCCATTTATTTGTTTCTTTCGAGAAAATTTTCAGTCGTCAATGATAAGGGCTGCGTGGCGGATAGTCGAGAGTTTTTTCAATATTAGTATTTCCAACGCGGCACGCGCCGCGGGTTTGCGGTCGCAAACCTTATAGTCATTCTATTATTTGTATAATGCTTAAAGCGAATGACTATACTCCACTCATGCAATTTCTTTCTCAATATTTTCCACACGACTATGCTGATTAATGGCGATTACTTTATTATTGGGCTTTAGCAAAATATCTTCCACTTGTGCCACAAATTGACCATTGGCGAACACTTTTTGCTCAATCCAATCCAATAGCGGAGCATTAGCGGCTTCGGCATTCTCGCCAATATAAAAACTTTGCTGCCACAAAGCATCGCGCGCCATTTGTGCCGAATAATTATTGATATTATGTTCAAGAATAGTTTGTTCTAAGCGATTGGAAATAGTTTCCCATTCTTTTTTATATGCCGCTTCCATGCCTTTGATATGCTTCGCCACCAAGGGAATATCATCGGTATTTATACTCGTCAGATATTGTTCTACCTCCGCATCATCGCGCCCCAGATAATTTTGCCGAAATTCGCTGATTGTTTTATAATCCATATAAATAGGCTTACGCTGGGGCGATTTGGTGAAATCAAATTGATTAAGCAAGGGTTTACCCATGTGCGAAAACATAATCATCGCATTGCTGATATCTTCATTCACCGATGTTTTTCCCGGCACGCGCTCGGTTAGCGTAAAAGTTTTTGGATCCACCACCATAGCGCTAGGACCTGCATCTCCTGCATAAATATCGGCAGAAATAATATCTGCGTCTTTATGTGATAAATATTCCATCACCGCTTTGATATTCGCGCGCGTACGGTCACTATTGCCAAACCGCGCACCCACCAAGCGAATTTGCAACCTATCTTCACCGAATTGATCTGCTGAAAATTGTGCGAAAAAATCATCTAAAGATTTTACATCTACTTCAAAATCCACATGCGCAAGACCCGTTTTTAAACTTTTTGGATCATGGGCAATTATAGTAAAACACTGGCTAACATTATCGGTTCCAATTGGTTCGTTATCGGAAAAACCCGTTTCGCCTTCTTCTATACGCTGGGCAGAATAATCCACCCCTCCTTGGCGTTGTTGTGAAAGATTTATCGCACGCTCTCTAATATTGGGAAGCTGTTCTAATAATTTTTCTGCTAATTCAGGTTGTTGGTTTTGTTTGTAAAATCTCGCCTCTTTACATAATGCCTTATAAATTCGGCAAACATCGCGGTAAGCATGATAAAAATGCCCCGCTTGTTCGCTTAAAGCAACCGCTTCTTCCAAAATTTGTGCCGCTTTTTGTAAATCTTTTATGTTATCGCTGCACAAGTAACAATTCCCAGCCATGGACAAATTATTCACCTGTACTAGCAAATTACCCTGGTTAGCATATTCACCCGCTGCTTGCAGATATTTTTCTGCCGCAATGATTGGCTGATTATTATTACAATAAGCATTTGCCTCAATTTCTAACTTGCCTGCGCTATTATTTTTATCCAGAAAATAAAATAAATCCGTGTGCTCGCGGTTTCGTTCCGCAAAACCTGAGGGTAAAGTTTGCAGCTGGTTAATCGTCTGATACACATCCCCCAATAGCGGAAAATCATTGCCTACGCTTAAGCCTTCTTGATGTATATAATGCCGCTCGCGCAAAATGGGCAACATTTCCGTAAGCGGCTGTGCATTGCTCAAATCGGGTGTGGGTAGGCTTAATAATTTAGGGATATCTAAAGCTTGAATTATATCTTTTTTCAAGAAATGATATTGATTCAAGCGCACCCGAGCAAGCGGCGTAGTGCTGGTAATCTGCCAAACACCGCCCATTTTCTCTCCTGCCCAAGCATGGCTGGTGCTCATGCCGAAATGATTGTTTTCAGAAATAAGCTTACTCATCACCATAGGAAAACTAGTCCCTGATGGGCTGGTTATATTAATTTTTCCATTCTCTTGCTGAAATTCTGCCTCGATAGTAGTTTTTAGGGCAAAACCCTCAGGCATTTTTATGGTATAATGATAAGTTCCATCGGCGTTTTTAATATGTGGTGGGTCATCGCGCATATCTAAAGATACACGTTCTTCGGTAGGGATGGTTATTGATTCAGGAGCTTTTTGGGTTAAATCAACCATCTGCATCAATAATTTATCGGCATTATGGGGATGAATTAAGCCAAATCCGCCATATTCGGGGTTATATAGCAAACCTGCTGAGGTTTTATGATATTCAACTTTTAATGGGGAGGGTGTTTTTTTGCGAAAAGCATGCACATCCTCCACGGACGTACAAGTTGCTATCACCGCGTAAAGAATCTGCTCTCGCGTTAGATATGAACCATAACGTTGATTGAGGGCTGCCAGAACTCCACTAACATAAGGAGCTGATGCCGACGTTCCACTAATTGCATCGGGGGTTTCTTCTTCTTTCCACAAAGCCTTTGCCCTGATTGCTACAGGAGCTAATAAAGTTGGACTATTAGCAGAACTATAACCTTCTATGTACCAATTTCTCTGCTCATCCATCGCTGCCGCACCCACGTGAACCACCAAAGGTGACGCATGGCTTAATGCATTGTGTTTTTGGAATGGAGCAATTAAATTACCTTCCTCTCCCAGCAACCCATCGTTGCCTGTAGAATCTACCAAATAAGCAGAGGTATTCCATAAATGATCCGCTTGCTCATTTAAGGCATTGTCAAACCATAAATCTTCATCTTCCCAACCTATACTAGTATGTAAAACTGGCATACTCTGATTTTCAATCAAAGATTTTATTGGCTCATAAAGTTGCTGCTCATTCTTTTTGCGGTAATTAGGATTAAGCGCCGCATGTATATATAAAGTATCCACTCCTGGCTGCAAACTTTCGCTAACTTGTTTGGCGATTGCAGATACTATTTCTCCATGATGTTTTTTTTCCGTCTTACTTTCAAAAACCAAAATACTGGAATTTCCTTTTTGCGGCAAATTAGTCGGCAAAAAGGGATCTAAATTATAAGAAAAATAAAAATCCTTTTCCATTTGTGGAGTTGGCAAGAATTTCTCATGCATGTCCGTAGAATAAGGAATAGAATGCGTATCACAAAACTGCTTTATTTTGTGTATATCCCACAAAATAGCATTGGTACTACGATAAAGCCGACTATTTTCAGTTTTTTTATTGTTATTAACGCTCATGCGGCATCTGTTAACATAATCTTTGTTAATAGTAAAGCAGCTTATGGCTCAATATGCTCTTTAACCGCCAAATAAAGCGGATCATTTTTATCTAAAGTTTTTTCTAAATTCTTCCAGATTTTTTGTGCTCCAGCTTTATCACCCTGTTGAGATTTAGACATGGCTAAAAAATAAAGTGCGCGTTTATTTTTGGGGTCTAAGGCTAAGGCCATTTTCAGGCTTTTTAGTGCTTCGTCGCTAACTTGGCTCTGATTGGCGACAATCAGGGCAATGGCATAATCAGTTATATAGTCAGGATTGCCGAGCGAAGTAAGCACCGCTTGCTTAAAGGCGGCGCTGGCTTTCTCGGGCTGCACGCTTTGCATAAATAATTTTCCCAACAACGCCCAATTTTCGGCATTTTTTGGCTCTTGCTGGGTTTTTTCGGATGCTTGGCTAATTGCCTCGCGCAATTGTTTTTGTTGGGCTTGTAATGTATTTATTTCAGGCAGCAACCTATAGCCGCCTAAATATAAATAAAGCGCTATGGTTAGACTGAGGAAAATTACTGAGAAAAAGATTTTTTTATACATGTTAATATTGCAAAGTGATTGGAAAATAATAATGGTTTGTTAAAAACATTCTCTCCGTCGTCATTCCTGCGCAGGCAGGAATCTCTGTCGTCCCAAATAAAACATCCGCAAGTAGAAAAAGGGATTCCTGCCTGCGCACACTACTGTCCAATTAAACTTAAAAAGGCTTATATTGTATATCTATCTGTATTAAAACAACTCTCCGTC
>DIUV01000034.1 GCA_002423155.1 Alphaproteobacteria bacterium UBA6149
GTATTTTCCAGCTTTTTTACAACCAACAACATCTCTCCTGTGGATACTTCCCTCACCCCGTCCCTCTCCCAGAGGGAGAGGGGGCAGTCCGCGTTTCATTTTTAAGTCCTGTTTACACAAATACATCATAAACTGGCAGTATTGTTGATGTAAATATAACAACAGCTTATCTTTATTGGACAGTAGTGCGTGCAGACGGGAATCTCTTTCAACTCAAACGAGGTGCTCGCAAGCGTAAAAAGAGATTCCCGTCTGCACGGGAATGATGATGGAGAGAAATTTTGGGAAATAAATAATTCCTAATCAATAGCTTCACAATATTAACTGCACTGTCGTGTAGTGTGATATATCAATAAAAAAGCAGGCCGCAGCCTGCTTTTTGGTAAAACATTTGGTGTCCATAAGGACTTATTAACGGCTAGGCACGATCTCCCAATCATATATTACGTGTAATAATTATATTGCTTTTGCCGTTACAACAATACACTTGCAAGTTGCAAACTATCAGGTTTTAATAACTCCTGCAAGTTGTTTTTTGAAAAAATCAGGAGTGAATTATCATGACAAATTATGCTTTAGGACTGGATATGGGAACTAGTTCAATTGGCTGGGCAACTATTGCCCTTGCGGATGATGGGGAACCATTAGGATTATTAGATTGGAGCGCACGGATTTTTCCTAGTGGGAGAGAGGATAAAACCAACGAACCATTAGCCGCAGCAAGGCGTATGGCACACGGGATAAGTCGCCGGACAGATAGAATTAAAATGCGGCGGCGCAATCTTTTGAAGCAAATGGTGAAATATGGGTTAATGCCAGCCGATGTTACACAACAAAAAGCTTTAGAAATTATTGAACCGCTTAAACTGCGCAATCAAGGGGTTACCCAGTCTTTAGATATTCATAGTTTTGGGCGGGCTTTGTTTCATCTTCAGCAGCGGCGTGGATTTCAAAGTAATCGTAAAGACAGTGACGAGGAGTCTAAAGGAGCAATTGCCAGTGCCAGCAATGATTTGCAAGGTGCCTTAACTGCGCAGAATATTACCTTGGGGCAGTTTTTGTATTTTCGTCAACAACAGGGAAAAACTACTCGTGCCACCAAGAAATTCGCAGGTACTAAAGTGGAGTATGATTATTATCCCACTCGCTCGATGGTGCAGAATGAATTTGAAAAATTATGGGATACGCAGAAAAAACATCATCCAAATATACTAACTCAAGAAGCATACGATGCTATTTATAAAGCTATTTTTTATCAACGCCCACTAAAAGCTCAACCACGCGGAAAATGTTTGTTTTTTAATAATGAAGACCGTCTGCCTGCGGCAATGCCTTCGGCACAGCGTTTTCGGATTTTGAAAGAAATACAAAATATTCGCATCAAGGGAACTGCGCATCCTGCAAATGGCACGCCGCTTACTCCGCAGCAAAAGCAAAAATTATTTGATGCTCTTTGTTTACAAAAGGAAATGAAGGAAGAAAAAATAAAATCATTACTAAATATCGCCTCACAAGATAGTATTAATCTTTTTGCAAAAGGCGTGCGGGAAAAACTCCAAGGTGATGAAACAGCAGCGGAAATGCGCCGTGAAGCAGGCAAGGAAAAAGAAGGCAGCACAAAAAAGCCATCCAAAGGACGTTATGGGAAAGACTGGGATAATCTTTCATTAGCACAGCAAGATGCTATTGTAGGATTATTAACGGATACGATTGAGAAAATTACTGAAAAAGGCACAAAACGCCTGTTAAATGATGAAGAAATAGTCAGCATATTGATTGAAGAGCATGGTCTTTCAGCCACACAGGCAGAAGATGTGCTAAATGCCAAACTAAATAATAATTTGCTTAAATATGGTGCCACCATGGTGAGTAAATTACTGCCCTTATTAGAATCGGGCATGTCGGAATATGAGGCAATTACCTCATTAGGTTATAATCATAGTATGAAGTTTACGGGTGAGTTGTTAGATGAATTACCCTATTACGGAGCAATTGAAGATTTGCGGGCGCATATAGTGCCAATGCCTAATGCTTCCGATTTGATGGTAAAACAATATGGAAGAGTAAGTAATCCTACCGTACATGTGGCACTTAACCAATTGCGCAAGCTGATTAATCAGTTAGTTGCACGTTATGGAACTCACCCAACTTACATCAATTTAGAAATGGTGCGGGAGCTTAAAAAAGGGCAAAAAGAAATAAATGAAATCAATAAAAATATTAACATCAACACCAGTGAAAGGAAAAAAATTACGGAAGAAATAGAAGCACATGGACAAGAGGCAACTCCACATTTTATTGCAAAAATGAAATTATGGAGTGAATTGGATGCGCAACCACAAAATCGCACCTGTGTTTATACTGGGCGGAACATTTGCATTGCGGATGTACTTTCAGAGCGCACAGAAATTGAGCATATTCTGCCTCGCTCTCGTACCCTCGATGATACGGCAGCGAATAAAACGCTTACCTTTAGAGAAATTAATGCCGCAAAAGGTAACGCCACGCCTTATGAATTTTTTTCTGCCACAAAAGAACTTTTTGGCAAAACCATTAGCTATGATGATGTATGGGAGCGAGCTAATAGTCTGAAAGCTAGTAAAAAATGGCGTTTTTCTAAAGATGCAATGGAGGTGTTTGAAAGCAAAGCGAAGAAAATTATTCTGGGTGGTTCGCTGGATGGAAACGTAAATACCGAGCTGGAAAATGTTGCGGCGCGGCATCTGGTAGATACTAGTTATATTGCTAAATTTGCTAAGAAATATGTGGCTTATAGCTGTAAGAAAGGTGAAAACGGAGTGATGGCAACTCCGGGAACATTAACGGGGTTATTGCGTAAAGCTTGGGGGTTGAATCATCTGATTGCACAAACTAATGAAAAAGATCGTAGCGATCATCGGCATCATGCAGTGGATGCATTGGTAATTGCGCTGACGACTCGCAGCATGGTCAAGCGCGTAGCGGATGCATCAAAACGCTCAGAAGTTAAAGGGGTTAGCCTAGTAAAAGAAATCTTGCCACCATGGGATAATTTTGCCCTACCTGCTTTAAAAGCACGTTGCGACGAGATTATTATCTCGCACAAG
Organism: Alphaproteobacteria bacterium UBA6149; assembly: GCA_002423155.1. Classification (GTDB taxonomy): domain Bacteria; phylum Pseudomonadota; class Alphaproteobacteria; order Rickettsiales; family UBA998; genus UBA6149. The sequence continues at coordinate 3,087 of DIUV01000034.1, forward strand.
CCTGACCATGGCTCACCCGCACAAGGATTTGGCACTACAGGGCAATTACATAAAGATACAGCTTATGGGCTTACCAAAATTGCGCCACAAAAAAAAGGCTATGGGGTATTTGTAACCCGTTGGACGGCGGATAGTTTTAAAAAGGTCAAAGACTTAGAAGATATTCGGGATATAAGACTAAGAGAAACGATAAAATCCTATATTTCAAGGTCTTTAGGAGATTGTCCCATAGAAAATGTTTCAGATAAAGAGGTGGCTCGTCTGGTTGCGCAATATATGCTGGAAAAAGGTATTAAAGGTATTCGTTGCTTAGAGGAACGACCTTTAGAAGTGATGATACCTATCCAACACCAGCAAACGAAAGAAGCATATAAATATTTTGTTGGTGGAAGCAATCATTGTGCAGAAATTTACATGACCAGCACAGGAAAATTAGCAGGAAAATGGCAGATTGAAATTATTTCTACATTTAACGCTAATCAAAAAGGCTTTGTGCCTAAATGGCGAAAAGAGTTTCCCGATGCTCATCTGGTTATGCGGTTGCATGGGAATGATATGGTTGCTTATGATGATGGGAATGGGAAAAGTGTTATTTGTAGAGTACGTAAAATTAGTGCAGATGGTAGAGTTTTTATCGTGCCACATGCAACAACATCTCCCACTAGAATTGATAAGGAAACTATAGGAAGAAGTCCTTCCGTTTATCAGCAGATGAATTTACGCAAAGTAAGCGTCCGCATTGATGGAGTGGTATTTGATCCACAAAACCCAACCAGCAAGGAGGTTTAAACCATGTTGGGGCGGGTGGTAGAAATTGCACAAGAAGGGCGGCATCTCTCGGTTTGTCGTGGGTTTATGTTGGTTTCGGATAAGGAAGAGGGAGAAATTGCACGAATCGCTTTAGACGATATTGCTATTATTTTAGCTCATGCTTATCAAATGACTTACAGCAACACATTATTGCAAGAATGTTGTTCTCGGGGCATTGCCTTTGTATTTACGGGGAAAAATCATCATCCTGCTGGTTTTTTGTGGCCTGCGGAGCAGCATCATGAACAATCAGGAATTATGGGCGATCAATTATCTGCCTCCGCCCCTTTACGCAAGCAACTTTGGAAAATGATAATACAGGCAAAAATCAGGCTACAGGCAGAACAGCTCGCTGTACTCCGTCAGCCTGAATCCGCATTGGTAGAAATGGCACGCCGAGTTCGCTCGGGCGATCCCGATAATCTGGAAGCACAGGCGGCAAGGCGCTATTGGCCATTGATGATGGGGGAGGGCTTCACCAGAAATCGCAGCACTCCCGATGCACTTAATGCTATGTTGAATTATGGTTACGCAATTTTACGAGCCACTACTGCACGTGCTATTATGGCAGCGGGATTGCATCCTGCTTTTGGCATTCACCATTGTAGTCGCCAAAATACCATGCCCTTAGCGGATGATATTATGGAACCCTTTAGACCAGCAGTTGACCGAATAGTACGGCAATTAGCTAGCGAAAATGTTATAGAAGAATTAGGAAAACCCCAAAAAGAAATTTTGGCAGGTTTGCATTTGCAAGATTGCACCGTAGAAGGGCAAACTTCTCCTTTGGGGTTAGCAATATTGCGGGTGGCAACCAGCTTAGCGCGCTCCTATCGTGAGCAGAAACCCTTAATTGTGTTACCCGACAGCCTTTATCCACCTCGGCAGGGGAGTCTTACCCCATGCAATCTTTAAGCGCGTATCGTATTATGTGGTTGATTTGTATGTTTGATTTGCCAGTAGGCACCAGAAAGGAGCGCAAAAAAGCCACAGGTTTCAGAAATCTTTTATTAGATGAAGGATTTGAGATGGCACAATTCTCCGTCTATATGCGCCATTTACCAACTCGCGAACGCGCAGATTTCCTTACTAAAAGAGTAATGGGGCAGGTGCCGCCTAATGGTAAAGTGACGATTATAACTATAACGGACAAACAATTTGCAGAAATCGCTTCATATCATAATCTGCGAGCAGAGAAACCCGTAAAAAAAATGGAACAATTGGTACTGTTATGAGGGTTTTTTGGAGAGTTTCTCATAAAATAAAAGGCGTAAAATGCTTATTTTTTAGCACTTTACGCCAATATCTATTATAGACGATTGGGAGATGGTGTCTAGCCGTAACATCAATGGATAGCAACCGCGATGTTGATATATTATAGACGATTGGGAGATGGTGTCTAGCCGTAACGGTGTAGAATTTCATATAAAAGGCACAAAATTATAGACGATTGGGAGATGGTGTCTAGCCGTAACTTGCAACATATACCGAAAAAGATGAAGAAGATTATAGACGATTGGGAGATGGTGTCTAGCCGTAACTTACTCACAAGGTGACGGCGCATGTTTTGAATTATAGACGATTGGGAGATGGTGTCTAGCCGTAACTGAATATTTATGAACGGCTTGCGACAATTCCATTATAGACGATTGGGAGATGGTGTCTAGCCGTAACTAAAGCACCAGTTTCAGCATCACGATAAAATTATAGACGATTGGGAGATGGTGTCTAGCCGTAACCTGGTTGCTTTCATTGCAAAACCAAACGTGATTATAGACGATTGGGAGATGGTATCCAGCGGTAGCACTATTATTTATATGGATGTTTAAAAAAAAGATTGGCTGGGGCACCAGGATTCGAACCTGGGGATGGCGGTACCAAAAACCGCTGCCTTACCGCTTGGCTATGCCCCAATATTTGCAATCTTTTATTTCAGAGGTTTGCCCTGAAAGGAGAGTTCTTTTACACAAAAGATTTGCATAGTTCAATCATATTCTTTCAGTGAAGATATTTTTCTTAAATCTGCCGCGGCGAGGGTGGTTTCGCCTTTGCTTTGGTAAAGCTGGCTGCGTAATTCCAGGGCTTCTTGGTTTTTGCTGTATAAATCCAGTGCTTTGCTGAAATCGGCGATGGCTAATTCTGGCTCGTTATTTTGTAAAAATATTTTTCCGCGTTGGCAATGTGCTTGCGAGGCGGTTTGGTGATATTGGTTGTGGTCTTGGTGGGATAATTGAATTGCTTGATAAAAATCAATTTCTGCCTGCGCATAATCTTGTATGGAAAAATATAATTTTCCTTTGGCGAAGTAGCTGTTGCTGTGTGTGGGGTCTAGTTCTATTGCTTGGTTTAGCAGGGTGAGGGCGGTTTGGAAGTCTGCGGTTAAGCTGGCATCGTGCAGGGCGGAGCTGGTGGTTGGTTCTTTGCCGATAGATTGGCAGAACTCGGCATCTGATTCTGGGTGTTTGGTGTATTGCAGGGGAAGTTGCAGGTAATTTTCTGGATGGTTCTTTAAGGCGAGAGCAGCTTGGTTGAAATGGTCTTGGAAAATCGCTTTAGTACAAGCTTCTTCTGCTTCTGTGAGCTTATTTTGGGCAAGATAAGTGACGCTGAACCATAAATATTGGGCGGAGGCTTGATAATGATAATAATGGTGGTATAGGTCACAATCTAACATAAAACTAATCTATAATGAGAAATGATATGACAACAAGCGAAATAATTTCTACTGACGTAATAATAATTGGTGCAGGTCCTGTAGGGTTATTTGCGGTGTTTGAATTAGGGCTGTTAGGCTTGTCTTCGCATCTGATTGATATATTGGATAAACCGGGGGGGCAATGTGCAGAATTATATCCCGAAAAGCCGATTTATGATATTCCTGCCTGGGCAGTGATTACGGGAGATGATTTGACTAAGCGTTTATTGGAGCAGATTGCGCCATTTAAACCGAGTTTTCATTTTGGGCAGATGGCGGAGTCTTTATTTAAGACGGAAAATGGGGAGTGGGAGATAGTAACTGATGCAGGGGTAAAGTTACGTGCGAAAGTGGTGGTGATTGCTGCGGGTGGCGGTAGTTTTGTGCCCAAAAAGCCGCCAATTGCCGAAATTGAGCAATATGAAAATAAATCCGTGTTTTATGCGGTGCGGAAAATGGCGAATTTTGCGGATAAAAAATTGGTAATTGTTGGTGGTGGTGATTCCGCTTTGGACTGGGCGATTAATTTACAGCCCGTTGCTAAGGAATTAGTATTAGTACATCGCCGCGATGATTTCCGCGCTGCGCCTGACTCGGTGGAAAAAATGCGGCATTTGGTGGCAGAAGGTAAAATGCGCTTGGTGATTGGGCAGGTTGCGGCTTTAAATGGTGCGGATGGTGAATTGTCATCTATTGTAGTGCGAGATGATGCCAAACAGGAAACTAGCATAGATTGCAATGTGTTATTGCCATTTTTTGGGCTGACCATGAAGCTGGGGCCAGTGGCGAATTTTGGGCTTAATCTGCATGAGAATTTAATTAAAGTAGATACCGAAAAATTTGAAACGAACGAGCCAGCCGTGTTTGCGATTGGGGATATAAATTATTATCCGGGGAAATTAAAACTTATATTATCCGGTTTCCACGAGGCGGCATTAATGGCACAAGCTGCCTTTGCTTATTGCCGCCCCGATCAGAAACTACGTTTTCAATATACCACTTCCTCTAGCGACCTACAGAAGAAGCTTGGGGTATAGCAGGTGGGTTGGGAGTGAAATAATTACTCACTCGGCTGGCGAGGCTTGCCATTTGTTGGTTAATTCTTTGCACCACTGAACCTAAATATTCGGTGGTCATGACTTTTGTTTTTGGCGTTTCGGTTAGTGAATCTTCAATTGATGCTGGTGCTTGAGATTCTACGTTGACCATATTGGCAAATTGTAGATTTCCCTGTGTGTCACGCCCAACTACTTGCGCGTAGGCAGGAATATTCTCGGTTATTTTACCAATTCCGCGTGCTATTTTAGCCCCGTCGCCAATTTGTACTTCGGGCATTATTTCATTATTATCACCAACTTGTACACCATCTCTAATTATTGCTCCATCATGAACTTTTAGTGTGTTACCTGCTAATAATACATTCGAGCCAATTTTTACCTTGTTGCCTATCTGTACATAGCCAAGCACTTTGGTGCCCGTAGAAATAATTACATCATCACCAATAATAGGATGGCGAGTTGCCGGATTGGCGTTTCCGTATGCACCTAAGGTTACATTGTGATAAATAAGGGCATTTTTGCCAATTTGTGCTTTTTCGCCAATTATGCAGCCGGTTCCATGGTCGATAAAGAAATTATCGCCAATTTGGGTGCCGGGGTGAATTTCGATGCCTGTTAACGTATGCGCCGCTTCGGATAATATCCGCGCTTTAGGGTCTTTTTTGTCGTTTAAATATATATTATGAGCCTCTTCATGCGCAGCTAATGCGCGTAGCCCGGGATAGGTTTCTAATTGGGCTTGCACTGCATGTAGCTCGCCAGTATTTAGCGCCTCTAATTTTTTGTCTTCTTTTAATTTAGCTACGCTTTCTTCGCTGATTAATTCTCTTAATGCGGCATCGTTAAGGATGGCATGTACAACCCATCTTTCGTGCTCACTCAAATATTTTCTGGTTAATTCGCCTATTTCTTGAACATAAGCATAAGGATTAAATGTAGGTAAATCAGTAGTATCAGCCATATTATACATTTCTTTTTGTGTGAATATTTGCAAAATATACAATAAAAATGTGGAATATGCAAATGATAAAATCATAGATTTGTTTTTTGGTTGGCTTTATAGATTTGGCTCAATAATCTAATTGAAGGAAAAATAATGGAAAGTTGTAATCTGCAAGTAATTGACCGCGAGGGGAAAACGCATGAATTAGAGGGCTTAGTTGGTTGGCGTGCGATGGAAGTGATTCGTGATTATGGCCTGCCGATTAAAGCCGAGTGTGGTGGATGTTGCGCTTGTGCTACTTGCCATGTTTATGTGGATGCTGCATGGGTGGATAAATTAGTTCCTGCCAGTGATGAAGAAATAAATCGTCTGGATGATGCGTTTGATGTGGAGAGTAATTCGCGCCTGTCTTGCCAGATTATTTTGACTAAAGAACTGGATGGATTGAAAGTTACGTTGGCGCCAGAAGGTTGATTTTCCCTAACTGAGCAGTATTATAAACTAGTATTAACCTTCGCAAAAGTGAAAAAATATTTTTTATCAGAACCTAGATTTTGCTTATGTTTTCAGTTATTATGGTACAACGATTTCTTTTTAAAATTACTAATAAATTTATAATCGTTGTACTGACTTGCGACTGCAAGTCCGCCGACCGTTCGGCGTAAAAAATAAAATACTAAATACTGAAAACAGATAAAGAGGTTTATATGCAGATTACCGTATCAGGAAAACAAGTTGATGTTGGCGATTCATTACGTTCGCATATCGAAGGGCGTTTGACGGATGGAATAGCAAAATATTTGGAGCGTGTAGTTTCCGTACATGTAGTGGTTTCTAAGCAGGGTCATAATTTCCGAGTGGATATAAATGGTAATACAGGCACGCATGCGGGCATTATTATAAAAAGCCATGCTGAGGGGGCAGATGCTTATGCAGCGTTTGAATCTGCGGCAGATAATATAGAAAAACAATTACGTCGTTATAAACGTCGGATTACTAATCATCATAAAACTAATACGCATGCGGTTGCGCGTGAGGAGTTACGTCCTTCGCAAGCTAAAAAATATGTGTTACACGATTTGGGTGATAGCCATGAAACGGAATATGCAGATGATGCGCCGATGGTGATTGCTGAAAAAGCTATGGATGTTGAAAAACTAACTGTTAGCGAAGCGGTGATGAAAATGGATTTGGCAGATTTGCCTGCTTTGATGTTCATCAACTCTGCACATGGGCGAGTAAATGTGGTTTATCGTCGTAAGGATGGTAATATTTCTTGGGTGGATCCGGTGGAAAATTTGGCGGCTTAATTGCTTGTAATATAATTCATACTACTGAACATTTTTTAGTACAATAAAATGTATCCGCACTCTCCGTCGTCATCCCCGCACAAGGCGCACTACTGTCCAAAGAAAATAAGCTGCTGTTATATTTAC
>DIUV01000017.1 GCA_002423155.1 Alphaproteobacteria bacterium UBA6149
TTAAAAGTTTTATTGGACAGTAGTGTGCGTAGGCAGGAATCTCTTGCAATACAAACGAAGCATTCGCAAGTAGAAAAAGAGATTCCTGCCTGCGCAGGAATGACGACGGATGGTTTTGGTATATAAATTTTGACATTAGTATATTCATGCGCAAAAATCTCGGCAGGCTTTGACAAATGCTTCTAAAATTAAATTATCTGCTTGGGTCACCAGATATTCAGGGTGCCACTGCACGCCGAGGCAGAAGGGATGCTCGGGATATTCAATGCCTTCGATTACGCCATCTGGTGCCATGGCATTGATAATCACCCCTTCGCTAACAGAGGCGACTGCCTGATGATGGGCGCTGTTTACGGCAATATTATTTTGTCCAATTATTTTATGTAATAACGTTCCTTGAATAATTTCCACCTCGTGTCCTGCTTCGTGGCGAGGGTTTTTTTGTTCGTGTTCTAGTGCGTTTTCTATCGCATCGGGGATATGTTGGTGCAGGCTGCCGCCGAGTACTGCGTTGAGCAATTGTTCGCCGCCGCAGATGCCTAAAATGGGCATTTTGCGTTTTAATGCGCCTTGGAGAAGGGCGACTTCAAATTGGGTGCGGTTTTCTTTGAGAATAACCGTTTCGTGCTGGCTGCTGGCGCCATACATAGAAGGGGGGATGTCAAATGCTCCGCCGGTTACAACCAGGCCACTCAGCAAATCTAAGTAATTTTCTGCCATATTCGGAATATGCAGTAAGGCGAGTGGCACCGCGCCGAGCCCAGCAATATAGGTGCAATAATTTTCCCGTAGTGCATAAAACGGCATTTTACTGTAACTGCCCACTTGTTCTGGTGTGGGAGTTTCGTAATCAAGCGAAAAGCCAATAATAGGTGGGGCAATAATAGGTGATTTTGAGGACATAGAGCCACAATTAACAAAAACTTGGAGGATGAACAATCAAAAATATGATTATCTTAATTATTTTCTAACTTTTTTGTTATAAGTGAAGGTAAATAAATTGAAATTATAGAATTATAGGTATTGCGAATGTCTTGGGCAGCGTTATTGGGTGCATTATTTGGTATTGGTTTAGTAATTGGGTCGATTATTCTCGGCACCGATCATTACGGGGTTTTCTTTAATTTACATAGTATTATGATGGTATTGGGCGGCAGTATTGCCACTGCTTATATGAGTTATCAGCATACTTATGTGAATATTGCCTTTAAAGCTATCTGGTGGATTTTGAAAAAACCCAGCTCTACGCGTGAGGGGTTGAATGTGGAGATTCTGCGCCTGATTAAATGGGCGTATATAGTGCAGCAAAAAGGCTTGCCTGCTTTGGAAAACGAGGTGAAAAACACTAAAATGGGCGATCCGTTATTGGAATATTGTTTATTGCTGGTGACCACCGCGCATAAGCCCGAAGAACTAAGGTTTATGATGGAAAATGCAGTGGAGTCTGAGTTTGAGCGGCGTACTACTCCCGTAGCGGTATTAAAAAATATGGCAAGTTCTGGCCCTGCATTCGGGATGTTGGGCACGCTTACGGGGATGGTAATCATGCTACAAGATTTTAGCGGGGATATGGCAGTGATTGGGCAAGGGATGTCTTTGGCGCTTACCGCTACTTTATATGGGGTTATTCTGGCGCGATTGATATTTTTACCTGCTGCTTTGAAATTACAACATAAAGAAGAAATTGAGCGTTTTCGTAATTATCTGATTGTTGAAGGATTGGTGATGTTGGCAGAGAAAAAAGGCCCGCATTATATGCAGGATCGCTTAAATAGTTTTCTTGATCCTGAAAATCATTTTAATATTAGCAAACAAATTAAAAATGTGGATTAAGCAAAATGTCATTTCGTAAGCATAAACCTGAAAATGATGAAGATTTAGAAGCATGGTTGATGACTTATGCGGATATGATAACTTTGCTCATGGCTTTTTTTGTGATGTTGTTGGCAGTTTCAGAGCCCAAAAAAGAAAAAATGGAGCATGTAGGCGAAGCCATCCGTGAAATGATGGGCATGGAAGCCGAAAGTAAGGATACTGTTTCTGAAAAATCGAAAGATGGGACGATTAGCGCTCTTTATGATGATTTGATTGAGATTGCCGAAAAAGATAATATGGGAAAAAACGTGTCGGTTGAGCGTACCGATAAGGGCTTGATTATGGAGATTTCCAGCGGAGCATTTTATAATTCTGGTTCCGCAGATTTCAAAAAAGAAGCGGAACCGTTTTTATTGGATGTGGCGGAAGCGTTAGCTAATTTTGATGAAAAAAATTACTTGATTGAAGTGGCAGGACATACGGATGATGTGCCGATTAAAACGCCGAAATTCCCATCTAACTGGGAGCTTTCTGCCGCCCGTGCAGCGGGTGTAGTGCGCTTCTTTATTGAGCAGGGCGGCGTTTCGGAGCAATACCGGGCGATGGGCTTGGCAGATGCTATGCCAAAAGTGCCTAATTTAGATGAAAATGGCAAACCCATTCCTGCGAATCAGACGCTTAACCGCCGGATTGTAGTGAAAATTGAGCGCAATGAAGATGCGGAGGAATAGATGTGGCGGCTGTTTTTATTGCCGATAATATTCTATCGTTACTGTATTTCCCCTTTTTCTCCCCCGTCTTGTCGGTTTTTGCCGACTTGTTCACAATATGCGCTGGAGGCGATAGCTAAATATGGCGCTTTGCGCGGTGGTTGGCTTACTTTGCGGCGTTTGTTGCGTTGCCATCCGTTTTGTGACGGTGGGTGTGACCCGGTTCCTTGAGTAGTTTTTCAAAAATATACTTTATATTTTTGTCGTTTAGTGTATTTGTGCATTCTTTAAAAAAGTGATTAGTTTAAGGAATATCGCATGCAACCTACATCGTCGGATAATCGTAATTTGATGTTGGCGTTAATAATCTCCTCGGCAGTTTTGCTGGGGTGGCATTTTTATTATGAAGTTCCACGCCAAAAAGCGGCGCAGGCCCAGGCGCAATTAATGGCGAAAACGCAGACTGCTCCTTTGCAAATTGGGGCTGCGAGTGCGCCTGTTTCTGCTGGTGGGGTGATTCCTAAAAAAGCAGGGGAGGAGCTGCGAGAGCGAGCAGAAATTTTGTCTGAGGGGAAGCGTTTGCCTATAAACTCCGCTGCTTTGCAGGGCAGTATTTCCTTGAAAGGAGCGCGGTTGGATGATGTTACCTTGGTGAAATATCATGAAACTATTGATAAAAAGAGCCCAGAAGTTGTGGTGTTCTCACCTTCAGGTACAGAGAAAAGTTACTTTGCCGAATTTGGTTGGATTGGCGATAAAGTGAAATTGCCGAATGCGGAAACTATTTGGAAAACGGAAGCTAAAGAATTAACTCCTGAAAAACCTGTGGTTTTAAAGTGGAATAATGGTGAGGGTTTGCAGTTTCAAATTGAGATTGCGTTAGATAAAAACTATATGTTTACCATTACGCAAAAGCTGCATAATGATAGTGGTGAAGAAATTAAAATCCAGAATTTCAGCTTGATAAATCGAGCGTGGAAGGAAGATACTAGTCACCAGAAATTCGCTATTTTACATGAAGGTCCATTGGGAGTAACCGATGGTACTTTAGAAGAAATAGAATATCAAAAAATGCGTGAAGAGCCAAATATGTTGCGTCAAAATGCAACAGGTTGGGCGGGATTTACTGATAAATATTGGTTGGCGGCGTTAGTTCCTGGAGTTGCTCCGTTTACGGCTAGCTATAGTTATTACAAAACTAACGAACAAGATCGCTATCAGATTGATGCTTTGTCGGTTCCCCAAGCAGTGGCGGATGGAAAAGATTTAGTGGTTAGTACGCGCGTTTTTGCTGGTGCAAAAGAATTGGCGGTTTTAGATGGTTATGCCAAACAATATAATATTCCGCTTTTTGACCGTGCGGTAGATTTTGGGCATTTATATTTCATTACTCGCCCCATGTTTGTTGCTTTAAGCTTTTTCAATGATTTGCTAGGTAATTTTGGCTTGGCAATCTTGTTGCTTACGGTTTTGGTGCGCTTGGTTTTATATCCGTTAGCTAATAAATCTTATGCTTCTATGGGTAAAATGAAATTGCTGATGCCGAAGATGGAGGAGATAAAAAAACGTTATTCTGATGATAAATTAAAGCAAAATCAGGAAATTATGGCGTTATATAAACGTGAGAAAGTAAATCCTGCATCGGGTTGCTTGCCGCTTTTAGTGCAAATACCCGTATTCTTTGCATTATATAAAGTTTTATTCGTTAGTATTGAAATGCGTCACGCGCCGTTTTATGGATGGGTGCATGATTTGTCGGTGATTGATCCGACGAATATCTTTACTGCCTTTGGTTTGTTGCCTTGGAATCCTCCTTCTTTGCTGCATGTGGGTATTTGGCCATTATTAATGATGGTGACTATGATTGCCCAGCAAAAACTAAATCCTAAACCTGCCGATCCTGTGCAAGCGCAAGTAATGGCAATTATGCCTTATGCATTCTTGTTCATGTTCTCTAGTTTTCCTGCTGGGTTGGTGATTTACTGGACGTGGAATAATGCGCTTTCCGTATTGCAACAATGGATGATAACGCGGAAGTTTACGAAATAATGTTGGCGCAATTTAAAAGAAACCACATATTGTGCTTGCTAAAGGTGCAACCATTTCCTATAATACAGTCACCACACGCTGGTTCTTCCAGTGTGCCGTACCAGCATCAAAATAAGTCTGGTACGGCTTCTTTTTGCCCGAGTGGTCTATGAAAAAAGTTTCCGTATTCATAGATGGTTATAATCTTTATCATGCTGTTTCTGTCCTTCAAAAGCCCTATCTTAAATGGGTTAATCCAAGAGAATTATGCCGTTTTTTCATAACAGATAAATTTGAAGTGATTGATGCATGCGGCAAAGTAAACCGCAACAAGCAAGGACAAACTTATTTTAAAACATCGATGATTAAAGAATTTATGCTGGAAGAAAGTATTATGCCAGAAGTTATAACGCTTCCAAGTGGCAAACAAATATTTATACCCACAGAATATAGGCGGTAATTTATGGAACCTATCAACGCTAATAAACTTTTCGCTGGCACTTGTGACTTTATGGCAGGGGCTGCCTCGGTAGATGCCATCCCTGCGGATGGACAGCCGGAGATTGCCTTTGTTGGGCGTTCTAACGTGGGTAAATCCTCGCTTATTAATGCGCTGACTGGGCGTAAGGCGTTGGCGCGCACTTCCAACACACCGGGGCGCACGCGGCAGTTAAATTTCTTTTTGCTGGGCGGCATTATGATGTTGGTGGATTTGCCCGGTTATGGCTATGCGGAAGCATCGAAAACTAATATTGCCACCTGGACGGACTTAACCAGAGTTTATTTGCGAGGTCGTGCTTGTTTGCGGCGTGTGTGCTTGCTGATAGATGGTCGGCGCGGTGTGGGCAAAGCGGATATAGAATTTATGACTATGCTGGATGAATCCGCGGTTTCTTACCAAATTATTTTGACTAAGATTGATAAATTATCTACACCTCAAATAAATAAACAAATAGAAGAAATTGGATTGATATTAAGAAAACATCCTGCCGCTATGGACGAGATTTTGGTCACCAGCTCGGAAAATAAAGCAGGGATTGATATTCTCCGTGATTCTTTAGTGAAATTATTGGAACAGTAATGAAATTGAATTCTCTTAAAACCCCAGAAGCCTGGCTGCGCACTGCCAAAACCGTATCCGAAGCTTTGCCCTATATGCGCCGCTTTGCGGGGGAAACTTTTGTAATAAAATATGGCGGTCATGCCATGGGGGACGATGCGCTGGCGCATGAATTCGCTAGCGATATTGTGCTGCTTAAACAAGTGGGGATTAACCCGGTAGTAGTGCATGGTGGTGGGCCACAAATTGGCAAAATGCTTGAACGCCTGAAGATACAAAGCGAATTTATTGATGGTTTGCGTGTAACTGACGAAGCCACGGTAGAAATTGTTGAAATGGTACTGGCAGGCAGCATCAATAAACAAATCGTCAGCTCGATAAATTCCGCTGGCGGCACTGCGGTGGGCTTGTCGGGCAAGGACGGAAATTTGATTATGGCGCGTAAACTTCGCCGCACGGTGAAAGACCCTGATTCTAACATCGAACGCGTATTAGATTTAGGCTTCGTGGGCGAACCTTTCCGCGTTAATCCGCAGATATTACAAGAATTTGCGCGTTCCAACATCATCCCCGTAATTGCCCCAATAGGCATGGGTGAAAATGGCGAGACTTATAATATAAATGCCGACACTGCGGCTGGTGCAATTGCGGGCGCCTTAAAAGCATCTAAATTATTGATGTTAACCGATGTGTCGGGCGTGCTAACCAAAGAAAAAGAACTAATCAGCGAACTTAGCATCGCCGAAGCAAGAGGATTAATCGAGGATAAAACTATCACAGGCGGCATGATACCCAAGGTGGAAACCTGTATGTACGCGCTAGAACGCAACACCCAAAACGCACATATACTTGACGGACGCATTCCCCATGTTCTATTGGTAGAAACCTTCACCGAACGCGGTGTGGGGACAATGATTCATCACTAGGTGGGATTCATCATTAATTTACCTTTACGCGGTTATATTGTTTTTAATGCGCCCATAGCTCAGCTGGATAGAGCAACGGATTTCTAATCCGTCGGTCAGGGGTTCGAATCCCTTTGGGCGCACCATATTTTTCAATGGGTTGATGCGGAGCAATATCGCAAATTATTTTCTGGGGTTAGGCTGGGCTTGCGTAGCTTGTTGTGAAAGTTCATTAAAGTAGAACAGTTTTTATTTCTTGCCTTCCTTATTAAAAACGCATAACTCTATAAATGTAGCAGTCGCAGTTGACTGCTACGGGGTGTAGTAACCTCTCTAAATGTCGGTTTTGTGTGACCGTTATCGCACTCCTCGTTTCGGCGGGGAGGTAATGGCGTATGTTCAGGCGCAAGCTAAAGGCTATTGCAGACCTTGCATTTAGGGTTTTACTAACTCCCCTGCCACCAAAGGTGTCGTTTTCTCTCAACCAAATGGAGATATTATAATGAAGAGTTGGATTGTTTTACCTGCATTTTTGTTTTTATCTGCGTGCGTTTCCCCAATGGAAGATTCGCAAAATGCGCAGCTTTGTCAATCTTTGACTGGATTAGATGAAAACTCTGAAGATTTAAACGTATGTCGCCAATGGTTAAACAGTGTACTTATTGCAAAAGACCCTGAAAATTTTGGATTATTCCCTATGAAGAAATTTTCTGATTTTGCGTGCAATGATTTTTATAAACTTACTAAAAATACAGCAAGTTATAATACATGCAAAAATAAATATTCTTCAATAGAGAATAAAATGAGGAGCAATGCACAAAGAATAGAGGATGAAGAAAAAAAAGCCATCGTAGAAAGGCGTAAAAGCCAATGTAAAAGCTACGGATTTAAAATAGGTTCAGATTCTTTTGCAAAATGCATAATACAACAAGAAAACTCTGAAAAAATAGAAGAGCAAACAAAACAGATTATTCAAATAGAACAACAAAAGATGCAAATGCAGCGCAATATGTTCAATCAAGAGATGCAATTAAGGGAAAAACAAATTATAAACCAAAGACCGCCAAGCTATAACTGTACGCAGACAGGAACTTTTATAAATTGCACAGGTTTCTGATTGTAAAAATGTTAGTAATTCAAATAGCTTTGGGTATTGTTCTCGGTTTTGTGATTTTAAAAAACTTTGAACCAATTGTGCGATTTTCTATTAAGGCTGCTAAGTGGATAGGCATTGCTTTAATTGTAGCTGCAATCATTGGTGGTGTAATATATTCATTTTATAATCAAGAAGAAACCATACCTAAAATTGTAACACGAATTGTTTATGTGGTTTTGGTAGTCGTAATCATATCAATTCTGAAAATAATTTTCAATATAGCTATTGAATTTATTAAGAATATTGCCTTAAGGAACGATATTTTTTACAATTCAACATATTTAATATGTGTCGCTTTTAGACTACTTGCAAGGCTTAGTATAGGAATTGCACTTGCAGGTGCTTTTATGTTCATAACATTGGTAGATGGTGGGTATTTGTCAAAATCTATTACTGAAAAGATTGTGAGAGGATTGTTAGCAGTTTTATCTATATGTTTATCATTATACTTTACAAGAAACAGTTTCTTTTTACCTGAAATTTATGTTGGTGGATGGATTGGACAAAAAAGAAATATTATTGGATATTTAGCTGTAGCTTTTGTGGTATTTATTTTTATATTAATGTTATTTGAAAAAAAATCTAATGATGTTATTAGCAAGATAAAACCACATTATTCAGTTGATAATGTGATAACAGCGAGTGGGCGGTGGGTTGAAGTTGATGAACCAGAACCAGACAAACCAATTATGCATGGTGCATCCTCACAATATATTAATAACAAAACAATAATAGGCAGTGGACAAGAATTAAAAAACTATTTGCAAAAAAAATCAGATGAGAAAGATAATATATTTTCTAAAGAACTTGAAAAGTGTGAAATCATACAATCAACTAATAAAAACAAAATATCATGTTATTATGATTTATATAAATCCTATGATAACACGCTGAATAATAAATATATTAATATAATTAGAAAGTTGTCAGAACAAGAAAGAATAACATTAAAATTAGATGAGATAAAATGGATTAAACAAAAAGAAGATGTATGTGGACAGTATAAAACAAAATCAATTAGTTATATAAAGGAAATCAACACATTAAAAGATTTTAAATGCCAAACCTCTTAGACCTTTAATTAGTCGCCCCTAAAAAACCCCAAC
>DIUV01000011.1 GCA_002423155.1 Alphaproteobacteria bacterium UBA6149
TTTTAATTTTAATTGGACAGTAGTGTGCGCAGGCAGGAATCTCTGCAACCCCAAACGAGTATTTTCTCGTGGAAAAAGAGATTCTTAGCCGCGCAGGAATGACGACGGAGATAGTTTTTGCAATTAAATATTATGATATAATAAAGCCGTGGTATAAATAAAAAAAGGGGCGTGCCGTCATGGTACGCCCCTTTTTTTGCGTTTATAGCTTAAAAAAATTATTTAACCCCTACATAATCTTTCAAAAAGCCGACTACTCGTTCGTGCATTTCGGGGTTAGCTAGTGCAAAGGCGAGGTTGGCTTCGACGAAGCCTACGCGTTCTCCGCAGTCGAAGCGTTTGCCTTGGAAACGTAAGCCATAGATGGGGGTTTCGGCTAAGGATGCGTTGATGGCATCGGTTAGTTGAATTTCTCCACCTGCGCCGCGTTGTTGTTTTTCCAAATATTTGAAAATGGAAGGTTGCAGGATGTAACGTCCGATGATGGAAAGGGTGGAAGGTGCGTTTTCAGGGGCAGGTTTTTCTACCAAGCCTTTGGCGCTTGCCAGGCGACCATCGTCGCTTTGTACGTCTAATATACCGTAGCTTTTGGTTTTTTCCCGCGGAACATCAACCACGCCGAGCAGATTGCTGCCTTCGATTTCGCTATAAGCATCCACCATTTGTTTTAGGCAGGGGGTGTCGGCGAGCACTAAGTCATCCGCTAAGATAACCGCAAAAGGTTCATCGCCAATTACATGCCGGGCGCACCAGATGGCGTGACCTAAACCCAGCGGTTCTTGCTGGCGGATAAACATTACGCAGCCCGGATCAGGCAACCAGTTTTTGGTGGTTTCTAATTCGCGGTGCTTGTTTGCTTCGCTCAAGATAGATTGTAATTCGTAAGAATGGTCAAAATGGTTATTGATAGCGTTTTTGTTACGACCAGTTACGAAAATAAATTGTTCAATATCCGCCGCTTGCGCTTCTTCAAATGCATAATGGATGAGGGGTTTATCCACTACAGGTAGCATCTCCTTGGGCATGGATTTAGTTGCAGGCAAAAAGCGCGTGCCTAGTCCCCCCACAGGAAACACAACTTTACGGATTTTTTTTGCCATTTTTTGCTCCTAGTTTAGCTGATAATGTGAAAAACGACCGCATCAATATATATTAATCTTTTGCAAGTCCAGCAAAAAAATCAAATGGGAATTTTTTTCGCGCGGGTTTTTCGCAGCCAGGTCACAATCATCAATCTGGTGAGTAAAGTAGCGGAGAACATGGAGGATAATACCCCAATCGCCAAGGTTACTGCGAAGCCTTTCACAGTGCCACTGCCAAAATAATATAATACCGAAGCGGCGATTAAGACAGTGATGTTGGAATCCATAATCGTGCCGAAGGCTACTTTAAAGCCTGTTTCAATTGCGGCATGGATGCTGCGTCCGCGGTCATTTTCTTCGCGGATACGTTCGTAAATCAATACGTTAGCATCTACCGCCATCCCCATAGTGAGGATGATACCCGCAATTCCTGGTAAGGTAAGGGTGGCTTGTAATAGCGATAATGCACCTAAAATCATTATCATATTTACGGCTAGACCAATATTGGCAAAAATTCCAAATAATCCATAGCTTATAACCATAAAGACCATGATTAGTGCGGTGGCGACCATTGCAGATTTTTCACCCGCTTTGATAGAATCAGCTCCAAGGCTCGGACCAATTGAGCGTTCTTCAACAATTTTTAAAGGAGCAGGCAGGGCGCCAGCGCGGAGTAACAATGCTAATTCAGTAGCTTGACGGACACCTTCGCTGGGTGTGGTTGCTGCTCCGAGGGTTATAACTCCTGAGCCGCCAAGGATAGGTTCATTAATATTCGGGGCAGTGATTACTTTTCCATCCAACACAATGGCAAAAGGTTTATTCACATTCTGGCGTGTTACTTCGGCGAATTTTTGCGCGCCAATATTATTGAAACGGAAAGAAACCACAGGATTTTCTCGGTCAAAAGAGGCCGTAGCCGCGGTTAGCATGTCACCACTTAGTTCAACCTTGTTGAAAACAGCATATTTACGTGGCTGTCCACCTGGAGCTTTATCGCTTTCATCACTGGGTAATATACGCGTTCCCACGGGAGTTTCTCCACCATAAGGATTTACTTGCGTGTTTACTAGATGGAAAGTCATTTTTGCTGTTTTGCCAAGGATACGCTTTAATTGTTCGGGGTCTTTTAGTCCTGGAACTTGCAACAAAATCCGTGTGTCGCCTTGTCGTTGAATAAGTGGCTCTTTGGTGCCTGTTTCATCAATACGACGGCTGATAATTCCCATTGATTGTTCAATAACTTGCTGGCGTTTTTTATTAATGCCCGTATCGGAAAAGAATATTTCTACTTTCCCATCTTTTTCATTATAATCCAGCCCTTCATCAACTAAGCGCGCCAATTTGCTCGCGGACATAGTTTCGGGCCATTTTTTCTCGGTTAAATTAAAAGAAACTTTGTTGTCTGACAAAACAACATCTTGATAACCAACTTTTTCTTTGCGTAATTCCGCACGAATATTGTTTTTGAGATTTTCTTGTTGCTCTTTCATATAAGCAGCAAAATCTACTTCAAGTAATAAATGTGATCCACCGCGTAAATCTAACCCCAAATTAACCGTGCTGCCTTGTGCCCAGCTAGGTAATTGGTTGCGTGTAGTTTCGCTCAAAAAGTTCGGTAATGCCAGCCAGATAAAAAACAGGCAGAATAAAAGGGAAGAAATGATTTTCCAACGTGAGAAATAAAGCATAATATAAATTTCTTTCTTCCCCCTCTCCCTCTGGGAGAGGGTACTCTCCACGAGCGAGAAGTTTAAATATTTGGAGCTACCAAAAAAATTAACTAGCCCCCAATTTGCTGATGTTACCCTCACCCCTGAAACGTATATTTTTCAGCCTCTCCCAGAGGGAGAGGGGGAAAGTAGCCTAATTATCGTTAGCTATGCTGCCGCTTTTCACTTTTTTATCGGCTTTTTCTTTGCCCAGTACATTTACCACGGTAGCACGAGCTACTTGTACGGTTACACCTTGTGCAATTTCTACGCTAATCATGTCATTGTCAACTTTTACTACTTTGCCAATGATGCCGCCACCAGTAACTACGCGGTCGCCCTTATCCAAAGCGGCAATCATACTTTGATGATCTTTCGCTTTGCGCTGTTGTGGGCGGAGCACCAGAAAGTAAAACACCACCAATATAACAAAAAATGGTAGCAGACCAGCCGCCGATTCACCTGCGCTAGGTTGAGCACTGTTAACGGTAGCAGCGCCAGAAGCGGCTGCGCTTGTTACGCTGCTAGATACGGCATCCGCAAGAAATTGCAAATAAATCATGATTATTTCATTTTAGATTCGTTGAACAACACGTGTTTACGCACTACAGGGTCATATTTACGGAATGACATTTTTTCTGGGCGTTTGCGCGGGTTTTTCTTTTTAACATAGAAAAATCCTGTGTCGGCGCTGCTGATTAATTTAACCAGTACAATATTCTTTTTTGCCATGCTGGCTCTCCAATAATTTTAGTTCTCGTATTTAAAGAGGTGGAAATATAGCGATTTATTATGGAGAGTCAAACGAAAAATAATTTTTACCCAGTATAATGAAAATTAGGTTTTTTAAATAAAGATATTGCAAAAAAACATTTGCCCCTGAAAAAAAATCTGCTACAAGAACATTGTTGATTTGAGTTTGTTGATTGATGTTTTTAAAACATTGCTCACAAACTATTTTCAACAAAGAATCCTTAAAGTTTATCTTTAAGGTGTTGAGTGTATAGCACTAAAGACGGAAAATACCGTCTGGAGGTAGTTATGAAAAGAAGTAACAAACAATTGAATGTTCCTTGTAAAGGGACTTCTAGTCACGCACTGGGTGCTTTTAACACAGTATTTCAAAAGCCATGTGCTCCATGCGATGCTGTTGCAGAAAGCTACGCTAACTTTAAAGCTTGGTTTCAAGCTCCAACTGGCAAGCATTCAGAAGCTTGGGAAGCGTTTTCGGACTGCTTCAGCAATGCCAGTGGTGTTATGTCTGGGGCATGGGAGGCTTTTAAAAGCCTTTTCCATGATGCGACTGGCGTTGAATCATTAGCGCACAAAGCGTTTCAAGAAAACAATTATGTTCATGGTGATTCTGAAGCTTGAGTTTTGTTGCAAATATTAAGTAGTGCCAAAAATTGGAATTAAGTTTCCAGAAAACTTGCTAAGCAAGTAGTTTACCAACGCCCCGTTTTAACTCACAAGGTTAATCGGGGCGTTGTTTTTTGTATATTTTCCGCTATGCTGCGAAAATAAATTATAAACAATAAAATATCCCACACCCTTAAACCCAGAAAAAATAAAATGAGCGAATATAAAATAGCCCCTGACGATAACGATATCCGCCTAGATCGCTGGTTTAAGCGCCACCAGCCCGATATTTCGCACATTATGCTACAAAAATTGTTACGCAAAGGCGCAGTAAAATTAGAGGGTAAAAAATCTGAATGTAGCACGCATATTTTTACGGGACAAATCATCAGTATTCGCGAGCAAGCTTTGCCGAAGGTTAGTTATGCAGATTTTACTGCGGCACAAAATGCTGAATTTACTAATCAAAAATATGAATTAACCGAAGGAAAAACAAAAGAAACTTTGGGAATGGTAATTTATAAAGATGACGAAAAAATAGTGCTAAATAAACCTTCGGGATTAGCCACGCAAGGGGGAAGTGGAATTAAAGATTGTGTAGATATGCGCTTAGAAGCGCTCCGTTTTGGTGCCGAAAAACCTCGCCTTGTCCACCGCCTAGATCGTGATACTAGTGGAGTATTGCTACTTGCACGTACAGCTGGCAATGCTGCGCATTTGGCACGCGCATTTTCTAGCCGCGAGGTTTCTAAAATCTATTGGGCATTGGTAGTTGGCGTGCCTCAGCCGCGCAATGGTACAATTGATTTAGAGCTGGAAAAAGGCGTGGAAGGGATGAGCAAAGAAAAAATGCTGGTCGTTGCTAAAGGTGAAGGACAACGTGCTATCACCCATTACCGAGTGGTGGAAACCTTAGGAAAACGCATGGCATGGGTAGAATTAGAGCCCATAACTGGGCGGACGCACCAGCTTAGGGCACACATGGCGGCAATAGGACACCCAATTATAGGGGATGGAAAATATGGCGGCGCCGATGCATTTTTGGATGGCGGAATTGAACTGCCTAAACAGCTACATTTACATGCAAGAAAACTAACTTTGCCGCAAAATAACAAGCCAGATTTAGAAATAACCGCGCCCTTGCCGCCGCACATGCAACAAAGCTGGTCTTTGCTGGGGCTTTCTTGATAATTTTGTATTGTGTAACAGTTGGTTATTCATGAGCAATCCGTCGTCATGCCGCCGCAGGGCGGCATCTATGCCAAACAATTGGCTGTACGGTTAAAGGATAGGCATGGATGCCGCTCTACAGCGGCATGACGACGGATAGTAATGATAAAAACAAAAAAACTATTGAGTAGAATGTAGATTATTATTGTGGGCTTGTGACATGCCCCATTTTTCTGCCCGCTAGTGCTGTTTTTTTTCCATAAAGATGTAATTTACTACTCGGGTTTTGTAGATATGTTTGCCAATTATTGACATCCTCGCCAATTAGATTGGTCATAATGCTGGGAAATAATATTTTAGTGCCGCCAAGTGGCAGGTTGCTAATAGCGCGGATTTGTTGCTCAAATTGGCTGGTGGTGCCGGCATCTATACTCCAATGACCAGAATTATGTGGGCGGGGCGCTAGTTCATTGACGATAATTTTTCCATCCAGGTTTAAGAACATTTCTACGGCAAGCAAACCGATTAATTGGATTTTTTCTGCAATTTTCTCGGCAATGGCGAGCGCGGATTTATTTATTTCGGCGGTTATATTGGCAGGGGCAATAGTCTGGTGGAGTATATGATTTTTATGGATATTTTCCACTGCGGGATAAAGCGCAATTTCGCCTGACTGATTACGTGCAATAATCACCGATATTTCTTTGGTGAAATTGACGAAGCCTTCTAAAACCGCCTCGTTAGTGGCTAGTTCTTGCCATGCTAGTTCTAAATTGCTTTCAGTGGTAATTTTTATCTGTCCTTTGCCGTCATAGCCAAATTCGCTGGTTTTTAAAATGGCGTTTTTGCCGATTTTTTCCACAGCATCAGCAAGTTCTTGGGCGTTGGTTACGCGTGCATAAGGCGCGGTTTCTATTGCAATGGAATTTAGAAAATCTTTTTCGCGGAGGCGATTTTGTGATAGTTCTAAAATTGCTGGGCTCGGATGTACAGGCGCAAATTTAGCTAAATGTTGCAAGCTGGTATGGGGAATATTTTCAAATTCAAAGCTAATTACATCAACCGCCTGCGCAAATTTTTCTAAGGCAGTCAAGTCGTTATATTCAGCAATAGTAGTGTATTGTGCAACTTCGCTGGCTGGTGAATTGGCTTCGGGGGTGAATATATGAACGTGATAGCCAAGATTAGCTGCCGCAATAGCCGCCATGCGTCCTAATTGTCCGCCGCCAATGATGCCAATGATGCTGGATGGAGGGAGGGGGCGTTTCGGTTGGTTTAGCATGGTTCTTCAGCTACGCTGTTGGTTTGGGCTTGTCGCCAGTTTTTTAGTCTGGTGGATAAATCTGGGTCTTGCAGGGCAAGGATTGCTGCGGCTAAAAGTGCCGCGTTGGCTGCTCCCGCATCGCCAATGGCAAGCGTGCCGACGGGAATTCCTTTGGGCATTTGTACAATTGATAAAAGACTATCTAATCCTTTGAGATTTTTGCTTTTTACAGGAACGCCTAATACGGGAATATGGGTAAGAGCCGCCACCATTCCCGGTAGATGCGCTGCACCGCCGGCGCCGGCAATAATTATTTGTAGTCCGCGAGTTTCTGCGCTTTTTGCGTAATCATAAAGACGATCAGGGGTACGGTGAGCAGAGATTACTTTGCTTTCAAAGCTGATATTTAAATTTTCCAGAATTTCTGCCCCGTGGCGCATAGTCTCCCAGTCGGAAGAGCTGCCCATGATGATTCCTACTTTTATATTTGTTTTATTCACTATATAATTCTCCCATGGAAAGCGAAGAATTATATATTAAGCCAGAAGAAAAGAAAACCATAAAAAAGCCCCATTACGGAGGGCACCGTTCCCGCTTGCGTAAGCGCTTTTTGGAAAATGGGCGCCGAGCTTTAGCAGATTATGAATTGTTAGAGATGGTGCTTTATGGGGCAATTCCTCGCTCAGACGTGAAACCCTTGGCAAAGAATTTAATTGCTGAGTTTGGCAGTTTTGCAGGGGTGGTGCAGGCAGAAGCGGCGCAGTTGCAAAAAATAGCTGGGGTAGGGGAGGCGGTTTTAGCCTCTATAAAATTATTAGAAGCGGCAGCCGAGCTGATGTTGCTGCAAAAAGCCAGTGATGCGCCGATATTGCAAACTTGGGATGCTTTATTGAATTATTGCAAAATTTCCATGGCAGAACGAGCGCAGGAGGAGTTTCATATATTGTTTTTGAATAATAAAAACCGTTTGATGCTTGATGAAATGCAAAATCGCGGCACGGTGGATCGTACGCCTGCTTACCCGCGTGAGGTGGTAAAACGGGCGTTAGAAATTGGGGCGTCCTCAATTATTATTGTGCATAATCACCCAAGTGGCGACCCAACTCCGAGTAAGGAAGATGTAGCTTTAACTAAGGCGATTGCACTAGCGGCGAATGCAATGAATATTCGTTTGCATGACCATCTAATTGTGTCACGCAGTGGGCATTTTTCTTTTAAAAGTAATGAATTATTGTGAGTTGATTTTATGAAATGTGCTAATTGTAAAAAACCAGCAACAGAAGAATATAAGCCATTTTGTGGCCAGCGTTGTAAAGATGTGGATTTGCATCGCTGGTTTTCGGAAGGCTATGTGGTAGAGAGTGAAGAGATTCCCTTGGATGAAGATGAGGGTTAAAGTCTATAATTTCTTTTGGGTTTTTAGTGAAAAAGTTGCTAGACAGGATAAAAACCATAGGTTATACAGTTTGCCTCCTCCCAGCTTATAATTAGTTGGCTTGTCGAGTGGTTGGCTTATTGCCCGGATAGCTCAGTTGGTAGAGCAAGGGACTGAAAATCCCTGTGTCGGCGGTTCAAATCCGTCTCCGGGCACCATCTTACTTTTAGGCATAATTAAAAACTAAAATATCTCATAAGCTAAAATATTATAAATTAATTTTGCACACCACCTCGTTGCCATTGCCGCGATATTCTAAATCGTGGAATGAGCGAGCTTTGGCAATGGCAATGCCGCGTCCATTAGGGTCAGTTGCACGTTGGTGAGAGAATTCTATGTAATCTTGCCAGTTGAAGCCGTTGCCTTGGTCTTTTATGGTTACTATTAGGCTTTTTTCTTGTGCTTCAAATTCTAAAGTGGCGGATTTATTTCTATATTCACTCAAATCTAGGCGGCGCTCTATTTCTGCTTGCCAAATTCCTTTGTAAACCAAATCCGATTTTTCGCTATAGCTTATCCCAAGATTTCCATGTTCAATAGCATTTACCATTAGTTCATTTAAACCATAAAGAGCATCGTCAGGATTGGGAAAACAATTGGCGATTAAATAGCACAGATTGTTAGTTTCCTCTAATGTACGAAAGCGGAAACGAGCTTGTTCTAGCAAACCTAAGGTGCGTTTTTGTTTTTGTAGCTCATCACGCATTTTTAATCGAGTGCTGTAATCTTCTAGTGCGGAACGAACTATGGTTAGTAGTAATAATTCATCATAAGGTTTTGCTAAATAATAATATACTCCTGCCTCAATGCCTTCGAGTATTTGTTGACTACTCGCGGCGGCAGTTTGCATTATTGCTGGTATATCTTTGTATAAAGGATCTTTTTTTATATGTTGCAGCATTTCGATGCCATTCATATTGGGCATCATACGATCTACTACAATTACGTCCACATCAGGGTGCTTTTTTAATTGCATTAAACCTTGCTCACCATCAGCTGCTGAGATTACCTCATACCCAGCATCACTGAGAAAGTCCGTTAATATGTCTAAGTTGAACTCTTCATCGTCAACTATAAGTATTTTGTATTTATTCTTCATAGATAATATTTTTCTCACCTAGGTATATTTATACGTAATGCCACACCGTTGGTTAAATTTTCTGCCCAGATTTTTCCTTTATGTGCATTGATTATTTCGCGGCAAATGGCCAATCCTAAACCTGTTCCACCAACATTTCTGCTGCCCTCACTTTGTACAAAAACATCGAATATTTTTTCTAAATCTTCTTCGACTATATTTTTGCCATGGTTAATAACACTCAAGACTAGGGACGGTTTACCCATATATTCGCTATTTTCAATCTCAATCGTAATTTGACCTAAGTCAAGAGAGTATTTTATAGCGTTCGATAACAAGTTTACCATAACTTGTACCATACGGTCTTGATCTATGGCAATTATGGTGTTTTCCGCCTTGATGGTTATCGTGGCTTGCAGATTTTTTTGTTTTAATAAAGAATCTAGTTCGTTCAGTGCATATTCTGCTGGTTTCTCAAAAGGCAAGTTATGTAGTTCGATTTCCATTTTGCCAGACTCCAGTTTAGATAAGTCTAACAAATCATTAAGCATATTTAACAAACGATTTCCTGCGGTTTGTATGTTGCTTAAATATTTAGGCATTCTTTCAAAGTTGTTGCTTTCTAATTGTTTTAAGCTCATTTGGGAATAATTCAGGATAGCATGCATGGGGGTACGCAGCTCGTGTGACATGTTGGAGAGGAATAAGCTTTTGGTGGCGCTAGCTTTTTCCGCTTGTTGTTTTGCTTCATTTAAATGCTTTTGGAAATAACCACGTTCTATTGCTACGCCTAATTGTCTGCCGACATCTTCCATAAACTTGATTATATTATCGTTCTTTAGCATTTTATGTTGGGAATAAAATTCTAAGATTCCACATGCATTATTGCCCATAATAATAGGGAAAGCAAAAACAGAGCGTAATTCTGCATTGCGTATTACTTCCCGTCGCACTAATTCGCTGCTTAATTCTTCTATATTTTCTATCCAGCTGCTTTTTTTGTTTTCTATCACATTTCCGAGCATTCCATAGCCATTTTTTATGCTTATATCGTTGCAATAGCGTATTAATTTTGCATATTTTATGTGGTTTTTGGTGGACCATATTTGAGAAGATTTTAACAATCCATCATCAGGGTCGATGAGATAACAATGCCCTGCGGACCATCCCCAAAATTCACAACATTTGTGTAATGCATATTGAATTGCCTCGCTGGCGATGATTACGTCTTTTTCGTAACTTGCTTCGTTGGCAGAAATTACGATGGAGGATAATAGCTTGTTTTTAGATGATTCTAACTGCATTTCTTCAGCTTTTTCTTCTAGCGAGCGCTGTGCCTTGATTAAATCTTCAATCATTTTATTGAAACTATTACCGAGTTGTCCAATTTCGTTGTCATGTAGCAGGCTGGGGTCGGTAATTTTCTTTAGTCCTAAATTAACTTTGCTCATTGCATCTCTGAGTTTAGATAAGGGTTTGGTGATGATGTATAAGGCTGTACCGCATATTGCTAATAATATTATTATCATGGTCGCAATTGCATAAATTAAAATTTCTTTTTGTTGGGAAATTTCTTTCAGCATAGGAGTATGCGCATGACAGGTTTCTAAGCTGCCAATTACATTGCCTTTTAGGTTTTTATTGTTTTGGTTGTTGTTAGGGTTTTTAAATAAAATAGGAGTTTTTTCTATATGATTTTCTATATGATATGTGTGGTTGGATTGATTTTCCCAGTTTAGTTCGGTGAAGGTTTGAAGGTTTTTATCTAAAATGCGTGCACCACAAAATCCTTCGCTTGTCTTTAGGGCGGCTAATTGTGATTCTGCTTGTTTATTATCAAAATTCCATAACGCTAACCCTATAGAATTAGCGGTTATTTTTGCTATGTCTTTGTGGATTGTTTCGTAATGATTGGTTATTTTATGCTTTTGATTGTTAAATAAAAAATATCCAGCAACACTTAGGATTAAAAAAAACAATAAAGCGGCAACAATCAAGCTCCTAAAAACCAATGATTCTTTGGATTTTATTCTTTGGCAAATTTTTTTCTTATCTTCAATATATGTTGGTTGCATACGATTCTTATTTATCTTCAATTTGGTATGTTTCTATCGTTAATTTTTGAGTTAAAAAAATTATAAGGGCACCATTTTTAGCGACTATAGTGATGGTAGTGGTAGTTGAGAGAAAAATTTTAGCATTGGCTGTGCTAAGTATAAACGTAGTGTAAGAAGCCCTAATGTTTGTGCGTGGAGGGTTTTTTCATGAAGTTCTTTCTTGCAAAGTAATTCGTATCAAGTAATAGATTAGAATAAGAGTCATTTTTATTTGTTTTTTGCATTATCTTTGATAGTGCTTAATAAATTGTAAATGTGTTTGTGATATTTTGGTTTTGTTTATAAAATAAAACTATATTTAGGGAAAAATATGTCAATTATAGAAAAAATAAGTGGTGAACATGTCGATTTGTTAATTGCCGATAAATTCATTTTCGCTGATGGGTCTAATTTTAGAAAACTACTTATGGGAATTGTGGAGAAAAAAATTAAATCTTTGGATGTTGATCTAAAAGATTTGGCCTTTATGGATTCTTCAGGTCTGGGTATGTCGATGGTTGCGCAGAAAGAATGTGAAGCGCAAAATATTGCTTTGCGCATTCTACACCCAAAAGATGGGGTTAAACTATTATTGGAAATGACCAAGAGCTATGAGCGCTTTAAAATTATCGACTAATGATTTTTGTAAAAATAAGCTGTTTGCCGCAGCTAAAATTTTAGTGGTGGATGATAGTGCCACTATTAGAAATGTTATTTCTGCTGTTTTGGGGGAGAGTGGGGTGCAGCAAATAATGCAGGCGGAGGATGGGCGCGATGCATTAAATAAACTTGCTGAATTTACTCCTGATCTGGTTATCTTAGATATTGCGATGCCTAATATGGACGGCTTAGAATTTTGTGAGTATCTGCGTAATTCTCAGATGTCTGTAAGGGAAGTGCCCATCATCGTGATGACGGGGATGAATAAGGTAGATGAGCGTATGCGTGCCCTGCGCGTGGGGGTGTCGAGTATTCTTTATAAGCCAATTGATCCTGAAGCATTGCTGGATAGGGTGTATATGCATCTACAGGAAAGCCGTTTGATTGGAAAGATTAAGCGAGGCGAAGAAAGTACTGGGGAAGATTTACAAATTGCCGCAAAAATGCAGGAAATTTTGTTGCCTTCTGCAGAAATTATTGCTGAATGTAATGAAAAATATAAATTAGCTATAAATAGCATCTACCGCCCATCGGAGGTTTTTGGCGGTGATTATTGGCTGGTAAAGCCTATAAATGATGATTTGGTGGCGGTTTTTATGGCGGATTTCTCTGGTCATGGGGTTTCTTCTGCGGTTTATACTTTTCGGGTCCATAAATTTTTGCGTGAATATGTGTGTTATTACCAGTCTCCTTTAGAAGTATTAGAAGAGTTGAATCGGGCAGTGCACAGCATGTTTCCGGTGGGGAAATATCTTACCTGTGTTTTAGGGTTTATTGACATTAAAAATAATACATTGACTTATTCTGCGGCTGGTCACCCACCTATGTTGTTGGTGGATGGAGAGAATGTACAAAATTTGGATTGTTCAGGTTTTCCTTTAGGTCCTTATGCCGATGCGGTTTATGACAATAAAGTGGTTAGTTTTGGTGCGAAATCAATGTTAATTGCTTATAGCGATGCCTTGATTGAAGCTAATTCGCGCGATGAATTTATTTTTACACCTGAGAGTTTGATATTGGAAGTTCAGGACATGACAACCCAAGGAAATGATGCAATTTATGCGCGAATTTTTGTGAAGGTGAATTATGGTAAGCATCAGTTTGATGACGATATGACTCTATTATGCGTGGCACGTACTTGATTTTTACTCGCAAGTAATAAAAATTGTTTTTAAGTAATTTTGTACTATTAAACTTATAAAAAGCATGGTAGTGTAATTAAAATTCAGGGGTTAACTTAAATACTATGCCAAGCAAAACTATGGTCGCACATAATAAAAAAGGCTCAAGTTCTACTGCCGCACAAACCATTGTGCTGCAACCTAGAGTTGACATTGCCTCGGTTTCTTTTTTGCGGGATGAATGGTTGTTGTTGGTTGGTTCTTCCAAAAAAAATATTGT
Organism: Alphaproteobacteria bacterium UBA6149; assembly: GCA_002423155.1. GTDB lineage: Bacteria > Pseudomonadota > Alphaproteobacteria > Rickettsiales > UBA998 > UBA6149. The sequence continues at coordinate 13,258 of DIUV01000011.1, forward strand.
TAAAGATGTAATTATCGACGGTTCGCAAGTGGAATCTTTTTCTACGGCTGCGGCGCAGCTTGTTTTGTCTTTTGCTAATATGTTGCGAGTATCTGGTGGATCGTTGAAAATGGTGAATTTGTCATCTGTGCTTTTGGCCGTTTTTTCCAGTTTAGGGTTGGATTGTGTCTTGGGATTGGAAGATGTTTCGGGGTTAAAAGAAGATATGAGTGCCAAAAAATAATCTAAGGAGTTTTACAAAATGGCAAAAACTATACTTGCAGTCGATGACTCAAAGACTATGCGCGAAATGGTATTGTTTACCTTAAAAGACGCTGGATATAATACTTTAGAAGCGGAAGATGGTAAAGCAGCCTTAACGGTTTTGGCGTCGAATAGTGTTGATGCAATTATCACGGATTTAAATATGCCCAATATGAATGGTTTTGAGCTTATTCGCGCTGTGCGGGCTGATGCAAAACATAAATTTGTACCTGTTTTGATGCTCACTACCGAGGGGGATGACGCAAAAAAACAAGAGGGTAAAACAGCTGGAGCTACGGGTTGGATTGTGAAGCCGTTTAATCCGCAAAAATTAATTGAAGTTGTTAAAAAGGTTTGTCCATAATGGTTTCATTAGACCAATTCCGCGATAGTTTTTTAACCGAGTGCGATGAGCTATTGGTTGAGATGGAAAGTCAGTTGGTGGATTTAGATCCTGATTCGGCTGATACGGATAGTCTGAATGCAATTTTTCGTTGTGCTCATTCGATTAAAGGTGGCTCTGGGGCCTTCGGTCTTACTTTTATTACCAATTTTACCCATATTTTAGAAGCGTTGTTAGATGCTATGCGAGAGGGGCGCGTCCCACCTTCGCGTGCGGCGGTGGATAGTTTGCTGCGTGCGGTTGATGTGGTGGTGCAGATGGTGGCTGCGGCGAAAGCTGGCGAAACTCCTCCTGAAAGTTTGGGCGCGGACATGATGGTTGAGCTGCAAAGGCTGGCAGATAATAATACTGGTGCAGATGCTTCTTCTGAAGATAGTTCTTGGGGATTGTTTGACGATGAAACACTATCGCAGGCGGAGGAGCAATCTAGCTTATGGCTGATAAAATTTATTGCCCACGAAACTTTATTCTCCAGCGGAAATGAGCCAATTCTTATTTTGCGCGAATTAGCAGGTTTAGGAAAAACCAAGGTTAAAGTTGATACTACGCGCGTTCCACCTTTAGATGAATTAAATCCTACCGCTTGTTTTTTGGGTTGGTCAATTGAGTTAGAGACAACGAAGTCTGAGGCGGATATTCGTGAGGTCTTTGAATTTGTTGAAGATCAATGTGATTTATCTATTGTCAAATTAGAACTGGCAAATACTCCTGTGCGTGCCGAAGTTGCGTCTGCTCAGCCTGCTAACGTAGCGATTTCTTCTGTCGTTTCGGTTGATAAAAAACCAGAACCAGCAGACGCAGAAAAGGCTCCTTTTATGCGTCGGTCATCAGACAATTTGGCGGCAGCGACTATTAGGGTAGATTTGGATAAGGTCGATAGACTCGTTAATATGGTTGGCGAGTTAGTAATTACTGAGGCAATGATTAAGGCGCAAACCAAAGATTTACCCACTGAAAGATTTGAGGGTTTGTTGCGTGGGGTTGATGAATTATCCCAACATACGCGAGAGCTGCAAGAGGCGGTGATGAGTGTGCGCATGCAGCCAGTTAAATCCATTTTTGCGCGGATGCCAAGGATTGTAAGAGATTTATCTGCGCAATTGGGCAAAGAAATTAATTTAGAAACTTTGGGCGAAAATACCGAGGTTGATAAAACCGTAGTTGAGCAACTGGGTGATCCTTTAACGCATATGATTCGTAATTCGGTGGATCATGGGGTGGAAAAGCCCGAGGTGCGGATTGCTGCCGGAAAGCCAGCTCAGGGAACTATTATTCTGGCGGCTTATCACCAGGGTGGGCGGATTATTATTGAAATCCGTGATGATGGCGCGGGGATTAATCGCGCAAAAGTATTGGCGAAAGCAAAAGAAAAAGGCTTGTTTCCTGCGGATGCAGTTTTGAGCGATGATGAATGTGACAATTTGATTTTTATGGCTGGGTTTTCTACTGCGGATGTAGTCTCCAACGTTTCAGGACGTGGTGTGGGTATGGATGTGGTGCGCCGCAATATCGAAGGTCTGGATGGTCGCGTAAGTGTGAAGAGCGAGCAGGGAAAAGGCTCGGTATTTACGGTTTCTTTGCCGCTGACTCTGGCGATTTTAGATGGGATGATTGTCCGGGTTGGGATTGAGCGTTATATTGTGCCAATTACTAGTATTATCGAAACTTTACGCCCTAAGCCGGATGACGTTCGGCATCTGGAAGCGCATGGGGATGTGATTAATGTCCGTGGAGAATTTGTGCCGCTGATTTATTTGCATCAGGTATTTAATATTAAAAATGCTGAACAAGATCCACGGAAAGCTTTGGTGGTTTTGGTCGAGTCGGGCAAGGATAAATTGGGGCTGGTGGTGGATGAATTAATTGGTCAGCAACAGGTGGTGATTAAGAGTTTGGAAGATAATACCGATCCAGTTTTAGGGGTTTCAGGGGCAACTATCTTAGGGGATGGGCATGTGTCTTTAATTTTGGAAATCAGTGAGTTGAAGCAATTAGGGCATAAGGAGAATAATAGTTCTATGGTTCGGGTGGTGGCGGCCTAAGAATTATACACTAATAATGGTGAGCAGTTAGCTTGCTTCTAACCTCCCTACATGGGGAATAAATATAAATGTAACAAGGCAGGTAGCTTATGAGTGATGTTTTTGATCAAACCAGGGAAACGACTAGTCGGTCGGCTATTAAGGGCGAGACGCAGCAATTTCTTACCTTCACTTTGGGGGATGAGGAATATGGCGTAGATATTATGACCGTGCGTGAAATAAAGGGGTGGACGGAAACCACCCGTTTGCCCAATACATCGGATTATATGCGCGGGGTGATGAATTTACGTGGGTTGATTATTCCTATTTTTGATTTGCGTGCGCGGTTTACTGGGGTGCTTACCGAGGCAACTTCCAAACATGTTATTATAGTTTTAGCCGCTGGTGAACGCACCGTTAGTGTGCTGGCGGATACGGTTTCGGATATTTTGACGGTCAATATTGACGAAATAAAACCTACTCCCGAATTAGAAGCCACGGTTGAGCAGCTGTATGTAACTGGGCTGATTGCGGTAGAAAATAGGATGGTGGTGGTTTTGGATATAGAAAAACTACTGAATAAATCATTGGAAGCAATTGATTTAAGCGCCGCTTAAAAACATTTTTAATCTTACATTTTACAGAATTTAAAAGGAGTAATTCCCCATGACTAATAATAGAAACGCGACTATGAAAACTCAGTCTACTAAACAATTAAAAAACTCGCTTTTGTCGCAACTTACGCAGATGCGCTTAAGCGTAAAATTGCCGTTGGCAATTGCTGGGTTTTCGTTGATTTGTGGTGGTGCGGTGGCGATTTATTCGCAAGGGCAGTTGCGTGCTAGTTATGAAAAAGCTGCACAGACGGAAATGAGTCTGACTATGCAGGCTAAGTCTGATGTTTTTGCAGAATTTTTAGATAGTCTGGTAGATGATGTGCTTGCATTGGCAGGGAATCCATTTGTTATTTCTTCGCTTGCTGAATTCACGCAATCTTGGAATGAATTGGATGAAAATCAAACGAAATATCTACAAAATATTTATATTAATCAAAACCCCAATCCTTCAGGTAAAAAATCTTTATTAGATAATGCCACGGATAAATCTCAATATAGCCGTGTACATGCAAAATATCATCCTTACCTGAGTGACATTTTGCAATAGCAGGGGTTATCTGATATTTTTATCGTCGATAAGGTAGGAAATGTGGTTTATACCGTATCTAAAGAACCGGATTTTGCCACTAATTTGAAAACTGGTCAGTGGAAAGATTCCGGTCTGGCAAAGGTTTATGAAGATGTGATGATGCAAAAAAATGCTAAGGATGTTTCCTATGTCGATTTTGCTCCTTATGCTCCGAGTAATAATGCTCCAGCTGGTTTTATTGGTAGCCCAATTGAGGATGCGGCGGGAAATCGTATTGGTGCGCTGATTTATCAAATGCCGATAGCAAAAATCAATAGTTTCTTTAATGATGAAAAAGCTTTGGGGACTACTGGAAAAATTTTGTTGGTCGGACAGGATAAATTGTTGCGCAACGATGTGCGCTTTGCCAAAGAATCCACCATTTTAAAATTAAAAGTTGATTCTGCTGATGTTAATGAAGCTCTGGCAGGAAAATCCGGGGTTGATTTTAATGCTTTGGATAAAAATGGTGAGAAGGTCGTTACTGCTTATAAAAATTTCGAGTTTAAAGGTGCAAAATATGCGCTAATCTATGAAAAAGCTCATGATGAAGTTTTTGCTGTGGTTGGCAAAGCACAGCGTGATTCTTTGCTGATTACTGGTGGGATTGTTGCGCTGATTAGTGTGTTAGGAGTTTTACTTGCGCGGGGAATTACTGGGCCGGTGGGTAATATGAATGGCATGATGCGGAGGATTTCCGAAGGTGATGATGTCGAGATGATGTACACTGAGAATCAGGATGAAATTGGTGATATGGCGCGTACTATGGAATTGGTGCGTAATAATGTGGTCGAAAATACACGCATGAAATTAGCATTGGATAATGCTGGTGCTAATATGATGATTACAGATTCTGACTTAAATATTATTTATGTTAATCCTGCGGTTTTAAAATTTTTAGGTGCAGTTGAAAAAGATATTCAAAAAGAATTGCCTGATTTTAAAGTGGATGGGTTAGTTGGAAAAAATATTGATATTTTCTATAAAAATCAATCTAATCAGAGTAAAATGCTTTCTAAATTATCTACTCAATTAAAAGCTTCTATTGCTATCGGTGGGGTGGATTTTGAGCTTATTACTAGCCCAATTTTTGCTAAAAATGGTGAGAATATAGGATTCTTGGTGGAGTGGGTTGATGGTATGGCGCTGGGTATTTTGTCGGCATTAGACAATACTCAAGCAATTATTGAGTTTCAGACGGATGGAACTTTTTACCGGGCTAACGATAATTTCTTAAGAGTGATGGGCTATACTAGTGAGGAATTGAAAGGTAAGCATCATCGGCTATTTGTGGATAAAGAATATGGTTCCAGTATGGAATATCGACAATTCTGGGAAGCATTAGGTCGAGGCGAATTCCAACAGGCGGACTTTAAACGTTTTGCCAAAAATGGTGATGAAGTCTGGATTAATGGTTCTTATAATCCGATTTTAGATTTAAACGGCAAAGTTATCAAAGTAGTAAAAGTTGCTTCCGACATAACCAAAGCAAAAATGGCGGCTTTGGAAGATGAGCGCGGAGTAATTGAAACCGTAGCGGTGCTTAATAGATTGTCAGAAGGGGATTTAACTAACAAAATTGAGGGCGAATATCATGGTGCTTTCAAGGAGATTAAAGCTTCTTTGAATGCGACAATTGATCGTTTGTGTGAGATGGTTAGACAGATTGTGGACACTGCGCAGGCGGTTAATTCGGCGGCGAGTGAAATTTCTTCGGGTAGTACCGATTTGTCGCAACGTACGGAACAGCAAGCTTCTTCTTTGGAAGAAACCGCAGCTTCTATGGAAGAAATTACTGGTACGGTTAAGCAAAACTCTACCAATGCCACTAATGCTAACGATCTTTCCACCAAAGCAAATTTTGTGGCGGTTGATGGTGGTAAAGTGGTGGAAGAAGCGGTTTCCGCAATGGGCAATATTGAACGTTCATCCAAAAAAATCTCGGATATTATTGGAGTAATTGATGAAATTGCTTTCCAAACTAACTTGCTAGCACTAAATGCGGCAGTAGAAGCAGCACGTGCTGGGGATGCTGGTAAAGGCTTTGCGGTAGTAGCAAGTGAAGTTCGCTCATTAGCTGGTCGTTCAGCTTCTGCTTCAAAAGAGATTAAAGCTTTGATTAGTGAAAGCGCTAGTCAGGTGCAAACTGGTGCCGAGTTGGTTAATCGTGCTGGTGGCACTTTAAAAGACATCGTAAGTTCCGTACAACAAGTAGCACGGATTGTTTCCGAAATTGCTTCGGCAAGTCAAGAACAAGCGATTGGTATTGGAGAAGTAAACACCGCCATTACGCAAATGGACGAAGTTACCCAACAAAATGCTGCATTGGTAGAAGAAAATACCGCCGCCGCACAGTCAATGGTAGAACAGGCGCGCGCCTTGGAGCAATTAATGAGCTTCTTTACTGTGGATGAGAGTGCAAGCGGCAACTTGCTTTCTTATGATGCTGGGCGTTCGCATAATGTTAAAGCTTTACCAAAACCTGCGGTTAAAACAGCCGCACCAAAAGCCGCTTTAAAGAAGATTGTGTCGGCGGTTAAGCCTGCCAAAGCCGCTTCAGGTGCTGGTTATGGTGATGGTTGGGAAGAGTTTTAATACATTGTAACAAGTAATTGTTTGCATAAATTATCCATTGTCATACCGCCGCAGGGCGGTATCCATGCTCATCCGCAGCTGTACAGCCAACTGTTTGGCATAGATACCGCCCTGCGGCGGTATGACAATGGATAGCTCAAGTAAAAATAGTTATTATTTCATGTTGTGACTCTTGTTAATAATGCCGTTGTGTCGGGTGCAATAAACTAATCAAAATAAAGTAGAGATATATGGAAAAATCTGCCGCACGTGAGGAAAGGGAATTTGCTTTTAGTGAGCGAGATTTTCAGTTTTTAGCACAATTGGTTAATGCGCGCACAGGAATAGTGATTTCTGATAATAAACGCGATATGGTTTATTCTCGGCTTTCTCGGCGTTTGCGTGCGCTTAATCTGGCCAATTTTTTACAATATTGTGAGTTGGTTAGCGATGCGAATGGTGAGGACGAGATGCTTAATCTCGTCAATGCTATAACCACTAATCTTACACATTTTTTTCGAGAAAAGCACCATTTTGAGCATTTGAAAAAAAATGTTATAGAGCCTTTGATAAAAAGTCGTAAGCGGAGATTGCGCATTTGGTCGGCTGGCTGTTCTTCAGGCATGGAGCCTTATTCTACCGCGATGGTTATCAAAAATACCATTAGTGATATTTCTGCTTGGGATGCAAAAATTCTGGCTACGGATATTGATACTACCATGTTGGATCGGGGAACTCGAGGTGAATATACGATGGAGGAATATAACAGTATTCCCCCAGAATATCGAGCGGATGTGAGTAAAAATCCTAATGGTGAAACTATGCAAATGTCGGATAATTTAAAGCGCTTAATTGCCTTTAAACATCTTAATTTGTTGGAGTCTTGGCAGATGAAGGGACCTTTTGATGCAATTTTTTGCCGCAATGTGGTGATTTATTTTGATAAAACCACCCAGGCAAAATTATTTAATCGTATGGCAAATTTGATTGAACCGGGGAGCTTTTTATATATTGGTCATTCAGAGAATATTACGCAAATTTGCGATAAATTTGAATTGGTTGGGCGTACTATTTATCAGCGAGTTTGAGTATGGTAGATTCTAAAATAAGTTTGGTTAATCGGCGGATGGGAGCAGATGATATTCCCTTAGACGAATATTTTGGGGGAAAGAAACGCTTTTTTAACCCTACCTATGAGACAAACGTAGTTAAGGTTTTTGCTGGCGATTGTTATATCACTACGCGTGAGGATGAAATGGTGGCGACGGTGCTAGGTTCTTGCGTTTCTGCTTGTGTGCGTGATCCCATTGCTAAAGTGGGGGGGATGAATCATTTCCTACTACCCGGAGATGAAAATTCGGACAATAAAGCCAGCGATGCAGCACGTTATGGGGTATTCGCCATGGAGAGCCTGATAAATGGATTGTTAAATGCTGGCGCACAAAAGCCACGTTTGGAATTTAAAGTTTTTGGTGGTGGTAATGTTATTAATAATTCCGCGCGGATTGGCACAAAAAATGCTAATTTTGTGCGAGATTTCTTAAAAAGAGAGGGTTATCGCATAACTACGGAGGATTTGGAGGGAGATTTCCCACGGTCGGTGCATTATTATCCGATTACGGGAAAAGTTATGGTGCGTAAATTAAAGCGCCAAAGCGATTGTATGGTGGCGGCAGAAGAAGCAAAATATCAACAAAAAATATCCATTAAACCAATTGAAGGCGATATAGAGTTATTTTGATGAACAAAAAGATTTCCGTATTGATAGTAGATGATTCTGCGCTAATTCGCGACATGCTAACTAAATTGTTATCGTGCGAGGAAGATATTGTGGTGGTGGGAACTGCGATTGATCCTTTTGATGCGCGAGAAAAAATCAAATCACTTAATCCCGATGTGCTAACTTTGGATGTGGAAATGCCCAAAATGGATGGAATTTCCTTTCTGGAGCGGATTATGACTTTGCGCCCCATGCCCGTAGTGATGGTTTCTACCCTTACTGGTAAGGGTACGGAAACCGCGATTGCCGCTTTACAAATTGGTGCGGTAGAATGTATTGCCAAACCAACGGCGCGTTCACAAGAAGAAGTGGATAATTTCTCCCGCGAGCTTTGTTATAAAATTCGTACCGCCGCATCAGCACGAGTGCGTGCATATAAACAGCCCTTGGGGAAAGTAAAAGCGGTTACCCCCTTTCGTGCACGCAAAGACGCCCCGAGTTTTATTGCTATTGGTGCTTCTACAGGTGGTGTTGAATCTTTGACTGAAGTGTTAGTGCATTTACCCAAAGAAACTCCACCAATTGTGGTGGCACAGCACATGCCCGCAGGTTTTACGGCCAGTTTTGCTAAGCGTGTTTCTTCTATGTGTGAAATTACTATGTATGAGGCAGTGGACAAAATGCCCCTGCAAACGGGACAGGTGATTTTGGCTCCGGGGGGAAAGCAAATGTCAGTAGTGCGTAGTGGTGGTAAGTTCTTTTGTCGGGTTACCGATGATGCGCCTGTGAATAATCATAAACCTTCGGTGGATGTATTATTTGATTCGGTTGCTTTAGTTGCTGGGGCAGAGGCTTTGGGAATTATTTTAACGGGTATGGGTAAAGACGGAGCGCAGGGTTTATTGAATATGCGCAACGCAGGAGCGCATACGGTGGGGCAGGATGAGTCTAGCTGTGTAGTTTATGGCATGCCCAGAGTTGCTTATGAGGTTGGTGCGGTCGCCCAAGTGGCTACACTTAGTGCAGTTGCCGATATTATCAAGGAAAGATGTTTTATATGACTACACTTGAGCTAGTTAGCCCTATCAATGATGATGCCGATTTTCATTCTGATTATGAGGGGAAGCTTAATCATAAAGCGATTGATGTTTGCTACGATTTATTATGCGACACTTTGATTTCTGCTGCGGATGATGTGGAGAATTCTACTAGTGAAGTGAGTACTAATTTTCGAGGGTTAGCAGAGTTGGCTAATCAACAGGGGGGGGTGTTAGATAAATTAGTTACTACTTTAAGTAGTTTAGAGCACAAAGGTAGCACAATTACGCTTGAAGAATTTATTTTGATGATGGATGATAATATCAGCGATACCATCAACAAAATAGTTGAAATATCTGCCAATGCTATGTCCATTGCTTTTACTATGGAAGGGGTGGTGGAGCAGTTAGCGGATATTCAGAATTTTATTTATCAGGTGAATAAAATTAACCGCGAAACGCGCATATTAGCCCTAAATGCTACCATTGAAGCAGCACGTGCAGGAGAAGCAGGAAAAGGTTTCGCAGTAGTGGCAGATGAAGTAAAGCAAGTTGCCAGCCAGATTGATAATATGGCACATGAAATGCAAAATAAAATTACCGCTATTTCTAATACGCTAAAAAGTGGGCAAGATACTTTAGGAGCCGTAGCAGGAATTGATATGTCGGCTAATATTAATGCGCGTGCAGATTTGGGCGAGTTGATGCATTCTTTATTAAAACAAAATGAAAATGTTTCAGAAATAATGCAAGAATCCTCTCGTTCGGTGAAAGAAGTTTATTCACAAATTTGCCGTTTGACTATGGGAGTGCAATTCCAAGATCGTAATTCGCAGATAATGCATAATATGGTGCTTCTGATTAAAGCTATGCGTGATCATGAAAAAGACCCAATCACTAATACTTTGCCAAATGATACAGTTGCAGCTTTAGATAAACTAGCTGAACCTATTACCCTCTCGGCAATAAAACAGAAATTATTTGAAACGGCACAAAAGCATGGAATTGATGTTTCTGGGCGAATCATTGCCCCAGCGAATGTTGTTGATGACGATGATGATATAGAGTTGTTTTAAACAACCTGTTATAGAAAGCTCTGCAAAAGCTTGCTTTTGTAGAGCTTTCTATGAAAACCGTCTTTGTGAATGGCGGTTTTCCGCCGCGAAGCGAGCGTAAGAAATATAAAATCTATAGAAAGCTCTGCTTTTGCAGAGGTTTCTATAGGGCATCTCTAATAACCCATTATGGCGAGCAAAATGCTTAGGCATGGAGTGGCGCCAATACTTCCCAAAAAAATATTGGGAGCGTATCCTTCACCGTTAAGTATTGTTCGTAAGCTCCATCGCAGATAAGTTTGCTGCCAGAATGGGTTATTAGAGATGCCCTTACAGGTTTGCAACTGCAAGCTCGCCGCCCATGCGGCGCAAACCTTAGTGGCGTCTGAACGTATTTTTGCAAAGCAAAAATAAAGGGGATATAAAAGACAAAAAACTATCGTTTGTGTTTTTTCTTAGATTTGCTTAAAAAGAACCGTCTGAATTTTTTTAAAGGACGGTTCTATGAAATTGTTAGATTGCCCGATTGAGGGGCTTAAAGTTATTCAATTAGCCGTGCATGGTGATGCGCGCGGTTTTTTTGTTGAGCGTTATCATCGCGATAAAATGCGTGATTTAGGTTTAGACGTGGATTTCGTGCAGGATAATCATTCGCGTTCTGCGCCGAATATTTTAAGAGGTTTGCATTATCAACATACTCCGCCGCAAGGAAAATTAGTGGGCGTTACGCGTGGTGCAGTGTGGGATGTGGCGGTAGATATTCGCCCAAATTCTCCCACTTTTGGCAAATATCATGCGGTAGAACTCTCAGGCGATAATGGGGTTTTGTTTTGGATTCCCGCAGGTTTTGCACATGGATTTTGTGTATTGGGCGATGAGCCAGCAGATATGTTATATAAAGTGAGTGGCTTATATTCCACCGCGGGTGAAGGGGGAATTGCTTATAATGACCCAGAAATTGCTGTGGATTGGCCAGTAAAAAATCCATTGATTTCTGAACGAGACAAAGGGTTACTTTCATTTGTGCAATATAAAGCGAATGTTCCTGCTTGGCGCGTTTAGGAAAAAATAATGAAAATTGCAGCTTGTTTAGTAACTTATTTTTCGCCCCAGCACGAGGTTTTGGCGGCGGTGGAGTCTTTTTTTGCGGCAAAACTACCTGTTGCCTTAGTGGTAGTAGATAATTCCAGCGATATTGAATATTTTTCTAAATTGCAGCAAGCCTTGCCCCAGCAGGCGAAGATTGTACAATCGGGAGGTAATTTAGGTTTTGGGCGAGCGAATAATATTGGCTTTCGGCATTTGGCGAGCTTGAGGGCAGAATATTTATTGGTCTTAAATCCTGATGTAGAGATTTCTCCGGGATGTTTAGAGAGTCTGGCAGTGTTTTTAGACACGCACCCAGAAGTTGGTGCAGTTTCGCCGCGTGTATTAAATGCGGATGGTAGTTTGCAGCCACTTAACAAGCGCTTACCCACTATTTTTGATTTGTTTGCGCGGCGGTTTTTGCCCAAATCCATACAGGAAATGCCGTTTATTCGCCGCAAGATGGAGCGTTATATGATGTTGGATGTTGGCTATGAGGATATTTGCCAACTACAATTTATGACTGGTTGTTTCATGCTGGTGCGCCGCGATATTTTTGAAAAACTGGGTGGGTTCGATGAAAAGTTTTTTATGTATCTGGAGGATGCCGATTTAACGCGACGGATAAATCAGATAAGTACAGCAATGTATTATCCACATGTACATATAACTCATTTATGGAAGCGTGGTTCTTATAATAGTAAGCGGTTATTTCTGGTAATGCTGCATTCCATCTGGATATATTTTAATAAATGGGGATGGAAATTTTGGTGAAAATTCTCGTAACTGGAGCGCAAGGTTTTATTGGTAGGCATGTTTGCGCCAAATTGCAAGAGCAGGGGCATGATGTATATGCCCCTGGGCGAGAAGAATTGGGTGATTTAGAAGTAACTCGCGATTTTTTCAGTATTTTAGCAGGCATAGAGGTAGTAGTGCATCTGGCAGCACGCGTCCATCTGCGTGGGGATGCAGAAAAATTCCATCAGGTAAATGTAGAAGCAAGTAAGGCATTGGCAGAGCAAGCAGCTTTATCAGGGGTAAAGCGCTTTATTTTTATGAGTAGTGTGGGAGTGTACGGAGAATTAACCACTCCCAAAATAATATCGGAGGCAGATAAGCCGAGTCCTAAAACTGATTATGAAATTTCCAAATGGCAAGCCGAGCAGGAATTACGCGCCGTGGCGCAGCGCAGCACTATGGAATTAGTGATTTTGCGTCCTTGTTTGGTTTATGGTGCTGGGGTGCGGGCTAATTTTGCCAGCTTGTTAAAAATGGTTGCCAAGGGGATTCCCTTGCCGTTTGGCAGTGTACATAATATGCGTAGTATGTTATATGTGGGCAATTTAGCACAGGTGGTAAGTCTGTGCATCAGCTCACCTGCGGCGGCGGACGAAGTTTTTTTAGTGGCGGATGAGCAGGCGATTTCTACTGCTGATTTAGTGCGTAAAATGGCTAAATTACTGGATAAAAATCCCAACTGGGCGGCAATAAAATTTCCCTTATTTGCTTTGCGTTGCTTGGGAAAATTAACCGGGCGTGAATTGATGGTGCAGCGGATTATCGGTTCGCTAGAGGTGGATATTTCTAAGGTAAAACAAAAATTGAATTGGTCGCCAGCTTATACTATGGAAGAAGGTCTGGTGGAAACGGTTAAGTGGTGGAGATAAGAATTGTCACTTATAATGAATTTACTTGTATGATTTTAGTTAATATTGTTATAATTAGAGCTGTGAAAATATTTTAGATGTTTTGAGAAGTGTTATGAAATTGAAAGAGTTCGATAGACCTCATTATGAAATTAATCCTATATTTGAGGTTATTTGCCAGCTTAGATTTCACACCATTTTAAAAATATCTGAACCACCAGTGTCATTTCAGGATAAAATAAGAAATGAATATCCTGATTATAGGTTAGATCCTGTAGTTCCTGATGGTGTGTTTCCTATGTTTATTGGGGCTTCAGAAGTTCAACATAGGTTCGTTAGTGAAGATGGAGTTTGGCAGGTTTTGCTGGCTAAAGATAATATTTCTCTGACTAATTTTGGAGGATATACTAGTTTTGAAGATTTTAGTTGTCGTCTTGATGCAATATTGGATGCTTTTGACTCTGAATATAGTCCATCTGCATATTCTAGGATTGGTCTGCGTTATAGGAATTTAATTGCTAGAAGTGTGTTTCCTCAAATTAAATCTTTGGAATGGAAAAAATTAATACCAGAATATATTGCTCCAGAATTACATGATGGTAATATTGGTGAAAGTAAAGTTTATGGATTTGAGAAAAAAATAATTCTTCAAGAAGATAATGAAAAGATTAATGTGTTTCACGTTTTGCAGAAGATGTCTGGCGAGTTACACGGTACTGAATTTGAAGATGAATTGGCATATATAATAGACATAGATTCATATACGGAGGAAAAAATAAATGACCGTAACATTCTCAGAAACGCCGTACAATCATTCAAACAAAACATCCAAAATATCTTCAGATATAGTATATCCGATGAATTACACAGCGCCTTGGGACGAACCAACTCAAGGAAAGATAAAATCTAAAACAATCAGGGGAGAAATTACATCATCTATTTCTTTTTCTGTGGGTGGTAGAGGGCTTGATTTGTTTTATGCTGCTTGTAGAATTTGTGCGCTTGATAATGCTTCCGAAGCTGTAGAAGATGCATTAGATGAAATGGAAAAAATACTAAAATATTATGATAAAAAATCTCTTGATTATGCAATAAAATTTGTGCCATTGCCGCATAAAAATATTGAATTTGTAAATAAAATGAACTTTGTTTATGATTCTAAGTAAGATTATTTTATGTGTAATGATGGGGAACAATTTTTAGAGAATAGATCTAAATATATTATTACTAAAAATTCTGGTGCTTTTGCTCAGTGTGAAATTTTGTATCAGGTTTCTGTGCCGAGATTTAAGTTTGTTGGTGAAGATAGCAAGGTTGATGTCGAAACAAAAGTTTTGCCATTTTGTATGGTAATGTCACAAGATTGTGATCTTGAACGGGATTTTGAACAATATAAAAAGAATAAATCTAGTGTGCTGCGTCATATATTGTTGTGCGAATTGTTAGATTCAGAAGAAGAATTTCTGAGGGCTATGAATAATTGTAAGCCAAGGGACTTACCTGCAAAACTTACCTCCAATCTAGCACCTAGATATGGATTTTTAGAAAAATCTACAGAAAATGCTCCCGAGCTTTTAGCCGATTTTCGACTTAATATATGGTATGCAGCCAGATTTTTTGTACCATCAGGTCGAAAATAATTTTTGCCAACGTATTGCGAAGTTAGATTCACCTTATAAAGAGCATTTTTCTCAACGGTTTTATTTTTATTTAAATAGAGTTGCATTGCCAGAACAATATAGCAGTGTTGAATAGGAGATTAAGAATTGTCACGTATAAATTATGTTAATGGGCGTTATGTGCCGCAATCGCAGGCGGTAGTTTCTATTTGGGATAGAGGGTATCAGCTGGCGGATGGGGTTTATGAAGTGGTGGCGTTTTTTAATCGCCGTTTTGTGGATGAGGATTTGCATTTACAGCGTTTACAGCGTTCGCTTAGCGTATTGGCGATGGATATGCCTATGGAAGAACGTGCCTTGCGCTTGGTAATGCGTGAATTATTGCGGCGTAATACGCTGGAAGAGGGAAATTTATATTTACAAGTTACGCGTGGTATAGCGCGGCGTAATGGGGATGCTGGGGTAGAATATCGCGATCATCCTTTTCCTGCTGGGGTTACTCCGAGTTTAAGCATGGCGATTATGCGGGCGAAATTACCTTCGGATAAGGATTTATCTTTGGGGGTTCCCGTGGTCTGTGCACCGGATATTCGCTGGGGACATTGTGATGTTAAATCAATCGCTTTATTGCCAAATTTGTTAGCCAAGCAATATGGGGTAGAAAAATCCGCGAAGGAAACTTTTCTGGTCAATGCGCAAGGATTCGTCACGGAAGGTTCTAGTTCCAATGCTTATATTGTCGATGCCAACGGAGTTTTGCGCACCCATCCTGCGGATAATCATATTTTGAACGGGATTCGCCGGGTGAATATTTTGCGCATTGCGCGCGAATTAGGAATGAAGGTGGAAGAACGCGCCTTTACAGTGGAAGAGGCTTTAGCAGCGCGTGAGGTTTTCCTCTCTAGCGCGAGTACCCATGTTTTGCCTGTTTCCAGCATTGATGGCAAGCAAATTGCCGATGGAAAAGCGGGGGAAATGTCTGGTAAATTATTAAAAATATTTAGAGAACATATTAGTAAACAGACAAATAAAATATGGTAGATGGGGCAGATATGGTAACCAGCACAAAAATCAATCCACAGGCAGTATTGTTTGATTGGGATAATACCTTGGTGAATACTTGGCCAGTTATCCACCGCGCCTTGCATGATACTTTTGTAGAATATGAAAAACAGCCTTGGAGCTTAGAGCAGGTGCAACAGCGTGTTTCGCGCTCCATGCGTGATTCTTTCCCCGAACTTTTTGGGGATGATTGGCAACGCGCAGGCGAGATTTATCAAGCAAATTACCGCGAATTTTCTAATGCGATGTTGCAACCATTGGCAGGCGCCGAGGCTGTATTGCAAAAATTATTAGCAAATGGTGTGTTTGTCGCGGTGGTTAGTAATAAATTAGGCAATACATTACGGCGTGAAGTGGAATATTTGGGCTGGGGGAAATATTTTTCTGCTGTGGTAGGCTCACTAGATGCTGCGCGAGATAAACCGCATGCGGATCCAGCAGAAATGGCGTTGGCGGATTATAAAGGCGAGCGCATAAAAGAAAAAATCTGGCTGGTGGGCGATAGTGTGGTGGATTTGCAATGCGCTCATGCTTGCGAGATTATGCCAATTTTATATGGCGATGATTATGTGGGGGAGGTGGCTTATGCCCGTAAATTTTCTTCACATGCGGAGTTGTTATTGGTGGTGTAAATGGGGTAAAGTTTTTTGGACGATTTTTCTTTTCATTGTGAAGATATTTCCCTCACCCCACCCTCTCCCAGTGGGAGAGGGCTTGATAAGGGAGCTATTCGGGCGGATATGTTGGCGCGGCGGCAGGAATTGTCGGCTGATTATATGGATTACGCCGCTTTACGGCTGATTGATAATTTCCCTAAATTTATTACTCCCGATGCGTTGGCAGGTTATTATCCCACTCGGAATGAAATTAATCCTTTGCCCTTAATGGACGCTTTGCCAGCGCAAGGTTTTTTGCCGCGTATGTTGGAAAATGGACAGTTGGAGTTTTTGCCTTGGCAGGCAGGAGATGAGTTATTGGCTGGGAAATATGGTATTTTGCAGCCCAGATTGATAGGCGATGCGGATTTTTGGTCTTATGAAAAACCAGTAATTCTGCTTCCGTTATTAGCCTTTGATGCGCAGGGAAATCGTCTAGGTTATGGTGCAGGTTTTTATGACAAAACTTTAGCCAAATTGCCTAATTATGTGCAAAGCAAGCTTTTGCGCATTGGTTTAGCTTATGATTTTCAGCAAGTAGAGATAGTGCCAACCGCACCGCATGATGTGGCTTTGGATGGGGTGGTTACTGAATCACGGTTTTTAAATTTTTCTAGCTGCTAACTTCTAACTTTACCCATAGCAGCTAGACCAGTTCCAGCTACTATGCGGTCTTTTTGGGGAGTTGACAGGGGAGTCAAACCAGATTCATTCTGGTTGATTTCTTCCGCTTTTTTATAACCTGAAGATTGCATATTTTTTGCCTCAAAAGCCATTAACTCTATCGCGTGGTCAGAAAATTTGGGTACGGATATATGGTTTCCTTTAGCTTTAGGAGTTTCCAAAAGCATAATCTGTTCGGTTATGCGAACGGCAGTGTCTTGGTCTAAGCCTGCTTTTTCTAATTTTTGTTCTACTTGGGTATGTTTTGCGATGTCTGACATAGTCTCGCCAGCTTGGATTGCGATGTTCTCGTGGGGAAGGGTTATTTCATGCGCTTGCGTAGCAGGGGTTGTACGCGTGGTAGTAGGTAGGGATATTTGGGGATGTGCAGCATCTGATTTTAATAAAGATTGTTCAGTTGTAACAGCAGTATCTGATTCTATTTTTATTTCTGGTCGGTGATGTTTTGCTAGTAGCTCTGCTAAACTAGCATCGGTTATTTTTGAACCTTGCTCAACTAAATAAGCGTCTAATTCTTGTAATTTTTGTAAAAAATTCATTTTTTTATCCATTTGTTGTATCAGCAATTCTAAAACTAATTTTTATCCGCCAAAATATCCGTCGTCATGCCGCTGGAGAGTGGCATCCATGCTCATCCGTTGAAGAAAATTCTACATAAATTTAAGAATTCGTCATTGAAGAGAGGCATGGATATCAGCCTGCGCTGGTATGACGCTGATATTTTAGCGGATAAAAATTAGTTTTAGAATTGCTGTTGTTGTATGGACTATTTTATACGCTCTTAATGTTACAGAATTATTACAAGTTAAGATAATTTTAATGATTTGCTGTTTTTAAAATAAAAGACTCCGTTCATCTTGTCGATGAAACGGAGTCTGTAGCTTCTAGGAGCGACCGTACAAATCATGCCACTCAAGAGTGGCTAATTCTAGTAAGGCTTTTTTTTCATCGGTGTTCAAGTCTTCCAACTTGATCACTGAACTTATTTCGCACTCCCTTATCAAAAATTCAAACGCCTCTTTCGGGTCGGTAAATTTTTTGGGAACAGGAGTAAAAACAGATACTCCTGTTTGATGCGGATGGAACAATGCGTTCCATAACATCCTTACCTCTAATAAAGCAAGTGCTTTTTGGTCACGCTTTGTTTTCTCTGGTCTGAAACAATGTTTTTTTTCATTGTGGTATGTTTCTACAAATTCTAGTTGGTAAAACCCGAATTTGTCCATATTCAGCTGTTCAAATCCAGCAACTATTGGTGCTCTTGTGAGCATGAATATTAACAAAACCAGAACCACAATAATCGCAATAGGCACCTCCCAACTTAAGTTGGGCATATAATGCACCTTCGCAATTGTGAAGAGTGATCCCATTATGATGATTTGTATGATTCTATTTTTAAACATTTTCTTTCTCCAATAGAAGGCATCTGCCTTCTGTAAATAAAATAAAAAAGCTCCATGCAACTAAATCCATGCGCTAATGTTTTTTGCTTAGATTTTTATATCTTAGGACAAAAAACGATTAACCTTTTTAGATTACCTCCTGTTTGTTACAATTTTATGACAATAATTATTCCATTTTGTATAAAATTCTTATTGCATTATTTATCCATATTGTATAAAGTGCCCCCTACTTAATAAAATAATTGAGAAAATATTTGTTTCACAAAAGAGGGGTTTTTATGGAATTTGGGCGTGATTATTTAGATAATGCAAAAACTCGTTATAACGTATTGGATAATTTAATGGCAGAGGCACGTAAATTACAAAAGATGTTTGTGGCAGATATTTCTGAGTTGTTAGATGATGGTAGCCACGAAATTGATTGTGCACTCGCCGACTTACAAGACACGCTTGACGATGCAATAACTGATTTAAAAATAGCCATTAATCGTAGTGCCGAGGAAGTACTGCACGAGGCAGAATATGTGGCACATGGTGGGCGGTTTTAAACTTATGAAAGAGGAACTTGAAGCAATTTTGTTGAAATTAATCCTAGCACCTGCAATCAACCAAAAGACTAAGCAGGATTTATGCACTGCCTGGGTTAAATTACAACGTCGGGAGTATTTTCAGCGCAGATTAGGCTAGGGAAAAATCATAAATAGTTAATTTTGTTGTTTTTGCTAAATTATCCATCGTCATACCGTCGCAGGACGGTATCCATGCCTATCAACAAGCTGAAAAGCTAATGGTTTGGCATGGATGCCGCTTTACGTGCTGCATGACAAAGGAGATAAATTTAGTAAAAACAACAAAATTAACTATTTATGATTTTGCCCTACAGATTAGGCAGGGCGATTTCACCAATCGTTAATTTTGTCTTTTTGTAATAAAACTCTCCGTCGTCATGCCGCTGAAGAGCGGCATCCATGCCAAACCATTGGCTTATACGCTAGTTGATAGGCATGGATACCGCTCTTCAGCGGTATGACAAGAGATATTTTAGTGAAAAAATGTCAAATTAACGATTGGTAAAATCGCCCTGCAGATTAGGCGCTTTTTAACACATTCACAAATCCACTAACTTCTTCATCCAGAGTATGTGAATGTTTATTGAGAATTGCGCAAGCTTGCAGCATTAATTTAGCCGATTCGCCAGTTTTTTGGGCTGCTTCAGAAACAGATTCTACATTGGCGGCGGCTTTGTTAGTATGGATTGCGGATTCCTCAATATTATGGGCGATTTTGCGAGTGGACAGGTCTTGTTCGGCAATAGATTTTGATAATTCGACAGATATTATATTTATTTCATTAATAGTTTGGGTGATTTCTTTGATAGAGGCAACCGCAGAATTGGTTTCGCTCACCAAGCTGGAGATTACGCTATAAATATCTTCCGTCGCACGTGCGGTTTCGGTGGCAAGGTTTTTAACTTCGCCAGCGACCACCACGAAACCTTTACCCATTTCGCCAGCACGCACAGCTTCGATAGTAGCATTGAGGGCTAATAGATTGATTTGCTCGGTTATTTCGCTAATCATATCCACCACGGCACTTACCCGAGTAGTGCCTTCGGAGAGACTTAATATTACTGCATTAGCATGTTCGGCACGCTTTACTGCCTCCTTGGTCATGGTGGAGGAGCGACTCACTTGACTACTGATTTGTTCAATAGAATTAGCTAGCCCACGTGCAGTTTCAGAAACAGCATTTACGTTGGCGGAGGCTTTGCTGGATTCTTCCTGTAACTCATTGAGAAGATTAATTTTTGAGTCGGCAAAGCTAACCATAGCATTGGAAGTTACTTCCATAGCCCCAGCGGATTCATTTACTAACCCAACAATTTTACTAACTTTATGATCAAATTCACGACTTAAATTATTAAGTAAATTTTTGCGCGCTAAGTCATTATATTCTTTTAATTCTTTTTGTTCTTTTTCTAATTCTTGAACATGCATTACTTCGTCTTTAAATATTTTTACTTTGCGTGCCAAACTACCCATTTGGTTTTTTAAATCAGTATAGGGAACTTCCAAACGGTAGCGACCTTCGCTATAGTCACGCATTAGCTCGGTTAGGGTGATGAGCGGTTTGATTACTTGTTTACGGATTGCGTACCAAGCTAATATATTGATAGGTATAACGACAATTAATTGGCAAATTAAATCATTAAATAAATGCTGACTAGCCGCTTCTCCTTGAATTGATACATTATCTAAGTAACTTTTGCTTGCGAAAAAAATCCCCACCCCAGAAATTAAAAACGATTCAATCTGTAGTCTGGTGGCTAGACTATTAAAAAAACGTCCGATTTTTTCCATAAACACCAATATTTCCTATAATAATTTGCAGTATTAATGAATTGTCTTTAGTAGTAATAGCAAGCATATAACTATACTTATACTTGCGTGTCAAATATTGCTTTTTGGTTTCAAATATCTATAAAATTATTGTTAAGGCGAATATCAATAAAAACATTAGATGGGCAAGCAAGAAACGGTCTAAAAACTTGACAATTCACCCTTACATAAGCTACCTCACCATCTTTAAATATATTAATAGGGCGAAAAATAATGGGATTTTCTTGTGGTATTGTCGGATTGCCGAATGTGGGTAAATCGACCATGTTTAATGCATTGCTTTCCACCATCCAAGCGGAAGCGGCGAATTATCCTTTTTGTACTATTGAGCCAAATGTGGGCAAAGTTGCTGTGCCTGATCCGCGGGTGGAAATTTTGGCAAATATTGCTGGGTCACAAAAATTATTGCCTACCCAATTGGAATTCGTTGATATTGCTGGTTTGGTGCGTGGCGCTAGCAAAGGTGAGGGGTTGGGTAACCAATTTTTGGCACATATTCGCGAAGTGGATGCGATTGTTTATATGTTGCGCTGCTTTGAAGATGAAAATATCACCCATGTAGAAGGACGGATTAACCCTTTGAGCGATTGGGAAATTATTGAGACGGAGCTAGTGCTGGCAGATTTAGAAAGCTTGGAGAAACGTATCAATAATGCCCAGAAAAAAGCCAAAGGTGGCGATAAAGACGCGAAAGAATTATTAGAAGTGATGGAAGCGGCTTATAAATTAGCTGCTGAAGGTACGCCGGTGAGGAATTTAAAGCTTAATGATGCCGCGCAGCAAAAAATATTTAAGAATTTACAATTGCTTACTAGTAAACCTGTGATGGTGGTTTGTAATGTGGATGAAGATTCCGCCGCTACGGGCAATGAATTTTCTGCGCTTGTAGAAGCCCATTGCGCCCAACAAAAAGTTGCCTGTGTAGTGGTTTCCGCCAAAATTGAAGCAGAAGTTTCGTTGTTAGAAAGCGCAGAAGAGCGTGCGGAATTTTTGGAGGCTTTAGGGCTGGCGGAAACGGGCTTGGCGCGGATTATCTCCACGGGTTATAATATGTTGGATTTAATCACTTTCTTCACCATCGGCCCCAAAGAAGCTCATGCTTGGACTTTGCCCAAAGGATCGACCGCTCCGCAAGCGGCAGGGGTAATTCATACTGATTTTGAAAAAGGCTTTATTCGCGCGGAAACTATTTCTTATGAAGATTATGTGGCGTGTAAAGGCGAGTCAGGCGCCAAAGAAGCAGGGAAATTCCGCTTAGAAGGTAAGGAATATCTGGTGCATGATGGTGATGTTTTGCATTTTAGGTTTAATGTTTAGCTGGGGTGTGGATGGGGCAAATGCTTGATAGTTATGAAGATATGTTGGATATTCTTGCCTTTGATAGTGCCAAGAAATCTACGCAGGAATTTTTTCCCAAGTCCTTAGTTGATAGCTTAATTGCTGGAGAAAATAATTTGCGTGTATATCGGGAATATCGTGGCTTAACGCAAGCAGCATTAGCCCATGAATCAGGCGTTTCGCGGGAAATGATTGCCATGATTGAAAGTGATCAAAATACTGGAAAAAAAGGCGGATCTTTGACAACTATCAAGAAACTTGCGGGAGCTTTGCGGGTGGATATTGAGGATTTGGTGTAATTTGTCATAGAATCTTCACAAACAAAGAGAATTTTTCGTGTTACACTCCAGTTATTAAATTAATTAAAATAAATATTGGAGTATCTCTATGTCAACAGCATCAGCACCTCAAACTGCGCCAGTGCAACCAACTGCACCACAAAATACTGCACAAATGCCGAATATCCCGAAAGAGGATTATGTTGGTAGTGGGGCGATTGTTGGCGGAATTGCTTATGGTGGAGCTACTTATTTAGGGGCTGATTTAGCTCATAAAAGTATAGATGAATTAGGGTGGTTTAAGAAAGAAGTTGAGAAAGAAGAGGCTGAGGTAGCTAAAAAAGCAAAACCTGTAGCTATTATGAGAGAAAAATTGTCAGGAGAAGAATTTCAAAAAAGATTCGAACAAAAGGCTATTGGTGAATATTCTGAATTATATTCTAAAGACGGAAAAGATGTTTTAAAAGATTTGTCGTCAGAACACAGAGCTGAAATAGAAAGTTTAGTATATCAAGAGCATGAGTCGCAATATGTAGCAAAGTTGGATGCAGCAAATAAGGCAGCAAAAGAAGCGGTGTTAGAAGCAACAAAAGAAGCGGAAAAATTAGCAAAAGAAGCTGCTGGTAAGGGCAATAAATGGACTCTTGTCGGAAAAATTGCCTTAGGTGTTCTTGTTGGTGGATATGGCGTAATAAAAGCGCTTTCCGCTAAAGGTCAGCACGATATGTTAGAAGCGCAGCGCAACGAGGCGGTGGCTAATAATTTTATGGTGGTTGGTGAGGCTAACAAGCAATTACAGTCCGCTGGTGAGCAATTACATGTGTTACAACAAGAAAAATCTGGTTTAGAACAGCAAGTTGCTGCCCATAAAACTTGGGCGGATAAAGTGGGCAAAGGTGAGCCATCGCATGCTAATTCTTTAGAGAGTATGTTGCATGATGCCGCGGCGCACGCTCATCCAGCGGCGCATAGTCCTGTGGCTTCTCACCCAGCAGCGATTGGGGATCACACCTCGGCATTGGCGCATGCTTCTGCTCCTGCACATGATACCGCGCTTGGTCACGCGGCACAACATGCTCCTGCAGCGGATACGCATGCTGGTGATATTGCCCATGCAAAAGCAACGGCTCCTGCCGCCGCGCATCAATTTGGATAGTTAAAGTTTTAATCCACTTTAGGGGTGAATTCCCAGCCCTTTGGGACGAAGTTATTTATTATATGTATCTGTATTAAAACAACTATACGTCGTCAGTCCCCGCCTTGCGCGGGGATATTAGGCTGCAAATTCGGTCTTTTCTGTGTCCCTAGATCACCGCACAGGGCGGGAATTTCTTTCAACCCAAACGAGGCACTCTTAAGTGTAAAAAAGAGATTCTTAGTCGCACGCACTACTGTCCAAGAAAACTTTTAATCCCCACAAATTCGGGAGAACCCCCTCTCCCAGAGGGAGAGGGGGCAGTCCGCGTTTCATTTTTAAGTCCTGTTTACCACCCTACACGACAGCACTATTAACAACCACCATCACATTGAATAAAAATGATTTTTTGCAAAAGCCAATCCGTTGTCATACCTATGCAGGGCGGTATTCATGTCAAACCATTGGCTCATAAGCTAATTGATAGGCATGGATACCGCTCTTCGTGCTGTATGACAATGGATGGATCTACCATATAATTTGCTGTTATATAATGTAAAATCATGTTGTTAATAGTACTGTCGTGTAGGGTGCCTGTTTACACAAATACATCATAAACTATTGGTATTGTTGGTGTAAATATAACAGCAGCTTATTTTCCTTGGACAGCAGTGTAGTAGCACGGGAATGACGATGGAGAGAGTGATTTTGGGAAATAAATAATCCCTAATCAATACAAAATATTAACGGTACTGTCGTGTAGTGTGTGATTAGCCATTATATCTTAATAATAACCTGTAAATATTATTTGTATTAAATTTTTATCAGTTCTAATTCTTTGCTTATCAGTAATTTATCGTCTTTTTTTGGTGTCCATATACAGCCACCCAGCGTGCGCGGTTTTTGTAATTCTTTCCCTTGCAAAGCACTTGTCAGGCTGGTGATTTTTTCTGCGCGTGGGGTTTGTTGGGCGATGCGGCTGGTGATTGCGCGGATAGCTCGCCAGCAGAGTTCAGGATGCGTATTTTGCCAGATGCTCAGGCTGGTTTTTGCTTGGTTTCCTTCAAATTCAACATTTATATTCAGCCATTTGGCTAATTCCTGCTCAATAAAATCTTCTGCACTACCCAGTTGTTGAGTAACTTTTTCTAAGCGTTGGGGGGTAAGTCCTTCCTTGCTGATTTCATTGGCTATTTTACGAAAGCGTACTCTGGTATAGGCGGGGTTTTGATTGGAAGGATCTTCCACCCATTTTTGTCCACGCGCATTCAAATAAGCTACTAATTCAACTTTAGAAGTTCCTAGTAAGGGACGTAACAGATTGATATTGTTGCGGATTGAGTGTTCCTGCATGGCGGCTAAACCTGCAATGCCGCTGCCGCGGGCTAAGCGCATAAGTAAAGTTTCTAATTGGTCATCCGCGTGATGTGCCAGCAGGAGATTAGCTATTTTATTATTGTTACACCAATTGGTTAGCAATTCATAACGTAAATCGCGAGCTTTTTCTTGGATGGCGGTGCTGCCAATTGCTTTAGGGTTTTTTATGGGCAGTATTTCGGTTTTTATATTTAGTGCTTGTAACCATTGCGCCACTTGCTGTGCTTCTGCGGTTGATTCTGGGCGGAGTCCATGATCGACAATTAGTGCCGTGAGTTCAGGGGTGATTTCGCGTAGCATTAGGCACAATGCCATGCTATCTGCTCCGCCTGATACGGCTACGGCGTAAGGTGGGGGAAATTTTTCTAGTAACGAAATATCTAACAAATTTGGCATTATTCTATCCTACATGATAGTATCATTAATAACAAATCATCATATTGAATAAAAATAACTTTTTGGTCAAATATATCCATCGTCATACCGCCGCAGGGCGGTATCCATGCCAAACAATTGGCTGTGCAGCTAGCGGATATACATGGATACCGCTCTTCGTGCTGTATGACGATGGATAGTTTATACAATTAAATTGATGTTATTCAATGTTATTGTTGTTTGGTATGTAGTTGTTCAGTAAATTTGTCTGCCAATTTATACATCAAACTACCATGCGAGCCTTTTACTAAAACCCAATCGCCTGCTTGGAGACTGGTTTCTAGTTCGGGCAGTAATTCTAGGGCAGTTTTTTTCCATGCGCCTTGCTGGGTGGAGGGAATTGCTTGCCATAAATTTTGCATTAAATCGCCGCTGGCGAATAATTTATCAATTCCTGCTTGTTGGATGATGGGGGCTAATTCCTGATGATATTTTATTGAATCTTCGCCTAATTCCAACATATCTCCTAAAACAGCAATTTTGCGACCCGTACCGCCCGCAGCTTGATGAATATCGCTCAAGCGCAACAAAGCCGCCTGCATAGAGGCGGGGCTAGCGTTGTAACTATCGTCAATTAAATATATTTTCGTTAGTTTTTGTATGCGCCCCCGACCTTGTGGTTCATAAAAATTTTCTAATGCTTGTGCGGCAATGGCTACATCTGCGCCAATAATTTTTACTAATCCTAGTATGGCGACGGAAATCAGCGCATAATGTTTACCTGCGGCGCCGATTATATAATCTTGTGCGCTTTCGCCAATCAGGGCCGAAGTTTTTGTTCCCTGCGCGGTGACTGTTGCGCTCAATAGGCGGTAATTCGCCGCTTCGGACTCTCCGAAGCTTTGTTTGTTAGGATAAATAAAATTATGTTTATAGGGGCTGTCTTCGGGGAATAATAATATTCCATCTTCCGCCATACCTGCGCAAATTTCATTTTTTGCTTGCGCTACTTCGTTTAAATCTTTGAAAAATTCGGTATGTACTGCCTCAATCGCGGTAATTAAAGCCGCGTGTGGTTTGGTCATTTTTGATAAATGTGTTATTTCTCCCGCATGGTTCATGCCCATTTCAATCACGGCATAATCAGCATTTTGCGGTAAATTTGCCAAAGTCAGCGGCACACCATAATGATTATTTAAATTGCCTTTGGTGGCATAGACGATTTTATTTGGCTGCGCCGCGAGTATTTTATTTGGCTGCGCCGCGAGTGCTTTTTTGGGCTGCGCCGCTAGGGCATGAGCAAGCATTTCTTTAGTGGTGGTTTTGCCAATACTGCCCGTGATGCCAATTATTTTTGCGTGGCTACGCTTTCGCGCATATATGCCTAAATCATTGAGTGCCTGCGTGGTGTCGGCAACTTTTATCACCCGAGAGTCAGGGTAATCTTGTGCGGATAATACGCAAGCTCCCTTGCTCAAAACTTCGGGGATAAATTTATGGGCATCGTGATTTTCTCCGCAAAGGGCAATAAATAAATCCCCCTCTTTAGCTTCGCGGCTGTCAATTATTACGCGATTTATAGCAAATTCGCCAGAAGCAATGCCGCCAGTGGCGCTGGCAATTTCTTTTGCAGTCCACAAGCTCATAATTTACTTTCTACCGCGTCCCAGAAAATTTCTTCGGGAGTGCTGTTATATAATTTCTTTAAGGCGCGTAATCCTGTGGGGGAGGTGATGTTTATTTCAATCAGCCAATCACCCACTACATCTAGCCCAATCAAAATTAATCCGCGTTCTTTTGCTAGTGGTTTCAAATGGTTGCAAATATATTGTTGCCGCTTGGTTAAATCGGTGGCGGTGGCAACTCCACCAACGCGCATATTACTACGAATTTGGTCTTTTTGGGGGATTCTGCCAATTGCACCTACCACTTCTCCATCAATCAGCACAATTCTTTTTTCATCAGTTTTTACATTGGGTAGAAATTTTTGTGCAACTAAAGGTTCCTTGATGCGCGTTGCGTATAGTTCTAATAATGAATCCACATTATCATCTTGTTCTTTAAGATGAAAAACCCCATGCCCACCAAAGCCGTAAAGTGGTTTTATAACTATATCTTTTTGTTCTTCCAGAAAATTTTTAATAGCAGAAATATTGCTGCTAATCAGGGTAGGGGGCATGAATTCGGCTAGTTCCAGCGGAAATATTTTTTCGGGCAGGCTACGCACGCTGGCTGGGTTATTGAGCACCAAAGTTTTGCTCGGTAATTGTTCCAGCAACCAACAAGCGGTTAGGTAATCCATATCAAACGGCGGATCTTGCCGCATTAAAATCACATCCATTTGCGCTAAATTAACGCGCTTGGCTGGATGTTGCAGGAAAAAATTATCAGGTATTTTGCTGGCATCGCTCAAATCAAACAATTCTAGCAAGGATAAATCCGCCCATACTTGCCCCGCTTGCCAATGCAGGCTTTCAGCTTGATAACAAAAAATTTTATGCCCTCGTTGCTGCGCCGCCCATGCTAATAATAAGCTAGTATCAGAAGATGGATTTAGTTTTTCTAACGGGTCTATCTGTAGGGCTACTTGTAGTTGCATAATTTTACCATTTATATTTTATATTAGGCTGGTTTGTTCAAATCAGGTCTGCCCACTCTTAAGGGGTCATTTTTAGTGCGGACATGACTAACCACGCGTTTCACCCCTTTTATATAACGTGCCACATTAATTACCCGATTAATTTCTGCCCCGTCTTGCGCAGTTCCAATGATATAGGCAACCGCATTACATACTTCTATAGTGTAGTTATTCGAGCGAATATTTTTAGTAGCGATTAATTTTACTTCAATCTGATTTTCTAAATATGAATCATTGGCTACTTCTTTAATTCCCGTAGCGGGGCCAATTTGAATTTCATTGATAACTTCTTTTATGCCTTTAGCACGCCAAGCTACAGTTACGGCAGTTTGGGCGGTTTTTTGATTAGGGGTAGAGCCAGTTAATAATGCGCGCCCTTCATGCACACGCACGGTAACATTAATCAATAAATCATTTACATCTGAGCGCAAAAAGCCTTCCGTAATCGTGGTGTGGATAATTCCATCATCTACTGCTCCACCAAATGAGCGTTCTTCGGTTGCCACAGCTCCCGTGCGCACCGCCCCAGCAAATAAAGTGGGAATACATGCGCTGGTGCATAAACAGATAGAAACTAATAGATATTTTCTCATGAAATATATTCCTTTATCTTTAATGGGATAAGATTATTTAGGTTGCCAAGCATTTTCCAGATGAAACGGCCAACGCCAAGGTAGGCAACAAACCATATCAAAGCGGATATCGCAACCAGCAAGTTTGGGGCGCGTGTTTAAATAATGCTGTGCCGCCCGTTCAATCCGCAGGCATTGGCGCACGTCTAAAGCTTCTAAGCAGGCTTCCATGTTTGGGCGCGCTTTTACTTCCACAAAAACTACGATGTTTTTATATTTCATAATCGCATCAATTTCTCCCACATTGGTGCGATAACGCCTACGCAACATCTGATAGCCTTTTAATTGCAAGGAGATAATAGCAAAGGCTTCCGCTAACACTCCCCATTGGTAGGATTTTTTTTTCTTTTTCATTCTAATCCTCCACTTCCCCCTCTCCCTCTGGGAGAGGGGCGGGGTGAGGGCAGCTTACTAATAAAAAACGCT
Source organism: Alphaproteobacteria bacterium UBA6149 (assembly GCA_002423155.1). Lineage (GTDB taxonomy): Bacteria > Pseudomonadota > Alphaproteobacteria > Rickettsiales > UBA998 > UBA6149. The sequence continues at coordinate 42,250 of DIUV01000011.1, forward strand.
CAGTATTGATAAAATATTTTGATATTGTTGTATAAAAAATATTCACAAATTTTAGTTTTGCTTCCCTCACCCCTCCCTCTCCCAGAGGGAGAGGGGGATAGCCCTCATTTTTGGAAGAGTTTAGGGGCAAAAAACTAATTGGTTGGGAGTTAATGTTTTCCATAATTTTTACCTAGAGTTCTAATGCGCGACTATAGACTTGTTTTTTAGGTAAGCCAGTATTAGAAGCAACGGCTGCCACCGCTTCTTTTAGACTATATTTTTCTAATGCTTGTTTTAGTAAAATGTCCAGATTTTCTTCGGAGTCGTCAGTATTTTTTTCACCAGGAGCAACTAGTAAAACAATTTCCCCTTTTAGTTCTTCTGAACGGGGGATTAAATCTGCCAAATTACCATAGAGCACTTCTTCATAACGTTTGCTTATTTCTCGTGCAATTGCTGCTTCCCGATTGCCCAAAACTTGCAATAAATCTTTTAAGCTATTGGTAATACGCTGGGCGGACTCAAAAATAACCAAAGTTGCTGGTGTATGAGTAAATAAAGCAATTTCCTTGCAACGGGCGGCGGATTTATTGGGCAAGAAGCCTAAAAATAAAAAACGGTTACTGGGCAGACCCGCAATTGACAATGCCGCCGTAACACTGCTCGCTCCGGGAACGGACATAATACGATGCCCTTGTGCACGCACCTGCCGCACTAATTTATAACCAGGATCCGAGATGAGCGGCGTGCCAGCATCGCTCACCAGCGCAATGTTTTTTCCCTCCGCCAGCAATTCCAGTAGTACTGGGCGTTGTTTTTCAGAATTATGCTCATGATAGGGTAACATTTTGGTTTTTATGCCATAATGATGTAATAACTTCCCAGTTACTCGGGTATCCTCACAGGCAATAACATCAACTTCTGCGCAAATTTGCGCTGCCCGTGCCGACCAATCCGCCAGCGTGCCAATTGGAGTGGCAATAACCGCTAAATATCCTCCAATATATATTTGCTCAGATTGTTTGCTTAGTGTATTTGTATTTTTAGACATATACCCATCATACAGCAAGGAATTAAAATGGCGATGATAAAATCTTTGGTATTATTAAGTTCTTGTGTTTTGTTGGCGGCTTGCGTGCAGAATAATGCTAATAACGCTAATAGACGCACAACCAGCAATTATGTTTTACCTTTTGGAGATGCTGGCGCAGGTATTTCTGCCGAAGAGCTGGCAAAAAGATACCCAGCACCAGTTAATCGTAATTTAAAAGAAGTGCGGATTGGTATTTTATTGCCGCTTACGGGTGAACATGCAGAATTGGGCTCTGCCTTGTTAGATGCGGCGATGTTGGCATTGTTTGATAAATATGCAACCATGAAGCCAGAAGATGCAAAAGTACAAGTGGTGCTCGTGCCCAAAGATACAGGCGGAACCGCTGAAGGAGCCGCCAAAGCCGCCAAAGCTGCTTTAGCCGATGGTGCACAATTATTATTAGGTCCATTACTCACGCAAGAAGTGGCAGCGGTGGCGCCCATTGCGAGAAAACAACATATTAACGTGTTAAGCTTTTCCAATAATCGCGATGTGGCACAAGACGGAGTTTATTTATTCGGCTTCCTACCTTCCGAACAAGTAGAACGGGTGAGCAAAGAAGCCTGGGCGCGTGGTGTACAAAAAATGGGCGCATTATTGCCCAAAGATGCTTATGGGCAAAAAATTGCCGCCGCTTTGCGTAATCTTGCCGCCAAACAAGGCAAAAATATTGCAGGTATAGAATTTTATGAATCAGGCAGTAAAGAAATGGATTTACCCTTGCAGCGCCTAACTGGTGGACGGGGAGGGGATAAAATCGACGCGCTTTTATTAGCAGAAAACGGAGAAAATCTTCATCACATGATTGCGCGTATCAATGCATTTGGTATTGATACCAAGAAAGTGCGCTTACTCGGCACCGGATTATGGGATGACCCAGCTTTATTCGCCTCTGACGATGTTGCGGGCGGCTGGTTTGCCTCTTCCCCTCAGCATGCTTCAATACGGTTTGAGACACGTTACAAAAGCCAATATAATAAAATTCCTCCCCGTTTGGCGGGTTTAGCGTATGATGCAGTTGCGCTGGCAGCTTCGTTAGCTAATGCACCTAGCGGAGTAGATTTTAGCAAATCTGCTTTCACCACTAAATCAGGCTATGCTGGTTCCGCTGGCGGAATTTTCCGTTGTCATTTTGATGGTACTTGTGAGCATGGTTTAGCAATTATGGAAATTAACAAGGGCGGATTAAAAGAAATTTCTCCTGCGCCCAAAAGTTTTTAGGTTTGCTATAATTAACACGGTGAAATGCACCCTACACAACAGTACCGTTAATATTGTGAAGCCGTTGAAAAAACAATATTTATTTCTCAAAATCGCTCTCTCCGTCGTCATTCCCGTCTGCACGGGAATGACGACGGAGAGAGCGGTTTTATTATTATATTTCAAGATATAAATGTCATGTTAATAATGCTGTCGTGTAGGGTGGGTGAAATGCTAAATCGTTAATTTTTCTTTTTTTATTAAATTATCCATTGTCATACCGTCGAAGGACGGTATCCATGCCTATCAACTAGCTGAAAAGCCAATGGTTTGGCATGGATACCGCCCTACGGCGGTATGACAATGGATAGGCTTGTGCAATAAAATCATTTTATTCAATGTGATGATTGTTATTAATAGTACTGTCGTGTAGGATGACAACAAAATTAATAATTTAGCATTTTGCCGTGCTATAATTAATTTTACTATTGCTTCGCCTTAAAATTCCAATATGTTTGCTGCAAAGTAAAACTTAAAATTTCAAGGAACGAAAATGGCAAAAGTACTAATAAGCGACAAACTAAATCCCCAAGCGGCTGATATATTTCGTAATGCTGGTGTGGAAGTTGATGTAAAAGTGGGCATGACCCCCGAAGAGCTAAAAGCTTGTATTGGTGAATATGACGGTTTGGCGATTCGTTCCGCTACTAAAGTTACGGCAGAAATTATGGATGCCGCCAAAAAACTAAAAGTTATTGGTCGTGCTGGTATTGGGGTGGATAATGTAGAGATTCCTGCGGCTTCTGCCCGCGGAATTATTGTGATGAACACCCCATTTGGAAATTCCATCACCACTGCCGAGCATGCCGTGTCGCTGATGATGGCATTAGCGCGGCACATTCCGCAGGCAAATGTTTCTACCCATGCTGGTAAATGGGAAAAAAATAAATATATGGGCGTAGAAATAGCGGGAAAAACCTTAGGGTTAATCGGTTGCGGTAATATTGGCTCTATTGTGGCAGATCGTGCACAAGGTTTAAAAATGAAAGTGGTTGCTTATGATCCATTTTTGTCGGCAGAAAGAGCAGCGGAGCTAAATATTGAAAAAGTTGAGTTGGATGATTTATTAAAACGCGCTGATTTTATCACCCTACACACTCCTTTGAATGATGCAACCCGTGGAATTTTAAATAAAGATTCGTTGGCAAAAACCAAAAAAGGCGTGCGTATCATCAATTGTGCGCGTGGTGGTTTGGTCGTAGAAGCAGATTTGAAAGCAGCCCTAGAGTCTGGTCAAGTTGCTGGAGCAGCATTTGACGTGTTTGAAGTTGAGCCTGCGGAAAATAGCATTTTATTTGGCATGGAAAACTTCATTTGCACTCCGCATTTGGGTGCATCTACTACGGAAGCGCAAGAAAATGTTGCTTTCCAAGTCGCTGAACAAATGGCAGATTTCTTGGTGAATGGTACAGTTACTAACGCGCTTAATATGCCGTCTGTGTCTGCAGAAGATGCCGCCAAACTAAAACCTTATATGGATTTAGCTGGCAAACTAGGCAGTTTTGCCGGGCAACTAACCGAAACAGGTTTAAAATCAGTCAAAATTGAATATGAAGGCAAAATAGCTGGTTTAAACACCAAGCCTTTGAATGCCGTAGCCTTAAAAGGTTTATTAGAAACTCAGGTAGAAGGCGTAAATATGGTAAACGCTCCCGTGGTTGCCAAAGAGCGTAATATCAGCGTGAGTGAAGTGAAAAACGAGCGTAGTGGTGACTATCAATCTTTAATTCGCATCACTGTAGAAACCGATAAACGCACGCGTTCGATTGCTGGTACTTTGTTTGCAGGTCAGCCGCGCATTGTCGAGCTACACGGAACTAAGTTAGAAGCCAGCTTGGGACATTTGATGTTATATGCAAATAATGACGATAAACCCGGATTTATTGGTAATTTAGGACGCGTATTGGGTGAAGCAGGAATTAACATCGCCAATTTCCATTTAGGACGTAATGATGCGCATAATGATGCCGTAGCCTTGGTAGAAGTGGACGAGGAAGTTGGCGCCGCAATAGTAAAAACTATCGCAGATTTACCCGGAGTTAAACAGGCTAAGTTATTGAAATTTTAGCAGGTGAATTCTAATTACATCAAACTTTATCCTCGTCTTGCACGATGATGACGGAGATTGGTAAACTAAAGTTAACGTTCAAACGCCCCACCTCTTATAAAAAGATATGAGGCTCACGCGGCACGCGCCGCGGGGTTGCGGTTGCACCCCTATACTCATTTCATTTAGTATTTGGGTAATTTTTAAGTGAAATGAGTATAGAGAAAAAATAAAATGAATGCATATCTTCTACCATCAGGACTGCGTGATTTACTGCCTCCCCAAGCGCGGCGGCAGACGGCTATTTTGGCGAGTTTGTTGCAAAGATTCGAGTTGTTTGGTTATGAGCAAGTAATCCCCCCCCTGATGGAGTTTGAAGAAACTTTGCTGAGTGGGCAGGGCAAAGCGGTAGAAGAACGAACTTTTCGGGTGTTAGACCCGTTATCTCATCAAATGATGGGCATTCGTGCGGATATGACTATCCAGGTGGCGCGTATAGCCGCTTCTCGCTTGGCGGATGCGCCTTTGCCGTTGCGCTTGGCATATACAGGCAATGTTTTGCGTGTAACCCAAGGAAAATTGGCCGCCGAGCGGCAATTATCACAAGCAGGGATAGAGCTAATCGGCAGCAATGCGCCAACTGCCACTGCCGAGACCATCATTGTTGCGCTCGAGGCATTAGAAAAAATTGGCATAACTCAAGTGGTGGTCGATATTTCTGCCACAGGTTTGCTAGATGGTTTGATTAGTGAAAAAGATTTAGATGCGATAAAAACCCGTGATTTTTCTAGCTTTCCGCCAGATAGTATTATTGCGCAATTAAGTACTTGCATGGGTAATATAAATAAAAAATACGAGTTGATGCGTAACATTAAGTTGCCAGAATTAGCGGCTGATTTATTAGTAAAAATATTAAGATTGGCTGAATGTGTATCCAACCAATTTCCCCATGCGATTTTAAGTTTTGATCCCTTTGAAGGTATAAATTTTGAGTATCATCAGGGAGTCTGTTTCTCCTTCTATTTACCCTCCATACATGAAGAAATCGGACGGGGAGGGGAATATAAATTGGGTGACAAAAATGCCGTAGGGGTTAGTTTATACGTAAACCGCCTACTCGACATCCCCACCCTAAAACTTGCACCACCGCCAAAACAAATCACCATTCCTTTTACAAAAATGGGCGCAGAAGCCAAAAAACAGCGCGATGCTGGCGTTGCTACTTTGTTAGGACATGATTAGTTATTAGGGTAACAGGGCAAACAAAATATCATAAAACCTATTTTTCCAGCAGTAATTCTAAAACTATTTTTAATCCGTAAATACCGGTGTCAATCTCCGCATCGTGCACTACTGTCCAATTAAAATTATTTATATATATCAGTCACATCGGTCGTCATCCCCGCACAAGGCGGGGATGACGACGGAGAGTTGTTTTAATACAGACACATATACAATATAAACCTTTTTATTTTTAATTGGACAGTAGTGCCGCATCGTGCGCACTATATATACTAATTCCAATAATTTTAAAGTGGAACTAGTATAGTGCAATTTTAAAGGTGAAGCACCTCACCACCCATCAGTTTTCAAAATATCCCTCATAATTTAGGAATATCGATTAACAATTGTGCGGCTTTTCGTAAGAATAGCAGCCCTCTTTTAAAGAAAGACATATCGCTTCGGAGTTTTTTTTACTGTAATGGAACTTGCTTTTGTTTTTTGTCCCATAAACCACAAGTGTAACCATCTAAAATACTGAAAAAATATTGTCTTTACAGGAATATTGGTTAATTTTTCGTAAGTTGATGGGTGGTGAGATATTACATCCTTTAAAAATCAAGCAAATTCTACCAAGATGGCGCAATCTTCATCTTCGGTTATGAGCATATCTGCCGCATGCGGGGCTGCTATCCAGTTTATATTTTCTGCATTGGCAGCTGCTTGGAAATCCTGGCTTAGGCTTTGGAGTTTTTGCCAGCCTGTTTTTGCTGCTTCACTAGCGGGATAAATTTCCAATTTGCTTAAAGGGGTTTTGATGGAAACATTGCGTTCGGATTTAGCTTTGCGCACTAAATTTATTAGTGAAACTAATTGCATACCCGCTTTTTCTGATTCCACGCAAACAGGATAATTATCCGCAATTGCCCAATTTCCTCGCGCATGGATGGAACCGACTTTTGCATATTCTTCATCAAAAATATGTGCGTATAATTCCTCGGTAATATGCGGAACAAAGGGGGCGAATAATTTTAAAATGCCATTCAAACAATGATAAACCGTATATAAAGCAGATTGTTGCCCCTTAGCATCGCCCACGCTGCCATAAGAACGCGCTTTTACTAATTCCAGATAATTATCGCAAAAATCATTCCAGAAAAAATCTTCAATTGCTATGCGGGCATCGGCATATTCATAATTTTTGAATTCTGCAGTGGCTTTGCTGATGGCGCGTTGCAGGCGAGTTAAAATCCACAAATCTAGTGTTTCACAAATTACGCCCGCAGCAACATCTGCCTTCGCAGTGCTGGGCGTGCCGTTTATATGCACTAATTGCAAAGCGGCAAAGCGTGAAGCGTTCCAAATTTTATTGACTAATTTGCGCCCAATTTTAAGCAAATCTTCGGAAAAAGCGGTGTCTGCCCCGAGCCGTGAGGTGGATGCCCAATAGCGCACTGCGTCGGTTCCGTGTTCTTGCAGTAATCCTACGGGGGTTACGACATTGCCCTTAGATTTACTCATTTTGGTTTTGTCTGCTGCTAAGCACCAGCCAGAAATAATCAAATTTTTCCATGGGATAGTGTCTTCATGCAGGTGCGCTTTTACCAAAGTATAAAACGCCCAAGTGCGGATGATTTCATGCGCTTGCGGACGCAAATCCGCTGGGAAAAGTTTTTTGTGTCGAGCAGCGTCCAGCATTAAATTTCCGGAAATACCTTTGCTGCTAAGTTGCGGCGAGATGGAGCTGGTTGCCCAAGTATCCATCACGTCCATATCGGCAATTACTTCTTCTCGTGTATAATTTTTGGGTAAATCTACCAATGGGTTAACTGGCAATTGGTCAATATCGGCTACCAGAATTTTCCCCTCTTCACCTGCACGCTTGGAATACCAAATTGGAAACGGCACGCCAAAATAACGCTGGCGCGAAACGCACCAATCCCAGCTTAAACCATCAATCCATTGTTCCACCCGTAGCCGCATATAATCAGGATGCCAAACACATTCACGGGCTTTGGCTTTTAGTTGCTCTTTTTGGTCAAGAACTTTAATAAACCATTGATTGGTTGGCAAAATTTCTAATGCTGCTCCAGAACGCTCCGCGCATTTCACTGCGTGGGTGATGGCTTCTTGTTTGCGGATTAATCCGGCTAGTTTTAATAGTTCCAAAACTTTTTCACGCGCAGTTACTGCTTTTAAATTATGCAGCGCAGTAATTTCGGTGGTTTGTGGAAATTCGCTTAAATCTAACTTGCCGTATTTATTTAAGATTATTTTGGTGGGTAGGTTGTGTTTTCTCCACCAAGCTATGTCGGTTTCGTCCCCAAAGGTACAGCACATTACTAACCCTGTGCCTTTATCTATCTTCACCATATCATCGGCAAGGAGGGGAACTTTTGCGCCAAACAAGGGGGTGATGGCGGTTTTGCCTGCTAGGTGAGTGTAACGAGTATCATCTGGGTGATATAAAACCGCAACGCAAGCAGGGAGCATTTCGGGGCGAGTGGTGCCAATGACAATTTCTTCTCCGCCTTCTACGCCAAAAGCAATATCAGTAAAAAATGAGGGTAGTTCTTTATCTTCCACTTCTGCTTGGGCAATGGCGGTTTGGTCAACCGGATCCCACAACATGGGTTGCAATTTGCGATAAGCGCGGTCTTTGTTCAGCAAATCAATGAAGGACATTTGCGACATACGGCGCGAATCTGCGCTTATGGTATGATATTCCTGATCCCAATCTACGCTTAGTGCTGCCGTAACAAATAAATCCCGAAATTCTATGCGTGCTTCTTCCGCCACGCCTTCACATAGTTCAATAAATGCCTCGCGTGACATATCCGTAGCGCGGACTTTTTTTACCTTTTCCACCAAACGCTCAGTCGGCAGGCCATTATCATCAAACCCCATGGGATAAAAAACCGTTTTACCCGCCATGCGTTGAAAACGCGCCAAAAAATCCGCTTGGGTATAGCTAAAAATATGCCCCATGTGCAAAGTGCCTGAAACTGTGGGCGGCGGAGTGTCAATCACATAAGTTTCCTCGCGCGGCGCGGACTCATCCCAGTGGTAAGTTTTTTCTTTCAACCAATGTTGCTGCCACGCTTTTTCGGATGTTTGGTGGTTATAGGTTTGGGGTAGTTCTTTCATTTTTTAGCTTTCTGGGCAGTTATTTGGAAAGCTATAATCTGTATCAGAAAGCAATACTTGCTGGCAAGAGGAAGAAAAATATCAATGCAATTTCTTCAATAAACCCTGTACCGAAATTTGTGTGGTGATGGCAACGCAAACGCCCATAAAAGTGGGAATACCTAAAAATAAGGCGAAGATGGGCAAGGTGAAGTTCAAATCAGGCATGGAGGGGATGTTTTGTTGGTGGATTCCAAAACGGACTAGTAAAAAACCACCTGCGGCTATTAAGGCACCCGGAGTTGCGCCTTTGAGGGCTAAAGAGGTGGCGTTGATTTGGAATTGCCGTGAAATATAGCGGTCTTCTGCGCCTATTCTATGCAGTAAGCGCACGATGGAGAAATGTAATTGTACGCTGGCACGAGTGATGAGTAAAATTACGGTGATGGCAGCTGCAAGTAAAAGTGCCGCAAGACCATATAACATCCACGCGGCGGTGCTGGTTATGTTATTGAAACTATTTAACCATTTTGCATAATCGTCAACTAACATGCGTGGATAGGTGGCGCTATATTTGGCGCGTAATATCTCGGCATTTATTTTGCCTTGTTCAACGGATTTGGCTACGAAGCGCAAATCTAAGGCAACGGGTAGGGGCAGCAATTTACTATCCGTGCTTGTACCAATCCACGGAGCTAATAGCTTGTTTAGTTCTTCTGCTGGAAGAATCTCCGCTTGGGCGATGTTTGCATCTTTGCGTAAATCTGCCAACAGATTTTTTGCCTCTAATTGTTCTTGCCCATTGTGATAGGGCAGGTGGATTTGGGCGCGATAGGATAAGTCTTCCTGTCGGTCATAAACCATATTGCCGATGGATACCCCAAAAGCTAGAATAAAACTGGTGAGTGCCGTCATTACCCCAATTACCCACGGCAAATAACGATTGGCTTCCTCTTTGTCAAAAGGAAGATCGGGTTTGGAAAAGAATAATTTTCTTATATTTAGTCTTGTCCGCATTTATATACCTTTCTTAGATGAAGATGCGAATTTGCTACACGGCGATTTTTCTTCAAAAAACATAGGATAAAACCTTGAAATAGCAATAAGTATTCCTGCGATTTTATCCTATGTTTTTTGAAGAAAAATCTTGGTATAAAATTCGCATCTTCATCTAAGAAAGGTATATGGCTCATGAATTAGATGGATTAAGCAATTACGATGGATTAAGCTTTAGTATCCACTTGGTTTTGGCTGGATTTAGCTACTCCTACCATGGCTGGGCGTAATAGGCGGTCATGGATTACATAACCCGCTTGTAAAACCTGCAAGATAGTGCCATTTATCTGGCTTTCATTGTCAATTTGCACAACCGCTTGGTGGAAATTATGGTCGAACGCTTCACCTTGGGGGTGGATGCGTTTTATGCCGTGTTTTTCCATTACCGAAAGTAATTCTTGTAAGGTCATTTCCACGCCGATTTTAAGATTTTTTAGTGCGTCGTTGCTGCTTTCCTCTGCGGGGATGCTATCAACTGCACGTTGCAAATTTTCGGCAACGCTTACCAAGTCACGGGCGAAACCAGTTACGGCGTATTTGCCTTTTTCTTCTACATCTAGGCGAGCGCGGCGGCGGATATTTTCTCCTTCGGCAACATTGCGTAATAACTGGTCTTTTAAATCAGCTACTTGTGCTTGTGATTCTTGCAGTTCACGCGCTAATATATCCTCGGGAGATTCTAAAAGTTCGGTGGAAGAAGCAGCAGATATCGCCGCATCTATTTCTATATTATTAGTCGCTTCTTGGGTCATTTTATTTGCTGTATCCATTATTTAGTTATCCTCTCATTTGCAAAAATCATAACCTATATGTAAGGACAATTTTGTGTTATACAAGAGTGCAAAAAGTTAGAAAAATTCTACTTTACCAGACACTTTCTTGTTTTTACTTGCTCTTTGAGGTCGTCCTAGGTCTTGATAGAATTTACGTTTAATAAATTATCAATATATATCAGTATTATCCGTCGTCATCCCCGTCTTGTACGGGGATCTTAGGCTACAAATTAGGTCTTTTTTGTGTCCCGAGATCCCCGTACAAGACGGGGATGATGACGGATAGTTGTTATAATTTAGATACATATAATAAATATTGCACTTAGTTGAAAAATGTGGGGTAGCGTATAAAATTAATTTCCGCTGATTACTATGCAGCTTCCGCCACCTGCTTGTAAGCGGCTGCAAATATTCATAGCGGCACTATTGCTGTTGAAAGGCCCGGTGCGCAGACGGTAACGCGCGTTGGAAAGATTGCTGCCATTCGGAGTGGTGATTTGTTCAGACAAATTGCCAAGAATGTTTTTATGGTTATCTTGCAGCATTTGCCATGCGCGAGCTGCCAATCCTGCATTGGGGAAGCTGCCGAGTTGTAGCCAATATCCGCTACCTAAATTTGCTGGTTTTGGTTGGCGGGAGATGCTCGCATAACGACCTTGCGGAAGTTCGGCAGCTGAATCTCCGTCGATGCTATTTTGTGGTAGAGTGCTAAAAAAATTTCGCGCCCCCGTTCCGATGCGTCCAGCTTTCAAGCTAGCAGTACGGTGGCGGTTAGAACTAGTTTGTTTAACTGCGCGACATAATAATTTTTCATTACGTGTATCCGCACATAATTGACGGATTGCCAGTAGAGTAGGGAATGGACCAACGCGCAAAGAATAACGCGGAGCTGTGCGATATTTGCGGAAAGGTTGTACCACGCGTAAATCTAAATTATCCAGATTATTGCCGCTACGTTCTTTGATGGAATTCCAATAATTATAAGCGTCAGCATTACTATTGAAATAGCTTAATTCTGCCCAGAAATTGCCACTACCTGCACCTTGAGCGGCGTAGTTGCTGGTTGCCCTGGCGGAAGAACTGCCACTATAAGAAGCGCGAGAACCATCATTGTTCGCACTATCGCTTGATAGAGGAACTGGAACCGCTTCGGCGATATTTACCTGAGCTTTAGCAGAAGGTGCACCAGTTAAAGCATCTGAACTGACCAAAGGTGCAGGAGATACAAACGGCGATGCAGATTTTTCTGTTGTGTTTTTAAGATTAGAAGCAGGGATTTCCACCGTTTTGGGGGTTATGGTTAGTGGTTTTTTGGCTTCTTCCTTAGCAGAAGTTATTTCCGCCACGTCTTTAAATTTGGGTACTTCTTGCACTTGCGGATTTTCTTTTGCCTGTGGACGAGCATTTTGTGCTTCGTTTAAAGCTTGTTCCATCTGTTTTTCAGCCTCAGAATTTTGTGCCGCCTCTACAGGTAATGGTATGGTTACTGCGCTGTTTTGCTCAGTATTTTTTTCTGTATTTTTTTCTGCTTCAACAATTTTTGTTTTATTTAACAAAGCGGTTTCGCCAACATAGCACTCAAAACCAGAAGTTTGTACTTGAGTACAAATTTTATCTGCCTGCGCCTGATTGCTCATCGGACCAGCTTGCACGCGATGGAGAGTTTTTTTGCCGTTTGGATATTTAACTTCGGTAGGGAGGTAATTAACTCCAGAAAAAAGGTCTGGAAAGCGTTTGTTCAGCTCCGACCAATGTGCATCCGCTTCTTTCTCGCTCGCAAATCCACCCAATTGCACCACAAATGCAGACTCCGCCTGCGCAGAAGAGGGGAAAAGGCTGGCATTGGTAAACATGCTGGTGGTTAATAAAAATGCAACAATAGGGGAAATATTGCATTTTCTCAAAATATTACTCTTCTTCATGATTATCCTTTGACAACATACTTTATTAGCGAATGACAATAGCAAGCAAATACTAATATAAAAAGAAAAAAATATTAAAATTTTCTATTCTTATAAAGAATTAACGTAATTGATGTATTGATTCTACTATATCTCTCGCTACCCGACACTTTTTGTTTTCCCGCGTGTTCTCCTTCGTCATCCCCCACAACCTTTTTTTGAGAAAGAGGGGAGAGGATATTGGGCTACAAATTCGGTCTTTGCGCACTACTGTCCAAGGAAAATAAGCTGCTGTTATATTTACACCAA
>DIUV01000014.1 GCA_002423155.1 Alphaproteobacteria bacterium UBA6149
TGGTTTCAGACAGTCCAAGAGGTGTGGTGAAGCTTGGCTTTCCTCTTGATATTGTAGAAAGATGGTTTCCTAAATTATATCCAGTAGGTTAGCAATTATATTTTCCACCCAGTTCGCACAAAATGGCAGCTATAACCATTTGGATAATGCTGCAAATAATCTTGATGTTCTGCTTCTGCTGCATAAAATTCGCTCGCTTTTGTCACTTCGGTTACAATTTTAGCTGGTAATATTTTGGCTGCGTCAATTTGGGAAATTACATCTAGCGCGGTTTGTTTTTGCTCCTCATCTAAGTAAAAAATTGCTGAACGATAGGTGCTGCCAATATCATTGCCTTGGCGATCTTTGGTGGTAGAATCATGAATTTGAAAGAAAAATTCTAATAATTGGCGGTAGGAGATTTTTTGTTCGTCAAAAATTATTTCTATCGCCTCCGCATGACCCGATTTTTTGGCCGTGTCGTAGGTGGGGTAGGGGGTGCTGCCGCCGCTATAGCCCGTTTGTGTGTCTAACACTCCTTCTAATTGGCGGATTAATTCTTCCATGCCCCAAAAGCAGCCGCCAGCTAATATTGCTCTATTCATAATCTGCATATCCTTCTTCTGCGAGTTTTTCTTGGGGGATGAAGCGTAACGCGGCGGAGTTGATGCAATAGCGCACTCCGGTTGGGCCATCATTAAACAGATGCCCCAGATGTGAATCGGCATTTTTAGAACGCACCTCCACGCGCTGCATTCCGTGGCTTATATCGGTTTTTTCCACCAGATTTTTTTCCGCTAACGGCTTGCTGAAGCTCGGCCAGCCAGTGCCTGAATCAAATTTATCTTGCGAGGAAAACAGCACCTCGCCCGATACTACGTCCACATAAATTCCTGAGCGCTTATTATTCCAAAATTCGTTTTGAAAAGGGGGTTCGGTGCCGCAATTTTGGGTTACGTGTTTTTGTAAATCGCTAAGCTGGGCGATGATTTCGGCTTTTTTCATGGTGCGTTCCTTTTGCTTGTTGTATAGAGCCAATTGCAAAACTATTCTGGCGAGGGAATTTCTAGGCATTTTCGCGCACAGAACCGCAATGTAGCAGCGCTACATGAGGATTCGAGCACGAAAATAACGACGAAATTACCCGCTAGAATAGTTTTGCAATTGGCTCTATATAGCATAGCATATATTCGTCCGTGCACAAAGAATGGTTACTGCCCTAGATAAATACTCGCAACTTAAAGATAATCTCTGCTTAGGGTTGGCAGGGGATGCGGCTGCTTATGCGCAATTTTTGCAGGCGATTACGCCTATATTACGCCGTGTGGCTGCGCGTAAAATTGCTGTATCCGATGTGGAAGATGTGGTGCAGGAAATATTATTGTCGGTGCATAAAGCGCGGCATACTTATGATGGGCAACGTCCGATAATGCCTTGGCTGGTGGCGATTGCTAATTTTCGTATCAGTGATTATCTGCGTAAATATTACGCGCAAATGCGTAATCAGATGGTGGATATTAGCGAATTGGAAGAATTTTTGGCGGATGTAACCGAAACCAGTGAGGATAACGAATCAGTAATAGAGTTACTGCAAGATGTGCCGCAAAAACAACGCGATATTTTAACTATGCTGCATGTGGATGGTTACACTTCCAAAGAAATTGGGGAAAAACTAAATATGAATGAGTCGGCGGTGAAGGTGGCTGCGCATCGTGCCATTAAAAAAATCAGGGAAAAATTTGTGGGATGAATAAAAATTTGCAGATAAACACCGAGCAATTAATCCGGGATTTGAGTGAAGATGCCGCTACGGTTCCTTTGCGTTCGCCGGCCTATTTTGCTGGGCTGGTGTTGCTGGTTTTGGCAGTTTATGGCGGATTGGTGCAGTTTATGTTGAGTGTGCGCCCTGATTTGTTATTGCAAATGACCCGTCCTTTATTTGTCATGGAAATTATTTTGCTGGTAGGGTTGTTAATTAGTAGTGCGGCGGCGGCGGTTTTATCGATGTATCCTGATAATTATCAGCAAAGATTGCTGCTGAAATTGCCTTATGGGTTTTTATGTGCATTGGCTTTGTTGATTATTTCGCAATTAGGCTCGCCTGCCGATGCTCGCATGGTGTTTTTAGGCATGCAAGCGCATGATATTGAATGTATATTATGTATTGCGGCGATTGCTTTTATTCCCTCTATCTTGATATTTAGAGTTTTGCGTAAAGGGGCGAGTGTGCATCCCATTCAAGCAGGTAGTTTTGCCGTGTTGTCTGCTAGTGCCGTGGGAGGGCTTACCTTGCGCTTGGCAGAGGCAAATGATGCGTTGGAGCATTTAGTCATCTGGCATTATTTGCCCACTTTGTTTTTTGCATTGCTGGGTGCAATGTTAGGACGCTTGGTGTTGAAATGGTGATTCTGAGGGTTTGCGAAAAAAGCCTGATTGCATCCAATTGGCTACCCATATTTGTAGATTGGCGGCAATCTCAGGAAGTAAATCTTTTTGTTGTTCAATAACTTGTTCTATTGCGCTGCCGATAGTTTTTCCCTTATTAATCGCGTCAATAATCAGATATTCCCCTTGAGCTAGCTGATGACGCTGTACGGTATTTTCGTGGCGCAAGACTAATAGATAAGTTTCTTTTATTTGTGGGGTGGTCGGGGATAAATCTTCTCTGAAATCTTTAATATATTGATTGCTATTATGATTATGTATAAGCAATTTTGCGGCAAGGCGTAAATTTACCTGCAAATCCATCAATGCTTCGGGGGTTAAATCTTTGGGGGGAGTAAAACAGGCGCTATCGGGCAGCCAGAAAATTTCGGCAATGGCGGATTCTAATTCCGCGAGTTCGGCGGCGAATTTGTCTGGGCAATGTTTTTTGATATATTGTGCAAAACCAATTGGATAATCGTCTAAGCTATAAAAATTAGAAGGAATGGTTTCTACATAATCATGCAGATATTTTTCCATTATTTCGGGGGATAGATAATATTCTAAAGTAGGATAATCGCTGCGTACGGCGCCGCTTAACCTGATGCGGTAGCCCTCATTATATATATTTATTCGGGTAGGATTTTTAATTAAATCCGCCATTAGGTTTGCGTCATTGCGCAGAATGGAATTTTGTAAATTATCTAAAATCGCTGCATAATTTTTCATGCTGCTTTTGCCTGTATAAATAATTTAGCTTTTTCAATTTCCGCGAGTAATTCGGCAAAAGGGGGAATATCTTCGTCCCATTCTACCATGGTAGAAATTTGTCCTTTTTGGGCAGTGGTATAAGCGTATAATTCCCATACTTCATCAGGGACTTTACGGTCATGGGTGTCAATTTTATAGTCGGGATAATCTTTGTGGCCTGCCAGATGAATTTGCACTATATGTTCGGTGGGAATCATGTCGATATATTTTTTCGCATCAAACCCATGGTTAAATGCGCTGACATAGACATTATTCACGTCTAGTAATAATCCGCAGTTGGTTTCTTTTGCCAGTTCGGCGATAAATTCTGCTTCGCCTAAAGTGGAGCCATGAAAATCTATGTAAGAAGAGGGGTTTTCTAACACTAATGGGCGTTCTAGAATTTCCTGCACTATTTGTACGCGCGCGGCAATATGTTTTAGCGCTTCTTCGGTATAGGGAATAGGTAATAAATCATGGGTGTTGATGCCTTCTCTGCCGGTAAAACATAGATGGTCGGAAATCCATTCAGGCTGCAAAAAATCAGCGAGGTTTTTTAGTTTGTGCAGATATTCTTGGTTTATGGGGTCAGTTGAGCCAATAGAAAGCGATACGCCGTGCATTACAAAGGGATAATCTTGCCGCAATTCGCTCAGAAAATCTTTATAGCCTGCATGGGCATGGATGAAATTCTCGCTGATTATCTCAAAAAAGCCTAAATCTGGGCGCTCGCGTAAAATATCCTCATAATGAGGAGCGCGTAAGCCGAGTCCGTAGCCGAGATGGGGAAGATTGAAGATATTGGTCATGGGAATTTTCAAGAAAAAATGCGCCCCATAAAAATATTTATGGGGCGCATAAAAATTACATTTTTTTCATTTCCATTGCGTCCATGGTTTTGCCGCCCATTTCTGCACATTTGCCAGCTTCAACGAATTTCCAATCGTTTTTGTCATCATTACGAGTAGATTGACCAGCGCAAGAATTAGCACCATCTGCTGATTTGCAATCATTTTTGCCAGCTTTAGCAATGCCGAAACATTTTTCTTTTCCAGCCATGTCTGCTGCTTGAGCAGCACCAGAAACAGTAATCATACCTGCCAAAGCAGCGCAAAGAAGAGCTTTATTCATAATAATATTCCTTTGTTTATGTTTAAATGTAGTAAAGAGTTTTGTTGAATAATTTGATCGCAAGCGAGTAGCTTACTCTCCCTTATTCGCTATCACGCATACTTAGGTTACATCGAAAAACAAAAAAATTATATTTTTTATTTTTGTAACTAATCAAGCCAGATTCAACGAATAAAAAAGTGAAATCACTTTATACATCAGGAGAATTTATGCAATCTATTCACAATTTTTTACGGTGCTTTTTTAATAAAGCAAATTATTTGCAACCTATCATATTGTTGTTAATGCGTTTGTGGATTGCACGAGTTTTTTTCTTGGCAGGGTTAGTTAAGATTGCCGATTTTGATAATACGGTTGCCTTGTTTCGGGATGAATATATGACACCTTTTATTTCCCCCACATTAGCCGCTTTTTCTGCCACCAGTTTTGAATTAGCTTGCCCCATATTTATTGCGCTGGGTTTGGCGAGTCGTTTAGCGGTCTTGCCTTTATTAGTTATGACTTTGGTAATTCAGTTGACCTATGACCAAAATATTCAGCATGCTTATTGGGGCATGTTATTATTAAATATTTTGGCTTTTGGGAGTGGAAAATTCTCGTTGGATTATTTGCTGGGTAAGAAAATTCTTAAATAAATAATTTATACTCATTTATTCTCCAGTTTTGCTAGCATACTTAGGACATCTTTAGATGCTATTTCTACTCTTTCAATTTCGTGGAGAGCTTTGTCCATTTGACCGTTGTTGAAATATTTTACAGCCTGAATTCCGTGCTCATGTACTAATTTGTGTGGATCAATCAGTTTTTGGAACACTGGATCATTTTTGTATTTAGGATCTTCTACTTGGTCATACCATTTGCCAAGTCGGCAAGTGTGATGATTAGAAAGCTCTTCAGCTTTTAAACCCTCGCGACCTATAATCATATTTGCAAGGCGCTTTTTCCACAATACATGGTCGGATTGCGCGAGTTTAACCACTTTATCTGGCACGTTCAGTTCTGCCAGCTTGCTAATTTGTGTGCTAATTAGTTTCTCTACTATATCCATCGCGCTGACAATTTTCTCAATACCTTCAACACTTTTGCTGCTACTGGTTGCAATCATAGTGATGCCTTTAGCTATTTCTTGCGAGGCTTGTCCTTGTTCGGTAAGTGTACTGGAAATATCTGCCGTGTTGTGAGTTACCTCGTTAATACGTTGATGGATTTCCTCCATTTGCACGCCAACTTCGTTGATGGCTGCCTGACCTTCCTCTACTGCTGCCGCACTGTCTTGCATGGATTTCAAGACTGTTTTCACTTCGCTTTGTAGCTCTGTAATAATGGTGTTTATTTCATCGGTTGATGTTTTGGTCTGCGAAGCAAGGCTTTTTACTTCACCTGCCACCACAGCAAAACCTTTGCCCGCTTCGCCAGCTCGTGCAGCTTCAATTGTTGCATTGAGTGCAAGTAAGTTTGTCTGATCGGCTATTTTTTTAATGTCTCCTGATATTTTGCCAATGCGTTGAGAAAACTCAGCAAGAATGTTAACTTTCTTTACGGTGTCTTGAACTGACTCTGTAATATGGTTCATAGTTTGCACAGCCTTCGATGAAGCGGCTGAGCCAACATTGACTGCGGTTTCTGCATTTTGCGCTTGCTTAGAAATATTGCTGCCAAAACTGCTGATAGATTGTACCGTTGCAACCATTTCTTCCGCCGCCGCTGCAATAGTTTGCGATTCATAATCCACTTTTTTAAGGTTTGAAAGCATCTGTGCGGAGAAAATGGCGGTTTCATTTGCCTGAATAGATAAATTCACCACACGGCTCATTTCCTCTTGAGTATTGTTTGAAAGTTTCATGGCAATTCTACGGACTGCCTTTGACAATTCGTCTTCCCCTTGTGGCAGTATAGTGTAATCGCCTTCCCATATTAAGTCTAGGCAGCGTATCAAATTCGCATCCCTTTCTGAGGATGAGTAGGAAATATCAACCAATTGTGTCGCTGCCTTATTCATTATGAATTCCTGCATTTAGAGTTTGTATCTTAGTAATGATATTGTGTTGTAATATTATTGACAAATAATTTTTATATGTCTGTGTAGGCTCAGATACTTATTAATAAGTTAGAATTTACTTGGCATTTATAAGTATTAAGTGCTGCATAACTTAAATACTTTTTTTGTTATACTATGTCATAGTATTAGAAAGCAAGCTTACGTAAGCATTATACTAGACAAATAAACAAATAGTTGTAAAAACAAGCTTTCTTAATCCAAATAAAAGCTTGCCCTCTATGTTGCAAATTCCTAGCAGTCTTTCGTCGATGCGTATTTTAGTCACTAATGATGATGGTATTCATGCGGATGGATTAAAAGTGCTCACGCGAGTAGCGCGGCATTTTTCGGATGATGTTTGGGTGGTGGCGCCGGAAGTGGAGCAAAGCGGAGCTGGGCATTCGCTAACTTTGCACCAGCCTTTGCGCGTGCGGCGTGCAGCACCGCGGCGTTATGCGGTGAATGGGACGCCCACCGATTGTGTATTGCTGGCGACCAAGGAAATAATACCCCAGAAAAAACCGGTAGATTTAGTTTTGTCGGGCGTTAATCGAGGTATGAATGTGGCGGAGGATGTGACTTATTCGGGCACGTTGGCTGCGGCGATGGAAGCTACTTTGCTGGATATTCCTGCCATTGGTTTTAGTTTGGCAACCAAAGAGCGCGAAATTGTGCATTGGGAAACTGCGGAACATTTTGCAGTAAAAGTAATTGAACAATTGCAGGGGCTGATTATGCCCAAGGGTAATTTTCTCTCAGTTAATTTTCCTCATTGTGGGATTGCGGAAGCTAAAGAAATTCGCGTGGCTCCCCAAGGGCGGCGCAAAATTGCTGAAAAAATGGAAGCACGCTTAGACCCCAAAGGACGACCCTATTTTTGGATTGGCGGCGGCGGTTTTGCCGAGATAGATGATGTGGCGGGTTCGGATCATGAATGGTTGAAAAATAATCATGTTACGATTACTCCTTTGAATATGGATTTAACCAATCATAATTTAATTGGTTTGTTGGAACAGCGTGTTGCGGACTTTACGCGATAGGTTCTCGGGTTTAATTCTGGCGAACTCAGTGCGTGATTTTTATCTGAACAGTTTAAGCAGAAAGCTCTTGCTTGATTGGTATTTGTAAAATAAGCGTATAAAAATGCCCCCCTTAAAAACCATCTTGCAGGAAAAGCTTTTAAAAATAGACATATCTCGGCGGCGGACTCTTTCGGTCAATGCGCTGGAGGTTGGGGGGGTGGTTTGTCGCGAGGGGAAAAAATTTGTTTCTTTTGCGAGTAATGATTATCTTGGGCTGGCGCAGCATCCACAGGTGAGGGCGGCGGCGCAGGCGGCGGTGCAGCAATATGGCGCAGGTGCTGGGGCTTCGCGGTTAGTTACGGGGAATCATCCGTTATATGTTGAGCTGGAAAGATTGTTGGCACAATATCAACAAACGGAGAAAGCCTGTGTTTTTGGTAGTGGGTATTTGGCTAATATTGGCGTGATTCCTGCTTTGGTGGGGCTTGGGGATTTGATTATTGCGGATCGGCTGGCTCATGCTTGTTTGTTGGATGGAGCCATTTTGTCGGGGGCAAAATTATTGCGGTTTGCGCATAATGATGTGGAAAATTGTGCTAATTTGTTGAAGCTGAACCGCGCTAAATATAAAAATTGTTTATTAATTACGGAAACGATTTTTAGTATGGATGGAGATGCCGCCCCCTTAGTTGCGCTCCAACAAATCGCACAAGAATATGATGCTTGGCTGATGAGTGATTCTGCCCATGCTCTTGCTGAACATTCATCAATTGCTAAACTTCCAAGCATTGATATAAATATGGGCACGTTATCCAAAGCTTTAGGAAGCTATGGGGGCTATATTGCTGGTTCGGCGGAATTGATTGAGTGGTTGCAAAATACTGCGCGGAGCCTGATTTATACTACTGCGCTGCCACCTGCGAATATTGCTGCGGCAATTGCGAGTTTGAAAATTATCAAAGCACAACCAGAAATCTTGCAAAAACCGCTGGATAATGCTCGGTTATTCTGTGCGGCTGCTTTGTTGCCAGCGCCCCAATCCCCGATTGTGCCCCTTATTATTGGGAGTGATGCTGCTGCGCTTGCTGCCCAAAAAATGCTGGAAAACGAAAATTTTCTTGTGCCCGCTATTCGCCCCCCTACGGTTCCGGCTAATACTGCTCGCCTACGGTTGACTTTTTCCGCTCTGCATTGTGAGTCCGATATATTGCGGCTTGCCAAGCTATGCTCCAAACGCATAACAAGCATGATGAACTAGCAGTTTTAAGCAAGGATTGATTGTGGCATATTCCTAGTTAATTAAACAGGAGTGAGGCTCATGCGCACATTATTAATTCTAGCGGTTTCCGCTCTTACACTTTCAGCTTGCGTTTCTGGCAATCAACAAGCGCGTAACTGGGACGATTTGAAATATAACAGCCCAACTACTATGGTGGGTGCAACTAATGCGACTATGCTCGGAGTGCAATCTCTAGGCAATCGCTAATTAACTACAATAAAATTTATTTAACTAAAAATAAGTATTGTGTTCCCTGAAGGAAAAGAATAATTTCATTTGAGAAAAAACAATGGCAACGCTACATTTTTTGCGCACCAAGGGAACACATCCAATGACTCATAGTAATCCTATTTTTGACCGTATTCGTAACGATATCAACACTCATGATGTTGTGTTATACATGAAGGGGACTAAAAAATTGCCCCAATGCGGTTTTTCTTCCGTAATCGCCAGTATTTTTGAGCGTATGGGCGTTGATGTTTATGACGTGAACGTACTTATGGATGCAGAAATCCGCCAAGGAATCAAAGATTTTTCTGATTGGCCAACCATTCCACAGCTTTACATCAAGGGTGAGTTTATTGGTGGGTGTGATATTGTTCGGGAAATGTACGAAACTGGCGAATTAGAAGCCTTGTTGCAAGAAAAAGGCGTGGCACATGCTGCCTAGTTGGTTGTTCAATTTCAGAAATATTTGATGATTGGGTGCATCCTACACTACAGTACTATTAATAACAGAATACATGTTGATGTATAATGTATCTTCATAATCAATATATCCATCGTCATACCGCTGAAGAGCGGTATCCATGCCAAACCATTGGCTTATAGGCTAGTTGATAGACATGGATCCCGCCCTGCGGCGGGATGACGATAAGACCTCTGCATAATGCTACTGCTCTGGACTTCTAAGTGCTAACTCATTGAAAAATAATACTCATGTACTGATGTACACTCCGTTTATTTTTCAATGAGTTAGCACTTATAAGCCTCAGCGCAGCGCATTATGCAGAGGTCTTACGATGGATATTTCATTTGTATAATGCATTGTTATTTAATATAAAAAACCCTTATTAACAGTGCTGTCGTGTAGAGTGGAAAAATTAAAATGAATAATTTATCAAATAACCTTAAATTGGGATGGGCTAATTCCTATAAATAGAAACTTTATGTTATTAAAAACATCCCCCAAAAAAGAAACTATTCTGATTATAAAGCACGGCGCGTTGGGTGATGTAATCTTGGCAACGGGTGCATTTGCGGCTATTCGTGCTCATCATCTGGATGCGCATATTGTGCTACTCTCTTCCCCTCCTTATAGCAAAATGCTAAGTGCGGCACCCTGGTTTGATGAAATATGGACCGACCAGCGAGCGCCTTGGTGGAATGTTTTGGCTAGTTGGAAGATTTTTCAATTACTGCGTCGTTATAAATTTCAGCGCGTTTATGATTTGCAAACTTCTCGCCGCAGTAGTTTTTATTTTAATTTTTTGCGTAATCCCAAGCCAGAATTTTCAGGTATTGTGCATGGTTCCACCTTGTGCCAAACCAACCCAGCACGCAACAAAATGCCTACGCAAGATAGGCTTGCCGATCAACTGGCTATTGCCGGAATAAATAATCTACCTGCTTTGGATATTAATTGGTTAAAGGCAGATTATAAAATTCCTGCTACTCCTTATGCGGTTTTAATTGCTGGTAGTTCGGCGCATCGTTTGCAAAAACGCTGGCCGGCAAAAAATTTTATTGCGATTGGCAAATGGTTGCTGAGCGAAGGAATTCTGCCCGTATTAATTGGCAATCATGCGGAAAGCGCATTACTGGCACAAATTGCTGCCGCTTTGCCTGAAGCACTTAATTTATGTAATAAAACTTCATTGGGAGAATTAACCACCATTTTGAGTGCCGCAAAATTCGCACTCGGCAATGATACCGGACCGATGCATCTTGCCGCCGCCGCAAATTGTCCCTCTATCGTATTATTTTCCAATGCATCCGACCCATATTTATATGCCCCAAAGGGCGAACATGTGCGCGTATTACAAAAAGATAATCTTGCGGATTTGTCGGTAGATGAGGTTAAAGATTTAATAAGATTAAACCTTTAAAATCTTTTTCTTTTTCAAAACGCGAACCAATAAAGCCAGCATTCCTCCCGCTAGTATAATGTAAAATAATGGAGAGTTAGCGGTATCGCTCAATGGTTTGCCGTCTAAATAATGTTGATAGAGTATAATCGCTACTACCCAGCCTAACCAGCCAAAAAAAGTGGAATAATCTTTGGCAATTACACGGGATAAATTAAATTGCATCCCCTCGGTGGCACTGTGTAGCTGGGAAAAATTCGGTATCCAACGCGGTACATCTTGACAATAATCCTGATAGGCAGAGCCAAATTTTTCTAATAAATATGTTTCTTCGGCGTAAATAATGCATTGATAAATAAAACCAAATACTATCGAACCTACCAGCAATAATAATGGGCTGCCTGCTACTAATAAAAGCCCCAATATAATCAATATATTGCCCACATAAAGCGGATTGCGGCAGACGCCAAAAATCCCCGAAGTTACCAGATTCTCGGCATAAACTTTTTTATTCATGCCGCCGCGCTTAATATATGCCAGTCCAATTACTGCAGCACGCACCAATTGCCCGAGCATGGCTACGCCTAAGCCTAGACCTAGCCAACTAGCATGATAACCTGTTGATACTACGATAACACCCAGCACAAAAATGACGGGAAAAAGCTGGTTGCGATAACGAAAAAAAAAGTTTCCAATCGAAACCATTGGTTGGTTGTGAGGTTGCATTGTTTTATCTTTCAATCATTCTATATATCAATTACTTAACGGCAATGATGCCGCAAAAATTATACCATCTAAAGAAAACTTCCGAACTACGAAAGCCTGCTTGTTTTAATAACTCCAAATTTTCTTCTACTCGATAAGGTACTAATACATTTTCTAAAGCTTCACGCTTACGGGTTATTTCTACTTCCGAATAACCGCTGCGGCGTTTGTGCTCATAATAATAATCAATAAAAAAGCGGTTCAGTAAAGAATCAGAAACTACCAATTTTTCAATCAGAATCAAACAACCATTATGGTTCATGCCCTGACAAATGCGTTGTAATAAACGCTCGCGATATAGGGGGCGCATAAATTGCAAAGTTAGCAACATCGTAACCACCGAAGCGTTCTCAAAACTGCTACCTTCATTAACATCTTTGCATAATAGTTCCACTTCATGCTCGGCATTGGCTAATTTTAACTTAGCTTTTTCTAGCATTTCAGGTGAATTATCTAAGCCAATTAGTTTAACTCCGGGGCGTACTACTTGGTCTAATGCCAAAAGGGTGGTTCCGGTAGAGCAGCCAATATCGTATAAATTAGTGCCGCTTTCGGCAAAATCTGCTGCCATTTCGCAGGTCATCCGCTGCATTTCATTATAAAAAGGCACCGAGCGGGATACCATATCATCAAATACATTGGCGACTTTTTCATCAAAACGAAAATCGGATAATGCCGAATCTGGCAGTGTAAATACCTGGTCTTTGGTTTTTTCAGTCATAATATATCCTATTTAGCAGGCGCACTAGCGTTGATGGTTGGTAATGATACAAGATTTATGTCCACTGCCAAGGTTTTTTCAGCGGGAATAAGCTGACGAATTTTTTTCATGTTTTTATTGTCCGAGATCTCCGCCCCGGCAAAATAAGCAGGCGGCAAAACCAATGTTCGTGCACCATTTTCACGCATGCCGAGGATACCCCAATCCAATCCATAAAATAATTGTGAAGCACCTAGCTTTAATTCTACCCCTTCAGGAGCATCGGTATTGCTGGAATAAAGCCGCTTTCCGTCTTCTCCCCATATTACAAATTTAACTAAAGCAGTCTGTCCGCAACTAGCGATTGCCCCACTGCCTGTTTTTACATCATGTGCTAAAGGCATAAAATCATGATTTCCTACCGAAGGGGTTAATTCGTCTAGGAATAATCTAAGATTTAATTGGGTATTGGTAACAATCTTATAATGGGCAATATCTTGGGCACTTAATATTGCATGGGCGGGAAGAATTATTTCTCGCACACCGCCCACGCGCATACCCGTAATTGCAGGTAACCAGGCGCGCGCTTTATCTTGCATGCCCACTACTACTTGTTGGCTGGCGGCAGGTAATTCTGCACTAGCGCCGCTGGGTAGGATGCCTTGCAAACGCATTTTGGCTTTCTGCCCGCAAGTTGCTACATTTCCCGTACCCGTAATATCGCCAACAAACTTAATGCCCAGTAAATTGGGAGCTATTTCTGGTGCTGTCTCTTCCTTGGTTGATAGATCCGATGTTTGGGCGGGTGGATTATCAATCTTTTCGGGAGTTTTATTCAGCGTAAATTGCTGATAACCCATATATATTAACAAGGCTCCCACCATCAATTTCAACCAAGTTGGATTGCCAACATTATTGGGATTTTTCTTCTTAAATATCACGCCATTACCTAATTTATATAATTATATTATACTGAATGACCCTATGTTCTATAAAGTGGTTCAGTCTTGCAATTGCATAATATAGTGTTTTTAATTGTTATTTCAACAAGAGTGGGAATGGAGAAATATTTTGCTATATTATTGAATCAATCAAGCTCTGCAATTCTTGCTCGGCTTGCTGTAAAATTTTTTCATCTTTACCACGCAGCACTAGGCTAGTCGCCACTTTGCCATCTTTATATTGCGGGTAACTGCCAATTTCCACTAGTTCAATATACTTATTTTGTATTCTCGTCATCCCTTTTGCTAAAATTGCTTCGGCTAGAGCACAATTTAGGGTGAGGCTGAGCATTTTATCCTCCCCTTGTAATTGGGATTTTAGTCCATCAAACATGGCCTGCATGATGCGTGGTACTCCTGCCAAGACAAAAACATTTTCTATCCGAAACCCTGGAGCCGCACTGACGGGATTATCAATAAGTTCTGCTCCTTCAGGAATAAAAGCCATTTTTTGTCGTGCTTCATTATATTCACCCTCAGCATAATAATTTAGCAAGCGTTGATTGGCCTCAGGGTTTAATAATAATTCTCGCCCAAATGCTTTGGCAACGGATAAAGAGGTAATGTCATCATGGGTAGGGCCAATCCCCCCAGTGGTAAAGAGGTAAGCATATTGCGCCCGACATTCATTGATAGTTGCGATAATAATCG
This sequence comes from Alphaproteobacteria bacterium UBA6149, assembly GCA_002423155.1. Classification (GTDB taxonomy): domain Bacteria; phylum Pseudomonadota; class Alphaproteobacteria; order Rickettsiales; family UBA998; genus UBA6149. The sequence continues at coordinate 13,828 of DIUV01000014.1, forward strand.
CCTCCACATCAGGAATTACTCGTACATGCCGCAATTGTACCCCCACTTCATTTAGCGCTTTTGCTAAGAAAGCAGTGTTGGTGTCTTGGGTTCTGCCTGAGAGAATTTCATTGCCTATAATAATTAAAGCTGCGTCGTGCATAATTTATATCTTGTTTTGTAAAATTGAAGCATACAAAAATAACTCGACTCTTGCAGCTTAAAAATCTTATAATCGTCATACACTATACGACAATATTATTAACAACAGTATTACATATTGATATATAACGCATCTTAATAATAAATATATCCATTGTCATACCGCCGCAGGGCGGTATCCATGCCAAACCATTGGCTTAACAGCTAATTGATAGACATGGATACCGCCCTGCGGCGGTATGACGATGGAGGGTTTTTGTTTAATATATTGTTGTTTAACGCATAAATCTATTGTTAATAGTATTGTCGTGTAGGGTATAATCGCATAAATTATTAATTTGGATAAAAAACGATGAGCGACACTCGAGAGATTATTTTACATACAGAAGCAGATTTTGTGGGAATGCGGAAAGCTGGGCGTTTGGCGGCCGAGATTTTAGATGCTATGGTAGAGGTAGTTCGCGAGGGGATAACTCCATTGGAAATAAATGATATTTGTCATAAAATGGCGGAAGATGCTGGGGCAATATCGGCGCCTTTAGGCTATCGTGGGTTTCCTAAATCTGTATGTACTTCGATTAATCATGTGATTTGTCATGGGGTTCCCGATGATCGCAAGCTAAAAAATGGTGATATTATCAATATTGATGTAACCCCAATAGTTGATGGTTGGCACGGCGATTCTAGCCGTACTTATTGGGTGGGGGAGGTGCCCATTAAGGCCAAGCGTCTGACCAAAGTTGCTTATGATTCTATGATGCTCGGCATCGAACAAGTAAAACCGGGAGCCTATACGGGCGATATTGGGCATGCCATCCAAACCTATGCTGAGGCGCAGGGTTATTCGGTGGTGCGTGATTATTGTGGGCATGGATTGGGAAAAATATTTCATACTGCTCCCAATATTATGCATTTTGGCAAGCGTGGCGAAGGGGTGCGTATTGAAGAAGGAATGTTCTTCACGGTTGAGCCTATGATAAATATTGGCAAATACCAAACCAAGCTCAGCCAACATGATGGTTGGACCGTAACCACCCGCGATCGCTCATTATCCGCTCAATTTGAACATTCTTTGGGAGTAACTAAAGATGGCTGCGAGCTGTTTACACTCTCGCCTAAAGGGTTGCATTGTCCACCATTTAAATGATGGCAGTATCCTATACGACAGTACTGTTAATATTGTGAAGCTATTGAATAGGAATTATTTATTTCCCAAAATCATTCTCTCCATCGTCATTCCCGTCTGCACGCACTACTGTCCAATTAAA
>DIUV01000015.1:0-30252 GCA_002423155.1 Alphaproteobacteria bacterium UBA6149
GATATTGATTATGCGAGAGAGATTAAATAAACTTAAATACCCAGCTCACTATGCAGGGCAATTTCACCAATCGTTAAATTTATCTTTTTTTAACTAAAATATCTCTTGTCATACCGCCGAAGGGCGGTATCCATGTCTATCAATTAGCTGTTAAGCCAATGGTTTGGCATGGATACCGCTCTTCGTGCTGTATGACAACGGATAATTTACCCATATAACCTGCTGTCATATAATGTAAAATCATGTTGCCAATAGTGCTATCGTGTAGGATAATCGTCAGTATTTAAACTCGCCAATAATTGACTTGGGTTTTCAACATTTATCAACTCTCCCCGACGGGCAGCCAGCATTGCGTCGATCGTTTCCGCATTGGGCACTAATGGCTCAAAAGGCAAGGCTTTTTCCACCGCTATGCGCGTCATCATCATACGGAAAGCATCCGATACAGTAAGCCCCATAGCCGCCAACACTACCGCAGCCTGCTCCTTAATCTGCCCATCAATCCGCGCACGCACCACATTATTCTCTGACATAAATTATCTCCCTATGGGCTACAACGTAGCACAAATGGAATAATAATTAAACATAAAAAAAGCCCGCGAGGAAATCCTCACGGGCTTTTTTGGCGGAGCTAGTTAGTACTAGTCAGCTTTTTTTAATAGGGGCAGTTTTTAGCCACTTTAAGCAACCAAACTACAGAGGCGCGAACCTGATCAGTGGATTTAAAAGCATCCCCTTTTACATAAGTTGCTTTTACACCCAACAACGGAGCAACTTCACTGTACATAACTGGTTTAGTACAAGCCGCCACCAGAATGCCCTGATCAATAATCAAAGCCGTTGCAATTTCTCGCGCCGTCTTTTTTTGATCATTACTAGCTTTTTGTTGAAATTTTTCTGACAACAGGTCGCCAGAAACAATCCCATAGACAAGGTTGACATATGGGCAGACATCGAAGTCTTTAGCCCTTACAAACCCAGCAGACGCCGCAGCAGACGCCATAAATAAAACCACCGCCAACAATAATTTTTTCATAATTTTTACCTACATGGTCTAATGTTGCTCATCACAACATAAAAAAAGAAACCGCCTAAAAATTAGGCGCTTGGGTGCTATATAATATCTTGTGTTATTTTTTTATAAAAACTCACCAGATAAGTAATAACCCACCCGATTTAGCATAAAGTTAACTAAATGTAAATATTTTTCATGGGATTTTTCATGGGACACTTTTCATGGAATAACCTCACTACCAGAAACTTCTTCCCCCTCTCCCTCTGGGAGAGGCTGAAACATATATGTTTCAGGGGTGAGGGAGCTATCCAAAAAATTGGCTTCCTTTATTTATTGTTTAAATATCAGCATATTACAACTACAAAAAGCTTTGTATTTTAGTTAGGCTTCCCTCACCCCACCCTCTCCCAAAGGGAGAGGGCTTAAGAGGATAGTTCTCTCCCAAAGGGAGAGGGCTTAAAAAAAAGCCCGTGAGGAAATCCCCACGGGCTTTTTTTGGCTTCATCAGCGACATGTAACTACAGACTAAAAGTCCATATCACCCATGCCGCCCATTCCCCCCATACCGCCGCCCATGCCGCCAGCAGCTGCTTTATTATCTTCTGGTTTATCAGCTACTAATGCTTCCGTAGTGATTAACAAACCAGCGATAGAAGCAGCGTCTTGCAAGGCTGCACGCACTACTTTAGTTGGGTCGATGATACCTGCTTTGATTAGGTCACAATATTCAAGTTTTTGTGCATCAAAACCGTAGTTAGTATCTTTGCTTTCTAGCAATTTACCAGCTACTACGGCGCCATCTAAGCCAGCATTTTCCACGATTTGACGAATCGGAGCTTGCAATGCCCGACGCACGATGTTGATACCAGCGCGTTGATCATCATTATCCGCTGCCAAATTGTCTAAAGCGCGAGAAGCATAAAGCAAAGTAGCGCCGCCACCAGGAACAATACCTTCTTCTACCGCTGCGCGAGTAGCGTGTAGAGCATCGTCAACCCGGTCTTTGCGTTCTTTCACTTCCACTTCAGTTGCGCCGCCAACTTTCAATACCGCAACACCGCCAGAAAGTTTAGCTAAGCGTTCTTGTAGTTTTTCACGATCATAATCAGAAGTAGTTTCTTCTACTTGTGCGCGAATTTGCGTGCAACGTGATTCGATAGTAGCTTTATCACCAGCACCATCAATAATAGTAGTGTCTTCTTTAGTGATAGTAACTTTTTTCGCAGTTCCCAACATAGAGATATTAGCAGTTTCTAATTTTAAACCAATATCTTCGCTGATAACTTGTGCACCAGTTAAAACCGCAATATCTTCCATCATCGCTTTACGACGATCACCAAAACCGGGAGCTTTAACCGCAGCAACGCGTAATCCACCACGTAGTTTGTTCACTACTAGAGTTGCCAAAGCTTCACCTTCAACATCTTCTGCAATAATCAATAATGGACGTTGTGATTGCACAACTGCTTCTAACAATGGCAACATTTGTTGCAAGCCAGAAAGTTTTTTGTCGAACAATAAAATATATGGGTGGTCTAGCTCAACCGTCATTTTGTCTGCATTAGTAACAAAATAAGGAGATAAATAACCACGGTCAAACATCATGCCTTCTACAACATCAAGTTCGAAATCCATGCCTTTAGCTTCTTCAACGGTGATAACGCCTTCTTTACCAACGCGCTCCATTGCTTCTGCTAATTTCTCACCAATTTCTTTGTCGCCATTAGCAGAAATAGTTCCCACTTGCGCGATTTCGGAATGAGCTTCAATTTTTTTGCTTTTGCTTTGCACTTCGGCAACCACTGCTTCAACTGCTTTGTCGATGCCGCGTTTTAGATCCATCGGGTTCAAACCAGCAGCTACTGCTTTTGCGCCTTCTTTTAAGATAGCATAAGCCAAAACCGTAGAAGTAGTAGTACCATCACCAGCAATATCATTGGTTTTGCTAGCAACTTCACGCAACATTTGCGCGCCCATATTTTGGAATTTATTCGGTAGCGTAATCTCTTTCGCTACGCTCACACCATCTTTAGTGATACGCGGTGCGCCATAAGCTTTATCCAAAACTACGTTACGACCTTTAGGGCCCAAAGTAACTTTCACTGCATTCGCAAGAATTTCCGCCCCAATTAAAATCTGGGTACGAGCATCAATGCCGAATTTCAATTCTTTAGCTGACATTTTATTCTCCTTAAATATTTTGTTTTTTGTATTTCCACAACCACCACACTGTCATCCCCGCCTTGTGCGGGGATCTAAAGCTAAACATTAGTTACTTAGTCTTTTGCCCCAGATCCCCGCACAAGGCGGGGATGACAAAGAAGAAGCGGTTTGTTAATTTAAATTATGCTGCTTTAGCGTCTTCTATGATGGCAATAATGTCTGATTCTTTCATAATCAACAATTCTTCGCCTTCAACTTTAACTTCAGTACCAGCCCATTTGCTGAACAAGACCATATCACCAACTTTAACCGCCAAAGGAACCAGTTTACCAGCATCATCACGCAAACCATCACCAATTGCCAAAATTTCGGCTTTCATGGGTTTTTCTTTTGCTGTATCGGGGATAATAATTCCACCTGCAGTTTTTTCTTCTTGTTCTTGACGACGTACTAATACGCGGTCATGCAATGGTTTAATTTTCATGATTTTCTCCCTAAAAGGTTGTATAATTTTTAGACGTTGTATAATTCACCAAACTTAACACCAGCTATTGCGCTGGTTGCAGGGTTGATATAGGCTTGATGTAGATAGTTTCAAGTGCCCAAGGAGCTTTTTTTGCAAATACCCGAAAAAAATTGTCAAATCTGCCCCCGCTTGGCGGATTTTCGCGCCCAGAACCAAATTCAATACCCCAATTTCTTCAATGGCTGCGTGCCATCCTTCGGCGCATTAGATGCAGAAATTCTCGTAGTTGGGCTAGCTCCCGGTTTAAAAGGCGCCAACCATACGGGACGCCCCTTCACGGGAGATTACGCCGGAGAAATATTATATGCAGGGCTAAAAACCCACCAACTCGCAAAAGGCAATTACGCCGCTCGCCCCGACGATGGTTTTCAACTAATAAACATGCGCATCACCAATGCCGTACGCTGCGTGCCCCCAGCCAACAAGCCTGAACCCAGCGAAATAAAAGCCTGCAACCAATTTTTACGCGCAGAAATCGCCGCGATGCCCAATTTACGCGCCATCTTAACCCTCGGCACTATCTCCCATTATGCGGTGCTTAACGCCCTGGATTTAAAACGCAAAGATTTTGCCTTCAAACATGGTGCGGTTTATGAGCTTGGCAAAGGAAAAACCCTGTTCAACAGCTATCATTGCTCACGTTATAATATAAACACTGGGCGATTAACTCAGGCAATGTTTGATGAAGTGGTAAAAAAAATAATTAAAATAATTTAATAATCGTCATAAATATTTAACAATTATAGTCCATGATGAGTATATTATTAGTACTTAAAAATGGTAGTGGCTATGGTAGAGTTAAGCGAAGCAGACAAGAAACTATTAGATATTATACATCACGGTTTGGATGACGGAAAAATTCTACAATCTGAAGTAATGGGCATCTACGACCTAAAGCCCAAAGATGTAAATATGAGCGCAGCAGACAAAAAACTATTAAATATTGTCCATAACGGTTTGAATGACCCCGACTCACTTTCTAAATTAGATTTTTCCCTTAAAGACGCACCAATAGATGTTGGGGTTGGGCATATTGATACACAATCAAATAGCTGGAAAATTATTCCGGGTCAGACAGTAACAACAGACCACTCATTTGCCCATTTAGATTCACATCCTGAGCAGCCAGACATAGCAGTTCAAGCACATAATTTTTTCAATCCGCAAGAACCAGCGCATGCCAATCCATTAGAAAATTCATTGGCAGATCATATTCCTACTCACCCAGTAATGCATGCGGTAGATGAAAACCCCAATCTAAGCCCAGCAGCATTAGCAATGCAGGAGCAAGAACAGCAAAATGCCGCCGCATTGGCGCAAGAAAGCGCTGGAATGGGCGATAAACTAGGTATAATGGCAGCTGCAGCACCAGATGCCGCAGGAGATTTATTAAGTGGGGTACATGACAACACACTCAATGCATTTGGATATAGCCAAACCACAGATGCAGCAAGAGAACTAAACGAAATACGCGCGCACTTAGCCGACCCTAACAGTAACATAGTCAACACTGTTTTGGCATCTCCTTTCGAAATCATTGGTGGAGCTGGCTTAACCGCGGGTGAAATATTGTCTAATCCCATAGCACCAGTAGATGCCGCAGGCGACCTCCTACACGGCGGCGCTGGCGTAGTACAACAAATCTTCACTGGACATGGCGGAGAATTTGATAAAGTTGTCCCCGAACATGCGGTCATTAAAAACGGCTCTATAACCCATTTCTCTGACGGCGCTTACGAGTTAGCGAACCAAGCATCAAAATTACGTGACGATTTAGCAAGCATTGATCCCAATACAGGAACCATCGAAACCATCGTTACCGCTCCCGGTAAAATTGCCATTGGCGCAGTAGCAACAGGCGTACAAATCGCCGCTGGAGCCGTAGCCTCTACTACTCATTATGTCGGCGAAGCGCAAGATTATGTAATGAATAAAGAAGAACTCCGCCATGCTTCCAACTCGCTTGATGAAGCACATCTGGGAGTAAAAGTATTAGACCAACAATATAAACAAATAGAAGCAACCGCGCAAAACGCCTCCGCCCATCTGGATGGAGCAACCGCAGCAGCCAACCAAACCATGGCAACTTGGGAACAAATCAACGCAAAAATAGATGCACTTGCCTTACAACAAGAATCTGTAAAAGGATACACTTCCAGCCATCATAACGCGCCTTCTGCTGGACACCAGCATCATAAAGATATGGGGCGTGGTTAATAGATAAAATTAAAAATAAAATATTACATAAACGTAATAAAATCGTAATAAATCTATGCGATAGTCTTTTCACTAAAAAAATAAAAACAACAGGAGAATTTTATGAGTGACCAAAAACCCACCAATCACGCAAAAGACTTTGTGGATGGAACTGCAGAATTAGGACTAAACGGAACAGCAAATGTTGTTTCTGGTCCTGTGGATTTAGTAAGCGGCGCTGCTTATTCAGCTTTCAATGGCTTATCTGCTCTTGGTAACGAGGCTTTGGCTTTGGGTAATTTGATTTTAGGTGATAGTGCTGGTGCAAGTCGAAGACATAATTTGGCAGGTAAAGATATAGAAAACGCTGGCGATCATCTACTTAATGCCGCCGAGGGTGTATATGATACAGGCAAAGGAGCAGTACAAATAGCTGGAGCATTAGCTGGTTCAGTTCCTGCTACTGCAACTGCAATTGCAGATAACATGGTTAACGACGGCACACAATATACAGCACCATCATTAGCAGGTGACACCAAAAAACCAGCTACAGATTTGGCTGGCAAAGATGATGATATAGCTCATGATGCAGCAAGAGCTGTTGGTCAAGGTGTGTTTAAACTTGCTGCAGCACCTTTTTATGCCGTGGCAAATGTTGGTTCTGCCGCAGGTAATGCCGCACTATCAGCTGTGGGTAATGATGAAATTGGTCATACAGGCAGAGACCGCAGCGAGGCGGCATTAGAACAATTAAAAGATGCAGGCACAAACACGCTAGACGCAGCAAAGTCTGGAGCAGGAGTAGTTGTGGGTGCAGGTGGTTTAGCCGCTAGTGCGATAGGAATAGCTCCGTCTGCAGCTATGTTAGTTAAAGAAGAACTTGTTGATGGAAAAACGCATCCCCTTCGTGAAAATACTAATACAATCGCTCATGAAGAACCTGCGGTTAATAAACCAACCCCAATAGTGGACAAAACTCCACTAGAATTCAAACTTGATATTCAAGCTGCTGACACTATTCATGCATCAACAGAAGAAATATTTAAAAAACTTGAAGCTTCTTTACATCCCATCAAAGAAAAACTTGGAAATACTGATTTCAAAGCTTCTCATGATACACATGATGATGGAGCAAAACTGACTACACCAGTAGATAAATCAACTGCCATCAAACAACAAAGATAACAACCAACCAACAAAAAACCCCGCTTCATCGAAGCGGGGTTTTTTTTATAACTAAATTCTTTTTTAAAAAAGAAAAATAACCTTAAGCCTCAGCAGCTACTTCAGCAGGAGCAGCGGCAGCTTCTTCAGCGGCTTTTGCTTCGGCGGCAGCGCGTGCAGCAGCGCGAGGAGGAAGTTTTTTGCTGCTTGGTTTAGGAGTATAAGTAGGAGCGGTAGTTATGTAACCCGCAGCGCGTAAGAAGCGTGCTACTGTGTCAGTCGGCTGTGCACCTGTACCCAACCAATATTTCACGCGGTCTGCGTCTAAAGTAACGCGTTTTTCATCAGTTTTTGCCAATAGTGGGTTATATGTACCCAGTTTTTCCAAAAAGTCACCATCGCGTGGTGCGCGTGCATCGGAAACTACAATACGATAAAATGGGCGTTTTTTACTGCCCCCACGAGAAAGACGAATCTTGGTAGCCATTTGATTTCCTATATTTTTATATTTAAGGGGCATGTTTAAAGCACGTTTTTAACAAATAATCCAGCTTTTTTTTAAAAAACTAAAGCCCCTCTCCCTCTGGGATGAGCTGAAACATATATGTTTCAGGGGTGAGGGAAACCTCCATTAGCGAGAGGAGCATTATAAATAACAGCTCATCTGTTTTATAATAATTAATTACGTTATTCTTTGAGGCTTCCCTCACCCCGCCCCTCTCCCCCCACCTCTTTTAAAAAAATAGGGGAGAGGGGGTTAACCAGCTTTATCTATTAATTCTGGCACTGCCGTAAATAAATCCGCCACTAAGCCATAATCTGCCACTTCAAAAATGGGCGCATTTTCATCTTTGTTAATCGCGACGATAATTTTACTATCCTTCATCCCTGCCAAATGCTGAATTGCGCCAGAAATTCCCACCGCTATATATAATTCGGGCGCGACAATCTTGCCAGTCTGCCCCACTTGCCAATCATTCGGCGCAAAGCCGCTATCTACCGCCGCGCGCGAAGCACCGACCGCAGCACCAAGACTATCTGCCAATTGTTCAATCAATTTAAAATTCTCTGCCGAACCAACTCCGCGCCCACCAGAAACCACAATCCGCGCCGAGGTTAATTCGGGGCGGTCGGAATGCGTGGCATGCATTTGCACAAAATTAGTTAGCTGGTTAGCAGGCAAAGCGGCAATTTCTTCCAACTCCGCCGCACCACCATCTAAAGCCTTCTCAAAGGCAGTTGGGCGAATGGTCAGCAGTTTAATTGCATCTAGCGCCTGCACAGTTTCCCAAGCATTGCCTGCATAAATTGGGCGCACAAACACATCCGCACTTTCAATACTGATAATATCGGAAACTTGCGCCACCCCTAAACTCGCTGCTATGCGCGGCAATATATCCTTACCCTGCGCGGTGGCTGCCATTAAAATATGGCTATATTTTTGCGCTAAACTTAAACCCAATGGCGCAATATCCTCAGCGAGATTATGCGCATAATATTCTGCCTTTGCAAAAAGCACTTTTTTAACACCAGCAATCTTGCAAGCATCCACCGCCACGGATTCATTATCACTAGCGAGCAACACCTCAATATTATCGGAAATTTTCCCCGCAGCCCCAACCGCCGCTTTGGTGGCGGAACTGATTTTTGCACCATCATGCTCAGCAATCACTAATATATTCATAAAATATTTGCTTCCTGCTGCAATACGCGCACTAATTCATCAACATTCGCCACTTTCCGCCCGGCTTGCCGCTTGGGCGGAGTTTGTACTTTGAGTATTTTTTGGCGCGGAGTTAAATCCACCCCTAACTCTTCTGCCAAAACCACTTGCACAGGACGACTGCGCGCCTTCATAATATTAGGCAAGCTGGCATAACGCGGCGTGTTCAAACGTAAATCCGTGGTAATAACACAAGGCAATTGTAGTGAAACACTCAACAAACCACCATCTACCTCGCGCACGATGGCTGCCCTGCCCTGCTCAAAATCTATTTTAGAAGCCGAGCAAGCCTGCCCCCAACCTAATTTTGCTGCCAACATCTGCCCCGTTTGATTCGCATCATCATCTATCGCCTGTTTGCCTGTAATGATAATGTCAGGTTTTTCGCTCATGGCAATCGCGGCAATTAAACTCGCCGCGGCTAAAGGTTCTACGTGTAAATCCGTTTTTATATGAATAGCCCGATCCGCCCCCATAGCCAGACCCGCCCGCAGGGTTTCCACCACAGCATCCGCGCCAATAGATAAAACAATAACTTCCGAAGCGATGCCTGCCTCTTTAAACCTGACAGCCGCTTCCACCGCGATTTCATCAAACGGGTTCATCGACATTTTAACATTGGCTAAATCTACGCCAGTTTCATCAGCCAGCACACGGATTTTTACGTTGTAATCCACCACACGTTTAACGGGAACCAATAATTTCATATATACTAGCCTGCTTAAGATTTTCCCATTAAAAACAACACGCCCAACACCACCAAAGCCACCGCCTGCAAAGAAACGCGCAAGACCATCAATTTTTGCGAATATTTTTTATTCGCTTCCCCACCGCGCATCATCAAAAAAATGCCCATTACCATAACTACAACAACCGCTAACAAAGCAACCATCAAAAGAACGAACATAAAAATTACGCCGCGTGAGAATGTTCAGCCTGCACAAATTTGCGGCTACAATAAGGACAAATAACTTCGTGCGTATCACGATCCAGCGCCAGAAAAACCCGTGGATGCCCCAAAGCACCGCCCAAACCATCACAAATAGCGGTGTGTCCTGCAACTTTAGTTATTTCTGTATTAGCTGATTTTTGTGCCATATCTTGCGCCATATTTTCCTCTAGTAAAAAATAAATTTGGGTCCCTTACGTGCACCATCTGGCGCAATCGTGGAAGCATTCTGAGTGGGGCGAATCACATTAACATTACTCACATTTTTTCCCACCACAAAATTTTGTTCTGTTTCTGCTTTGGGCGAATTCTGCGCCAATTGTTGACGCTCACCAGCCTTATCGCTCACCTGAATTATACGCATTCTGGGGGATTGAAAGCGCGTACTAATAGTTTTTTCGGAAATTCGCGAAGGGGCAATTTTACCTCTTTCCAAATCTGCAGGCTCCAAAGAAGCTAGCTGCATATTAGCAGATTGCGCCTGATTATTACCAGCTACATTACTGGCTATTAAAGAATTATTAGCAGGAGGAGCGTATTTATCCCCACCACGCAATAATCTCGCCGCCAAGGGATTACCGCTCGATAATGCCGCCATAGTACGTTGCCAGTTCTTTTTCACGATTTTAAAATAATCCTGCCCCAAGTGAGAGGTGCGTGAATGATATGCCGATATAGCTTTTTTCCAATCTTTTTCGTCCTCATAATTAGCACGCAAGAATTTTGCAGCATAGGCAACATTCATAGCCGGATCAAAAGCATGTTCTAAACTGGCAAACGCATCTGGATGGTGTATCAAATTCACCTGCATACAGCCAACATCAACAGATTTAATCCCCTGCGCACGAAGTTTATTAACCTTATCAATCGCTTCTCTTTTAGAAGCAAAATAATAGCCTTTACCTGCGGCATTCGCCGTCCACGGCCAAGGCAGCGCCATTTGCGTACCATCATGCCAACGCCCAGACTCCGTCGCGGCAATCGCCATCAAAACATCCCGCGGAATACCGTTAGCACGTTCTGCGCGTGCAAAATTTTGCATACATAATTCAGAATCATTAACTGACCAATTCTGCGCAGTTTTGCCTTTACCCAGTGCAGCAGGCTTACCAAAAACAATCACCCGCGGGCTCACCTCTGCCGCTTGCACGCTTTGTGACACCAGAGCAAGAAAAAACAAACTAGAAACTAAGTAATGTCGCAAAATTGCGCCCCTTCGTATAAGTTTACTAAAAAAAATTGCTTTCTAACTAACATAAGATTAGCATAATTGCAAACTTATTGGAAAGCAAAAACTATGCCTAAATCATATTTTAACAATAAAAACAGTAAATTAGCTGCAATTATAGCCCTATTTTCCACCATATTTTCTGCTCTAATTACTAGCCCTGCTCAAGCAATCAGCATTACTAATCTGGATACGATACCACATCAATTATCTTTAAGCATTGCCAACCAACCAGAAATAATCACCATCGCACCCAATGAAACCTATCGCTCTAACTATCCACGCCTGAATATGCGCCTGCTAGATGTAGCCGGAGCAGATGAAATCCGCGCGGAAGATTTGGAAGAATACGCCATCTGGCCCGGGGGGAAATTGCTGATACAAAAAAGAGTAAGCAGCACAAGAAATCCTTTATGGTAGCCCTACAATTTAAGCAGAACGCTTAATCTGCCTAGTTGCAAACATAAAAAACAACAAAGTAGAAACATAGGCAACCAATTGAATTATAGATGGTTGGGCGGTATATCCTAATAAAACATGCAAGGTTTTACCTAACAAACCCTCATCAGACAAGATAGCCCCACTATCCCACACAATATGAGAATAATTTGACAAATAACCCGCAGCATTTAAATAACCAAAAGCTTGCGCCACCATGCCCGCAACTAAGATTATCAACATCCAAGAAGTTACCCGAAAAAAATATTTCGGCGATATTTTCAGCAAGCCCACATATAGCAAAATACCGACCAATAGCCCTGTACCCATACCAATAACTCCGCCCATCAACAAACCAAATATAGTTATTTTTCCTGCAATTAGCATACTATAAGAAAACAACACAATCTCCGAACCCTCACGCAGAATTGCCAAAGCAATTATCACCGAAAGACTAATAAAAGTTTTTTCACCCGTACTAATCGCCGCGCCCATTTTATTAAAATTAGTACGCATTTCGCGCCCATGCTTGCCCATCCACAAAATTGTCCAACCAATAAAGACTGCAGCGGCAAATAATACCACACTATTGAGCAATTCTTGCCCCACTCCTTCAGCCGCTTGCGAAATCTTATTGGTAAATAATGCAACTAATGCCGCACCCGAAACTCCCGCCAAAACACCCAGAACAACCCAGCGATTACGCCCCAACATCCCACGAGTTGCCGCCAGAACAACCCCCAATATAAGGGCAATTTCTAAGGCTTCTCGAAACAAAATTACAGCGACAGATAACATATGTTAATTTCCGAAACTAGTTGTTATTGATAATCATTATCAATTAATATGGTTTTTTGTTGAAAAGCAAGCAAAAAATATCAGATTAAGACATTAGACTTACCTAATTTCTCATTGTAGTGATGTAGCTGAGTCGTTTCTTTCTGATGAAAAACCGCAGCGTAGCTGCGCTACGTGAGGATTTTGAAGAAGAAAAAACGGCGCAGATGCATTGCTACAATGAGAAATTAGGTAAGTCTATTGGCATGATACTTGCTTATCCCATATTATACCAACAAAAAGGCCCTACAATAAACAAAAATCAACCATGAAAAAATATTTCTCATCAAAAAAACATCTTTTATTAATTTGCTTAAGCATAACAGCTTGCGATGCGACGCAGCACAGCCTGCGCACTGCGGATACTCATATTAGCAATGGTTATGACAAACTAAGCAATAAAACTTCTGGTTATCTGTTTGGTCGCACAATTGAACCAGAGGAGCCACAATTCCAAGAGCGAGATAGTTATTGCTACCGTACACAGATGGATATTCTCTGCTACGATCAGCCACAACCCAAAATGCGCGCTCGTTTAGTCGCTGCTCAAAGAACTGGAAATAAAGGAGCGTGGAATAATAGCGCAGCTTTATCTGCCGAGCCACATAACGAATCACCCCACGAAAAATCCTTACCGCACATGGACAAAGTTGGCGTCTCAGCAGCTCCTAGCGTTATGGCTGATGAGGCAAATGCACCAAAAGCACTTATTTCTGGATTTTAGCTAGATTTACGCGCGCGTTCATAATAGACTTCCTTTTTTTCTTGTTGTAGTGATTGCGCTTCAGTCGTTTCTTTCTGATGAGGAACCGCAGCGTAGCGGCTTCGTAGAGGATTCTGAAGAAGAAAAAACGGCGCAGATGCATTGCTACAGCGAGAAAAAAAGGAAGTCTAATAAAAAGAGATTATGAACGATAATTACAATTACCCAGACAAGTCAGGACATTTTGGAATTTATGGCGGACGCTACGTTGCCGAAACCTTGATGCCACTAATTTTGCAGTTAGAAACCGCCTACCGCGAAATGCAGCAGGACGCAACTTTTTTTGCCGAATTAGACAGCTATTTCCAAGATTATATCGGCCGCCCAAGTCCTCTTTATTTTGCCAAACGCATGAGTGAACATTGCGGTGGCGCAAAAATTTATTTTAAGCGCGATGAATTAAATCACACAGGTGCGCATAAAATAAATAATTGCATGGGGCAAATTTTGCTTGCCAAACGCATGGGCAAAACACGCATTATCGCCGAAACTGGCGCGGGTCAACACGGTGTAGCCACTGCTACAGTATGCGCATTATTCAATTTAAAATGCGTAATCTATATGGGCGCAACCGACATAGAACGCCAAAAGCCCAATGTTTTCCGCATGCGCCTGCTTGGCGCCGAAATTGTCCCCGTCACTTCTGGCAATGGCACTTTAAAAGATGCAATGAATGAAGCATTACGCGATTGGGTTACTAATATTGACGATACTTTCTACCTGATTGGCACCGCCGCTGGCCCACATCCTTACCCAGAAATGGTACGCGATTTTCAGTCTATAATTGGGCGAGAAGTGCGCGAACAAATGCTCGCCAAGGAAGGTCGCCTGCCCGATTCGCTGGTGGCGTGCATTGGCGGCGGCTCTAATGCGATTGGCTTATTTCATCCCTTCATAAACGATAAGAACATCCAAATCACTGCGGTAGAAGCCGCAGGAAAAGGGCTGGACGGGGAAGAACACGCCGCCTCCATCGCCAAAGGTCGCGCAGGCGTGCTGCACGGCAACCGCACCTATTTGCTACAAGATGCAGATGGGCAGATTACCGAAACTCATTCTATCTCCGCAGGGTTAGATTACCCAGGAATTGGTCCTGAACATGCTTTCTTAAACGATATTGGCAGAGTTCAATATGTAAGCGCCACCGACCAGGAAGCCCTGCACGCCTTCCAAGAATGCGCCCGCTTAGAAGGCATTTTACCCGCCTTAGAACCTAGCCACGCGCTCGCCCATGTATTAAAAATTGCCCCTACTTTACCCAAAGATCATCTGCTGGTTATGAATTTATGTGGTCGGGGTGATAAAGATATTTTCACCATCGCCAGCGCCCTCAAGATGGATATATAAATAGACTTACCTAATTTCTCATTGTAGTGATGTAGCTGAGTCGTTTCTTTCTGATGAAGCCCTGAGCGTTTAAAAAACATGACTTAAAGTCATGTTTTTAGTGAGGGGGCAGCGTAGCTGGGCTACGTGAGGATTCTGAAGAAGAAAAAACGGCGCAGATGCATTGCTACAATTAGAAAATAGGCAAGTCTAATGAATCGCTTACAAAAAACCTTCACCAGCAAAAAAACCTCCCTCATCACTTTCATCATGGGCGGAGATCCTGACTTGGAAACTTGCTGGGAACTATTAAAAGAACTACCCCATGCAGGCGCAGATATCGTGGAACTAGGAATGCCGTTTTCCGACCCCACAGCCGATGGCATTGCCATTCAAAAGGCAGGGCAACGCGCTTTAGCTGCCCATACCAAATTAAAAGACATTCTCAAACTAGCTAAGCGCTTTCGCGCTGAACATCCCAACACTCCATTAATTTTAATGGGTTATTACAATCCCATTTTACAGTATCAGCCCGAGAATTTTGTTAGGCAAGCAAAAGAGGCAGGAGTGGACGGGGTGATTCTCGTGGATTTACCTCCTGAGGAAGAAAGCGAAATTGCGCCTTTATTACGTGAACAAGACATTGCCCCTGTGCGCCTAGTCGCACCGACTACTCCTGATGAACGCCTGCCCTATTTGTTTGAACATGCAGATGGTTTTATTTACACCATCGCCATCAAAGGGATTACGGGCGCCGCCTCCGCCAGTGCCGCCAGCTTGCAACAGCGCGTAGAGCATTTACGCAATTTTAGTAAGCTTCCCATAGCAATCGGTTTTGGCATACGCTCTGCCGCACAGGTGCGCGAATTAAAAGACATTGCCGACGGTATTGTCGTTGGCTCCGCCTTAGTAGAAGTTTTGGCACAACAGGGCGTACAAGCCGCTTTAAACTTAGTAACCGAACTTGCAAAGGCAGCGCATGACTGAGAAACAGCCAATAAAACAAGCAACCATAATCTATGCCTCCGCACGGAAAGAATCGCTAAACCGAAAATTGGCCGAAATTGTACGGCAAAAACTGCTTGCCCAAAATATATTGGTAGAAATGCCTGATTATGCCACGCTGGATATGCCCAGTTTCAATGATGATGCTCGCCATGCAGGAAAAATTCCTCCCATGGCAGAAAAATTACGCCACATATTACAAGCATCTAACTGCCTAATCATTGCTAGCCCCGAATATAATTGGTCATTTCCTGGTTCATTAAAAAACGTCATTGATTGGATTTCGCATTTTCGCCCCACTAGTTTAGAAGAAATGCCCATATTTTTACTTTCCGCCAGCACCTCTAACCGTGGTGGTGTGGCAGGATTAATGCAATTACGCGTTCCTTTCGATGCTTTGGGAGCTTATGTATTTCCATCCGCCTTCACTTTAGGCGATGCCGCGCAGGCATTTGATAAACAAGGAAATATAAAAGACAAATCTCAAGAAAAAGCCCTCGAAGAGATGTTAAATCGCTTTTTAATATTTGTCAAAAAGACACAAAAAAATATTTCTTGATAAAAGTCCATTTACAGCATCAATAAAAGCTGTTATGAGCCGTCTTACAGGGTCCAAGTGGTTTTCTGGTGTTATAGTTTTACACCAACATGAAAATCCTGTTGTACAAACAATCCTATCTTATGGAGTTATAATATGTTGAATAAATTGATCGCTGTTGCAGCTTTAACTGTTGCTTTGTCTGCTTCTGCTAACGCTTCTGAAGAAGCTAAACCTGCTGCTGAAGCTGCTGCTACTGAAGCTGCTGCTCCTGCTGCTGATGCTGCTCACGATGCTAAAAAAGAAGAAGGCAAAAAAGCTGAGTAGTCTTACTCAAAGCTTTTGCTAATCTTTTAGCGATGGAAAAGCCCTCACCAAGTTTGCTCAATTGAGGAATTTGGTCGAGGGCTTTTTTTATATTAATATGCTTGCCACCCGACACTTCTTCCCCCTCTCCCTCTGGGAGAGGGAGGGGTGAGGGAATTTTCTACAGAATTGGTGATTGTTTTTATTGTTTAAATATTAAGTATGTTATGACAATAATAAGCTCTATATTTTAGATAGATTTCCCTCACCCCTGAAACATATATGTTTCAGCCTCTCCCAGAGGGAGAGGGGGAAGAAGTGTCGGGCGGCAAGATTAATATGTTTTTTATATTAATATTTTCTTTTGTATTAAATAGCTGTAAACTTCCCCCATGAAAAACTTGCTTATAGCTCTAATATTTTGCCTAATCACATTTGTCTTTCCCAATGCAGGAAATGCGGATGGATTGACGAAGATTGCACCCAACTCTATTTCTGCCGCAGAAATAGTTACCTCCAGCAATAGATTAAGCGCAGATGAGCCTTTTTGGCTTGCCTTACATTTAAAGCTAGAAAAAGGTTGGCACACTTATTGGCAAAATCCCGGAGATTCAGGTCTGCCCCCCCAATTGAAATGGACGCTTCCAAAAGGCTTCTCCAGCCAAGCAACTCATTTTCCCACCCCAGAACGGGTGGACGTTGCAGGACTCGCCAATTTTGGCTATCATGGAGATGCATGGTTACTCACCCCCATCACCCCCCCAAAAGATTTCGACGCCACCTCCCAAGCGCCCTTAACTTTTAATTTAAGCGCTGAATGGTTGGTTTGTAAGGATATTTGCATTCCTGAAACGGCTAACTTTACCATTACAATCAATGAGCAAACGCCCATAAATGCTGAATTAAACAAAATAATTAAAACGCTCCCGCAGTTTTTTCCTGCCGCCAACAATGCAGAGCAAGCCAATTATCAAGTAAATGAAGATAAAATAACCCTGCATCTGCCATTACCCCCCGAAACCACTATTTTTAATAAAAACAAGGGTCGCAAAGATTTCTTTCCTTTAGAAGGCGGCTTAGTAAGCAACCATGCCCCCCAAAAAATAGAATATAAAAACAACGAGCTAATCCTCACCCTCAAAGCGAATAATCAAGCAAAGGCAAATAAATTAACCGGATTGTTAACTATAGAAGCCAACAAACAAACTCCTGCCAAATCTTTTTTTATTAGCGCGAACTTAACCCCCACCACCGCACCTAATTTAACTTTAAAAATGGCACTCTTCTTTGCCTTTTTGGGTGGTTTAATCCTTAATTTCATGCCCTGCGTATTACCCATATTATCATTAAAAATCATTTCTATTAGTCAATATAATTCCAAAGGCGAATCCATAAAACATGGGCTAACCTATAGTGCCGGAGTCCTTAGTTGTTTTGCCATTTTAGCGAGCATTCTCATTATAATTCAAAAAAGCGGACAAGAAATTGGCTGGGGCTTCCAGTTACAATCTCCTGCTTTTGTTACCGCCCTTAGTTGTTTGTTTTATTTAATGGCACTTAATTTATACGGAGTTTTTTCTTTACCCGTATTATTAGGCAATGTGGGGCAAGAAATTACTCGCAAAAAGGGGCTAATAAGTAGCTTCTTAACAGGGCTACTCGCCGTTTTAATTGCCACCCCCTGTAGCGCACCTTTTATGGCTCCTGCGGTAGGCTTTGCCCTCACCCAAGACACAGGCGCATCCTTAGCTATTTTCACCAGCTTAGGTCTGGGTCTGGCTGCGCCATATTTATTGATTAGTTTTTTCCCTGCCATTGGCAAAATCTTCCCCAAACCAGGAAAATGGATGGAAAAACTCAAAAAGTTTTTAGCCTTACCTTTATTCGCCACCACCTTATGGTTAATTTGGATTCTCTGGAACCAATGCGGAAAAACCGCCGCCATTGGCATTATTATTCTACTCCCTTTCTTACATTTACTAGTCTGGCGAGCAGAAAAAAGCTTGCGTCCGCGCTTATGGTTAGCCGCCACCATTGGGCTGATAATTATCGGAGTTATTGGGGTGCAATTTGCCTTTGCTTGGGAGCGTTATTGTGTTTTTGTCCCTAAGGCAACCGAGCAAGCATTTTCACAAAAAACCTTGGATGAGCTCCGCCGCCAACAAAAAGCAGTGTTAGTTGATGCCACAGCAGATTGGTGCATAACCTGCAAAGTGAATGAAATAGTTAGTTTAAGCTCAGATAAAGTACAAAAACATTTCGCCAACCGCAACATAACCATCCTACGCGCCGATTGGACTCATAAAGACGATGCAATTACTCGTTATTTACAATCTTTTGGTTATCGTGGTGTGCCCTTATATGTATATTATCCTGAAAAAGGCGCTCCCATAATACTACCCCAAATTCTTACTCCCAACATTATAATCAAAGCAACTCAATGATTTATTCAATAAATTTCCCCAGCACAGACTTACAAAAAGAAGTATTAGCTGAATATGAAAGCATAAAAGACAAAAAAAAGGCCCTCCTCACGCGCATGAGCATCAGCGCCGCCCAATTAACCCCCAATGAGCGCAATAAAATCATCCAAGAACTCAGCCATTATGCACAAACAGACCTAATTTGTTACCGCGAGGCAAAAGACGCAGAATTAATCGCTCGCCAAAACAAAGTATGGAATCCTGCCATAGAATGGGCAGCCGAAAACTTACAATTTAAACTAGAAATCACCAGCGGCATCATGCCCATAGAACAAAAAATCCCCCATGCAGCAAAGTTGCTAGAAGAATTTGACAATTGGCGCTTAATCCCCCTCGCCCAATTAATCACTGCCTGCGGCTCTTTCGTACTCGGCTTAATGGTCGCCAAACAAGCCATCACCCCCACCGAAGCCACAGCCTGCGCCTTGCTAGAATATAGCTACCAACAAGAACGCTGGGGGCTGGATGATGAAGAGATTGACCGCCAAAAAGAAATTTCCACAACCATGCAGGCAGCGGCAAAATTTTTGACTTTATTAAAATAAAAAATTTTACTTTAACTAATATTTAATGTATTTTAGTTAAATTGTATTTTAATTAATTTGCATGGAGTAAAATAAATGGCTGAGCAACAGACTTTAAAAGATGAACTAGGCGAACTCTCCAGTATTATGAATAATATCAGCATTGCTATTGATAAACATATTCAAACAAAAAAAGATGCTTTACCTGCATTTGTATATAAAATGAATGAGGGTAATTTTACACCCACAGAGTTTAGACACGAACTTAACAAAGTTGATATGCTAATCAAAAAAAATACCCGCCCAGACGCCGAAAGCTTAGACAATTTATCTACATACTTAAAAAGCGCATCCACTACACTTTCTGCACTTGATTGGGCATTACCAGAGGGTGCAACCGGGCAAGAAATAAACCTCAAAGCCGCTATTGGTATCGGAATTAATAAAGTTGATAATACTTTGCTGAACGACAGCATAAAACTTCAAGAAAAGTCATTAGCAGCACTTGAAGAAATTGTACCAAACATAGAATTAAGAGACAGAACAAAACTTAAAACCACCGATGAGTTACGCGGATATTTAGAAGAAAAAATCGCCCATCTGAATAAAACCATCGATAAATCCGCTACCATAGATACCGATGATATAAATATTACTGGCACCTCCAGAGCTGCCGCCGCAGAAAAAGACGGTAAAGAAAGATGATCCCAACTCCAAGAACCTCTTTTGCCGCCAATATACTAAAACAAAAAGCCTTAATATACGCCTTCACCGCCCCCCAAAGGGGCACGTTGATGTATTATGTGCTAGAAGTAAACGCGAGCAAACATAACGCTTTCAAACAAGCATTGAAAGATTCGGTACAAATTAAACTAGAAGAATTTGGCAGCACAATCTATCAAGGCGCAACCCCACCCAGCCCAGAACTTGCCCAACAATGGCAAGAAAAATATGAGCTTGATATATCTGCGTGGTACTAAAGAGAGCGCTTGAATAAAATATAAAATTTTGGCATTGTTAAAAAAACCTATATCTACGCAAGGTGAAAAATTAAAAATGCTAAAAATCCGAATAATCCCCTGCTTAGACGTAAAAGATGGGCGCGTAGTCAAAGGCGTAAATTTCGTTGATTTACGGGACGCGGGCGACCCGGTTGAACAAGCAAAAATATATGATGCACAAGGCGCCGATGAACTCTGCTTTTTAGATATTTCCGCCTCGCATGAAGGGCGCGGCACTTTGTATGATATGGTCAGCCAAGTGGCAGAAAGCTGCTCAATTCCCTTCACCGTGGGTGGCGGCGTGCGTAAATTGGAAGATATACGGCAATTATTGCTCGCCGGAGCCGATAAAGTTTCCATCAACACTGCGGCGGTGCATAATCCTGAATTTGTTCGAGAAGCGGCGGAAAAATTTGGCTCGCAATGTATAGTCGTCGCCATTGATGCAAAAAGCGTCGCCCCAGAAAAGTACGAAATCTTCACCCATGGCGGACGCAACCCCACACAGATAGACGCAGTAGAATGGGCAAAACGCATGGTAGAATATGGCGCAGGCGAAATATTGCTTACCTCGATGGATCGTGATGGCACTGGCAAAGGGTTCGATGTGCCCATGACGCGTGCCATATCCGACGCCGTTTCAGTACCCATAATTGCTTCAGGCGGTGTGGGGACGCTGGAACATTTCATCCAAGGTTTTCAAGATGGACATGCCAGCGCCTTATTAGCCGCGTCAGTATTTCACTTTGGCACCTTTACTATACCGCAAGTAAAACAAGCCTTAGCCGAAGCAGGAATACCAGTACGCCCGTTCACTCCCTCTCCCTCTGGGAGAGGGTCGGGGTGAGGGAACTCGCCAAACAATAATTTCAAATAACAAACCAAAAACACCTCCCTCGAGTCGGCTTCCCTCACCCCAGCCCTCTCCCAGAGGGAGAGGGAGCAAAAAAATGTTAGATCGACTTTATAATATCATCCTATCCCGACGTGACCAAGCGGACGCAGCAAATTCCTACGTCGCGCAATTATTCCAAAAAGGGCGCAAAAAAATTGCCCAAAAAGTCGGCGAAGAAGGAGTAGAAACCACCATTGCCGCCATTAGGGATGACCGCGCAGAAATAATAAGCGAAAGCGCCGATTTATTGTTTCATTTAAGCATATTATGGGCAGATGCTGGCATCACGCCGCAAGATGTGGATAATGAACTACGCAAACGCGAAGGGATATCGGGGATTGCGGAGAAGCAGAGTCGGAAAGACTAAGCCGCAGGGGATGTTATTGTTAAAGAATTTTCATTTGTCATACCGCTGTAGAGCGGTATCCATGCCTAACAATTGGCTGCAAAGCTAGCAGATAGGCATGGATACCGCCCCCTCTTTTAGGAAGATAGGCGGCGGTATGACAAGGTAGAGATTAGTAAAAAAAACTAAGCGCCAAGTTTAAGTTGCTGCTCTGGAGTTTTCGCTTTTGGTGGCACAACACTTGCGGAACCAGCATCTGCCAATTGAATTGTCGCCGCGGCATCCTTTGCATCTGCCTGTGCTTTAGCTTTATTATCCGCCACCATCACGGGCGCATCATCCACGGCAACCATCGCCAGCTGAGTACCAGCAATTGGCTGTTTTGCATTTAATTTCGGCAAGGTCTCTTTATTATAAGCGTAAATGCCACCCGCCTGCCCAGCATCTCCCAACAAAGCTTTATAGCTAGGTTTTCCCTCACCATCTAAGCCATTATATTCCACTCCCGAAACCGCACTGGCAATTTTATAAATATCTTTTTGTTCTGCATCGCTCGGCTGATGCCCCAAACCAGCACTTAAAACCAACATCACTTTAGCATGCACATTACCCGCATTAAAGCGAGCTATTTCCTCGGTTTTAGCTGGTTCATCCTTTGCCAACACACTCCAAGCATGCTTTAAACCTGCCATTGTATAATTAGATTCTAAAGTGGCGGTTTTAACTGCTTCACCCAATAAATTAACATCCACCGCAACGCCGTTTATTTCATATTGCCCAGCCGCTTGCGCAACCACCTGCTGCAAATTATCTGCAAGCACATAACTATCACCATTTTTAGTTAGTAAACTATCCGCTGCTTTTTGACGATCCAAGCGAAAACCAACTTTATCTAATCCTGCCATTACCAAACCAGATAACCAATTAGTAAATTGATCCCAATATTTACCAACCGTACCAAGAATACCTGAGTCCTGAGCGGTTTTATTAGCAACATCATCAATTTGTTGGCTGCCATAATCAACCGCAGGCTTGGCGATATTCGCCAACCAGTTAGGAACTAATGCATTAATCGCATCCGAAGCATATTCGCTCACATCAACATGCATTAACTTTTTTAAATAATCAACCGCAATACTTGTATCCACAGCAACCATAACTAAACTCCCATTTCATGTGCAGTAGCGGCATTACGTTCCGCCATTACCGCCGCTGTATATGCGCCTTGCGATGCACTTATTGAATTATCATTACGCGCCAAAACACCACCCATTCGAGTAACTTCATGCTCACGCGTGCCAATCTGCGTAGTGGGCACACCTAAGCGATATAATAACGCTTTGGGTTGCAAACTACCATTTTGAATTTCCTGTGCTTCATAAGCGCAGCTTTTGATGAAAGTTTCGTTAAACATCTGCAAAGTGTCTAATAATTCTTGATCAGTTAAATCATGCCATTTTTTACCTGAATGTTGCTCCACCTCTGAAGCCAAATTTTCATCCATCGCTAAATATACTTTAGCAACATGGAGAGGATTTACTGATTGAGGATTGGCTGCCAATGCTTGCTTAAGCTCGGTTATTTTACTATAAGCAGTAATCGGACGCTCGCCTAAAACCAAATCGCAAGCTTTTCCAGTGGCAAAAGATGCAGCCAACGAACCAGCCAATGTAGGAGCAGTAGCAATACCAACTGCGGTTTGTGCTAATGCCGTTACAGGTCGTTTAAATGCGGTTGCGTCAATTGCCTCTAATTCCTGAGTAATTCCTTTATTTTGTTGTGGTAATAACTCCGCCGCTTTTCTTAATTCGGCTTCGCCAACCATATGCGGGTCAATCCCCAATTGTGCGGCAATTACCAATGCATAATCATCAATCAATGCTTGAATAGCAGTGTTCGACTCACCATGTGCACCAACTAGCCCTGCCCCTGCCGAAATCAAACTAGCTCCCGGAATAAATGCCGCACCCGCACTTTCAGCAATTTTAGTGCCTGCCGCCATAATGGGCGCACCTTCTGCTAAGGATGAAGCTATTTGAGTAAACATTCCAGAGTCACGCGCACTACCAGTTACCACATTCGCCAAATGGGCGGCATCAACATTATCAATTCCAGCAATAGGAGCATTCCAGCGCGGATCATATCCAGCAGAAACTTGTGTAGGGGCAGGCATAGAAACAGCTGATTCCATCATCCTCTACCTCCCATTGCCTTATGAGATTCCCACATTTTTTCTTGGGATACATCTTCAGCAGAAATTTTAGTGCTGGGAGTTTCCACCGCTTTTGCTTCTGCCTCTAAAACCCCACGCAAATCTTCGGCTTTTTTATTAAAAATTCCATTTTTAACATCTTGTAAAATAACTGTTGGGCTAGCATTTTGGCTGGCATAATCTTTTGCCATTGCCATTACCAAACGATTAGTTGCGCCGCATTTATTGGCATCTTGAGAAATCGCACAAATAAATTCGGCATAATCCGCCACCGGAACGGGCTGCCCCGAAGCTTGGGTGCGCTCTAATTTTTCAAATAAAGGAATAATTTTATGTTCAGCCCCAAAAGCAGACATCAAACTGCCACCAGCAATTTGCAAAGGAATTAACGCCATCATCGCAGGGCTAGCACCACCACCATGCAACAACGACACATTTACCGTATCATTTAACGCCTCTAATGCCAGTTCAGGCGCACTGGTAGTAAGCTGTTCTTTATGCAGCATATTTTTTATTTCGGTTCCCGCTACAGAATTTTGCGTTGACCCCAAAAGATTATCCACCCGCTCGCCCACGCGAGAAGTGTGATGTATTTTATGATATAAAGTCAAACCACCCGCAACTATCCCCGCAGCAATACCCGCATCAAACAAGCCTTTAGATAAGCTTACTTCACTTAAAACTTTAGGTAAGTCCTGCACTATCTCGGGCAAATTTTCCATTTTTTTCAAAAAAGGTAATTTATCCTGCCAGCCAAGCATGGTTTTAAATGCGCCCTTTTCTTCCCGCATTACATTAGCTACGGATACACTGGCTTTATTAATCGCTATGCCTGATTTTTCAGCAAACTGCCCGGCCCCCACTTTTTTTAATAAACTCTCAGAAGCGCCGCCGAAGGTTTCTGTTTGCAAATAATTCGCTAATCCTGAGAATTTCTCCCCGCGAGAAATCATCCCCTTACCAATCTCCGCATTCGCTCCAAATTGTTTGCCCACCCAATTAGTTGCTTTGCCTAAACCGATAGTCGCCTTACTTAACCCACCAGAACCCATTTCCAGCATAAAAGCAGGCATGGTTATCGAGCTGATAAGCCCAAAAGTTTTACCAAAAAACCCTTCATTATCTTGATTATAAAATTGTTCTATCTTAGCATCATTAGCGGCTGGGCGCGTGTGACCTGCAGGTAATTTAGCATCTTCCAGCTTACCAGCAGGCTTATGGACATAAGTCTTGGTGGAGGCATTCGCCACCCCAACTGCTCTTGTCAAACTTCCTATTACAGGTACAACCATTTCATAATCTCACTATTCTTCACTAACATAATAGCAAGAAATAGCGAAATAAGGGACTATATTTTTGTTAAGTTTGTGTGACAAACATTATCCTACACGACATTTTTTGTTTTTATTCTTACTCTCCGTCGTCATCCCCGCCTTTTGCGCACTACTGTCCAATAAAACTTTTAATCACCACAAATTCGGGAGAACCCCCTCTCCCAGAGGGAGAGGGGGTCGTCCGCGTTTCATTTTTAAGTCCTGTTTACACAAATACATCATAAACTATTGGTATTCTTGGTGTAAATATAACAGCAGCTTATTTTAATTGGACAGTAGTGCGACTTGTGCGGGGATCTTGGGCAACGAATTCGGTCTTTTTTGTATCCCTAGATCCCCGCACAAGGCGGGGATGACGACGGATAGCTCTGATATATAATAATTATTAAGTTTATTCAAAAAAAGTGTCTAGTAGTGAGGACAAACATATAGACTAATTTGCCGACTCCTCCAGCGGCAAGGGTACAAAAGCTAGCTCTTGTCCACGCAAAATATGCAACAACACATATTTACGCCCAGATTTTTCTGCCAGCTTCCAAGCAGATTTCACTTCTGCCAGCGAGCCAACAGGAACTTGATTAACCGCAATCACTACATCTAAAGGACGCAAACCCCGTTTAGACGCTTCCGAATCACGGATAACTTGCGTGATAACCACCCCTTTTTGGGATTTATCTAGCTTCATGCGCTTACGAATAACGTTATCCAAAGGTAACAAGCGTAAACCCATAAATTTATCGCCGCGCTCTTTTTCTGGCTTTTTGCTGGAATCCTCTAAATCGCTGCTATCTTCCGCCGCTTCTTCGGCCTCGGCTACAGTGATGTTAACGGTTTTATGCTCACCAGCCCGCCAAAAACCAATGACAACATTTTTGCCAATCTTAGTCTCTGCCACTAAGCGCGGCAAGAAATGCATTTCTTTCACAGGCTTACCGTCAAATTCTAAGATTACGTCACCAGCACGCAAGCCTGCTTTAGCTGCGGGGCTGTCTTTCGTAGCTTCCACCACCAAAGCTCCTTGGGTAGAAGCCGCATTTTTTGCATCTTTCAAACCCACACTATCAGCGATTTCTTCGGTAACTTCACCAATTTTTACGCCCAACCAACCACGATGAATCCGCCCAGTATCTCGTAATTGTTTTAAAACAGGCTGCGCCAAGGAAGAAGGAATCGCAAACCCAATGCCAATACTGCCGCCCGAGGGCGAGAAAATAGCCGTGTTAATCCCTATCACATGCCCGTCCATATCAAACATAGGCCCACCAGAATTACCACGATTTATCGCCGCATCCGTCTGTAAGAAATCATCAAATGGTCCAGCGTTGATATTGCGTGCACGGGCAGAAATAATCCCTGCGGTTACAGTTCCGCCTAAACCAAAAGGATTACCAATCGCCAAAACCCAATCCCCCACCCGAGATTTTTCAGAATCGCCAAAAGTAACATAAGCCAACGGCTTTTTGGAATTTACCTTTAATAAAGCTAAGTCTGTTTTAACATCCCGCCCAACAATTTTTGCTTCCATTTGCGTATTATCAGGAAAACGCACGGTTATTTGTTCTGCTTTATCAATCACATGGTTGTTAGTCACCACGTACCCAGCCGGGTCGATTACAAAGCCTGAACCTAGCGACTGAACTTCTTGCTCGGCTCCTTCATTCATAGGCATTCCGCCAAATTGTTGAAAGAACTGACGAAATTGCTCACGCTGTTCTGGCGGCAACCCTTCCAAAGGAAACAACGCATTATTGCCTTGGATAATCTTTTGGGTAGTTGAAATATTCACTACCGCAGGACTTAAAGTTTCCACCAAAGTGGCAAAACTATCAGGGGCTTTTGCCGCAAATGCTGGCTGCAAAAACAACCCACTTAATAATACAGCACTAGCAAAAGATCGTAAAAACATTATTCCTTACTCCCACGTTCCATATATTTTAAAAAGCCACTATCAGGCGATAAAACCATAGTAGTATCACCTTTTTTAATACTATTACGATAAGCCTGCATCGAACGATAAAAGCTATAAAATTCTGGGTCTTGCCCAAAAGAAGCGGCAAAAATCTTCGATGCAGTTAAGTCACCCTCCCCCCGAATAATTTCGGATTTTTTCTGCGCTTCTGCCAACAAAATAGTCCGCTGTTTTTCCGCTTCGGAGGTAATTATCTGTGATTCTTTTTTACCTTCAGCACGGAAACGCTCAGCTACTTTCTGGCGGTCGGAGCGCATACGGTTATATATGGGGTCGCTGGTTTCTTTTGGCAAGTCGGTACGCATAATTCTTACGTCAATTATTTCAATTCCAAAACCATCGGATGAAACGGGTGCAGTTTTATCCGCTAACAGAGCAGTTTCCTGCGTGTTTCCTTGAGCGGCTTCCTGTTTTTCACCAACCGACAATCTCTTCACCTTAGCGCGAATTTCGTGCATAATTTGCGAACGACGTGGAGAAAGCAAGGTGCTTAAATCCTCTTTCCCCATTACTTCACGCACACTGGTTTCCAGCACACTTTCTAGGCGCATATTCATAATACGCTCATTACGTACCGCCTGAAAGAAACGCAAAGGATCAATGATTTTATAAGTCACAAACGCATCAACAATTAAGCGGTCCTGATCACGCAACAAAACATCCATAGAATCGGAGTTAAACACCAAAACTCTACGTTCAAAACGCTCTAAACTATCGACAAAGGGAACTTTATATTTAAGCCCAGGCGTAGATTCCACCCGTACAGGACGACCATAACGCAAAACCAAGGCTTGTTCAGCTTGATGCACAATAAATATACCATCAAACAACACGCCCAGCACTAATACTACTACGGCTAATAATGCTACTGAATTAATTTTTTTCATCTTACTTG
The DNA here is from genome assembly GCA_002423155.1 of Alphaproteobacteria bacterium UBA6149. GTDB lineage: Bacteria > Pseudomonadota > Alphaproteobacteria > Rickettsiales > UBA998 > UBA6149. The sequence goes on from DIUV01000015.1 coordinate 27,837, forward strand.
ACCTCGGTTTTTTCAGTAGAAGATTTTTCCTTTTTAGCTAAGGCAGGTAGGGGCAAATAAGGCTGCACACCATTTTTTCCGCTCAACAACATTTTAGGCATATCGCTTAGTATTTCTTCCATAGTTTCCAGATAAATACGTTGTTTGGTAACGTCTTTTGCCTGCACATAAGCCTGATAAACCGAGTTAAAACGTGCGGCATCCCCTTCTGCCTTCGACACTACTGAAGTTTTGTAACCTTCGGCATCTTTAACCATTTTTTCCACCTGCCCTTGGGCTACAGGCAAAATACCATCCCGATATTTATGCGCCTGATTTTGCAGGGTTTCTTTTTCCTGCTGCGCCGCGAGAACGTCAATAAACGCATCCACCACGGGAGCAGGTGCATCCACCGCCAGCAAATTCACCTCATGAACTTCAATGCCCGTTCCATATTGGTTAAGCATTTCCTGCATGAGTGTGCGCGTAGAATTCGCCATTTCCTGACGTTTATCCGAAAGCGCCAAGGTCAAAGGAGTATTCCCCATAACTTCCCGCATCGCCGTTTCGGCTACGGGTTTCACGATACTTTCGGGGTCACGCAAGGAAAACAAAAACTTTCCTGCATCTTTAATCAACCATTGCACCTCAAACTGCGCATTTACTATATTTTTATCACTAGTAAGCATCAAGCTTTCTTCTAACATAGGAGTACGGCTTTCATTACTTGTTCCTGTATTTCCCGTACTGCCCGAACGAAATCCGATTTCCGCACGATTAATGGTGGTAACCCGCAAAACATTTGCGGTTTCAAAAGGATAAGGCAAATGATAATTCAACCCCGAACCCGAAGTGCGGTCATATTTTCCAAAGCGCAAAACCACGCCCTGCTCATCCGCATCCACCCGATATAGCCCCGAAGCCGCCCATAATAATATCAAAGCTGAAATAGCAATCCCCGCGGCACGCATTCCTCCGCCCGCTATGCCATTTCCATTATTCGCAGAACCACCACCAAAAGATGAGCCGCCCCCGCCGCCAAACATATTCTGGAAATTTTCTTTTAATTTTTTAATTGCCTCATCCAAATCCTGCGGTGGCTCATTTTTGCCGCCATTTTTTCCTCCGCCGCCAAAAGGATTTCCACCACCAGAAGAGTTTTTGCCCGCATCAGGACGTTTACCCCAAGGACCATTATTAAAATTATCAGTCATTTGATTACACTATAGCTAGTTGCAAGTTGATAGTCAGTAATAAATCAACTAAGAATAACTAGCAACAACCAAAAATAATAAACTTCAAATAATAATGCGGTCAAAATAATATCATGTGGAATTACACTCCTATACCCAACGTCAAAAAAATCATCGCCATCGCCTCGGGCAAAGGTGGGGTGGGAAAATCTGCGGTTGCCGTTGGCTTAGCTTTCGCCTTACGCCAAAGAGGCTTGCGCGTGGGTATAATGGATGCGGATATTTGCGGCCCATCACTACCATTAATGCTGGGAATAACCGAAAGACCCGAAATGTGTGAAGGAGTATTATTACCCATCATGAAAGAAAACATCGCTTGCATGTCGGTAGGTTTTTTACTTGGCGACGCGGCCGCAGTAATGCGCGGACCATTGGTCAGCAAAACTCTCAACCAATTCCTGCGCAATACGCATTGGGGAATTAATGGTGAACTAGATGTTTTAATAGTAGATACCCCACCGGGAACGGGCGACATTCAACTAAGCCTGATGCAACAAGCCCCTTTAGGGCATGGCGGAGGCGGAGTGATAATCGTCACCACCCCCCAAAAAATAGCGTTGGAGGACGTGCGCCGCGCCGTAAAAATGTATCAAAAAGTAAATATCCCCATTCTCGGCGTAATCGAAAATATGAGCGGCGAGATTTTTGGCACTCAAGGCGGCAAACAATTGGCAGAGGAAATCAATACATCCCTTTTAGGCTCGATAGCCTTAGATGCCGATTTACGAAAAGCGGCAGATAATGGCGATTTTTTAACATTATCCAGTTATTTTAACGAGATTGCGGAGCAAATTCCGAACGACTAGCATCCACCAGCTGCTGATATTTGTTATCTATTTTTTGCCCTGTTTGCATATTATGTGCAGGTGGTGGCTGATTTCGCCGATTTTTTAAGCAAATCAAATATTTTTAATAAGTTCTCTCATGTTTATAAAATACGCAATTAACAAAAACATTACAAACAGTTATTTATGAAGTTTTTATTACGACACTCAAGCTACGCGACAGCATTATTAACATGGCATTTATATATTGAAATATAACAAAAAAGTTCACTCTCTCCATCGTCATTCCCGTGCAGACGGGAATCTCTTTCTCCACTTGCAAATGCTTAGTTTGAGTTGAGAGAGATTCCCGTCTGCACGCACTACTGTCCAACAAAACTTTTAATCCCCACAAATTCG
>DIUV01000015.1:30321-75100 GCA_002423155.1 Alphaproteobacteria bacterium UBA6149
ACATCATAAACTATTGGTATTGTTGATACAAACATTACAACAACTTATTTTCCTTGGACAGTAGTGCGTCTGCGCAGGAATGACGACGGAGAGAGTGATTTTGGGAAATAAATAATTCCTATTCAATAGCTTCACAATATTAACGGTACTGTCGTGTAATGTGTACGACACTAACAAAGCTAACCCCCAGAAAATTTGCAAAACCTCCTTGACGCAACCCAGCTTTACACATATTATCCCAATATAATCCAAATTTTCCCAAACCATCCCAAAAACAACCTCATCAATCTGACATTAAGGAGTCACAATGCCAAACAAAGCTTTATATGGAACTCGTGGGTTTACTCGCCCAGATTCCCTAAAGCCAGAAAAGCTGGTAGTTGAGGGGAATATTGTGAAGCGCTTACTAGCATTATTCACTATCTGGGCAGGATTAATGATATTGTTGGAGCATTGGTTCTGATGGGGTTATTTCTCTCTACTTATCGCAAGAATATTGACAAAAAAGGGCGAGTTTCGGTGCCCAGTGCTTTTCGTGCGGTATTAGCGGAGGAAGATTTTAGTGCCTCAACAAAATTCAATGGCGTAATCCTTTATAATTCTTTTGTGAATGATTGTATCGAAGCTTGTGGCATGAGCCAAATTGAAAAGCTCCACCATATAATTGAAAATTTAGACCCCTTCGCCGAAGAAAAAGATGCGTTTGCGGCCACCATTCTCGGCGGCAGTGTGCAATTAACCTTTGATAGCGAAGGACGCGTAATCTTACCCGCCGAAATGCTCATCAGCGCACATATAGTAGATGAGGTTGTATTCGTTGGCAAAGGAAAAAGCTTTGAGTTGTGGGAACCCACACGCTTTGACCAACATGCAAAAAATAGCCGCATTTTAGCCTTAGAAAAACGTGGTCAATTACATAGCGTTAAAGGTGGGGCGTCATGAATGACAAAAATCCCCACATTCCCGTATTGCTAAATGAAGTATTGAGCGCTATCAATCCTCAAGACGGTGCACTATATATAGACGGAACTTTTGGCGCAGGCGGCTATAGCGACGCGGTACTAGCAGCGGCAAATTGTCGAGTAATCGCTATAGATAGAGACCCATCAGTGCGTGAATATGCACAAAAACTGACAGAAAAATACGGCGATAGATTTCGTCTGAAAGAAGGATGTTTTGGGCAAATGAGTGATTTGCTGAAAGAGGAAATAGGCAAGGCACAAGGGGTAATGCTGGATATTGGCGTTTCCTCTATGCAGATTGACGCGCCCGAACGGGGTTTTTCCTTCCGCAATGATGGTCCTTTAGACATGCGCATGTCGCAAGCGGGTATTTCTGCCCACGAGATAGTCAACCAAAGCGAAGAAGCAGAATTAGCAGATATTTTCTATCTTTATGGCGAAGAGCGTGCCTCCCGCCGAGTTGCCCATGCCATTGTCGATGCTCGGCAAACTGCCCCGATTGAAACCACTGCCCAATTAGCCGCCATCATCCGCCGCGCAGTTAAATCCGCTGGCAAAGGAAATGACGACAAAGACCCAGCCACGCGCAGTTTTCAAGGTTTACGCATTTATGTTAATCAGGAACTAGACGAATTAAAATCTGCGCTCGCCGCCAGTGAAAAAATGCTCGCTCCCGGTGGCATATTAGCTGTAGTAACTTTTCACTCACTAGAAGACCGCATCGTCAAAAGATTCTTGCAAGAAAAATCAGGCTCCACCCCCAATGCTTCGCGCCATATCCCACAAGATTTAGCGTCATTAAATCAAAAATCCGCCGCTCATTTCAAATTATTAAAAGCTGGCGCTATAACTGCCTCAAAAGAAGAAATAACCAGCAACCCCCGCTCACGTTCCGCCAAATTACGCATTGCCCAACGTACTAATATTGGGTATGCCGCATGAAAAAAAGCACTTTATTTTGGCTGGTTATAATTTTTTTAGCCGCGAGTGGTCTATATCGCGTAAAATATCAGGTACGCGATATTCGCAAAGAAACCTCGCGCCTAGAAGCCTCCATAAAAAACGAGTATAATTCCCTGCATGTATTAAGAGCCGAATGGGCATATCTAAACCGCCCCGACCGCTTGCAAAGATTGAGCGAACGTTATTTAGAACTAAAACCCTTCAGCGCAATACAAATGATGCCCGAAGAAATGGTTGCCCATCTGGAATTACCCACTAATCCAGACGAACAAAATGATGAACAAGGCATTATGTCTGCGGCAGAAAAAACCACCCGCGATTCTTTAGAGCCAGACAATCAATCGACTAATCAAGATGAACAATAAGCCACCTACAAAAATTGTTCCGCCCAAAAAAAGAATTATCAAAGGAGAAAGTTCGGGCAAAAAAATCATCGAGCAAGGGCGTGGTCGTTTATTATGCGTGGTTATATTTTTTGCTCTATGCTTTCTCACTATTGGAATTCGCATAATAGAACTAAGCTTCCCCAATGAAGGATTAAGCTCATTATTCAACAAAAAAACCACCCGCGAAGAACCATCTATCCTCGCCTTCATCCAAGACCGTAAAGCCTTAGAAAAAGCCTTAGGCAATGACGATGATTTCATCGCCCCCAAGAACCCACAACCCCGCGCAGATATAATAGATCGTAACGGTCTGGTGCTGGCAACCAGCTTAGAAACCGCCTCGCTTTATGCTAACCCCAAAGAAATAAAACACCCCAAAGAAACCACCAAGCAATTACTAAATATTTTCCCTAATTTAAACGAAGTAAAAATCATCAAACGCCTTTCATCGGATAAGTCATTCGCGTGGATTGCGCGTAACATTACCCCCAAACAACAATATAAGGCAAATCGCTTAGGTATTCCCGGATTATATTTCCAAAGTGAATCTATTCGCGTATATCCGCAAGGTCCGTTACTTAGCCATGTGATTGGCTTTGTTGGCGTCGATAATAATGGACTGGCAGGCATAGAAAAATATTTTGATACTCGCTTGCAAGACAAAGACAATCAAAAACCGTTGGAGCTGTCAATAGACTTACGCATTCAAAATATGATGCGCGATGCGCTCGCCAAAGCAATGGAGGAATTTCAAGCCATTGGCGCAACCGGACTAGTAATAAACATCCGCACCGGCGAAGTAATCGCCATGAGCAATCTGCCCGAATTTGATCCCCAGCACCCTGCCGCAGGTGATAGCCAAAGCCTGTTTAACCGCGCAACGCTTGGAACTTATGAAATGGGCTCCACCTTTAAAGCTTTTACCGTAGCCATGGGGCTAGATTCTGGGATGGTGAGTATAACTGATAGTTTTGACGCTACCAATCCCATAAAAATCTCGCGCTTTACCATCAAAGATGATCATCCGCAAAAGCGCTGGCTAACCGTTCCCGAAATTTTCACCTATTCTTCTAATATTGGCACCGTAAAAATCGCCCAGAAAGTAGGCAAAGAATTGCAGCAGGATTATTTACGAAAACTAGGCTTATTTGACTTGGTCGATATTGAATTACCTGAACGTGCCCTGCCAATATTTCCAAAAACCTGGTCGGAAATTGGGCTGATGACTATTTCTTACGGACATGGCATTTCTATTTCGCCGCTACATCTTGCGCAAGCCTATATTACCTTAGTTAATGATGGCATCCGCGAAAAAATTACCCTACAAAAAATTGACCCCCAAAATAAAAAACCGGGTGAAAGAGTAATCTCGGCGGATGCATCTCAAAAAATTCGCCGCCTATTTCGCATGGTAGTACAATATGGCACCGGTAGAAAAGCCGAAGCGCTCGGCTATCGCGTGGGCGGCAAAACTGGCACTGCCGAAAAACCCGGCAAAGGTGGCTATAGCCGCAAAGCCAATATTTCCTCCTTCGCGGGCATTTTCCCCACCGACAACCCTCAATATTTAGTACTCGCCATGCTGGATGAAGCACAAGGCAATAAATCCACCTACGGCTTTGCCACCGCAGGCTGGGTTGCCGCCCCCGTAGTATCTAAAGTAATCAGCGAAATGGCGCCAATGCTCGGAGTTGCCCCCGTTTTTGAACAAGTACCCGACGAAATGGACTTGGAATGGGAGGAAATGCAAAAAAAGAAAGCGGGGAAGAAAATACATAATGCTAAGTATTAGGCATAAAAAAGCCTCGTTTTTGCAAACGAGGCACAGCTTCTTAACTAACTGTTTTTATTGATTATCATCCCACAAAATCCACGTATTGTGAAATGATGCATTTTGAATGCCCACAATGCCTCGACCATTAGGGGCAATGCAAACATTTATTTGTTTGTTTAACAATTCTTCAACTATTTGCAACTTTGTAAAACAGAGAAGAATATGCGAAAACTCATAAGGTAAAACTAAATACTGAAAATAAGTTTCCCATTCAGCTTTTAGCTTAACCCCTCCATTTATATGCTCAACTTCAACGATTTTAGCAACCGCTTTCGTTAACCAATTTAAAGAAGGATCAAAATTTGTATTTAATTCCATAAAAACTCCTAAAAAGTCTATAGAAACCATATTGCAGGCTTCAAAATAAAAATGGATTACTCCATACCAAAAGTACTTGACACATCCAGCGCCAAGCCGCTCTATTAGAAAATCACTTAAGATTAATCTAAAGATACAGGCAACCCCTTAATACATTTATCAACAATACACAAGACAAATTAACTATTCTCGGATAAAAAATGATAAAAAACATCAGCGACGACTCGCGAGAGATAAAAGCAGGCTGGCTTTTTGCTGCCATAAAGGGCACTAATAGCAATGGTGAAGATTTCATCCCCCAAGCAATTGCCCAAGGTGCGAGCGCTATTTTAGCGCGCCCAGAAGCAGCACATCTCGTGCCGCCGACTATAGAATTTATCGCGGCAGAAAATCCGCGCCAAGCTTTGGCGAAATTAGCTAATGATTTTTATCAACCCCAACCAAAAAATATTGTCGCCATTACGGGAACTGACGGCAAAACTTCTACAGCGGAATTTACCCGCCAATTATGGGAGTTTTTAGGCAAAAAATCCGCCTCTATTGGCACCTTAGGCGTCCGCGGCTTCACGAGCGCTACAAAAGTAGAAAACACCACTCCGGGAAGCATCACCCTGCACCGACTTTTACAAGAAATGGCGCAAGCCAACATCCAAAATGTCGCCATGGAAGCCTCCAGCCACGGGCTGCACCAATATCGCTTAGATGGCGTTACTCCTTGCGCCGCTATTTTCACTACTTTTGGCAGCGACCACGGCGATTATCACCCCACCAGCGCCGATTATTTTGCCGCCAAAGCCCGCTTATTCACCGAAATTCTTGAATCGGATAAAATCGCGGTAATTAATGCCGACGATGCGGCAATCTCCAGCTTTAAATATCGCCAAAAAACCCTCCGCAGTTTTGGTATGGACGGTAATTTTGCCAAAATCATCTCCGCTCAACCCACAGCCAAAGGCATTGCCGCAGAAATTGAGCTAGCAGGCACATATTGGCAAGGCAATATCCCCCTTTATGGCAGCTTCCAATTAATGAACATTCTTGCCGCTGCCAGTGCCATCTGGCAAGCAGAATCCGACACCGCCACCTTACTAAACGCCCTCCCCCAGCTACAAGGCGTTGCCGGGCGGCTACAATGCGCAGGCGTACACGTAAGCGGCGCACCCATTTTTATAGATTACGCCCACACCGCCCAAGCATTGGAAAAAATCCTCCATTGCCTGCGCCCCCACACAAAAAATCGCCTGTTATTAGTCTTTGGCTGCGGCGGCGAACGGGATAAAAGCAAACGCCCCCTAATGGGCAAAATCGCTGAAGAACTCGCGGATATAATCATCATAACCGACGACAATCCTCGCAATGAAGACCCCAAAACCATCCGCCAAGAAATCCTAAACACCTGCCCCAAAGCACAAGAAATTGGCAATCGTCGCACGGCAATAGAATCCGCAATAGCACAATTACAAACAGGTGATTTATTGGTTATCGCTGGCAAAGGTCATGAAACCACCCAGATAATAGCTGGAAAAAGCCACCATCACGATGATGCAGTAGTGGTTAGGAATTTTCTGTAGGCAATCAAAATTAACTATTGACTACCATAAAAAACTTAAATATTGTGCACGAGTTAATTTGTTTTTGTTAATGCTTAAAGCAGCAACAAATTCTAACAAGGAACAGAGTTAGCTTAACTCGGTGACTGGCTGGATGCCCATTTTAATGTTATATTTACAAGGCATAAAGCCTATGGGAGAGTGTCATGAAAGCACGTCCAGAATACTTATAGTCACTGCGCTGAATAAGCGCCTAGATGCTTTTGACTAGAAAATCTAGAAAACTGTACGGGTAATTTTACCTGCACTTTCTTTAAACCGCATTAACGAGATAATCTCTCTAGGAGGCGCTATGTGTGTCACATTAAAAATCTGATACTCCTGGGCCACAAAAACGCTAGATAGCTGATCTATCTGGCGTCAGCCCTCATCATTTGCGAATGGTGGGGGCTGTTTTTTATTCAGCGATATTGCATCCACTCACAGTTTATACTAACTTCTCGCTCTAACTAAAATAAAAGAGCCAATATGAGTGATCTACAATCCAAATTAAGTAACTTACGCGAACATATCGACTCAGTAGATGAGCGCCTGCTGGAATTGCTGCGTGAACGGGCGGCGTTAGTCAAACAAGTGGGTGAAACCAAGCAGGAAAATGGCATTACAGGCAGCTACATAAACCCCAAGCGCGAAGCATTAATGCTCAAGCGTTTGTTGGAAAAAATGCAGGAAACTCCGTATCCGCCCGAAGCAATTGTCAGCCTATGGCGCACATTAATTGGCGCCTCCACCGCGATGGAGTCCCCCTTGCGTTTGGCGATTCATCAGCAAGGTTCACTCGTGCCTTATATGCTGGCGCGAGAATATTTTGGCTCCTTTATCCCAGCAACCATGCTTACTGATTCGGATGATTTACTGGCGGCTTTGGAAGATGACCCCCATATTGTCGGCGTGCTCAACCCCACCGGCAGCGGCGAGGTAAAAAACCCTTGGTGGCTACGCATGTGCCAATTAGAAAAAACCCCTTATATTTTTGCCTGCCTCCCGTTTGTGCAAAAAACTTCTGTGCAATCCGTGCCATTTTTAGCAATCGCCCAAGTAAATGTAGAAGAAACAGGGGATGATATTAGTTACATCACCGCAATATTCTCAGGAGAAATGCCTGCCATTGGCAACATAATCGCCACTTGCAATATTGGCGAAGCAGGCTCCGCGGCTTTATTACGCATTCCCGGTTTTTTTGCCGAAGATAGCGAAAATTTCGCCAATTTACGCCATGCGTTAGGTGATTCACTTTATGAAATACATTTTTTAGGCGCCCATGCTAGCCCTTATTTAATAAATTAAAAAGAAAGCTTCTGACATGCTACCGACTCCTAAACCATCCATCCTTAATATTTCTTCTTATATTCCCGGCAAAGCCGCGGATGATCCTGATCGGGATTTCATCAAACTATCCTCAAATGAAAACCCTTATGGAGCCAATCCCTTAGCGGTAGCAGCCTTTAACGCCAATAATAACAATCTGCATCGTTATCCTGACGGCGCGGCTAATAATTTGCGCAAAAAAATTGCCGAGAAAAATAACATTCCTGCCGAACAAATCTTATGCGGCGCAGGCTCAGATGAATTAATTGGTCTGCTCGTACATGCTTATGCTGGCGCAGGTGACGAAGTATTGTACAGCCAATATGGTTTTTTGATGTATAATATTTATGCCAATGCCAGCGGCGCCACTCCCGTAGCCGCAGCCGAAACTAATCTGACTACTGATGTAGATGCACTACTGGCAGCGGTAACGCCACGCACCAAAATAGTTTTTGTTGCCAATCCCAATAATCCCACAGGCAGTTATATCAGCACTGCAGAACTAAAACGTCTGCGCACAAATCTGCCGGAAAACGTTATTTTAGCGCTCGATAGTGCCTACGCCGAATATGTCGAAAAACCTGATTATAACGCTGGGGAAGAATTAGTTGCTGGTTCTAATAATGTGGTAATGTTACGCACTTTTTCTAAAATATATGGGCTCGCGGCTTTGCGCATTGGCTGGATGTATGCACCGGAAAATATCATTGACTCACTCAACCGAATTCGCAGCCCCTTCAATACTTCACAACCCTCACAAACAGCAGTAATCGCCGCTTTGGAAGACACGAATTTTGTGCCGCAACAACGCGAATTAAACCGCAAAAACCGCACCGAATTATGCAATAAATTACAAGCACTAGGCGTTACACCACTACCCAGCGAAGGAAATTTTTTACTGGTAGATTTTGGCACCGATACAAAAGCAAAAAAAGTTCTGCACGAGCTGGAAAACCGCTATATTTTTGTGCGCTCGGTTAATTCTTATGGCTTATATAAATATCTACGGATTACCGTGGGAACGGAAAAAGAAAACGCGGCGCTAATTGCTGCACTGCAAGAAATATTAGATGAACTTTAGTAATAATACGACATACAACAACACTATTAACAATAAATCCATATATTATATGCTAAAAACTCTCCATTGTCATACCGTCGCAGGACGGTATCCATGCCAAACAATTGGCTTGATAGCTAGTTGATAGACATGGATACCGCTCTACGTGCTGTATGACGATGGAGAGTTAATATTATAAAAACCACCATCACAACAAAAAGCAAAGATATATGTTCAAAGAAATAACTATTATTGGGCTCGGATTAATTGGATCGTCCATCGCACGCGATGTAAAAGCCCTAGAAATAGCCGAGAAAATAATTGGGGTAGATACCAGTGAGGATAATGGTGTTTTTCTACGTGACGAAGAAAAAGTCATTGATGAATTTTATAATAATGTCAGCCAGTTGAAACAAATTTCTGGGCTGGTTATTTTAGCAAGTTCCCCTGCCAGCTTTGCCGAAATTATGCAAAAAATCAGCAGCAAAATCAGTACAGGAACATTGATAATGGATATTGGCTCGGTCAAAACCGCCGCCATTGCTGCGATTGCCCCATTAGTGCCTGCAGGTAGTTTTTACATCCCAGCGCATCCGATTGCAGGTAGCCACAAATCAGGAGCACAGGCAGGAATTTATGACTTATTCAAAAACAAACGCGTAATCCTCACCCCCACCAGTTTAAGTTTTGCCACCCAAAAAGCTAGCCAGTTCTGGGAAAAATTGGGAGCCAAAATAGAGATTATGGAAGCCGAAAAACATGATAGAATCTACGCGCATGTTTCGCATCTGCCGCAATTAATTGCTTACGCCAGTAACAAACTATTACCCAAAGACGAAAGCGATTTTTTACGCCTAGCAAAATCCAACCCGGCCTTATGGCAAGATATTTGCTTAAATAATCGTGAGATGATTATCAGCGGCTTACAAAATTATTTGCATATATTATCGCACATCATCACCGAACTACGTACGGGCGAAAATATTGGTGAAAATCAAACCGGAGATATTTCCCTCGCCATCCAAGTTTTCCCCCGTTTAGCAGCATCTTGCCTGATTAGCACGATTGATTTATGCGAGAAAAAATACGGCATTCCTTTAGCGCGTTATGCAGGAACCGGCTTTGCCAGCATCGCCGCACCCGCCATGCAACCACCTGAAAAAGACTTAGAAATAATTTCTAAAAACTGGCAAGAAGTGGTGGAATTACTCACGCGTTTTGAAAATGAAATTCGCAATATTTGTTTGGCGCTACAAGAAAATAATTCCGAAAAAGTACAGGACTGGTTTACGCAGGCAACCAGCAGCTTACAGTAAGCCCTCTCCCTATGGGAGAGGGTTGGGAGCACGGCAAAATGCTAAATTATTAATTTTGTTGTTTTTGCTAAAGTTCTCTCCTTTGTCATGCCGCTGTAGAGCGGCATCCATGCCAAACCATTGGCTTTTCAGCTAGTTGATAGGCATGGATACCGTCCTTCGACGGTATGACGATGGATAATTTAATAAAAAAAGAAAAATTAACGATTTAGTATTTCACCGTGGGGTTGGAAGAGGGAAGCCTCTCCACAATAGCTGCTTCCACTTTTTCTAAAGAACCCCCAAGCGCAGCAACCGCCATTTTCGCCCGTTCTGCCCTGCCCTGCCGCCGCGTTGCATCTTTTAACAAATCCTCCACTACTGAAGTTAGTTCTTCCACCGAAGCCACCTGTTTAGCTGCACGCGCATTTTCTAATATCGTACAAAATTCCACAAAATTATGCATATATGGACCATAAAGAATTGCACAGCCCAAATGCGCCGCCTCAAAGGGATTTTGCCCCCCATGCGGAACTAACGACCCCCCAATAAAAACAATCTCACTGAGCGAATAAAACAGCCCCAATTCGCCCATACTATCGGCAATATAAATATCTTTCGGCAAATGCTCAGCCCCAGCACTACGCAAAGCCACCTCTAAACTACCCCCTAAAGATAATTCATTCGCAATCGCTTCACCGCGCACCGCATGACGCGGCACAATAATCGTCAATAAATCTGGGAACTTAGCCTTCAGCGCAATATGCACTTTTGCCACCATCATTTCCTCCCCCGGATGCGTACTCGCCGCCAACCAACAAGGACGCGTCCCTAATAATCCACGCAATTTTTCTAATTCCGCCGCCTCCACGAGCAAAGGAGGTGCAGAATGCTTCAAATTACCCAACATCTGCACGGATTTAACGCCCAATTTTTGCAATCTTTGCTGGTCTAGCTCGCTTTGTGCCAACACTAACGTAAATTTATTCAACAATGTCAAAAAACTACTCACAAACATTTTCCAGCGCTCAAACGAACGCTCGGAAATGCGCGCATTAATCAACAACAATTGACAATCATGTTTATCCGCCGCCAACAATAAATTCGGCCATAATTCTGACTCCACAAAAACTGCCGCACTGGGCTGCCAATATTGCAAAAATTTCTCTACGATTATAGGCGCATCTAGCGGCAAAAACTGATGAATAACCCCAGCAGGCAACCGCGTTTTCACATAATTAGCAGAAGTTACAGTTACGGTAGTCAATAATATATTATATGTCGGCTGATGCGCATGAATATTACGCAATAACGGCAATATAGAAGCCACCTCCCCCATACTCGCCGCATGAAACCACAATAATTTCCCCTTGGGGCGAGCAATATTAGTCACCCCCAAGCGCTCACTAATCCGCGCAGCATCCTCTTTGCCCTTACGTAAACGCATCCGCAAAAAAAATGGCAGTAACGGCGTAACTGCTTGAGTTATAAATCTATATATACTCCAAATCATTTTTTCATATTTCTTCTAATACCCATCAAACTAATGCCAATCCAGATTATTTCCATAATTACCGAAGGTAAATTCCAATGCCAGAACAAAGAAAACAATATCAAACTCGCACCACATAAATTTAAAGTAGGAAAAACAATATCTGTGCTTTTCATCCGCTCAGACTGCACCATAAAATAAGCCAGAATAATAAAACTCACCCCCACAATCCCGATAATATTGGTTATTATATCCATTTATTTATCCTTATGCTTATCATCAATCAGCGCATTTTTTTGCATAAAAGGAATTTGTGCCAGCGCAAAAATTACCGTCGCTCCCAAAAAACCAAAAGCTTTAAACATCACCCAGATATTCGTTGAAAAATTCCGCCAGATAATCTCATTTGCCAGCGCCAGCACCAAAAAGAAACTCCCATAACGCACAGCCAACTGACACCAAGCCGAATCTTTCATAATCATCGCCTCCCCCATTATTTTTTTTAATAAGGGCTTTTTAAAATAAGCACTCCCCAATAAAATTGCGGCAAAAATTATATTTATAACCGTTGGCTTCAACTTGAATAAATTTTCATCTTGAAAAAACAATGCCGCTCCACCAAAACCGCCCACCAACACTGCCGTAGCGACAGACACCCAAGAAATTTTGCGCGTTTTTAACCACAAGCCTGCCAAAGCAAGTAAAGTTGCCCAAATCAGCACCGCAATCGCAAATAAAATGTCCCCCATTGCTTTAAATGCAAGAAAAAATAGCAATAAAGGGGCAAATTCAAAGAATATCTTCATGTTTTTAATGAAATAAAAATGTTTTATGTATATTTTAGTAATAATTCTATACTACACTACAATGAGTTTAAACAATTATACAGATAAATATAGTGTTTCAACTTTTAAACAACCTTTAAATGTTTTGAAACACTATAAGGTTTAGCGTAAGCAAACCCGCTGCACATGCAGCGTATAAAATAGAAAGAATATATATGGAAACATCAGTTTTAATCGTTGAAGACGAAATCGCTATCACCACCATGCTGCGCTATAATTTAGAGCGCGAAGGTTTTCGGGTACATACCAGTGCCGATGGTGAAGAGGCTATCTATATGATAAAACAAATCAAACCCGATATTATCGTGCTTGATTGGATGCTCCCTTCCAAAACCGGCGTAGATATCTGCAAAGAAATCCGCTGGGATAACAGCACTAAACATATTCCCGTCATCATGCTTTCGGCTCGCGGTGAAGAAAGTGACCGTATTCGTGGGCTAGATAGCGGCGCGGATGATTATATGGTAAAACCTTTTTCTCCCAGCGAGTTAGTCGCCCGTATCCGCGCGGTTTTCCGCCGCCTGCGCCCTGCCATAACCGACCAAAAACTCGAATATGCGGGAATTCACATGGATTTATCCACCCACCGCACCACTCGCGAGGGCGTGGAACTACATTTAAGCCCCACCGAATTCGGGCTTTTACGCTATTTAATGGAACATCCCAGCCGGGTTTTCTCGCGTGAACAATTATTAGACTCGGTCTGGGGACATGATATTTACGTGGAACTACGCACCGTGGACGTACATGTACGCCGCTTGCGCCGTGCGCTAAATCATGATGGAAATCAGATAGATATTATCCGCACTGTGCGTTCCGCTGGTTATGCGCTAGAGGTGAATGATAAGGTTTATGCTTAAATAATAATTTAGCTAATAATTTAGCTTGCTTATTTTATTAATCTGCATTAACTGTTCTAATGTTTTTTAACATGGAGTATTGACACGGAATATAGTCGTACTGTTGTTTTATCTTATGCCCCTTAGGAGGCTTTATGAATACTGTACTTACATTCAATCCTGAGAACGGACAACCCGTTCTTTTTGATGGTGACACTCACCTTCCTTTGGCAAGAGTGGCTGAATCAGTTGCCAGACAACTAAAAATTAGTCCTCTAAACTTGGAGCTTGAGGCTTATACAGATGAAGAAGGATGCATCAAAGTTTTTGTCGATGATTTAAATAAACCATGCGACAGATTTTTTGTTATAAAAGTTGACTTGCCAACCAAAACTATTGACGGTCAATTACGCCCTCAAGAAGTTGTTCTGGAAGACTCGCCTTGCAAAAAAATGCCCAAGCTCATCTCACTTGTCGCCTTCACGGTAGCATACTACCTGCAAGAACAAGCAAAATAAAAATGCCCCCTAACACCCCCACGTTGATTTTTTAACGTGGGGTTTCTTTTTATATTGACAAACTCTCATCCATGCTTATATTTGCTCCCTCGCTGAAAAAACAGCTATAAACATATAAGAATGTCGGAAAAGATCATGTACGCAATCATCAGAACTGGTGGAAAACAATATAAAGTCAGCCATGGCGACGTGGTTAAGGTGGAAAAATTGGAAGTTGGTGTGGGTGAAACCATCACCCTTAGCGATGTACTCGCGGCTTCTGATGGCAAATCACTAAAAATTGGTGCTCCTGTATTAGCAAATGCACAAGTGCAAGCCCAAGTTTTAGAGCAAGCTAAAAACGATAAAATCATCGTTTTCAAAAAGAAACGCCGCCAGAATTATCGTCGTAAAAATGGTCACCGTCAGTTGGTTACTGTTTTGCGCATTGGCGACATTACTTTAGACGGCAAAAAATTGCCCGTAGCCGAAAAAGCTGCGCGTCCCGTTAAAGAATCCAAAGCTTCCGAGGAAGCCACAGCAGCAACAGGAGAATAAAATATGGCACATAAGAAAGCAGGTGGTAGTTCTCGTAACGGTCGTGACTCCGCTGGTCGCCGCTTAGGCGTTAAAAAATTCGGTGGCGAAAAAGTCATCTCTGGAAATATCTTGGTTCGTCAACGCGGCACCAAATTCTACGCAGGCGCAAATGTGGGCATGGGCAAAGACCATACGCTTTTCGCTAAAGTAGAAGGTGTAGTACAATTCGTGCAAAAATCTGGTGGAAAACAGTATATCACTGTATTGCCCGCAGTTGCTGCGTAATAGCGTTATACTTAACTGATTTATTATTTAAAGGGGATGGCTTTACGTAGCTGTCCCCTTTTTTCTTCCCACTCTTCCCTTGGGAGAGGGACGGGGTGAGGGAAGCCTCATAGAAACTGACAAGTTAATATGAGTATGATATCACAATAATTATAATATAAGTTCTTAAATCTTTGAGGATAGTTCCCTCACCCCGCCCCTCTCCCAAAGGGAGAGGGAGAAAAAAAGTAAAAAATGAAATTCTTAGACGAAGCAAAAATATTTATAAAATCAGGTAGTGGCGGCGCTGGCTGCGTGAGCTTTCGTCGGGAAAAAAACCTCCCCCATGGCGGCCCCGATGGCGGCAATGGCGGACGCGGCGGACATGTGATTGTCCGCGCCACTAAGGCACTTAACACATTAATAGATTACCGCTACCAACAGCATTTCAAAGCCAAAACTGGCACGCACGGCATGGGCAGCCAGTGCGATGGTCCCAATGCGGCCGATATTATTATGACCGTGCCCACGGGCACACAAATTTTTGACGAATTCGGCGAAGAATTATTGGCGGACTTAGTCGATGAAGGGCAAGAAATAATGCTCGCACGCGGCGGCATTGGCGGCATTGGCAATATGCATTTCAAAACCGCCACCAACCAAGCGCCGCGTACCGCCACTTTAGGCGAAGCAGGCGAAGAATTATGGGTCTGGCTCAAACTGAAATTATTTTGCGATGCGGGCTTAGTCGGGCTGCCCAATGCAGGAAAATCCACTTTTTTATCCGTAGTTTCGCGCGCCAAACCCAAAATAGCCGATTACCCCTTCACCACCCTCACCCCCCAATTAGGCGTAGTCTATATTGATGGCACCGAGTTCGTCATGGCAGATATTCCGGGAATTATCGAAGGCGCTCACGTGGGCATAGGCTTAGGCGTAAAATTCCTCAAACATGTAGAACGCTGCCGCGTATTGCTGCACTTAGTCGATGGCACGCAGGAAGACGTAGCAGGTGCCTATCACACCATCCGCGGCGAATTAGAAGCCTATAGCGAAATATTATCCAGCAAACAAGAAATCCTCGCCCTCAATAAATGCGACGCACTGACCGCAGAAGAAATCGCCGAGAAAACCCAAGCATTAGAAGAAGCCAGCGGCAAAAAAGTGCTGAATATATCTTCCGTCAGCCGCTATAATATTGAGCCAACCTTGCGCGATTTACTAAGAATAGTGGAAACGGCAAAGGCAGAAGAAAATATTACTGACTAGACAAAAAATTGTCATCAAATCTTCATTGTTATTTATAGACATTTTCAGGCATAAACACTCGCCTAAATAATTTATAGCCGAGTTAAAATGCCCAGAAATCAACATAAACCCAAAATAGAAGAAAAATTACAAACCCTAGCTAATCTATTGCCATTAAGTAAATTTGGCATGCGAGCAATAGTTGAAATTGCGCCCAGTGATTCAAAACCCAGCGAAACTTATTTATTAGAATATGGTCGCTTAGGGCTTTGCTTTCCTGATATTTATCAGATGGTTGACTGCTTAAGATCCGCTGGCTTAATTGTTGGCGAAGAACATCACGAACCTAGTGACGCAATTTCTGCTAATAAAGAAATAAAATCAAGCAGGCAAATTTATATCGGAGATAATTTAAGTGTTAAAATTAATGATACGGGCAGCCTTGAGTTGGAATTTGTTCCAATAGGTTCTCCAAAAAAAATCATTGCATCATTGGATGATACCATAAAAAACATCCAACAAAAGCTCACCCCAGATATTAATCATAAAAATGAATGGCGCTTACATTTAGAAACTGAAAAGATTCTTAGATACAATACCAACAAATATCGTACAGTATAACTATAACTCCCCTCGCAAAGCGCGAGCTTCCGCCTCTAACTGCTCCAATTCTTCTTCAGAAAGCACTTCGCTACGCACACCGTCTTTACCGGGCAACCACAACAATTGTAGATTGCGTGGATCACGGGCAAATACGCGCTCCTCGGTTGCCATACCTAAATTAGGGGGAATATTATTTTTTGCTAAGCCGACCACCGTATGTTTTCCATCCCGAAACATTCCAATTACCACGCGTGGACGGTCAATAAATACTTGCGAACCACGCAAACATTCTAAAATCTGCCGTGCAGATTGCGGATTGGCGCCTTTTTCCAAGTGATGCACGACAATAACGGCGGCATTTTTACGCACCGCAAATTCCTCAATCGCCTCAAAGAATTGACTTACGGAATCCGAGTCATTTTCATCCCCACTTAAATATTTACGCGCAGGATCAATCACCACTAAGGGAACATTAGGCATTTTGCTCAGCTCACGCAGATAATCCGCAAAGCTGATGTCCCTATCCACAAACTCAGTCCGATGAAACTGCAAACGCATGGCACGCCCCTCAGGGTCAAATAAATTGCCCCGGGCATTGATAATTGCTGGTCCATCTTCTCCCGAGAAATAAACACACACGCCATTGCAAGCGGCAAGGTTCAGTGGCTGCCCCAACCATTTGGGCGCAGGTTCATCCGCCGACCAATCCATCGACGCCATCACGCACAGATGATGCGCCGCCGAACTTTTCCCCGTACCGCCAGATGCCGCCAGCAAAGTAACCGCGCCGCGCGGAATATACCCCGGAACTAAAAACTCAAAACTCTCACCAGCTCCTTTGCGCATCGGCCCTGTGCGGTCAAACAACGCCAAGTCACGCGCACAAAGATTATAAAAACGGTTATTATGCTCAATATCCGCAGGATTAATACCAAAACGCATATACAGACTATGCTGACGATCATAGGCCACAAAACATTGCGCCGCATTGACAATCTGCTGCACATCCATAGGCAGCACCAAAATATTTTCCTTAATTTGTGGAGCAAATATCCCATGCGTACATAAATAACGCAAACCCGAAAGCAGATAATAAGGCGCATAATCCACACCTTGAATATTGCTTAATGCAAAAAGCTCCGCACACCCCACCACGGTTTTTCCATCCGCCTTAGGCGATAACGGAGTGGCAGAAAATCCTAACATTTTTAAGCCTGCTTTTTGCACCTCTCCCCGTTCTAAAAAACTGCTCTGCACGCCCAAATCCTGCACGCGCTCAATCTGTTCTTTTTCTAATTGTGCCACGCCTAAACATAACCCCGTAGCCCAGCAAAAGCCGCTTCCTAAAGGATTATAATGCTCATCATGAATAATCGGATTTAATAAGGGCGTAGAATTAGGCAGTTTACCGCCATTATAAAGCTCTTCAATAAAGGCTAGCGCTTTATCAATTTCATATTCCGCAAACCAGCATTTTTGCCCAGCAGATTTAGAACGCCAAGGCTCTTGCGTTTCTTCGGTATAAAGCAACATCTGCCCCACCAGCCCCACCGCACGATGGGCTGAGAAAAGCATTTGCAATTCGTCACGAATATGGTTCATATACTCATTCCACTTTAAATTACCCAAACCAACCATTGGAATGAGTATAAGATTGCGACCGCAACCTCGCCGCCCATGCGGCGTAAGCCTTAGTGGCGTTTGAACATCCACTATAGTCTAAGCTATAGATGCAAAAGATTGATAAACAGTAAAAACATGTCCTCTTTATATACCATACCAGCAGAAAAATCTTTTATTGATGTATTGGCGCAAGCTTTGCTGGATAAATATCCGCATAATCTCGCCAAATGTCTGGTCTTGCTCCCCTCACGCCGTGCCTGCACTGCCTTGCAGGATGCTTTATTACGCGCCACCAATGGAGCGCCGTTATTATTACCGCGCATCCAACCAATTGGCGATGCGGATATTGATATTTTAATGCCTGAAGAAATTTATGCCGACTCCCAAAATATAATTCCTCCTGCCATGTCCAGTCCGCGCCGCATCATGCTGCTAGCGCGCGAAATTCAAATAAATAATCCCAAAATAAATAGCGAACACGCAGTAGGACTCGCCGAGTCTTTAGCGAATTTGTTAGACGATATGCAACGCGCACAAATTCCGCCCGAAAAACTAAAACATATAGTACCCGAAGAGTTCGCCAAACATTGGCAAGTATCACTTGATTTTCTCACCACCATCACCCATCGCTGGCCTGAAATTCTCCAACAAGAAGGTAAGTTAGATAATATAACCCGCCGCAATCTGATGCTGAATTTACTCGCCAAACATTGGCAAGCACATCCCCCCACTCATCCCATCATCGCGGCAGGAAGCACGGGCAGTCAGCTCGCCACCGCCCAATTGCTCAAAGTAATTTCACAAAGCCAAAATGGCATAGTAATATTACCGGGACTAGACCAAACTATTGGCGAAACCAGTTGGCAAAATATTGATGTAACCCATCCGCAATATGGCTTAAAATCGCTTTTAGAGTTTTTAGATATACCAAGGAAAAACGTACAAATAATTGACTTTCCCCAAATAAAAGGCTGCAAAGAACAACGCTTATCCGCACTGCGTGAGATTATGCTTCCCGCAGAAGAAACCTATCAATGGAGCAAAAACGCCAGCCGACCAGAAAGCAACGCCATTTCAGCAGAAACTTTTAATAATTTCCAAGCGATTAAGTGCCAAGACAGCGAAGCAGAAGCACAAATAATCAGCTTGATTATGCGCAAACAATTAGAAATTAAGGGCGCAACTGCTGCCTTAGTCACCAACGACCAGCAATTAGCGCAAACTATCATCATCATGCTCAGAAAATTTGGCATTGAAATCGACAATTCCGCAGGCAGCAAATTATTACACAGCCCCGCAGCAATTTTTTTGATGTTGGTAGAAGAAGTCTGCTCACAAAACGCCACTGCTTTAAGCCTATTATCACTTTTATTACATCCGCTTTGTGTGCTAGAAGGGATGGAGAATTTTCAAGTCCGCCGCGCGGCGCGTAATTTAAACAAAACTATATTGCGCCAACCAAATATTAGTGGCGGCTTTGCACAATTACGCACAGAAAATTGTGTAGCGGCAATAGAACAAGCAGTTGCGCCCTTTTTGCAATTACTTCAACAACCACAAGCGAGCTTTGCCCAACTCCTTAAACTCCACATTCAGACGGCAGAAAAACTAAGCGCAGCCAATAGTCTTTGGCAAAATCATGATGGCTCTATGCTGGCAGAAACCCTCGCTCAATTAAACGAAGATGCCCCCATTCTAGGCAATATATCTCCGCGATTTTACGCAAAAATTCTCAGCCAATTTTTAAGCTCCCAAAAATTCCGTTCGCCCGTACCAAAACATCCGCGCTTGCGTATTTTAAGCCCGTTAGAATCTCGCTTACAGCATTATGATTTAGTAATTCTCGCAGGTCTAAACGAGGGCATCTGGCCTGCATCACCCACAGCAGATCCTTGGGTAAGCCGCCAAATGCGTAAAAATCTTGGGCTAATTGACGATGCACAAGCAGTTGGACAAGCCGCACATGATTTCCAAATGCTCTGCATGTCCCCAAAAGTTATTTTAACCCGCGCCGAAAAACAACAAGGCACTCCTGCCATCCCCTCACGCTGGTGGCTACGGCTAGAAAGCTGGATGGCGAATATGCCGCAAATTTGGGAAAACTGGCAACAAACCAGTCAAACTTTAGAAAATATCCGCCAAGCAATCGCCCAGAAGGAACCCCCGATAAAAATCAGCCAACCTACCCCCAAACCGCCTTTATCCGCCCGTCCACGGCAATTATCCGTCACACGCATCGAAACTTTAATGCGCAATCCTTATGCCATTTACGCTGACAAAATCTTACGTCTAAAAAAACTCCCCGATCTTGCCGCTGAACCAGATATGGCCGTTTTTGGCAATATTATTCATAAAACTTTGGAATTATTTACCAAAACCTACCCCGATGAATTACCCCTAGATGCAATAGAAAAACTACAAGCATATTTCCAAATAGAACTACAAGACTGGCAACAACACACACAGGTGCGCGCTTTTTGGATTCCGCGCTTTGCTAAAATCGCCGAATGGTTTGTGGAAGAAGAGCAAACTCGCCGTAAAAATGGCAGCAAAATCGAAGCCGAACGGCAAGTTGAATGGGCATTCGTCACTACTGGCGGCAGATTTACGCTTACCGCTCGCATTGACCGCATTGAACATATCAAAAATATCGGCGTGATAATTGGTGATTATAAAACAGGTGGCATTCCTAAAATTGCCGACGTCCAAGCCGGCATCGCCTGCCAATTGCCGCTTTCGGGCTGGCTATTAGAAAATTATGGCGAAGAGGTAATAAATTTAGAATATTGGAAATTCTCAGGCGGCAAATCTTCCAGCACCATCACCAACGCCTATGGCGCGAAAGATAATTCTACCAAAAGCCTAATATCCCAAGCACAAACTAACTTAATGGAGTTAATCAAACAATTTGACCATCCTGACCATCCTTATCTAAGCTGCCCCAACCCAGAATTCCCCCCCCCATATAATGATTACGAACATCTAGCCAGACAAAGCGAATGGTCTGGCGGTGGATAAAAATAATTTTTTGCGAGGATGCAAGCAAAAAATCCACACTACACGACAGTACTATTAATAACAGAATTTTATATTTATATAACAAACAATTGTTTGCGTAAACCATCCGTTGTCATACCGCCGTAGGGCGGGATCCATGTTTATCAATTAGCTGTTAAGCCAATGGTTTGGCATGGATACCGCCCTACGGCGGTATGACAATGGATGGGCTTGTGCAATAAAATCATTTTATTCAATGTGATGATTGTTATTAATAGTACTGTCGTGTAGGATGCAAAGAATCATATAATGTTAACATGCTCGCAATACTTCATTAAGCACTTAATTAATTAGTTGCTTTTGTAATATTATTGAGCTACATTAGCGAAGTATTTACTATTTTGTGCGATTGTCTGATTAATATTAATCTAATTGCGGGTATTCCTATGACGGACTCTATTACTAATGAAAACTACGAAGAGAACAATGAACATGAGCAAGAAAATCATGAACATAACTCTAACAAAGACACTAACAAAATCAAAAAACGCTTTGCTGATGCGCAAGGTCCAGTTTTTGCCGCAGTGGTAGATAGCCTTTACCGCTTCACCAGCTTAGAACAAGCGCAAGAAAAACTAGCTGGTCTGCGTGAGCAATATATAACCTCCAAACAACAAGCAACCAACAAACCTGCGGAAGTTCAAGAAGGTGAAGAAGTAGTTGAAGTGATTGACCCTAACAGCGCCGTGTTCTGGGTACGTAACTATCAAGTTAACGAAGCTGAAATTGCGGAAGGTCGCATCGGAAATTTTGCGGAAATTCGCACCCATGTAATTCCCCAAGGTGGCTTTACTTTAAACGCTCGCAAAATTGACGTGGCGGCACGCTTTCACCCGCAACGCAAGCGGGACAAACAAAAATACCCAGATTGGGGACACCCATTCTTCCGCGCCCTAAAAAAAGGCAAACATTATAATAATTTAGAAGAAGCTCTAGCAGCATTGCAACGCTTGCAGATGGAATATCCTGATGTTTCCATTCCGGGGCAAAATAAATTATTTATCATGATTTATGGCCGCCAAAAGGAAGAAGGCGCAAAACCCATCAGCAAATATGTGTTGAACATCAAAACTGCGCCTCAAGGTGGCTATTTTATCGAATGCACAGTGAATACTCACCAGAAAAAAGAAAAAGTTTCTACCGCTCTACCAAGTCTGGACGGCGAACCAGTAGCAGCTGTTGATAAAATCAAACAGCAAGAGGGTTATTTCTCTTCCATGGTGCAGCTAAAACGCAAACGCCGGGTAGTGGCAAAACCCACCATGACGCCACCAACTAATTCTGGGGAAGCTTAATTTATAAAAAATGAGGAAAAACTATGGATTTGGTTCACCAAATATTCAAAGGCACAATTTCCTTCATGAGCGTTTTTGCCTCCCCCCTCTATCGCTATCCCTACCGTAATTCGGGGGAAGCTTTACGGGGGGACTGGCTTAAATTAGGTAAAGACATCGAAAGTTCCATAGATAAGTTGGGTGAAAATGAGTAGAGAAAACAACCACCAAAGAGAAGGCTCTGGTCAGAAAGAACATTCTGGCACCAGAAAAACCGTGGATATTCTCCCCAGCCCGGAAATATTAGAGGGTTATAATTATGTGGTGGAAGGCTCCGCGCAACTAATTCTCAACATGTTTGAACGTGAACAGATCCACCGCCACAAATGGGAAGATCAAGCACTACGCATTCATTATTTAAGCACCTTACTGGGGCAATTCTTAGGTTTTTTCATCGCCTTGTCAGTTTTTGCCTCCGCCGGAGCCATCAGCTTAGCAGGCGACAAAACTTTAGGCTCATTAATCTGGATATTTGGCTTAGCAATTTTAGTCATGGGCGGTCTGGTCTGGTCCTATGCCAAAACCGTGGGACAACGCCCCTTATTTGCCCGCCCCACCATGCGCACCCATTTCCGCCCCCAAAAAGAACCAGAACAACCCACAAATTGATTAGATAAATATAGCTATACGACTTTATTTTTGCTACAAAATATAGAGATATGACTATAGGGTTAAGCTAATGAAAATATTAGTACTAGGTGCAGGCGTTTCAGGAATAACCACCGCATGGGCATTGGCAGAACATGGGCATGATGTACAAGTTCTTGAAGAATCAGGCGAAGCCGCCAGCCAATGCTCTTTCGCTAATGGTGGGCAGTTAAGCTACACCCATGCAGAACCTTGGGCAAATCCGGGTACCTTACCCAAAGTTTTAAAATGGATGTTTAAAGAAGACGCTCCCTTAGTCATGCGTTTTTCTCCTGATTTAGATATGCTCCGCTGGGCATTTGCCTTTTTACGCAATTGCACACAAGCTCGCTCTGACCGCAATTCGGAAACTTTGCTGCGATTAGGGCTCTATTCCCGCCTAAAAATGGCGGAATTGCTGGAAAGCACCGAGATAGAATTTCATCATCTCCAAAAAGGCATCTTGCATATATTTTCCAAAGAGCATGATTATCGTGCTGCCATGCGCCAATCCTTATATCAAGAAAAACTCGGCTGCCATGAAGATGTGCTTACCCTCTCCCAATGTTTGCAACACGAACCTGCGCTGCAACACGCCACCAAACGCATTGTCGGCGGCATTTATTCACAAGTGGATGAAAGTGGCGACGTGCATGTTTTTACCCAAAACCTCGCCAAATGGTGCGAAGAACGGCGCGATGTAAAAATTCATTATAATACCCGCCTCGCTTGGCTGCGCCGCAAAAATGGGCAAATTGTTGCCGCCGAAACCAGCCGCGGCTCGATTGAGGCAGACGCTTTTGTGATGTGCCTCGGCTCACATAGCCCAATTTTTCTAAAACCGCTCGGCATCCGCGCCCCCATTTACCCCATGAAAGGCTATAGCATCACCATCCCCTCATGGGAATCCGCGCCCGAAATCAGTATTACGGATAATGACAAAAAAATAGTGATAAGTCGTCTGGGCGACTATGTGCGTGCGGCGGGAACTGCCGAATTTGCTGGCTATAACACCCATATCCGCGAAGCACGCATTGCCCCGTTGCGCCGCTGTTTACAACAGCTTTTCCCCGATGCGCCCATTTTCAAACATCGACATCCTACTGATATTCAAAATTGGGCATGTTTGCGTCCACAAACCCCTGATGGTCCGCCGATAATTGGCAACACTCCTATCAGCAATCTATATATAAATAGCGGACACGGAACCCTCGGCTGGACACAAGCCGCAGGCTCTGCCGCCTTACTTGCCAATATTGTTGATGGCAGAAACACCGAAATTTCTATGAATGGTCTGGAGCTAAAAAATTATGTTAGATAATATCACCCCCGCAGGGGCAATCCGCAAAGAATTTATATCAGAAATTCCAGCACTTAAGCATCAACACAAAATTTCTTATTTAACTTGGGGCAATCCTGACCTACCCCCTTTATTATGCGTACATGGTTTAACCATGAATGGTCGGGATTTCAATCGCTTAGCTCAAAGATTAAGTGATGAATTCTACGTAATTTGCCCCGATATGATTGGGCGTGGTGAAAGCGAATGGGTAGAAAATAAACTTTTATATAATTACGGAACCTATCTACACGATTTACTAGGATTGCTCGATCATCTAAAAATTCAACAATTACATTGGGTGGGCACCTCCATGGGAGGTATTTTAGGGATGATGGCTGCCAGCCACCAGCCAGAACGTATCAAAGCACTGGTAATTAATGATATAGGCAAATTAATTCCCAAGGATGCCCTAACCTACTTAACTACCTATGTTGGTCAAAGTCCCACCTTTTCATCTTGGCAGATGGCAGAAGAATATATAAAAATCAACTGGGCGAGCTTTGGCATAAAAGCAGAGGATGACTGGCAAGAATTTATCAATAACAGATTGAAAAATCATAATAACAACCTAATCAGTAATTACGATCAGGAAATTTTCGCTTATTACCGCCAGGAAACCAAAAATTTTAGCGAAATAACTGATATAAACCTCTCAGAAACATGGGATAAAATTACCTGCCCAATATTATTACTCCACGGCGAAACTTCCGACATTCTTCCCACCAAGGTGGCAGAAGAAATGCAGCAAGACAAAGGAAAGCTACTGACCTTAAAAGAATTTGCTGGCATTGGGCACGCCCCTGCTTTATTAGATGAAGAGCAAATAAAAATTGTGGCAGATTGGGTGAGGGAACATGGATGAGACTAATTTTCATAAAACTGCTGATGCCTATTTAGAATCCTTGTTCGACTTACTAGAAGAACAAGACGAAGCAGCTGAATTAGATATAACTTTTGAAGGCAATGTTCTGGCTATTTTTATCAGCGAAACAGGAAAACAATTTTTATTAAGCAAACACAGCCCCAGCCAACAGCTCTGGCTTGCTTCTCCCATCAGCGGCGGGTTACATTTTTCGCTCAATAAACAAGAAAATGAGTGGGAATTAAAAGATGGGCGTACATTGTTGGTAATTTTAGAAGAAGAAATAAATTTTCTTACGCATGGCGGATTTGAGCTTTTACCAGAGAAATAAAGACAAAAAAGTTAATGCAAAATTAACAAGCCAAATAAGTTGGTTTACAAAACTCAAAATCACTGCATTTCCAAGGCTTATCAGCTACAATTTTATGAATATGTAACAAAACCTTCACACAAAACCTCGTCCAAAAGTGCTACAAATATAGTATAGGAGAGGTCTATCGGTGACAGAACAAACATATAGCGCAGGAATTAACGGCTACCAAACCAGCTTTACGCAGGGTTTTGGGCAGGATACCCCTGTGCAGGCACAAGCTCAGTCAACTGAAAGTAAATTTTTAAAGCACCTCAATCGCAATAAACACGTAAACGAAACCGCACGCCTTTACGAACCACATTACGAAAACGCCTGGGCAAAAGAATCAGAGGCGGATGGCAAACAACATGAGCGTATAGTTGATAGTTTAGCTGGCCGGGTTGCCGTGCGCAGTATCACTCGTGGGGTGATGGGTGCTATGTTTATGGCAGGCGCCAATATTGTTGAGCGCGAATATGATCCAACTATAATGAAGTTATTAAAAGAAAATAATAGCTTAGAAGAAATTGAAGCAAAATTCAGCAAATCTTGGCAAAAGGCTGAAGAAGACGCATTTAACAAATACAAAAATCTCGACTGCGTTACAAAATTCCTCCACGAACATGTAATGTATAAAATTGCCTATTTATTCGACGCTACCTTTGGCAAAGGCATAAAAACCGCAGGTAATTTATTAAACGGCAAAGGTGAAGAATTAACCACTTTTCACCCCACTGCCTTTTTCGGTCCATTCAATGCAGCGGCTAAAATAAACCCTGGCTACACGCTCGGTGAGGAAATAGTACGCGCCACTTGGGGCTATGCCGCAGGTAGTATTGGCGATGCGTGGGGGCGTAACCTGGCAGGTATCTGTGACCCAAACGTAAAAAAATCCTGGATACATGATGGAAAAGTAAATTTTGCTGAATTAGGCAAAGCCACACTCAAAGCGACTTGGAACATATTATCCTACCGCCAAGGGGAAGACTGGGCGGTTGCCCTTCCTTATGTTTACCTCATGCGCGGAATGCGCAGTGCAAGTGCTAAAACATGGGGAATGTCGGATAAAATCCCCTACACAAATGGTCACGCTGGAATTGGTGATAATTTCGTAGTTGATAATGGAGAAGTAATCGGCAACAAATTTTCCCATGGTCTATGGGACTTGCAAACTCGCTTTACCGTTTATAATATTCTAACTCTGGCTTATCGCGACACTTACAATCATTTTGCCACTTCTTTTCATAATTGGGGCGAACATGGCTATAAACCTGGAGATCTCTTAGATTTGCCACACACTTCAATATCTGAGACCATAAAATATGCGGCTAAAACTGCCATCAAAGGCACTTTATACATGACACCTGCCATACCTTTGTTTTCCTTTCCGCGCACCGCTCAAGCAGCAACTACCGCAAGTTTTATAGATAAAGATTTAACCACCAGAGTTGAAAAACCTAGCGGTTTTAAGGCGTATGATGCAAAAAACTATCAGGATTTTTCTAAAATATTACGCCCTATTGGCATGATTTGCGAAAAAGTAGAAAAAACCGCAGAAGGTGCTTTTAGCTTCCTAGGATTTAAGCAACCAGCAGAATGGGGCAGACAATGGGCACGTTCCGCCATTGGTTATACCCCCTATATGATTGCAAAATATGAGGGTGAGCAATTGGTCAACACCCCCCAAATGGATGCCTCACTTTATCGCACGCTGGATGGAATTGGCGCACTAAATTGGAGCGAGGCAAAAGCAGGTGCTTACGACACTTGGAATTCTCTTTGGCACAAACCCATATCCGAAATTACCTATAGCCATATCTGCGATGATCGCGGACTGATTAACTCGGCACAACACGCCAAGGACAGCGCGGATATTCGTGACAACAAACTTCACCCCGATGATAGCCATGTGGCAAAAGTTATGGAACACCGCGAAATCAAAAAAGAAATTCGCAAAATAGAAAAAGAAGCTAAAGACTTTAAAAAAGCCCCACAACCAATTGACATAGCGGCAAAATTTAAAACCTCGCCAATACCAGCAAACTACGAAACCTACGAAAAACCCGAAAGCATAATCTCGCTAAACGCCCATTCACGCCAAAATATCATCCAAAATAATGGCATTGATAAGACTAATATTACACAAGCAGCGAGCTTTTAATAATATTTTTTATCCTACAGTGATAGTACTATTAACAAGATATTTATGCATTAAATAACAACATATTACACAAACAAACTCTCCATCGTCATTCCCACGCAGGTTTGTGTAAACAGGACTTAAAAATGAAACGCGGACTACCCCCTCTCCCTTTGGGAGAGGGACGGGGTGAGGGAAGCTCCAGAAAGAGTGATGTTGTTAGTTGTAAAAGAGCTGGAAAATACTTTTTCACCAAACAATTAGCATTACTCTTGGCTAGGCTCCCTCACCCCGTCCCTCTCCNNTTAAAAGTTTTGTTGGACAGTAGTGAGCCTGCGCAGAAATGACAATAAATAACATTTATATAAACATTTATATATAAGAATGACCCTACACGACAGCACTATTAACAAGGGATTTATATAATAAATAACAATGTGTTATTTGAACAAACTCTCCATCGTCATACCGCTGTAGAGCGGTATCCATGCCTATCAACTAGCGCAAAGCCAATGGTTTGGCATGGATACCGTCCTTCGACGGTATGACGACGGATATATTTATTATAAAAATACGTTATATATGAATATGTAATACTGTTATTAATAGTACTGTCGTGTAGGATATATAAGAATAAAACAACCAAAAATACCTGCTAGTATAAACATTCTCCAACTACCGCAGAAAATTTACTCAACAATCCGTCTCCACCACCCTTTGCGACCTGATTGAGGTTTTTCATCGTTGGCACTGCCCATACTACTATCTTCTATTATAATAGCGCTGGGGGCTTTTTCTGCTACAATTTCGCTTGCTGCTTTACGCACGGGTGAACGACGCACAGGCTTACTAGAAGCTACTTTTGTAATTTCAGCAGGAATTTCAGCTATAGTTACGTCTGCGCTTATAGTTACGTCTGCACTAGCTGACCCCACCAGAACAGAATCATTATTGCCCGAAACATTGTCATCCACCGACGGGCTCTCAACTTCCCCTTTGTCAGCAGAATCTTCTGCAAGTTCATTCAGGGTTCCATCATTACGGCGATTGCGCCCTCTTCCTCCACGACGACGTGGACGACGACGTTTTTCCCCCTCAGCAGCTTCACTACCATCTTCCACAGGCAGATTTTCCGCTCCGTCTTCCGTAGGCACTATCACTGGGCTGGCTGCTTCTTGCTTTTGACGTGGCGGACGACGCTCTTCACGCCCCCCTTTATCCTCACGTAGATCACGCGGCTCAAAATCCCGTGTATCTTGCGCCTTTATTTTTTCAATCGCATAAACCCCATTTTGAATATTACTTTGTATTTTAATAGTAATTTTCAATTTGTGCGTTTTTTCAATTGCCTCTAAATGACTGCGAGAGAAATTCAACAAATGCAGCGCTAAATCTTGATTACTTGAAACACATATTTCGGCAAAACGTCCGCTGCTGGCTTCTTTTTCCAACACCCGAATTATCTCTATCGCCAAAGAATTAGGTGAGCGAACAATACCCATGCCCTGACAATGCGAACAAGTCATGTTAATTGTTTCGCTGATACTTGGGCGCAGACGTTGACGCGACATCTCCAGCAAACCAAAGGGACTAATATGTCCAACTTGTATTTTAGCCCGGTCAACTTTCAGTGCGTCTTTAAAAGTACGCTCCACCATGCGGCGATGCTTACCATAAAACATATCAATAAAATCAACTACAATCAAACCACCCAAATCGCGCAAACGCAATTGCCGAGCAATTTCTTCTGCCGCTTCCAGGTTGGTTTTCAGTGCCGTTTCTTCTACATTGCGCTCTGTGGTAGAACGACCCGAATTCACGTCGATAGAAATCAAAGCTTCGGTAGGATTAATCACCACATAACCGCCCGAACGCAAGCGTGCGGTGGGTTTCATCATCGCAGTTAATTGATCTTCCACGTTAAATTCATGGAAAATAGGAATATTGCCCTTATATTGTTTTACGCGCGGCGCGTGCGAAGGCATAATAATCTTCATAAACTCTTTCGAGTCTTTAAATGCCACTTCACCTTGTACGTGAATTGCATCAATATCAGGATTATAACAATCACGAATTGCGCGTTTAATTAAGTCACTTTCTTCATAAATCAAGGCAGGCGCATTAGCCGCCAACGCATCTTCACGAATGCAATTCCACAAATTAATCAAATAATCATAATCGCGCTTAATTTCTGCATTAGCTCTATCCACCCCAGCAGTACGGATAATCGCACTCATGCCGCCAGATTCTTTGAGTTCCTGCGATAATTCGCGCAAACGTTTACGCTCATCTCCACGACCAATCTTGCGAGAAATACCCCCATCTTTAGAAGCATTCGGCATCAACACACAATAACGACCCGCCAAAGACACATAGGTAGTAAGCGAAACCCCTTTATTGCCGCGCTCATCTTTGATTACCTGCACCAATAATATCTGATTACGCTTAATAACTTCCTGTATCTTATAACGATGCATAAAGGCATTATTAGCATTTCCGCGTGCATCATCATCATCATCACCCGAAATAGTCTCAATATCTCCCCGACCATTATCGTCACCATCCAGATTTTTATCCGCCGCAGATATTTTTTCTGCCACTTGTGGACGAGAATCACGATTATCCTTAGAACGCGTGCCAAAAGGACGACGACGACGACGGCGACGCTGGCGCTCACCATCAGTTAAACCAGACTCTGCCGAATTAGCATCATCCGCTTGGTTATCGTCGAATTGGTTGGCATCAGATTGGTTATCGTCAGAATTATCTGCCGTTTGCGAGATAGATTCGCCGACAATCTTTTGATTTTGCTGATTATTATCAACATTTTCTTCCACTGGAACTGAATTTGCCTGTAACTGCTCCTGCTGAGCAGCTTGCTGGGCAACTTGTTGAATAACCTGCTGAATAGCTTGAGGAATCCCCAAGGCAACTACCGGAGCAATCTCCGCTTTATTCTCATCTGTATTTTCAGCAAGATTATTCTTAAGCATCTGGGGAACAGCAACAGAATCAATAATTATCTCAGTATCAGATATATTTTTTTGACCATTTGCATCTAAATTTTCATCTGCATTTTCGTTTTCATCTGCATAAGACGAAGCATCGGCAAAATCTTTTTCTTCATCATCATTTTGGTTATCATCCCAGCCTTCGCCATATTGAACTTTACGGGAAGCTTGGTTGGGTTTTTCGCCCCGTTCGCGTGCTTCTTCTGCGGCTAATTCTTCTGCTTCTTCGCGAGCAAAATTAGCGGCGGCTTCTTCAAGCAAACGCTGCCGATCCGCCAAAGGGATTTGATAATAATCAGGATGAATTTCAGAAAAAGGCAAAAAGCCTTGTTTATCACCACCATATTCGACAAAGGCGGCCTGTAAAGAAGGCTCAACCCGCGTTACTTTTGCTAGATAAATATTGCCTTTAACTTGGCTTTTGGTGGCACTAGCAAAATCGAATTCTTCTACTATACCTTCACGCGTAATTACCACGCGAGTTTCTTCTGGATGCACGGCATCAATAAGCATTAAACGAGTCACATTATTTCTCCATGTGTACCTCGCCTCTGGCTGGTTGATAAAAAAGCACGGCTGATACAACTAAACCATCATGATTAACCAGCAAATGATTACTAGGCATTAGATAAGAAAAACATGATATTAACGTGCGCATACTAAACAAATCTCCCAACATAGGAAACTGCCACGGGAAAATCCCCACGGGTAGTTAAGCACATATAGTTGCCATAAGCGGCTAGTATTTTCATCAGTCAAGATCCAAAAGCGTTTGGTTGACAACAACAGCAAGACCAGCAAAAATTCATCCAAAGACAAATAATTTCGGCATCACCGACAAATTTTAGACCAGATAAGCATCAGGACTTACGAACCCTGCCGCCCAAAGCTTACCCGTATTTTTATCTACGGCTCCAATATCTGCACTGCCAAGCAACAAGCCCCAAAACAGTGCACAAGAGCCACGAATTTTCAAGAAACGCTATTATAATGCGCACTTCTCAAATATCCATTGACAAGTCACTATAATACGGTCTTCAACCCATAATCAAGCAAAGAAATGTGTAATGGTTATATTAATGGCTAAACCATCCGTTCTACATCGCATAAAACACTTCCGCCCAATAAAATTGCTGCGGTTGTTGGGTGTTGCTGTGCTTATTTCTACCCTTGCCAACCAACAGAGCCTTGCTGCCAACCTATATGAGACAAAAGCAAAAGTAGTATTAAAAGACATACAAGTTCGCCAAACCAATAATGCGGAATTCGTAGAGTTTTTTCTGTCTGCGCCAGTGCAAACCAAACGTAAATTCAGTTTAGACAACCCCAACCGTCTAGTGATTGACTTTTCAACACTACAAGCAAAAATCGGACTGCCGAGTAAATATAAGGGCAATTTAATTAAAAAAATCCGCTTTGGCACTAATGACGCGACCACCTCACGGGCAGTAATTGAGCTAAACACCCCCTTATCCTACATAAATTTGCAGCATTTTCCTGCCCAAGGCAAACAGCCCTATAAAATCATTGTAGAAATGCGCGCCAACACAAAACTTGGACCCCAATTTAACGAAACCAAACCATCAAAAGCAAAAACACCAACGCTTGCCTATAAAACGCCAACACCATTAACTACCAATTTACCTCTAAAACCTGTCAATTCACCAAATAATTTGCCCAGCAACCACAAACCAACCATCGTAATTGATGCTGGGCATGGCGGAAAAGACCCCGGAACCCAAGGGAAAAATGGCACCTTAGAAAAAAACATCACGCTGATTTATGCCAAGAAAATCCGCGACCAATTATTGCGCACAGGACGTTACAACGTCAAATTAACCCGCGCAGATGATCGTTTTATTCTCCTGCATGAACGAGTAAATATTGCGCGACAGGCAAAAGCAGACTTATTTATATCCATTCATGCAGATTCCGCTCCTAGCGAGAAAGCACGCGGATTATCACTTTATACTGTATCAGAAATCGCCTCCGACAAAGAAGCAGAAAGCCTAGCAGAGCGAGAAAACAAATCAGACATAATTTCGGGCATGGATTTATCTGTGCAAGATGAAAAAGTGGCGGGAATCTTAATTGAGCTCGCCCAACGCGAAACCAAA
The DNA here is from genome assembly GCA_002423155.1 of Alphaproteobacteria bacterium UBA6149. GTDB lineage: Bacteria > Pseudomonadota > Alphaproteobacteria > Rickettsiales > UBA998 > UBA6149. The sequence goes on from DIUV01000015.1 coordinate 62,851, forward strand.
AACAAATCTTCCTCTTTCGCAGAAAAATTGAGCAACACTATTCGTCAACAATCTGTGCGCCAATTACCGGGCGCACATCGTTTTGCAGGGTTTAGGGTATTAAAAGCCCCAGACATACCTTCGGTATTGGTCGAGATTGGCTTTCTTTCTAATACAGAGGAAGAAAAACTTATCAATAGCGCAGAATATCGCGAGAAAATCGCCCAAGGAGTATCCACAGGAATAGATAAATTCTTTGCACAAAAACGGCAATCTCAACCCAATAACATGGCGGAAAAATGAAAAAATTTGCCTATATTCTCAGCTGGATAATCTCTGTTTCCGCCACGCTCACCATCATGGCATGCCTGATTCTGATTGCCATAATACAATATTACAGCAAAGATTTGCCTGATTATAGCAAGTTAGAAAATTATAAACCGCCCATGACCACCCGGCTTTATTCTGACGATGGCAGCTTGCTAGAGCAATATTCCAAAGAGAACCGCCTTTATATGCCGTTTGAAAAAATTCCGGCCAAAGTTACTAATGCGTTTATTTCTGCCGAAGACAAAAATTTTTACAGCCATAGTGGGGTGGATATTATAAGTATTTTCCGCGCGGCTTTGGATAATCTCCGCCATCGCAGCATTGGAGAAGGCAGCTTAGCTGGCGGCTCTACCATCACCCAGCAAGTAGTAAAAAACTTTTTATTAACCCGAGAAAAATCCTTCTCGCGCAAAATAAAAGAAGCTATTTTAGCTTTTCGCATCTCCAAAACCTATAGCAAAGACCGTATATTAGAATTATATCTCAATGATATTTATCTGGGCTCCAGCGCTTATGGAGTAGCTGCCGCCGCACAAACTTATTTTGGCAAAGCGTTAGACGAACTTTCTACCGAAGAATGTGCCATGTTGGCCGCCATGCCCAAAGCTCCCTCGCTTTATGACCCTCGCCATAATTATGAAAAAGCATGGAATCGCCGTAATTATGTCATTGGACGCATGTTTGAGGATAATCACATCAATGAGGCAGAAGCCAAACGCGCCCTACAAACCCCCATTCAAATAAAAATAAAAGATTATGTGGATTTAAACACCATTCCCAAAGCCCCCTTTTTTGCTGAAGAAGTCCGCCGCAGCCTACTCGGACAATTCGGGGAAGATACTTTATATAAGGGCGGATTATACGTAAAAACCACCCTGCATCCAGATTTGCAAAAAGTTACTGACCAAGCATTGCGCAAATCCCTGCAAATGTATGACCATCGCCATGGTTATCGCGGGGCATTAACCAATTTAAATACAAGAGATAGCAACTGGCCAACCAACTTAAAGAAACTACGCTCCCAAACCGAGGCCCTGCCCGAAGACCAATCGCTCGCTGTCATCATGAATCTCACCAAACAAGGGGCAGAAATTGGGCTGGAAACTGGCAAATCCGCTAATATCCCCAAATCAGAAATGAGCTGGGCAAAAAACAAACCCCTTAAAGTTGGCGATGTTGTAATTGTCGAAAAACCAGATAACGACCAAGCAAGCAAAAACCCTAAGGAGCAAAAAAATAAAAATCACTACGCCCTAACCCAAATTCCCGAAGTAAACGGAGCAATGGTAGTGATGGATCCCCATACGGGAAAAATACTGGCGATGAGTGGCGGCTATAGCGGCAGCAAAACCCAATTTAACCGCGCCACACAAGCAAAACGCCAACCTGGTTCCGTCTTTAAACCCTTTATCTATCTATCCGCGCTTGAACACGGATTCACCCCCACCAGCATGCTGGCGGATGCCCCAATCGAACTTCCCCAAGGACCGGGACTACCTATGTGGCGCCCCAAAAATTATGGAAATGATTATCTAGGAGTAATCACCTTACGCAAAGCATTGGAAAAATCTCGTAATCTCGTAACTGTGCGTTTAGCCGTAGTTTTGGGATTAGACAGAGTAGTAAAAATCGCCAAACGCTTTGCCATCTACGATGAGTTACCCCATAATTTTTCAGTAGTACTGGGCTCTGCCGAAACCACCTTGCTACGCCTGAGTACGGCTTATAGTATGATTGCTAATGGCGGATTGCGCGTAACCCCCGCCCTTATCGAGCGCATTCATGACCGTGAAGGGCATGTAATTTTCCGCCGCGATACGCGTGAATGCAAAGCCTGTAGCGAAGTAGGTGAAGGCTTCAATCCTGATTCCCCCCCCTTATTAGATGACGACCGCGAACGTATTATTGACCCACGAGTAGATTATCAAATAATCTCCATGCTCCAAGGGGTAGTACAACGCGGAACTGCTGCCGCTGCTGCACATCTTAACCTTCCCATCGCAGGGAAAACCGGCACCACTAACGATAGCCGCGATGCATGGTTCATTGGTTTTTCTACCGATTATGTAGTGGGAATTTACGTGGGTTATGACAAACCAAAAAATCTCGGCAATAAAGAAACTGGCGGTCGCATAGCCCTACCAGGATTCATTTACTTCGCCGAAAAAATCCTCAAAAAAGAAAATATGATACCATTCCCAGTACCCGAAGGCATAAGTTTTTTCAGCGGTGTCGCCGCCACTGGCAGCGAAGAGGAAGATGCAGAAGGCGCACCCACAATCACCGCTCCGACCAGTTTCAGCGAAACCTATATCACAGGCGACCCAATTTTCGTCCCCGAAGGCGAAGCCGACCCCGAGCCAGTATTACCCACCCAACTAGAAGAACCTGCCAGCATAGTAGAGGAACAAAACCACTCTTCACCGACCAACAACCCAGCACCGTTTACTCCCCCCACTCCTCAAGAATACCCCACAGGTAATTTACCAAAAGGAACCGGCGGACTATTTTAAATAAGGAAAAGCGGCGCGATAATGAGAATCATTATCAATTGCCCTTGACACCCACCCCTCAACCAACATATAGATGATAATGATTATCAATATCATCTATATGTTTTGAGGTGTAAATAACAATGGAACTGATTTCTTTCAATAACTTGGTAGATACCAACACCAAAAAAAATGCTCGTGCGCAAGATAAAAGCTTAGGGCATGATATTGCCTTTGGATTGCAACATAGTTTGATTTGCTTAGCTACAGATTTTCTTGATCCGTTTATCAGTAAATGGTTTCAAAGCAAACATGGCGATCATCACCATGCAGTTACCCACAAACATACTATTGGTGGCGAACTAGCTGGGGATGGCGGAGGATTTTTAGCATATCTTTTTATAAAAAGGATATTTTCTGCACCAGTAGCCAATCTGACAGCCGCCACCCAAAAAATGTTAGACCCTCTTTATATGCAATGGGGAAAAAAATCTTTAAAACCTTGGATGAAAGCCGAGAATATAGCGGTTGATTCACCTGAATACCAAGAAAAATTAGAAAATTATAAGAATTTCCAGGCAAGTAATCTGGTGGATTCCTCCATTATTGCCGCCGCTTCTACCATTACCAATGTTGCTGCTCAACGCGCTTTGGGTAATAAACAAACTTACGCTGTGATTCTCACCAGCAAATTAATTGGCACTGCCCTTACTCTGGGCTCTATGCTGGGCATGCGCGCCGCCCTGCCCACCAGCACACAAACCATTGATAATGAACTAAATGAGCGTTATTTTTCCAAAATAATTCATCACGTCCGCAAATTATTTGGTGACGACACGCAAGACCAAAAGAAAGATTATATACCAGATACTTATATTGGACACCAAAATCTATTCAGCGCGGCTCCCATTATAGATAGCAATTTAGAGGGTGAACCTCGCAAAGCAGCAATTAATATGCTCGCACAACATGCACAAGGTTTAAATTTGCAAAACCCAGTAATATTAGAAAAATTTATAGCAGAAGAAAAAGAACTAATATCGGCAATGCTAGATATTTTCTCCCCCGAAGGAGTATTTGCCCAAACATTAGCCAAAAAACATTATGATATTATTTGCCAATTACACGGGCTTAAACATAACAGCACCAATTTAGGTGCAGCAGAATTATTACAAGAAGCATCTAAAGAAAGCATCCAAAGCATTATACTAAACCGACGCGACGATTTATTTGCTACTCGCAAATTACTAAATGATATGACCGCCATCAGCGAGCTAAAAGATTTAAATATAACCGGCGCTCCACATAATAATTCCCCCCTTTCACAAGAAAAAAAAGAGAAACTAATTGAAAGTCTGTTACTGGCAAAAAACAATGCCAAAGCAGAACCAGCAGTACATATTTATGCCACTGCCAAGGGACAACTTATTGAGCATCAGGCGTTGTCTTTTTGTTTTGATCCCGAAAATAATGTAACGCAAATTTTGGCTGAAGAATTACAAAAACGCCTCCCCCAATTTGCCCAAGATAAACTATCCAGCATCGCCAAAAATTATATGTCCGCTCGCCAAGCAGCTGCCATTAAAATTGTCGATGCATTTCAACTGGATTCCGATATAGCAACCCAAGCAATAGAGCGTTCGGAAGCTATACGGACACGCCATAAAATTGGCAGCAACCCACAAATATCTATAAACTAAACAAGGATAATCAACATGTTATTACGTTCTTTATTATTCACCACCATCATTACTGGTCTAACTATCAGCGCGGCTCAAGCGGCAGAAAACAAATATGTGCAGCATAATTATGTTGCCAATAAAGATATATATAAGCCTGAAATCAGCACCGAACCTACGCTGGTAAACGCATGGGGAATTGCCATTCGTCCCAAAGGTGCGGGAGGGCATTTTTGGGTAACGGCTAAAGATATTAGCTATGAATATGTTGGCGATGTTAGCGCATCCACAGATAAAAAATTACAGACACTACATCAGGATAATTTAAAAACCGTCAAGCTCCCCGTGGGTGGCGATGATAAATTTGCAACCGGCGTAGTATTTTCCGACAGTAAAGAACATTTTGTAATCACTCAAAATATAGATAATGCCGAACCAATAACCGCTCCCGCAAAATTTTTATTTGCCAGCGACGGAGGAATAATTTCCGCCTGGACCGAACGCAAAAAACCAGATGGCAGCTTTGACCGTGCAGGCGAAGCTATTCCCGTAATAGATCAATCAAAGGACGGAGCACAATTTTTTGGTTTAGCTATCAGCCATGATTACACAAGACTTTATGCGGCAGATTTTGGGGAGCAACCAGCAATCAAAACATTTAACGGAAAATTCCAACCTGAAGAAATAACTTTTGATAATCCCTTTGATGAAAATAAGAACGGAAAAATTGATGCTGGCGAATATGCCCCGTTCAACATACAAGCACTTACTAATCACAAAGGTGAAAATCATATTTTTGTTACCTACGCCAAAACCCAAACCTGCCCCCAAGATGAAATTGAAAAAGGCACTTGCGAAAAGAATGCTATCTTCGCAGGAGAAGAAGACACTTCTCAAGCAGGACAAGGGAAGCTCGCAGAATTTACCGAAGATGGAAAATTAGTTAGAATCTGGACAACGCGCGGAAAATTAAATGCCCCGTGGGGACTTGCCTATGCTCCAGCTAATTTCGGTAAATTATCCAATATGTTACTAGTGGGTAATTTTGGTGATGGCACCATAAGCGCATTCCATCCACGCACCCATAAATTTGTAGATTTTGTACGCGATGAAAAAGGGAAAGTAATTAAAATTGATAAAATCTGGGGCTTATTATTCGGCAATGGCGAAAGCTTAGGCGACACCAACACCTTATATTTCGCCGCCGGTCCCGATGATGAAAAAGACGGTTTATTCGGCAGCTTAAAAACACCTCCCATTGAAGAAGAAAATAACGAGGAGAAAAAATAATGTTCGCTTACAAACCGATGCTTACCATCATCCATATAAGCGCAGCAATCTATAATTTATTCTTCGTTTATACACCATTACATAATTGGTCTTACGGCTTTATGGTCGTGCAATATATCAGCATCCCCCTGTTAGTAATAACTGGGGCGTTGCTGGTGCGTGAAAAAAAGAAAAATGCCAGATATTACGATCATACACTATAACAAAATCTAAGCCGCACTTAATTTTTCCATAATCTCGTCCGAAATCTCGAAATTACAGGTTACTTCCTGCACATCGTCATTATCTTCCAACACGTCAATTAATTTAAACAAGCTCCGCGCCTGATCTTCATCTATTGGCGTGCTGATTTTTGGTATCCAAGCTAATTTTGCTGATGTGGCGTCCCCAAATTTTTGCTCCAAAGCGGCGGATACTTCATGAAAAGCTTCCATCGCACAAGAAACTAAATGCTCATTTTCATCACTGGCGCAATCATCTGCTCCTGCATCAATAGCCGCTTCTAGCATGGCATCTTCACTCGCCGATTTAAGCGGATAACGAATTTGTCCCACGCGGTCGAACATAAAACTAACACTGCCGGACTCACCTAAGTTCCCGGCATATTTAGAAAAAGCCGCGCGCACGTCCGAAGCTGTGCGGTTACGGTTATCGGTCAAAGCATCCACAATCACCGCCACGCCACCAGCGCCATAACCCTCATAACGAATTTCGTCATAATTATCGGTATTCGTCTCGCCTGAGCCGCGTTTAATGGCGTTTTCTATCTTATCACGCGGCATGTTTTGTACTCGTGCCGCCAAAATGGCTGCTCGTAAACGGGGGTTAGAAGCAGGATCGGGCAACCCCGACTTAGTCGCAATAATAATCTCGCGGATAATCTTGGTAAAAATTTTCGCACGTTTTTTATCCTGCGCACCTTTTCGGTGCATAATATTCTTAAACTGGGAATGTCCTGCCATTTTCTTCTCCGCTTTTTATTTTTTAGGAGTTGTTTATGGCATGTTTTTAGCTTAATTGGCAAGAATTTATGAACCAACAAATTATGTTTTAAAATAACGAGAAACCGCTTTAAGTTATAATTAATATATGTTAAACATGTCATGTCTTTTGCATAATTTTCGCTAAAGGACATTTTCCTTTTCTCTAAAGCAGCTTAGCTGCTTACACCACCCTAGGGGGTTTTATGAAAACGCAAGAACATCAAGCATGGCTGCTTGCCATTGCTTTAAAAACTAGCCACTCATCTGGCATACTAGCTGGAAGAGCACAGGAAATTATGTTGGAGTTTCCAACAGAAATGCCTGGAAAACTTCATGATATTTTTCAAGAAGTCTCCACAGACTTGCTGAAAGTATCCTCTGCCCCCGACTTATTGGCGGCATATATCGTCAACAAGGTGATTGATTTGAGAACACTCATCCAAAAACCCAGAACAACTATGGGTATAAGGGATGATGACAGATTACATTTTGTCATCGACCTACTTAAAGAAATTGCCGCTGAACTGGCAAAAAAACCAGTTCAAGAGTAATTGCAACAAAAAAGCGTGCCAACCAAAAATTGGCGCGCTTTTTTTACCGCCTAATTCCAACCACCAGCTTCATTTTGTTTATTATACACCAATGTAAAATCCGCCTCTTTATAAGCACTCCAGCGCGTTCTTGCGGCGGCTGCTTGCTCATCATCACGCCCATCAAACATATCGCAAACGCGAGTGTAACCACTCACATCCTCAAACTTCGCCCCATTGATAATAATCAATAAAGTAGCTGCATTTAAGTTTTCCTGTGTATGGGTCAACAAAATTGGTTGCTGAACAGCGTATTTTTCATCCGCCGCAGTAGAATGCGCTAAAAAACTATTAGGCACAATTTTCCATAAAGCCTCGTCCAACCACCCACATTGCTGCTCGCTCCCATGCACGAGAATCCGCGAGAATCCACCGGATTGAGCACGCTCTAACAATTTTGCTAAAGCGTTTTCTAAAGGAGTGTGCAGTAAATGATAAAAATGAATATCGGGCATTTTAAGACCTCTGCTTAATGCTACTGCGCTGGACTTCTAAGCACCAAGTTATTGAGAAACAATACTCACGTACAGATGTACGCTCCGTTTATTTTTTAATAACTTGGTGCTTATAAGCCTCAGCGCAGCGCATTACGCAGAGGTCTTATTTTTAGAAATTTATCTAAAATCAATCCTCATAATCCGCAGCCAGTGCATCCAACAACTTCACTCCAAAAGCGGTTGCTCCCTTCGCACAAATAGCTGAATCTTTTTTGCCCCAAGCGGTGCCAGCAATATCCAAATGCGCCCAGGGATAGTCATTGACAAAACGTTGTAAGAATTGCGCGGCGGTAATGCTGCCAGCTTCACGCCCTTCACCCACATTTTGCATATCTGCCACGGGAGAATTGATTTGTTTGTCATAAACATCTCCCAACGGCAGGCGCCATAATTCTTCGCCTACTTTTTGTCCTAGACTATGTAATTTATCTGCTAATTTATCATTGTTAGAAAATAATCCTGCGCGGCTAGTGCCGAGTGCAATTAAAATTGCTCCCGTAAGGGTGGCCAAATCAACGATTAATTCTGGTTTGAAGCGGTTTTGTGTGTACCATAAAGCATCCGCCAACACTAACCGCCCTTCGGCATCGGTATTGATAACTTCAATCGTCTGCCCAGACATAGAAGTAACTACATCGCCGGGACGTTGAGCATTACCATCCGGCATATTTTCCACCAGACCAACTACGCCCACAACATTAACCTTCGCTTTACGCAAAGCCAATGCCTTCAAAGCGCCAATTACCGCCGCTGATCCGCACATATCAAATTTCATTTCTTCCATGCCGCCAGCCGGTTTGATGCTGATGCCACCAGTATCAAAAGTTACGCCTTTGCCCACATAAGCCAAAGGTTTTTGCTTTTTATCGCCACCTTTCCACTGCATTACCACCAATTGTGATTCGCGCACCGAACCTTGCCCTACGCCTAACAGTGAGCCCATGCCCAGAGCTTGCATTTGCTCTTCACCCAGCACTTCTACTTCCACGCCCAAATCTGCCAGCTCTAAGCAGCGCTCTGCCAGACTTGCAGGATAAATAACATTAGCAGGCTCACTTGCTACTTCACGGGTAAGTAAAATACCCTCAAATAACGGCTGTAACGAACCCAACCAAATTTTTTCTGCCTGTTTAGTATGTTCAGTCGCAATATGGATGGCTTGCAAAGTAGGTTTTTCTTCGGCTTTTTCTTTGGTGCGATATTTATCAAAGCGCCAGTTACGCAAAAATGCTCCCAATACAAACCGCGCTTCTGCTTCGCCTTTTTTTAATTTTTTATATTCAGGTATAGCATCCGCGGTTACGTGCAAACTGGTCAGACGCAAACGATTAGCTTCTACGGTTAAAGAACCACCAGCATTTTCCCATAAAAGCGCATCCGCATCTTTTTCTTTGCCAATCCCTACAAAAATAGCATAATCTGCCCCCAGAGCGCTCGGCGCCAACACACTGACTAATTTCCCTTTTTCACCCTTAAAACTACCCACCGACAAAGCACGTTTGAGCAAGCCACCACTTGCCTTATCTGCTTGAGCAGCCAAAGGAGAAAGCTTTAAATCATCTCCGACAAAAAACACCACGCCGCGACCAGCAGCTTTATCATTTAATGCAGAAGTTAGTGGAATAAATTCTAATTTCATGGGTTAGACCTTTTATATTTGAGGTTTTTTCTAATTCTTGCTACAGGACATAATTCTTGTTAGAGAATATATGGGCACTTAAATTTAAATACAGAAAAAATGTTAAAATATAATCTCTATATATTAAAGTTACTGGCTGCACCTGCGGCATTAGTTACTTTATCTCTTACCAGCATCATCTGGTTGACGCAAGCATTGCGCTATGTAGATTTTATAATTAATCGGGGATTAGACTTGCATGATTTCTTTTATTTAACTTTTCTTTTAACTCCTTCTTTATTGTTAATTGTTATTCCCCCATCTTTATTTATCGCCACACTTTTCACCTATCAAAAACTATCGGGCGAAAGCGAATTAATTGCACTGCAAGCTGGCGGATTAAGCCCATGGCAATTAGCACGCCCAGCATTAATCGCTGGGACAATTGGGGCAATATTATGTTATTTATTTGCGCTTATACTAGTTCCCTTATCACGGCAGGAATTCAAAAACACGCAAGCCTATCTGCGCGATAATTACGCATCAATTTTATTACAAGAAGATGTATTTAATTCGCCCATCGACGGATTAACTTTATTTATTAGAGAACGTGATAAAGACGGGAAATTAAAAGGCGTAATTGTGCATGACGAGCGCAACAAAGAAAAAACCGGGCAAGAAATAACCATGATGGCGCGAGAAGCACAATTAATACAAACCACCTCAGGCGCCAGCTTTTATCTAACCGATGGCATGCAACAAGAAAGAAAAAACGGGCGCGTTTCCTGGTTAAATTTTGACAGCTATAATTTAGATTTAAGCCTCTATAATTCGCAATCAGGCAAGCGCGAGCCAGGGGTGGAAGAAAAATCGCTGCGCGCATTATTCAGCTATCAAGGCAATGTTGCTGCGCAACAAAAACATCGCGCAGAAGCGCACCAACGACTGACCTGGGCACTTTATGCCCTGACTTTAACGTTGTTAGCCGCCGCTTTTGTACAAAAAACCAGTTTCAACCGTAACCGCCAATGGAAAAATCTGTTGATTAGCTCAATAATTGCTCTAACCTTAATGCTAGCTGCTTTAAGCATCAGCAATGTTGTTGTGCGCGTTCCCCTACTTTGGTTTGCGCCCTATTTATTAGCAATTGCCGCACTTGCCGCAAGTTTAAAACTTAACTCTAATAACAAAAAATTATGAAGCTTGGTATTACGATGTCGGTCTATATAGCGCGTAATTTTTTCTCCAGCATTATGCTGGCGATTGGTGCGCTCACCGCGATTGCTGGACTAGTTGATTTCTTAGAATTATTCCGCCGCACCGCAGGCAAAGACTCCATTCCTTTTCATATCGTTGCGGAAATGGCATTGCTGAAACTTCCGCACATGTTAGAAACTATTTTAATCTTTGCCGTATTAATTGGCGGCATGTTAGCACTTACAAAATTGACTCGCTCGCAAGAACTCATAATTGTGCGTGCGGCTGGGGTTTCGGTCTGGCAATTTTTATTACCTGCATTGGCACTCACCTTTGCCTTAGGTATTTTTATGGTGGCGATATTCAACCCCATTTCCGCGGCGATGATTTCTCGCTATGAAAAATTGGATAGTAAATATATATCAGGAGCGCAAAGCCTGCTCTCTATTTCCGCCTCGGGTCTGTGGCTGCGTGAACATGAAGCGGGAGCGATTATCCTAGATCAACCCATCTCTGAATATGTGCTCCACGCCAAACATATTTCCCAACATGACATGCTCTTGCATGATGTAACTATTTTTGCTTTCTCCAATGATAAAAACAATCAAGACAAAAACTTCGCTGCCCGAATAGATGCAAAATCGGCAAAGCTAGAAAAAGGAAAATGGGTAATTTATAATAGTATCAGCTCTCGCCCCGGCATCAGCCAACCAGACAAACAATATATAACCTTACCCACCCATTTAAACATCGCCCAAATTCAAGATAGTTTCGCCGAACCACGCACTTTGTCTTTTTGGCAATTAAATAGTTTTATAAATACGCTAGAAAAATCAGGATTTTCCGCTCTCCGCCATCGGGTTTATTGGCATTCTGAACTAGCCAGCCCCTTTCTATTATGCGGTATGATACTAATTGCCGCAGTCTTCTCGCTGCGCTTACCACGACGCGGCAATATTGGAAAATTGATGGCAAGCGGCGCTTTAGCCGGATTTTCAATAAATTTCGTTACTAATTTATTTCACGCTTTCGGCACCGCAGGAAAAATCCCCGTATTATTAGCCGCGTGGAGTCCTGCCGCAATTGCAATTATGGCGGGCATGGCGCTGTTATTGCATTTGGAAGATGGATAATTTACTGGGCAGTTTGCTGTCCTTCAAGCAACGCCGCAAAATAAATATATATATATATCAGTATAATTAGCAGCAAATCCAAGCTAATGGTTTGGCATGGATGCCGCTTTACGTGCTGCATGACAAAGGAGAGAAATTTAGTAAAAACAACAAATTAACTATTTATGATTTTGCCCACTCTACACGACAGCAAGGTTAATAAGGACGCAATGCATTGAATAATAAAAACATTTAAAGGTATTGCTTTGAACTCTCGGTTGTCATCCCCGCCTTGTGCGCACTACTGTCCAATTAAAATAAGCTGCTGTTATATTTACACCAAGAATACCAATAGTTTATGATGTATTTGTGTAAACAGGACTTAAAAATGAAACGCGGACGGCCCCCTCTCCCTCTGGGAGAGGGACGGGGTGAGGGTAGTATCCACAGGAGTAATATTGTTGGTTGTAAAAAAGCTAGAAA
>DIUV01000019.1:0-38740 GCA_002423155.1 Alphaproteobacteria bacterium UBA6149
GACGGAGAGTTGTTTTAATACAGATAGATATACAATATAAGCCTTTTTAAGTTTAATTGGACAGTAGTGTGCGCAGGCAGGAATCTCTTTCTCCCCAAACGAAGCCATTCGCAAGTGGAAAAAGAGATTCCTGCCTGCGCAGGAATGACGACGGAGAGTGCTGATATATAATAAATATTTTACTTAGCAAAAAAGTGTCGGGTAGTGTGACAAAAAACTCGCCATAGTCATACCGCCCTGCGGCGGTATGACTATGGATAAATCCGTTAAAACAATTGGTTTTAAAATTATTGCTTAAGCAGTTTTGCTATCATCCGCATCTTCGGGACGGAATTTTTTTACCATAATGTTTAAATCACCTTGTTTGCATAATGCCAACAAAACTGGGTCTTTATGTTGCATATTGCTGATATTCCAATGCGAACGATCGCGGATAGAATCAATGGTTTTTTTGGTGGTTCCAATCAATTTAACAATCTGCGCATCGGGGACATAGGGATGGTATTTTAATATCCACAATACCGCTTCGGGTTTGTCATGGCGGCGAGCACGGGGAGTGTAGCGGCTGGTTTTACCTTTGCCGTCCAAATATTCACGCGCACTGGCGGCGATTTCTAGTTTTTTCTGGGTATTTTCTTCGCAAAGATTAATCATCTCGCGGGATAATTGCCCGGCGTTTATGGGGTCTTCGCCGCGAATATCGCCTGCCACTTCACCATCGGCAATCCCTTGGATTTCTAATGGGTGCATCCCACAGAAATCGGCAATTTGCTTGAAAGTTAGTTTAGTATTTTCCACCAACCAAACGGCAGTAGCTTTAGGCATAAGAGGTAGGGTCATTCGTTTGAATCCTTGGAATTTTAGAATTTTAAGTGCCCATTATTAACATTGTTTTGCCAATATGCAAGTTTTCTTGCAGGGAAATATGCGCTTTTTCGGCGTTTTCCAAAGAAAAACTTTTGTATATTATAGGCTTGAACTGCTCCGTTGCAATTATAGGCCAGATTTTTTCCTGCACCTGCTGCATTATTTGCGCTTTTTCCGCCACAGGGCGCGAGCGCAGGGTGACGCCTTGCCAAGAAATATTTTTCATCAATAACCCGGCCAGATTGGCGGAAGTTTGCGCTCCACGCATAAAGGCAATGCTCACCATTCGCCCATCATAGCTCAGGCATTTCAGGTTAGCTTCGACCAAATCACCCCCGGTTATATCCAGCAATAAATTAACCCCCTGCCCGTTGGTTATTTCTTTCACCCGTGCGGCAAAATCTTGGGTGTAATTCACCGCTTGCGCTCCCAAGCTCTCAATAAATGCGCATTTTTCGGCATTGCTAGCGCTGGCAATTACTTGCGCACCAAAAATTTGGGCGATTTGAATGGCAGTGGTGCCAATGCCGCTGGTGCCGCCATGAATAAAAAGATATTCGCCGCTTTTTAAGCCCCCGCGCATGAATAAAGTTAGCCAGACAGTTGCTAAAGCCTCGGGCAGGGCGGCGGCGGATAAAAAATCTAAATTTTCTGGTCGGGTTAAGGTTAAATCTGCCTCCGCCAAGGCATATTCCGCATAGCCACCGCCTACCAACAAGGCACAAACCTTATCGCCGAGCTTAAAACGCGACACGCCCTCCCCGATTTCCACCACTTCGCCCGAGACTTCCAGACCGGGAACGCCATTTGTTTCGCTGGGATATGGGTATTTTCCCTGTACTTGGAATAAATCCGCGCGGTTAATTCCTGCGGCGGCGACCTTAATCAATATTTGTCCCTTCTGGGGGCTGGGCGTAGAAATATCCACTATTTGCAAATGATTGTTGTTTATTTGTATTGCGCGCATGATTACTTGCTCTATATTTTATTTATATTAGACATCGCGGAAAATATTATGGCAAAAACTGACAAAAAACCACTTAATCATGTAAAACCACTAAATTTAGCCCTGCAAGGTGGTGGTTCGCATGGGGCGTTTACTTGGGGAGTGCTGGATCGACTATTAGAAGATGAGCGCTTACAGATTGAGGCGGTGACGGCCACTAGCGCTGGCGCGGTTAATGGAGCGGTGTTGATTTCCGCCTATGCCCAAGGCGGAGGTGGTGCGAATGGTCGGGCATTGGCGCGGGAAAAACTCCATCAATTATGGTATAAGGTCAGTAAGGCGGCGAGCTTGTTGCAAGTGAAGCCTTCGATGGTGGAAAAAATATTTACTCCCAAAAATCTCGATTATTCGCCCTCGTTTGTAGCGGCGGATTTTCTTATGCGCGTGTTTTCGCCCTATCAATTTAATATGTTTGATATTAATCCCTTGCGCGGAATCGTCGAGGAATTGGTGGATTTTCATAAATTGCGCGAACAAAAAGCGATAAAATTTTTCGTTAATGCCACCCATGTGCGCACGGGAAAATCAAAAGTTTTTAATGGTGCAGAAATGAATTTGGATATGATTATGGCGTCTGCCTGTCTGCCGTTTTTATTTAAAACGGTGGAAGTACACGGCGAACCTTATTGGGATGGTGGCTATTCGGGCAATCCTGCTTTGTTTCCTTTGTTCTATCATAGCCGCAGCCAAGATATTGTTTTAGTACAAATTAATCCTTTAGAAGTGGAAGCAGTTCCCACCAGCGCCCCCGAAATACTCGACCGCGTGAATGAAATTAGCTTTAATGCTGGGTTAATGAGTGAAGTTCGCGCCATTATGTTTGTAAAAAAATTGCTGGAAGAAGGCGATGTTTCTTCGCAGAATTATAAAAATATTCACCTACATTTGGTGGAAGCGCAAGAACTACTTTCTCCACTGGGACGTTCGAGCAAATTCAATGCGGATTGGAATTTTTTTCAACATTTGCGCGATGTGGGGCGGCAATCTGCTGCTGATTGGCTAGATGCGCATTATGATAATATTGGCAAACATTCTTCGGTGAATATTCAAGGAGTTTTTCTATAAATGCCGACTGCCTGACTTGCCACCAACATTTGCAGCTAAAGCAACCATAGAATCATGATTAACTTGCCGAGGATTAAGTTTCATCCCCTCTTTTAAGCCGTTAACTAACCCTTCAAATTTAGGGTTTATTTTGGTGTTTGCCTCAATTTGTTCATAATGCAGATGCACCCCTTCGCTGGCGCCTGAATTACCCATCATCCCAAGTTTTTCGCCCTGCTTTAATTCCTCACCCACACTAGCAGAAATAGAGCTTAAATGCCCGTATAGGCTGGTGCTGCCATCCCCATGGGCAACAATTACCGCATTGCCATAACCGTTTATTTTACCTGAAAATAGCACAATGCCATCGGCGGAGGCAATGATTGGCGGCTTGTCACCCGAATGTTCAGGGGCAATGTCTAGCCCAGCGTGGGTATGGGTTGGGCGCGGCGCACCGAAACTTTCGGTAACACGGATTAAATTATCATCTACGGGAATTATATGCTCAACCTTCTCGCCCTTATGCGCCGCCAGATAGGCTTTTATTTTGGGCATGGCATCGCTGGTTTTTAACATAGAATTCACATCCAGCTTGCCTTTGATGCCGCCTGCGGAGTCGGGAGAATTTGCAGCCTCGGCGCCCTCACCTGCACTGGGTGCATCACCACTGGTAATAGTTCCGCCAAAAATTCCGCTGAGCATTTCACCATTAAGTCCGCTTTCGCCCAACAAAGCTTTTAGAAAGAACATGATTAGGGCTAATGCTGGGTCATTATTTTCAGGCGTGCTGGTGGAATCTGGCTGCACGGAGCCTGCCTGCGAAGTATCAAGCGGTGCATCGCCAAAAATATTTTTTGGACCATTTGTCTTTAAAGTTGTTAAATCTATGCTCATGATTGCATCGTAACAAATATTTTTGTCAGTTTGATGACAGTTTTATTGCCAAAAAATTTATATGGCATTATCAATGTCAGTGTAAAAAAAACGAAAGAAAAAACATGAGTGATATAGTTTACGATACCGAGACCGAAATTCCTGCCTTGCGCCGTCATACTTTGGCGGTGATTGTTGATAATGAATTTGGGGTTTTGGGTCGGGTGATTGGCTTGTTTTCTGGGCGTGGTTATAATATTGAAAGCCTCACCGTTGCCGAGGTGGATCATGACCGCAGCCTATCACGCATTACCGTGGTTACGCGTGGGACTGACCGGGTAGTAAAACAAATAAAAAGCCTGTTAGAGCGCGTAGTTCCCGTGCATTTAGTCCATGATTTAACCGAGGAAGGTGCCTTTGTAGAGCGTGATCTTGCCTTGATAAAAGTAGCTGGCACCGGCAAAAACCGCGTGGAAGCCCTGCGGATTGCCGATATTTTCCGCGCGCGCGCAGTGGATGCAACGACTGAGTCTTTTGTGTTTGAAATTACCGGCAAGCCCGAAAAAATTGATTCTTTTGTCGAATTAATGCGCCCACTAGGTTTGGTGGAAGTGGCACGCACAGGGGTGGCGGCGATGTCACGGGGGAAAGAAGGGGTTTAGTGTAAGCCCGTGCGCTCTTCTCTCCCATGCCATATCTGATGATTTGAATTTCATTTTGCACTATGCGATAGCGTATTAAATAGCCTGATTTTCCAAACTGAACAAATAATTCTCTTAAATTTGGCACATCAATATTTTCTACGCACAATCCAAGGAGAGGATATTCTGCGAGCATTTTTAAAGACTCCCTGATTTTACTAACCGCACGATTGGCAGCATTCGGATTATGTTCTTCTATGAATGCTCGTAATCGTACTAAATCAGCACCCGCTTCAGTAAAAAATATTATGCGGTAGGGAACGGACATGGTGCCTCATTATCAGTTCCCCAAGTTGCAAGCCATGCATCAACTATTTCATAAGGTATAAATTTTCCAGTTTTTTCAAAATTTTCTATACGTTTTAGCGTATCTTTTTTTATGTTATCAACCTCTTCTTCGCGCTCAATAAATTGTTTGATTGCTTCCTTCATTAACCAATGAGGTGTACGCTGACGTGATTCGCCTAAGTTTTTTAGGCGATTGTAGGTGGCTTCATCTAGTTTCACAGCTTTATTAGTTGTCATAATCAGGCTCCCTTGATATTAAAAGGCAGGTATTAAAAGGTACTACCTGATTATATGATTATATAAAATATTTATCAATAGTTTTCACTAGCCAGCCTTTATATTTCTGATATAAAAGGCGCTGGCTAATAAATGGAGAAGATAATGCAAGTATATTACGATAAAGACGCGGATTTGAACCTAATCAAATCGAAAAAAGTGGCAGTAATTGGTTATGGTAGCCAAGGTCATGCGCATGCCTGTAATTTGAAAGATAGCGGCGTAAAAGATATTAAAATTGCCCTACAAAATGGCTCTAAAAGCATTGAAAAAGCTAAACAAGCTGGCTTTGAAGTAGTTACCCCGGCGGAAGCTGCTAAATGGGCAGATGTGGTAATGGTGTTGGTGCCTGATGAATTACAGGCAGATCTTTATGCTAATGAATTAAAAGACAATTTAAAACAAGGTGCGGCATTAGCATTCGCCCATGGTTTAAGCATTCATTTTCAACTGATTGAGCCCCGTGCGGATTTAGATATATATATGATTGCCCCGAAAGGTCCCGGTCATACGGTGCGCGGTGAGTATCAAAAAGGTGGTGGGGTTCCTTGCCTAGTTGCTGTACATCAAAATGCTTCGGGCAATGCGCTAAATATTGCTTTGTCTTACGCGAGTGGCGTAGGTGGTGGTCGTTCGGGCATTATCGAAACTACTTTCCGTGAAGAGTGTGAAACCGATTTATTTGGTGAGCAAGCGGTGCTTTGCGGTGGGGTTACTCGCCTGATTCAAGCTGGGTTTGAAACTTTGGTAGAAGCTGGTTATGCACCGGAAATGGCGTATTTTGAGTGCTTGCACGAAGTTAAACTTATCGTAGATTTGATTTACGAAGGTGGTATTGCCAATATGCGTTATTCTATCTCGAACACCGCCGAATATGGTGATTATGTAACTGGTCCACGCATTATTACTGATGAAACTAAAGCAGAAATGAAACGCGTACTTACTGATATTCAAACTGGTCGCTTCACTCGTGATTGGATGTTGGAAAATAAAGCAGGTGCGCCTTCTTTCAAAGCTACGCGTCGCTTGCAAGCGGAGCATCCGATTGAAAAAGTTGGTGCGGCGTTGCGCGGCATGATGCCTTGGATTGCAAAAAACAAATTGGTGGATAAAGCTAAGAATTAGTTTTTATTTATAGTGTTTTATCTCTTAAATAACCTTTTAAAGTTATAAAACACTATAGGTTTACGACCGTAAACCCGCCGCTCCTGCGGCGTATAAAAATAGAAATAGTATCTTTTCACGTGGCACGACTGATCAAGGTTACAGACCAAGACTCTGATTGGTTATGCCGCGTGAGCTTTCTTAAAAAACAGTAAGAGAGTGAAATTGTTGTAAAATTTTTTTATATGTCCTTAGAAAACAACCAAGATAGCGGAATACTGATAATTAATGTCCAAAGCTGAACAATAGCAAAATTTACTCCGCATAACATAATCATTAAGGCTCCTAACATACTCATAGGAATACTTATATTAATAGCTACCAACATTACCAGAAATTCTTCTAATTGCCTATAGCTGGAAATTCTTATGGATTTACGTAGTCCGTTGATAAAATATCCTAGTTTTTTCATTGTCAAACCCTTTGTTTAAAAACAAAACCACCAGCGATCAACTGGTGGCGGGAAGTTCGTAAAACCCTAGGTATAAGGTTCGCAATGACCTTTAGCTTAACGCCTGAACATGCGCCATTGCCTCCCCGCCAAAGGCGAGGAGCGTGAATTACGGTCACACAAAGCCGATACCTAGGGGGATACGAAGCCCCATAATCACCAACTGCGACGATTACATCTAGCAAATTATGGGCTTTAAAGAACAAATGCAAGTAGGAAAAAAATAAAATGTTATAATTACAGTGGCGTGAGATATTCCTATATATCCCTTACAAACTGCAAAAAGGCAGCAATCTTTTCGGGTGATTTATGTCCGGGAGAATCTTCCACTGCCGAAGATAAATCTATCTCTTTTGCACCACTAATCGCCAAGGCTTCGGCGATATTGCCAATATTTAAACCGCCCGAAAGCATCCAAGGCAAGGAGCTAGAAAAATCTTTGAGCAAGCCCCAGTCGAAACTTTGCCCGGTACCGCCCAGTAAATGCGTATTGCTTGGTTTGGCGTCAAATAATAATTTATCCGCACAATCTATAAATTGCCGTGCTGCCAATAAATCTTCCCTGGTGGCGATACGTAAAGCGCGAATTATGGGCACAGCAAATTTCTCACGCAGTTCCCCTATCCGTTCGGGCGGCTCATCGCCGTGTAATTGTAAAAAATCTGGGCGAAAATTTGCCAAGAGATGTTCTAAGAACTCGTCCGAGGGGTTTACCAATACTGCCACTTTTTTTATGCTCTCGGGCAATTTTTGCGCGAGATTATTCGCCGCCGCCGCTTGAATATTGCGTACCGAAGGCGGATAGAAGACAAATCCCGCATATTTTGCACCATTTTCAATCAATGTCGGAAAAACTTCTTCGCTGGTTAGACCGCAAATTTTGGTTTTTATATTCATTTACTATAAACTCCTTCACCCGACACGACAGCATCATTAACTGACGGGCATCTCTAATAACCCATTATGGCGGCAAACTTGCTTGCGATGGAGCCTCGTCGCAATACTCACGTATGAAGATACGCTCCGTTTGCGCCACTCCATCGCCGCGCATTTTGCTCGCCATAATGGGTTATTAGAGATGCCCTGACAAAACTCTCCGTCTTACAATACCGCTGTAGAGCGGTATCCATGCCTATCCGCTAGATGCACAGCCAATTATTAGGCATGGATACCGCCCTGCGGCGGCATGACAACAAAGAGCATTATAAAACAAAAAAGGCGACCCGAAGGCCGCCTTTTTCATTCCGAACCCGAAACAAATCAAGCAGCACCAGCAGCAGCGGCTACTTCAGCAGCAAAATCAGTTTCTTCTTTTTCGATACCATCACCAAGTTGGAAACAAGTGAAAGCGGTTAGTTCAATCGGGCACCCAAGTTCTTTTGCAGCATTTTCAATTACTTCTGAAACTTTGGTTTTTCCATCCATTACGAATACTTGTTCCAAAAGAACAACTTCTTCGTAATATTTGCGGATACGACCATCAACCATTTTTTCTGCAATCTCTGGAGCTTTGCCAGAAGCAATTGCTTGATCTTTAAATACTTCGCGTTCACGTTGCAATTTTTCTGCATCTACTTGGTCGCGGTGCAAAGCATCAGGTTTTGCTGCGGCAATATGCATAGCGATTTGTTTGCCCAATTCCTGTAATTTTTCAGGATTTGCCACAGATTTTAAACCAACTAATACGCCAATTTTGCCAAGCCCAGGAGCCGCAGCATTATGCACATAAGAGGCAACCACACCTTCTGGAACGCTAACGGTAGAAACACGACGCAAATTCATGTTTTCGCCAATCGTGCCGATAGCTGCTGCGATTTCTTCCTCAACATTACGACCAGTTCCGGGGAACGCAGCCGCTTTCAAAGCGTCGATTCCGCTAACGTTACGAGCGATTTGCGCGATTTCACCAGCTAATTTCTGGAAATGTTCGTTACGAGCAACGAAATCAGTTTCAGAATTTAACTCAATCAATGCACCCACATTGCCAGCAACCGAAACGCCCACCAAACCTTCAGCGGTAGTACGTCCAGATTTTTTGGCAGCACTGGCTAAACCTTTTTTGCGCAACCAGTCCATAGCAACTTCTAAATCGCCATTATTTTCAGAAAGCGCTTTTTTGCAATCCATCATGCCCGCGCCAGATTTTTCGCGCAGGTCTTTAATTAATGCAGCAGTTATAACCATGATTATTACCTTTCTTTAAGCTGATTTTTTTGCAGATTTTTTTGCGGCAGTTTTTTCTTCCGCTACAACTTCAACAGCTGCTTCTGACTCTTCAGTTTTAACCGCAGGTTTTTTACCAGCTGCGCTAGTCGCCGCTTTTTTAGTAGTTGCGGTAGCTTTTTTAGCTTTTTCATCAGTTTTTTCTGCGTCAGCGGAAGAAATATCTTCCATGCTGATTTCTTCTAAATTGCCCATATCCCGACCAGATTTTGCAGCAACATGTTTACGACCGTCATTTACTGATTCTACGATTAGGCGGCAATAAAGCTGAATAGCGCGAGTCGCATCGTCATTTCCAGGAATTGGAAAATTGATTCCTTCGATACTGCAATTAGTATCCACGATTGAAACGATGGGGATATTTAGTTTGCGTGCTTCTTGGATTGCCAATTCTTCGCGGTTAGTGTCGATTACGAAGATTAAATCAGGCACGCCGTGCATGCTTTTAATTCCGCCCAAAGATTTTTCTAATTTCTCGTGGTTGCGGCGCATGTTCAGCACTTCTTTTTTGGTCAGACCAATTTCTCCGCCTGCCAATTGCTCTTCCATTTTACGCATGCGCTGAATAGAAACTTGGATAGTTTTCCAGTTAGTTAGCAAGCCACCCAACCAACGATGATTGATGTAAAACTGTCCACAAGCTTCCGCCGCTTCACGAATAGGATCTGACGCTTGACGCTTAGTGCCCACGAACAAGATTTTTCCACCTGCTGCCGCAACATCACGCACTGCACCCAAAGCCCGGTGCAACATAGGAACGGTTTGTCCCAAGTCAATAATGTGCGTGTCATGACGTACACCGTAAATATACGGAGCCATCTGTGGGTTCCAACGACGAGTTTTGTGACCGAAATGTACGCCTGACTCAATCAAGTCACGCATAGAGAAAACTGGCATTACCATAATATATTCCTTTTGTTTTTCTAGTTAAATCCTCCGCAAAGATATTTGCTTCGCCCCAAAAGACGAACACCAGACAGGAAGCATAAACTCCCTAACTATCTTGCGTGTGTATTTCCCGAGAATCGGGAGACGAGGTTTATAATACGCCACCACACAAAAATCAAGAATAATGTAACTTGATTTGTTGAGTTTATTGGTTTATTCCCTAGCGACTTAATGTTTTTAAGCACTCGTAGCTCAGCTGGATAGAGCGTTGCCCTCCGAAGGCAAAGGTCGGACGTTCGAATCGTCTCGAGTGCACCATTCTCAATAGAATTCTCTATAATGCTCACTTTCCCAGTATTCTAAAGTTCGACAATGCCTTCATGAAAATTAAAGTACTAACTAAGCGGCTGTTTTTTTCAGCAATTTATTTTGTTCGAGTCTTCCAGCTAGTCATGCATCTTAAGACAATGCAATTTTTTGCTTTAGCCTATTAAGTTGGAAGTCATTCCATGCAACATATTTTTCTTTTTGTAGTCTTCCAACTACAATACCGTCTGCAATATTGTTCTTTTGTGCAAAATCTTTAACTGCACGTACAGAAAAATTATTCTTAGCTACGAATTCATTCCACGTAGATGGTGATATTAAGCAATCTCTTGCAAACTTATCAGCCTCTCTTTCTTCTTCATTATCTTCTGAATGATCGTTATCAATGTAGGTTTCTTTTTTAGAGTGTTTCAAAATGTGGGCACATTCATGTAAAAAGGAAAACCATAATATATCAGCACTTTTTCTTAATACAGTTAGTTGAATAGTCGGTGTGCCGTTTATCCATCTTGCAACACCATTAACAGCAGAGCCTTTATATGCGTCCACAAATACAATTACCACACCAGCAGCATGTGCTAACTCCTCAGCTCTTTTAAAGCTCTCTACAACGCCCCCTCTGGTTAATTGACTAATTTCTTTGACTGCTTTTTCAAATTTGGATTTATCATATTGAGGCACATCAATTTGCTTTGCACGAATCTCCCCCTCACGCATCCAAGTGTCTAATATATATGGCTTGTTTTTGTGAGCTGCAGAATGTCGAAATGATGCATTGATTGCTCCATAACGACATTTTGTATACGCATCAACACTGCCAACCCCAAAGAACCTCAAAAGAGCATCAAACTTATCAGCAACTGTATACTTTGGTTCTATAAGCTTTCGCTTTACTAGTTCATTATATGGAAAATTCTTGATCCACTCTTTTTGCGCTTCTAATTCTTCAGATTCTTTTTGCCTCAACCGTGCAATTTTATAGTTATTTTCTAGATTCAACCATGTGTTAGCACTTATACCAAGCACCCTATCAAATTGCAAAGCCGTTTCAGGCATGATACGCTTCTTGCCATGAATTATTTCACTGATGGCTTTTTCTGGTCTATTGCAAAGATTTGCCAAGGTTGCTTGGTTAATCCCTCTTGACTCTAAAATATCAAATAAAATTTCTCCAGGAGTAACAATATAGTCTGGGTTAAATTGTATATTAGTCATTTGTGGTAATCTCCTATCAATATAATGCATATTGATTTAATCGCTTTTAAATCATAACCACCATCTTCTAAACGAGGAGGCTCTTCATAGTTTGGCTCAAAAACTATCCTATTTGGATCTGAACGGTTAAGCGCATCAATTGCAAATTTTCCCTTATCTTTACCCTGTAATTCATGCCTCATATACGGAGGCAATGGAGAAACGTCATTTAAAGATTCTGCTCCATTTAGAAAATGGAGCTTTTTCATTATACTTTTAGCACATTTATCGCCATACTTCTTTTTTAAATTCTTAGAGTTATTGCAAAGCTTGGCAATGCCATTATTTTTAAATATAATTTCCAATGCCTTGCACTTTTATCTTAACATTAAAGGTAAGAACAATCTACTAAATTAATTTATACTCGGTTACAAGTGTTATTTTTATCATAGAATTTATTGTTGCATCCTATCACCACATATCAACTTTAAAGTTAATAAATATAAATGATGCAAACAGATAACAGGTTCGCGAATTTTTCATAGAAAACAATCCGTCTAAACCGTTATATTGCTGCAAGTTTAGCAGTTTTGCCTAAACTACTATTTCTTGAAACAAAAAATCAAAGGAATCATTAATGAAAAAAACTCTATTACTAATCAGCGCATTAAGCTTGCTAACTGCTTGTGGAGAAAAAGATACGGATCGTATCATGAGCGGTGCGGCGATTGGCGCAGGTGTCGGCGCAGTTGGCGGAACGCTGATTAGTGGGGATCCAGTTAGTGGGGCGGTCGTTGGCGGAGCGGTGGGGGCTGCGGCAGGCGGCATCATCAATAAAAGCAAACTTAATTTAGGCAAACCCATCTGGGAGTAGTTTTTTCCAGATTGGGTCGCTGATTTTGCTCAAAAATAATGCATGCGCGGCTTTTTCTTCTGCGCTGGCAGGGAATTTCCGTGAGCGGATTTCTATTTTGCTGGTTTCGACTATTTCTAGGCGATTATTCGTGCGGGCTTGTGGGCTTAGTTCTAAGTTAGATTGCCGACCACCGCGTAGTTCTAAATATACATCCGATAATAATTCCGCATCCAGTAAGGCGCCGTGCTTGGTGCGCATGGATAAATCAATATTAAACCGCCGACAAAGCGCGTCTAAATTCGCGGGCGAGCCGGGGAACATTTTTCGGGCTAAAAGTACCGTGTCGATGGTTTGACTTACCGGGTAAATGGGCAGACCGAGAGCGTTTAATTCAAAATTGATGAATTTCAAATCAAACGCGGCATTATGGATGACCATGGGCGAGTTGCCAATAAACTCGACAAATTCTGCGGCGACTTCTTTAAATAAAGGTTTGTCTTTTAGAAATTCGCCGCTTAAGCCATGCACCGCCTCGGCTTCTTTGGGCATATCGCGGTTGGGGTTGATATAAACATGAAAAACTTTGCCAGTGCGAATATGCCCGACCATTTCTACGCAGCCAATTTCTACTATTTTATGCCCTGCATTGGGGTCTAATCCTGTAGTTTCCGTGTCGAGAGAGATTTCTCTTAGCATTGTCGTGGTTCCCTTTTGTATTTGCACTAAAAATCATTGAACCACGACAAAGGTTTGCGACCGCAAACCCACGGCGCGTGCCGTGTAAGCCTTAGTGGCGTCTGAACGTCTTATTTCTTTTGCACCTTATAATTTTTAAGTTTTGGAACGCCGCACGAGCGGCGGGCTTGCGGTCGCAAGCCTATGGTGTTTCAAATTTTTTAGGGTCTTTTCAAAAGTGAAACACCATATAAAAATTTCCATTACTTTTAACATACTTACTCCACGTCCTAAACTAGAGGGAATCACATAATCTGCCAATTGCGCCTTCAGGCGAGAAGAATATTGTCGGGCTAATATGCGAGCTAATTTTTCTTCGGTCATGCCTTTGCGCTGCAAAGCACGCTTGGTTTGCAGCCATTTGGGGGCGATGACGGCAACATTTGCATGGTATAATTTTTGGCTGCCAGTTTCAAACAATAAAGGAATGTCGCAAATAACCATTTTTACGCCCATAATCTGCATTCTTCGTACAAACAAACTACATTCGCGGCGAATCATGGGGTGTAAGATAGCTTCTAAATGGTCTAACATTTGCGGCTGGGCAAAAATTTTATCCCCTAATTTCTGGCGGTTTATTTGCGAATTTTCTATGCATTCGGGGAATTTTTCGGCGATGGCGGCAATTATTGCCTTATCCTCGCGCAGCAGACGATGGACGGTTTTATCCGCATCAAAAATCTTAGCTCCCAGATGAGCAAATTGGCGGGCAATTGTGCTTTTACCACAAGCAATACCACCAGTTAGTCCTAAGACGAGCATTGTAATGCCTCCAAAACTTTTTCCCGTAATTCGGGGGTGACTTCGGGGGTTTGTCCAAACCAGGCAGCAAAACCGGGGACGGCTTGATGTAATAACATGCCCAAACCATCAATGGTGGGTAAACCCGCTTTTTTTGCTTGGGTAAGCAAAGGGGTTTCCAGGGGATTATAAACTATATCGGTTACGAAACAATTTAGGGGGAGGTTTTGAAGATTGAGCTCTAAGGGTGGCTGTCCCTTCATTCCTAGGCTGGTAGTATTAACAATTAAGTCGGGAGCAAACTCCCTCTCCCCCTGGGAGAGGGGGGGGTGAGGGATGCCTCCAAACACAAAATCTTTCTTTGCTTGGCGGCTTCCCTCACCCCAACCCTCTCCCAGAGGGAGAGGGAGTTCGTCCTCCCATTTGATTATATCTATTAATATATTCGGAAATATTTTTTGTAATTTTTCACTTAAATCAAACGCTTTTTCATACGTGCGGTTTAATATTTGCAAATGCTTAAGCCCAGCAGAAGCTAAACCAGCCACCACTGCCCTTGCCGCCCCGCCCGCGCCAATTACCAAAGCTTTCTTAACTTGCAATTCGGGAGCAGATTGGCGAATATTTTCCATAAACCCATAAGCATCGGTATTACTACCACTCAAAGTTCCATCCGCTTCCACCACAATGGTATTCACCGCCCCAATACTTGCGGCAAACTCATCCACCCGATCGACCAACAAAAAAGCTTTTTCCTTATGAGGAACGGTAACATTACAGCCGCGAAAGCCCATTAGACCCAAGCTGCGCAAGGCTTGCTCTAAATTTTCTGGCGCGACCGCCAAAGGAATATAAGCGCCATCGATATTATATTTTTTTAGCCAGAATTCATGCAAAATGGGGGAAAGTGAATGGGCAACCGGCCAGCCCATTACCCCGGCTATTTTAGCTTTGCCTGTTCTTGCCGCCATATTAAAGCATCTCTTTATGAGTTAAGCGTTTTTCTAAATGTTTTTGCTGATATTGGATAATGGTTGCTGCGGTTTCTTCTACTGAACGGCGGGTTACATCAATGACCGGCCAATGATTTTTGGTAGCAAGTTTGCGTAATTCGGCAAGCTCTTCTAAAACTTGGTCACGCTCAACATAGTTCGTATCCGCCGCTTGGTTGATGGATTGCAAGCGGCTGGTACGGATTTGGATTAATCGATCCGGGTCAATGGTTAACCCAACCACCACGGGGCGGCGTAAATTGGGCAAATTATCGGGCAGGGGGCAACCATGCACAAAGGGAATATTGGCGGCCTTAAAACCGCGATTGGCTAAATATACACAAGTGGGGGATTTGGAGGTGCGCGAAACCCCTAAAATCACTATGTCTGCATCTTCAAGCTCCCAGGCGCCTTGTCCGTCATCATGCGAAAGGGTGAAATTAATAGCTTCCACGCGGGAAAAATATTCTTCCGAAAGCACATATTGCCGCCCTGGAACTGAGGAAATTTTCGCACCGAGATAAGCGGCGATTTCGGTAACCGGGCGGGCGAGAATGGGAATGGAGGGCAGACCGCGTGAATGGCAGAATTCTTTAACTTGATCGCGTAAATCGCGGCTAACCAGAGTGTACATCACCACTCCCGGATGGGCGGCCACCCCTTCGAGCACTTTTTCTAACTGCCGCGCGGTGCGAATCAACGGCCAAACATGCTCTTGCGCCTCGACATCTTCAAACTGCGCCAAAGTCGCGCGTGCTACGCTGCTAACCGTTTCGGCAGTGGAATCAGATACTAAATGCAGGTGAAAAGGAATCATAAATTATGCCGCATCGCCTAGTCGTTGTAAAATACAATCTAGCTGCGCCAAAGAATCATAATGAATAACTATTTCACCGCGCTGATTATGATCGTTTATCACCACTGCCAACCCTAAATTAGCCGATAAAGTTTGCTCAAGAGCGACAATATCTTCATCTTTTTGATAACGCGAAACATTAGGGGTGCTGGGTCGGGCAGGGCGTGAAGTGGGCGCATCATTGGCATTGCTTACATTGCCTGAACGGCAGATATTTTCTGTTTGGCGCACATTTAAGCCGCGCTTTATTACTTCTTCAACTAATTCAACTGCGTTGGGTGCATTTAACAATGCGCGCGCATGCCCCATAGAAATTTTATCATTTTCCAAATAATTTTTTATTACTGCAGGCAGGGTGAGCAAACGCAATAAATTCGCCACATGGCTACGGCTCTTGCCAACAATCTGGGCGAGTTCTTCTTGGGTATGGCTGAATTCATCAATCAACCGCTGATAACCCGCGGCTTCCTCCAGTGGGGTTAAATCTTGACGCTGAATATTTTCTATTAATGCCAGTTCTAACGCTTGCTGGTCATTAATATCGCGGATAATTGCGGGAATTTGCCCAAGCTCGGCAATTTTTGCCGCACGCCAACGCCGCTCTCCCGCAATGATTTCATATTTTGCGGACGCCGAAACGATTGGGCGCACAATAATCGGCTGCATTATGCCGTTTTTACGGATTGAATCGGCTAATTCCTGCAAATATTGATCGGTAAATTTGGTGCGCGGCTGGAACTGACCCGAAGTTATTTCGTCTAAATTAAGCAAGGCAACATTTTCGCCGTGATTATCGCCTTTATGTTCACCATGAGCGATATCGCTTTTATAATCATCCGCCATTTTGCTGTAATCATCCGCCATTAAGGCGGATAATCCCCGACCTAATCCTTTTTGTTGAAGTGGGGCTTTTTGTTGAGGCGGGTTTTTGGGTTGTATTGACATATTTATCTCCTAAGCCGCATTATTTAGTTTTTTGGCGCGCTCAATCTCGCGCTTTAATAATTCTTTTGCTAGCTGCAAATAAGCTTGCGAACCGCGGCAGCGCATATCATAAATTAAAGCAGGCTTGCCAAAAGAGGGGGCTTCGGACATGCGCACATTACGAGGAATAGTGGTTTGAAAAACTAAATCACCCAAAAATCCACGTACATCTTCTTCAATATGTTCGGTTAATTTATTGCGTTTGTCATACATAGTTAGCACCACGCCGAGAATGTCCAAACTATTATTCATCTGCCTTTGCACTAATTTGATGGTTTTTAGCAAATGACTGAGTCCTTCTAAGGCATAAAATTCACACTGTAGGGGGATAAAAACTGATTGAGCCGAAGTAAGGGCATTAATAGTCACCAAGCCTAAAGAAGGGGGGCAATCAATCAGCACATAATCATAATTTACTTCACAAGATTGCAAAGTTTGGCGCAAACGATACTCGCGCTGGGGTAAATTCACCAACTCAATTTCGGCTCCCGATAAATCAATGGTAGAAGGAATTACCGAAAGATTAGGAATTTCAGTTTTTTGTTGCGCTTGTGGAACGGTTTTGCTGCCAATCAAAATATCATAGGAAGTTATTTTGCGCAAATCGGGCGTAATCCCCAAACCCGTGCTGGCATTGCCTTGCGGATCTAAATCAATTAGCAAAACTTGCTTGCCAATCGCCGCTAAAGCCGTGGCAAGATTAACTGCGGTGGTGGTTTTACCCACGCCGCCTTTTTGATTAACTATCGATATAATCCGAGTCATGAGGTTTTTCTCGTAAGGCGCTGAACTTCAATAATATTTACCAAAGCATTAGTGCTGCTGGGGTGCAGGGTGAACTCAGCATCCCAGAAGTTTTTTGCTTCTTCTAACTCTTTAGTATAATTCTCGCCCTTGGGAAAGAGGCATTGTGTGTTTTCTTGAAAAAAAGATTCGGAAAATGCCAATAATTTATTTAAACTCGCACATCCACGCGAAGTAATAGTGCTAACTGTTGGTATTTGCAAATTTTCTATCCGCTCATTATGTATTTCTACCGCCACACCTAAACTCCGCGCCACCTCACGGAGAAAAATACATTTCTTACGGTCACTCTCAACTAGATGCACATTCGTACAACCGAGCGTCGCCAAAACCATTCCAGGGAATCCTGCGCCGCTGCCAAAATCTAACAACACTCCGTTTTTATCCTTTAGCAAAGGAAATAATTGCGCGGAATCGGCAAAATGTCGCTCCCAAATATTAGGCAAAGTGGAAGCACTCACCAAATTAATTTTTGCCTGCCAGCGCATTAAAAGTGCCGCGTAAGTCTCTAATTGTTCAATTGTTTCACGTGGAACATTTTTGAAAAAGTCGGGCAGGGCGGCAGAGGAGGGGGCAGAAATCATTTTTTATGGCTCCGCATATAGGTCAACACTGCCGCCACAGCAGCAGGAGTTACCCCCGGAATCCGCGAAGCGGCGCCGATGGTTACTGGACGCCCCGATTTTAGTTTCTCGCGCATTTCCGTAGAAAGTGCCGCTAATAAATCATAATCTAAATCCAGAGGGATATTTATGTTTTCATCACGTAAAAAGGCGGCAATGTCACGTTCTTGACGATCTAAATAGCCATCATAAAGCGCATCTATATGTAAGGCTTCTTTTACATCCGCGGAGAGATTGTCTATTTTGGGCCATAATTCGCTTAGTTTTTCTGGCTGCATATCTTGGTGATGCAACAAAGAAAATAAAGTACGGGGAATGCCATCTTTATTTACATGCACATTATGTTTTGCCAAAACGCTAGGTGAATATTCCAGCTCGCGCAATTCTTGTTTTGCTTGCGAAATAGCTTTTTCCTTATGGGTAAATTGTTTTTTGCGTTCATCCGAAATCAAGCCGATTGCCATACCTAAACTAGTTAAACGACGATCAGCATTATCTGCACGTAAAGTTAAACGATATTCGGAACGGGAAGTGAACATGCGATAAGGTTCGGTGACACCCAAAGTGGTGAGATCGTCAATCATTACCCCGATATATCCATCACTGCGTTTTAACAGAAAAGGAGCATTACCAGAAACTTTTAAAGCCGCATTTGCCCCAGCGATTAATCCTTGCCCACCGGCTTCTTCATACCCAGTAGTGCCATTTATTTGCCCAGCGAAGAATAAGCGGGGAATTTTTTTACATTCTAAAGTCGGCAACAACTCGCGTGCGTCGATATAATCATATTCAATTGCATAACCAGGGCGGAGCATAATCGTATTTTCTAACCCCGGAATGGTTTTTAACAAGGCGAGCTGTACTTCTTCAGCTACCGAAGTGGAAATGCCGTTGGGATAAACCGTGTAATCATCCAGCCCTTCGGGTTCTAAAAAAATCTGATGCGAGGTCTTGGCGGCAAAGCGTACCACCTTATCCTCAATCGAAGGACAATAACGTGGGCCGCGGCTAGAAATCTGTCCCGAATAAATCGGCGCCAGATGCAAACCTTCACGCAACACCTGATGACTGGCTTCGGTAGTTCGGGTGATATAACAAGCAATTTGCGGAACCAGTACTTTTTCAGTTAAAGTGGACATGGGCACGGGCGGCTCATCGCCGGGTTGCGGCTCTAAAATATTCCAGTTAATTGTGCGTCCGTCTAAACGGGGAGGGGTTCCGGTTTTCAAGCGCCCCATACGCAGGTCGAATCTTTTTAGGGTTTTGGATAAGCCTATCGAGGGCTCTTCATCAACCCGACCAGCGGATTTGATGGCGGTGCCAATATGAATTTGCCCGTCTAAGAAAGTTCCGGTGGTGAGTACCACCGCCCCGGTATGATATGCTTCCCCGGTTGCCCCCACTACCGCGACCACTTCATTAGTATCCGAGAGCAATAAATCTTCTGCCGAATCTTCGATGATGGTTAGGTTAGGGTAGTCGCGCAAAATATTTTGCATAGCCTGACGATAAAGTTTGCGATCCGCTTGGGCTCTGGGGCCATAAACTGCAGGCCCTCGACTGCGATTTAACATGCGATAATGGATGCCAGCCTGGTCGGTTACTCTTGCCATCAAGCCATCCAGCGCATCTATTTCTCTTACCAAGGTTCCTTTTGCCACGCCGCCAATCGCCGGATTACAAGACATTTCACCTAAATTAGCAAATTTTTTGGTAAGCAGAAGCGTATTTGCCCCCATTCTTGCCGCCGCCGCGGCTGCTTCACAACCTGCATGACCGCCACCTATTACTACTACATCGTATTTTTTCACAAATCCTCGTCAATGTTTCACGTGAAACAAAACTTTGTTACACAGTTTATTTATTACGCAGAAAATTATTTTCCTATGCAGAAGGAGGAAAAGATCTTTCCCAACACATCTTCTACACCAATTGCTCCAGTAATACGCCCAATTGCATCGGCTGCCAAGCGTAATTCTTCGGCTTTTAATTCGGGGGGAGCGACGTTAAAAAAGCTTTCCAAATGCGCCAAAGCATGAAGAAAAGCCTCTCGATGGCGCGCCCGAGTAATCAGCGGGTCGCTGCCGCCACTCAGTGCTTGTAGGCGTCCCGTCAATATTTTTACCAATTCATCAAGACCTAACTGGTTTTTTGCTGACAGGCGCACGATGCAATCATGCTCTAACACTATATCTGGTGAATATACATCAATTTTATTAATAACCACCACATCATATTGTGTTAAATCTCTCGCCTGAGTGGCGAGTTCTGCCGCGTCCAGCATCAATATTTTTATATCCGCTTGTTCAGCTTTTAACAACGCACGGCGGATGCCCTCGGCTTCTATAATATCCGGATTTTCTCGCATTCCTGCGGTATCTGCCAAAGTTAGTGCATAGCCGTTCAGATCCAGGCTAACTTCTAAAACATCTCTGGTGGTTCCGGCGACATCGGAAACAATCGCCACTTCCCGCCGTGCGAGCGCGTTTAACAAAGTGGATTTACCCACATTGGGCGCGCCCAGCAAAATGGCATAAGCCCCCTCACGGATTTTTTCGCCGCGCCCACCATCGGCGAGCAGTTCTTTTATTTTATTTTGGATTACTTCCACTTCCGCATCTAATGCCTGATAAGTTTCGGGGGGGATGTCTTCATCGGGAAAATCTAAATGGGCTTCCATCCAAGCGCGCGAGCTAATTAAATCTGTACGCAAATTTTGGCTGATTTCTGATAAAGCCCCTTCCATCTGGCGTAATGCCTGACGTTTTTGCGCGGCAGTCTCCGCATCAATCAAATCCGCCAGCCCTTCCGCTTCCGCTAAATCTAATTTGCCATTGGTCAATGCCCGACGGGCAAATTCACCTGCTTCTGCCAGACGAAAATTTTCCACCTGACTTAAAACTTCCAGCAATTCGGAGCGCACCGCACGGCTACCGTGATGGTGTATTTCTAAAATATTTTCTCCCGTAAAACTATGCGGTGCCGAAAACCACAGCAACAAGGCTGAATCTATTTTTTCACCTGTGTGGGGATTATATAAATTATGCAACGCAGCCAAACGCGCAACCAAAGGTTTTTTTACCCCCAAGGCCCCCAAAGCCTGCTCCGCCTGCTCACCAGAAATGCGCAAAATTGCCACACCAGCTCGACCAGCAGGAGTCGCAGGAGCAAAAATTGTTTTCTGATTGACCATAAAATTGCTTTTTATTTATAATTTGCTTTTTTGGGGGGGTAATCACATACTATGTTTTGGTTGTTAATACAATAGAGCGATAAAAAATGCCCTACGCTATTCAAGTTCATCAAACGGGAGCACCCGAAAATCTCATCTGGGAAGAAGTTCCGCTAGCGGAACTTTCGCCGAAGGAGGTGAGGGTGCGCCATACGGCGATTGGGGTGAATTATATAGATATTTATCATCGCAACGGAACTTACCCCCTAAAAACCCCGTTTATTCCCGGTATGGAGGCCGCAGGGGTGATTGAGGCGGTGGGCGCAGAGATTAGCCAATTTGCGGTGGGCGATCGTGTGGCTTATGGCAAAGGACCAATCGGGGCTTATTGTGAATATCGTAACATCAACAGTGATATGTTGATAAAATTACCGCCTGCCATTGATGATGGCATCGCAGCAGCCGGGCTATTACGCGGATTGACCGTGC
The DNA here is from genome assembly GCA_002423155.1 of Alphaproteobacteria bacterium UBA6149. Lineage (GTDB taxonomy): Bacteria > Pseudomonadota > Alphaproteobacteria > Rickettsiales > UBA998 > UBA6149. The sequence goes on from DIUV01000019.1 coordinate 21,555, forward strand.
ATTTTCTGGTGCGCAAAACTTTTTCTATCTCTCCCCATGTCACTATCTTAGTACATGCAGCAGCAGGGGGCGTGGGGTTATTGCTGTGCCAATGGGCAAAATTATTGGGTGCGAATGTTATTGGCACGGTTAGTTCGGATGAAAAAGCGGAATTAGCCAAAAATAATGGCTGCGATGTGGTGATTAATTACAAAAAAGAAGATGTTTTGGCGAGAGTCAAGAAAGTCACCAGCGGAATGGGCGTAAATGTGGTTTATGATGGGGTGGGGCGCGACACTTTCTTTTTGTCGCTCGATTGCCTGATGCCGCTGGGATTATTAGTTAGCTACGGGCAATCCTCGGGAGTAATTCCCGCTTTTTCGCCGCAAGAATTGCAAAAACGTGGCTCGTTATTCTTTACCCGCCCGAATTTGATTGATTATGTGCGTGCACCCGAAGATTATCTGATTGCCGCTAGTGAATTTTTCTCGCATTTGCTGGAAGGCTCTTTGCAAATACATGTGGGGCAAACTTTTTGGCTGAATGATGCAGCCTCCGCACATCGGGCGCTGGAAGCTGGGACTACGACGGGGTCAACGATTTTGTTTCCTTTGGGGTGGTAGATTACCTCCCATATTCGCGATGGCATCTTCCATTTCTTCTAAAGAAACTGGGTGTTTGGGCTTGGGCAGGCAACCCCTTAGTTCTCGTACATCGATTTTGCTGGGGTATTTTGCTGTCATTTCAGTGTCTTGCGTCATGGTTGATGCCTTGAGTTATATTTGTAATTAAGCTTAATAAAAAAGCGTGTCCTAAGACACGCTTTAATCCCGCAAAGATGGTTACGAAGTAAAAATTCTTTCTTGTAACCTTTTTAGAAATTTTTCCAGCTCAGATTTTCCCTCGCTAGAAAGCTTAAAAGCACTTATGCTTCGTAAATGCTTTCTGACCTCCGCATCCTGGTTTTCTTTTCCACAGAAAACCAGTTCCTCCAAAATTTCTTTTTGTATCTGAGAGATTGCCACCTGTTCTTTCAACGCAGCGGTTTCTTTTTCAAGGAGCTTTATTTTGCTTCCCCGGCAAAACCAACTGTACACCATCAAGCTAGAGCCAGCGACTATTAAAAAAACCAAAAACAATGTTGTTCCGCCCATAAAAACCTCCTTAAGGTCTTGAGCAAAGAATTTTGGTTTTCTTCCGATCCACCAAAATCCAAAAAAGGTAAGTCCCGTAGCATATAGAAAATAAGTTAAGTGATAAAATCACTCAACCGATTAATCTAACCATTGCAAAGACAAGCCAACCTTAACACAATTTAACTATTCTTGGCAAGTGTTTTAATTGTCGTGATTTTGCTATTCGATGATTCCCCCTCTCCCTCTGGGAGAGGGACGGGGTGAGGGAAGCCACCACAAGTTGGTGGATATGTTTTATTCACTTAAATATCAACATATTACAACAACAATACGCTTTATGTTTATGTAGGCTTCCCTCACCCCCTGAAACATATATGTTTCAGCTCATCCCAGAGGGAGAGGGGGTTCGTCCTTGTTTTTAGACCTCTATCGCGCGCCAGCCGATGTCGCGGCGGCAGAAGCCTGCTTGCCAGTCGATTTTATCAACCGCTTGGTAGGCTAGTGCTTGGGCGGTTTTTACATCTTTGCCGAAGGCGGTTACGCCGAGTACGCGGCCGCCTATCGCGAGGATTTTGTCGGCGCTTGCTTTGGTGCCAGCATGAAATATTTCTACATCTGTTACTTTAGCTGCTTCGTTTAAGCCCTTGATTTCGGTGTTTTTTACATATTCCCCTGGATAGCCTTCGGCGGCCATCACTACGCATAATGCGGCACCGGAATGAAATTTTACGGGGCGAGTTAGTAATTTTCCCTTGGCGGCTTCAAACAGGATTTCGGCTAAATCATCATCTAATAACATCATTAGGCTTTGGGTTTCAGGGTCGCCGAAGCGGCAATTAAATTCGATTAGACGGGGACCAGATTTAGTAATCATCAGACCGGCAAATAATACCCCTTCATAGGGCATACCCTCTTGTTGCATGGCTTTGAGAGTGGGGAAAATGATTTCTTGCATAATATGGGCGCGTAAATCTGGGGTGGCGATGGGGGCAGGAGTGTAGGCTCCCATACCGCCAGTATTGGGCCCCGTGTCGCCATCTCCCACCGCTTTATGATCTTGGGCGGAGCCGAATTCTACCGCGGTTTTTCCATCACAAAGAGCAAAGAAGCTGATTTCTTCGCCTTGCATAAATTCTTCGATGATTATTTCATTGCCAGCACTGCCAAATTTGCCCGAAAACATTTCGTCCACGGTTTGTTCTGCTTCTTCGCGTTGCTGGGCGATGATTACGCCTTTGCCAGCTGCCAGACCATCTGCCTTAATCACTATCGGGAGAGTTTGTTGTGCTAGATATTCTTTGGCGTCTTTCGCGTTAGAAAACCGAGCATATTTCGCAGTCGGAATATTATACTTATGGCAAATATCTTTCATGAAGCCTTTGGAACCTTCTAACTGGGCGGCTTTTTGGGAAGGACCAAATACTACGATATTTTCCGCGCGGAGGAAATCCGCTAAGCCGTCCACCAGATATTGTTCGGGACCAACTACTACCAAGTCAATCGCTTGGTTTTTGCAAAAATTTGCGATGGTGGGGAAATCGTCTAAAGTCACACATTCCGCATGTTGCGAGATGCCGCCATTACCGGGGGCGCAATAAATTTTTTCTACGCGCGGCGATTTACTTAAACGAAAACATAATGCATGCTCACGACCACCAGAACCTATAACTAAAATCTTCATACTTGCCTTTTTTGTTTGGGGTATATACCTATCATATAATAAAGCAACGTCACCAATAATTAATTTTGTTTTTTTACCCCTATCTCTCGTTTGTCATCCCGCTGAAGAGCGGGATCCATGCCAAGCCATTGGCTCCTGTGCTGGTTGATAGACGTGGATCCCGCCCTTCGGCGGGATGACAAACGAGAGTTTAGTGTAACCGACGAAATTAACGATTGAGGAAAAAGCTCAGATCTATAACTCTTTCCTAATAAAAAACAAATTTTTATGCAAAACCTTTTTGAACCCAGCAGTTCCAATGCTCATGAATATAGTGTGAGTGAAATTTCTGGTGCGCTGAAACGCACGGTAGAAAATACTTTTGGTTATGTGCGTGTGCGCGGAGAAATTGGCAATCAGAAACGCGCTAGTTCGGGGCATTTTTATTTTGATTTAAAAGATGAAAAATCGGTGCTCAATTCCATCTGCTGGAAAGGCACGATGGATAAATTGAACTTTAGTTTAGATGCGGGGTTAGAAGTAATTTGTACTGGCAAATTAACCACTTATCCCGGAAGGTCTTCTTATCAACTAATTGTTGAGCGGGTGGAACCAGCTGGCGCAGGTGCCTTGATGGCGTTGTTAGAACAACGCAAAGCAAAGCTTATGGCAGAGGGGTTGTTTGACCCAGCTCGCAAAAAAGAATTACCTTTCTTACCTGAAAAAATTGGTGTGGTTACTTCGCCTACAGGCGCGGTGATTCGCGATATTTTACACCGTATTTCTGAACGCTTTCCCTTGCATGTACAAGTTTGGCCTGTGAGGGTGCAAGGAGAGGGGGCAGCGGAAGAAATTGCCGCTGCGATTACGGGATTCAATAATTTAGCCGAAAAACCGGATATTATCATCGTCGCACGTGGGGGTGGTTCGTTGGAGGATTTATGGGCGTTTAATGAAGAAATTGTAGTTCGCGCCGTGGCGGATAGTAAAATTCCGCTGATTTCTGCGATTGGGCACGAAACTGACACTACTTTGATTGATTTTGCGGCGGATTTACGGGCGCCAACTCCCACAGCGGCGGCAGAATTGGCGGTGCCCGTGCGGGCGGAATTATTAGGCTGGGTGAAAGAAGTGGATTCGCGCCTCTATCGCAGTGTGGATCAGCTTTTGCGTGCGCTACAGGAAAAAATTGCAGGGTTGGCACGTGGGCTTCCACGCCCGACAGAAATTATTTTTGCCCAACAACAAAGATTAGATGACCGCGCCGAAAGATTGGCAGTGGCATTGCCTAACTGGTTGGCAAACAAAGAGAAATCATTGCAGGTAATTTCCGCAGCGCTTTCTCCCCATAATTTACGGCAGATAATAAATTTACGGGCGGAGCGTTTGCAGCCCTTTGCTGGGCGCGCGCAACAAGCGATGAATAATCGCTTACAAAAAGAAACTATGCGGCTGGAAAATTCCGCACGGATGTTGGCAAGTTTAGATTATCATAATACGCTTAAACGAGGGTTTGCATTGGTAAAGAGTCCTAAGGGCAAGGCAATTACCAGCAAAACGGATTTAGGCTCCCAGGAAAATTTTCAGGTTCAGTTCTGGGATGGTGAAGTTTCTGCACAGCAAGCTAAAAATCACTCGTAATGTTGCGACATCCGACTTTCATCCTGCAAATCACTAAAATGGGTCAGGCTGGAGGTAAATTGTAGGGTCACCGTACCAATTGGACCGTTACGCTGCTTGGCGATGATTACATCGGCTAGACCATAAATGCGCGCCATGTGTTCTTGCCACTCACCAATTTTCGGATCATTGTCATTGGGTTTTTTACGTTCCATATAATATTCTTCACGGAAAACGAACATTACCACGTCGGCATCTTGCTCGATACTTCCTGATTCACGTAAATCGGCTAATTGTGGGCGTTTATCTTCGCGTTGTTCTACTGCACGGGAAAGCTGGGAAAGGGCAATTACGGGCACGGCCAGCTCTTTGGCAATCGCTTTTAAGCCTTGAGTGATTTCGGATACTTCCTGTACGCGGTTACTTTGCGAATTGGTGCTTGATGGGCGCACTAATTGCAAGTAATCGACCACTACCAGCCCGAGATTATGCATGCGCTTTAGACGGCGTGCACGGGTACGTAGTGCGGATATAGACAATGCTGGGGTGTCATCAATAAAAAAGGGTAGGGTAGCAAGGTCGCGATCGGCTTGCATCAATCGGGAAAATTCCTCCTCCTCCATCTCTCCGCGCAAAATCTTGCTGGAATTGATTTCACTTTTGGCGGAAAGAATACGGGTGGCTAATTGTTCGGCAGACATCTCCAGTGAGAAGAACCCAACCGATTGAGGTTTTTCGGTGCCTTTTTCTTGTTGTTCACGTACGAAAGCTTCGGCGGCGCTATAGGCGATGTTGGTAGCTAACGCGGTTTTTCCCATAGAGGGACGACCAGCAAGAATAAGCAACTCAGACTTTTGTAATCCGCCGAGCATGCGGTTTAAATCTTTTAGACCCGTAGTTACCCCAACAATTGCTCCGCGGCGTTTATGGGCTATTTCTGCGCGTTGTAGAGCTTGGTGGGAGGCGTTTCTAAAAGCTTGGAAACCGGTGCTGGGTTCGCCGTTTGCAGCTAAGTTAAATAGTTCCTGTTCGGCACCCTCTATCAGGCGAAAAGCGGGGGTGTCTATATCGTGGACGTAAGAAGCATTAACTACCTCTTCGCCAATATCAATCAAAGCACGTTTTAAGGCGAGATCATAAATAAGCTCGCTATAATCAACAATATTGATAACCGCAACGGAGGATGCGGCTAAGCGTGCGAGATATTCGCCGCCGCCTACTTCTTTTAAACCTTCGTCTTGTTCAAAAAAATGCCGCAAAGTTACAGGATTGGCAATTTGTCCGCGGTCATGAAAACGCCCGATGGCGGCAAAAATACGTTGATGCGCGGGTTCGTAAAAATGCTCGGCGCGCAGGCGATCTGATATGTGATTAAGCGCGATATTATTAACCAAAATTGCGCCGAGCAAAGATTGCTCAGCTTCAAGATTATGCGGCGCCTGGCGATAGTTAACCGCCTCCACATTTTCGACCAATTCTGCTAATCGTGCCATTTTTTCTTTTTTTATATGGTTTTTGGAAGGCGAGTATAACAACAAGTTTGGAAGTTGGTAAGATTTTTTGTGTTTTAAAAAGAAATTATCTGAAAATCGGACTTCCCCCTCTCCCTCTGGGAGAGGGACGGGATTAGGGAAGCTATACATGAGTGATGTTGTTGGTTGTATAGTGTTTCTTATTTTAAATTACGTTGTAATTTAAAATAAGACGTTCAGTCGCCACTAAGGCTAACGCGGCATGAGCCGCGGTCTTGCAGTCGCAAGACTATAGCAATTTCAAGTATTTTTACGTAAATAAAATTAGAAATTGCTATAAAAGAGCAAGCAAATGCTTTTCTCAAAGCGACTAGCATTACCCTTGGCGAGGCTCCCTCACCCCTGAAACATATATGTTTCAGCCTCTCCCAAAGGAAGAGGGAGTTTGTCCGAATTTTTGGAGAGTAAAAAATTTCCTTGGACAGTAGTATAGCCACAGCAGAAATGACGATGGAGAGAATGTGTTGGGGAAATAAATAATTTACATTCAATAGCTTCACAATATTAACGGTACTGCCTGAGTGTGGTGTGTCAAAAGAGTGCTTATAAATATAAAAAAAGGGCTGTAGGAAAAACCTACAGCCCTTTTTCTTAACTTAAGAAACTACAAATTAAACGATATCAGTTGCTACTGCGAAACTAGTCAAAGTAGCACCAGTTATATCAACAGCGAAGTCAGTTCCGTTAACGAAAGATCCGTCATCATCAACATCAACAACCATTATTATATGGCTATCAGTAGTGGTAAGGAAAGCAACATCTGAATTGTTGCCTCCAGCATCAAATTTATAAGTTGCAGTACCAGTACCATTGTTAAGGAATGCATCAACGTTAGTTGCAGTAAGAGCAGTAGAAGCCAAGGCAATCGCCTGACCAGCAGAGCTGCTACCAGATACTAAAGCTGCAGTTCCTCTTACACCAACATCAAATGTATCAGTAGAACCACCAGTGAATACAGCATCAGTAACCACATCTAAATGAGCAAAGTCAGAATCACCAGCTCCGAAATGGAAGGTATCATTACCAACACCACCAGTTAGGCTATCTGTACCAGCGCCACCAGTAATGTTATCGTTGTTAGCGCCACCGTCAACAGTATCATTACCAGCACCAGCAACGATAACATCATCCCCAGCTCCGCTAGAAATGCTGTCATCTCCACCACCAGTAGTAAAGGTATCAACACCTTGACCACCAGTAACGCTAAGTGCATTAGCAAAACCACCAGCAACCAAAGTTGAAGTGTTTGCACCAGTCAAGCCTGAAGCGTCAACCGTAGTTATACCAGCAGCCAAAGCAGCTGCTGCGATAGTTACGCTGTTTCCAGTGTAGTTACCTATAGTAATAGTTTGAACATCAGTCACGTGAGTGAAGTCATCATCAATAACGGTTGCTGCGCTAGAGAAAGTAATGCTGTTTGCACCAGTTCCACCAACGATAGTATCGTTAGTGTCTAAGTCAGCAGCTGCACCAGTAAATTTGAATACATCGTTACCAACGCCGCCATCAAGAACATCATTTCCGTTAGCACCAACAACTGTACCAGCAACTAGAGTGTCACCTAAAGAACCAGCATAAAGGTGATCTGCACCTGTACCACCAGTTAAAGTAGCTGCAGCACCATCAAAGTTAGTGATTAGCAAGCCGCTAGTAACAGTGAAGTTAGTTCCAGTGAAGTTACCCAAGAAGTTAGTTAGGCTAACTGCGTTTCCTGTAGCTTCAGTAATTACAGTTGCGCTAGAGCTATGGCTAACCGTCAAAGAAGCCGCGGTTGCACCAGTGTTATAAGCAGCAGCGATAGTATCGTTAGCAGCATCAAAATCACTGATTTGAACTGTAGTAGTTGCAGAAGCAGAAATGTCTACGTTGAAAGTATCGCTACCGATTCCACCAACAAGAACCACTTCTGAAGTTGCACCCTGAACAGTTACGTTGATAACATCGTTACCAGCACCACCGAAGATAGATTCAGTTTTGCCTGCAGCACCATTTTCTAAGCTAATAGTATCATTACCAGCATTACCCAAAATGGTTACGTTACCGTAGTTAAGACCACCGGTCATGTTAATTGTATCTGCGCCATCAGCAGTATCAGCCAAACCATTGCCACCATAAACAGTTGTTGTTCCAGTGATGTCAAAGTTTGCCAAAGTAATAGTATCTGCACCCAAACCACCATAAACAACTACATTACCTGCTGAAGCTGCACCAGCTGCATCAGTTAAAGTATCGTTTCCTTGGCCTAAGTAGAAAGTCTGAGTTTTACCAGTGCTAACACCGTTAAAGTCAACGCTATCATTTCCTGCATTAAGATAAGCAGTTAAATTGCCTGAGCTAGAGCTAAGAACATCTGCACCATCAGTAGTGTCAGCGCCACCGTTACCACCATAAACAGTAACATCACCAGTTGCACCAGCAATGTTAATTGTATCGGTGCCTAGACCAGCAGTAATAACCAAAGAACCTACAGAAGCACCTGAAGTGATTGTATCGTTTCCTGAACCAAGATATACAGTAGCAGTTTTGCCAGAAGCAGTTACTGCGTTGAAAGTAACAGCATCAGCACCTGAGTTTGCATAAAGAGTGTTGCTTCCGCTACCCAAGCTTACGGTATCAGCACCATCAGTGCTATCTACACCACCAGCACCACCATAAATAGTATTGTCACCAGTACCAACAGTAATAGCATCACCAGATGCGCCACCGAATATTACGTTATTTCCATCGCCCAATACAACTGTATCCGCGCCACCCAAGCCATAAACCAAGTTGTTGCTATCGCTTACCGCAACAGGGGTTACTGTTTGACCAACTTCATCCAAAGCTGAGTTAGTTGTACCATCACCAATATAAACAGAAGAAGAAACTGTAGATAAGTTGCTAGTAGTAAAAGAACCGATATCAGCACCAGTTACTACTACTGAACCTACGCCAGCCACAGTAACAGTAGTGTTGCTGCCGCTTTGAGCCAATGTAACTAAATTAGCCGCATAAAGTAGTGCCAAAGTGTCCGCATCAGGATCAAATGAAATCGTCTGACCGACGATGTTATCAAAATTATAAGTTGTCATTTTTCAAGCTTTCCAGTTAGTTAACAAGATAATTCAATTTTCCGAAATTCCCAGGTTATACAATTCGCCCAGTAATTTGCACAGTTGCAGTTATAGTACGCACGCCGCTAATTGCAAGCAAAAAACCCTTAGCACCACCAATCCGATATTCTTTTCAAGTTTTATAAGTTAGAAAACCTCAAGAACTAATCAGCAATACTGCGAGATTCATTAAAGGGTGCGAATTTTCATTGTCAACTTGCTGCTTAAAATGAGCTTTTGAGTTTTAAAATGTTTGCGTGGTTGTGACATTTTTGTTACTTTATTTGGACGTTCAGTCGCCACTAAGGCTCACGCCGCACGCGCGGCGGGGTTGCTTACGCCAACCCTATAGTCATTCCATTATTCATGTGTATAATTCTTAAAGCGAATGACTATATAACATCCGCAAAAGCTTTACGCGTTTTTTGAAACCACCAAAAACCAAAAACCAGAGTAAAAAACGCCAAGAACATATAAATTCCTAACGCATAAAAATTGGGCATTTTCCCAAACAAAAGCACCAAACGCACTTGTTCGACAATCAAAGAAAGGGGATTTAAGTAAATTATTTTTTGAAATTTTTGCGGCAAAGAATCAACCGTATAAAAAACGGGGCTTAAAAATAATAATATAGTCATTACCAGCCCTATCATTTGTCCTATATCTCTTAAGAAAACTCCGAGTGAGGCTAAAATCCACGCCATCCCAAGCATAAAAATACATAATGGAAACAATATTATTGGTAAAAACAAAGCCGTAATGGGTAAGCTACCATAGATAATTAATATGCCGAATAATAAAACAAATAATCCCATTAAATAATGAAATATTGCTGTTCCTAACAACATAATGGGCAATATTTCTAAAGGAAAAACTACTTTTTTTACGAAACTAGCATTATTTAATATTATCGTTGGGGCACGACTTAGACATTCGGCAAATAGGCTATGAATTAGTAATCCACAATATAAAATTAGTGCATATTCACCCAAATGCTGGGGTTGCGCGGAATTACCACCCCATTTTGCTTTGAATACTACCGAAAAAACAAAACTATATACCGAGAGCATCAATAAAGGATTTATAAAAGACCATAAAAGTCCCAACCAGGAACCCCGATAACGCTGAGCAATGTCACGTTTAATCATTTGATTTATTAAATGGCGGTTTTTAGTAAACGCTAAAATAAAATTGCCAGATTGCATTAGTTTATGTCCTAATAATATTTTATTATTTATAATAAGATTAAATAAAAATTATGCTCATATGAAAACCCTAAAAAATATTTCTACGTCACCAGATGATATAAATTTTGCCAGGCAAGCTTTAGCTATAGCAAAACCATGGCTGGTTGAAGAAAATAATTTTATTCGTCAGGATTTTTTAACCAAAGCGGATGCAACTGCTACCTTATCTGCACTTTCTTTGCGAATGGATATATTGTTGCAATGGCTGTTTCAACAAATTTTAGCAAAAGAAAATTTGAGCTTGCTTGCTGTGGGTGGCTATGGTCGAGAGGAATTATATCCTTTTTCTGATGTTGATTTATTATTCTTATACGAAAATGAAATATCCAAACCAACCGAGAAATTGATAGCTTTGTTTTTGTCGATATTATGGGATTTGGGTTTAAAGATTGGTCATGCAGTGCGCACAATTGACGAGACTTTTGCGCGTGCGAAACAGGACCATGTTATTTTATCGAGTTTGTTAGATGCACGGTTCATTACGGGTAATAAAGAAATTTCCGCACCCTTTCCCCGCGATTTAATTACTAATAATAGTGCTGAACAAAAAAAGAAATTTATTGAGGCAAAATTAAAAGAACGTGATTTACGACATACACGGAGTGGAGATTCACGTTATATTTTAGAACCGAATATTAAAGATGGCAAAGGAGGATTGCGCGATTTACATACTTTATGGTGGATTGCCCGTTATAGTTTGGGAATAAAAAATATTGGTGATTTATATGATAATGGTTGGTTGGATGAGCGCGAATACCATAGTTTTTTAAAATCACAGTTTTTTTTACAGATGGTGAGGATTCATCTGCATTATTTATGTGATTGTGGAGAAGAAAGATTAACCTTTGAAATGCAACGTACTTTAGCGGAATGGCTGGGTTTTCGCGGAGAAAATAGCAATCAAGCCGTCGAACGTTTTATGAAACGTTATTTTCAAGTGGCGCGCAAAGTAGGGCGGCTAACTTTATTAATTTGTGCTTGTTTAGAAGAAAGCAAACAAAATTTAAAACCAATTATAAATAATTTTACTTTAAGAAAATTTATAAAAAATGATTTTGTAATAGAAGGTGGTAGAATAAATTTTTCTGATCCAGAACAAGTTATTAAAGCTCCTATTTTGGCGATGAAATTATTTGATTTAGCGGCAGAAAAAAAATTAGATATTCATCCTCATGCTTTGCGAATTATTTCCCAGCATTTAAAAAAAATCGCCCATGATTTGCGACAATCTGAGCAAGCGCACGAACTTTTTTTAAAAATCATTGCTGATACACATAATGGTGCTAACACTTTGCATCGCTTGGCGGATTGTGGATTATTAGGAAAATTTATTACGGATTTTGGTCGAGTAACGGGGCAGATGCAATTTGACCGTTATCATATTTATACCGTGGATGAACATATATTAGTTGCGATTAGTATATTGCATGGGATTGAAAATGGAATTTATGAGCAAGAACTACCTTTAGCTTCGAGCGTTTTTTCTAAAATACAATCCCGGCGAGCGCTTTATTTTTCTTTATTTTGTCATGATTTAGCCAAAGGTACGGGTGGAAATCATGAAGAAAAAGGAGCTATATTAGCCAAAAATCTGGCAATTCGTTTTGGATTTTCGCTTGCTGAACAAGAAACTATTTACTGGCTGGTTTTACATCAATCCCTATTTTCAGATATTTCTTCAAAACGGGATTTACAAGATCCGGCAACGATTCATTATTTTGTTGAGCAGGTGCGTTCTTTAGAAAATTTGCGTTTGTTATTAGTGCTTACTGTGGCGGATATTCGCGCGGTGGGTCCTAATGTTTGGAATGGTTGGAAGGGTTCCTTGATGCGTGATCTTTATGCTAAGTCTGAATATTATATGCAAACGGGTAATGTTGCAGCAATGATAAAGCCCGATATTTTAGAAAATGATTTACAAAAAGAACTACCAGATATTGATTTTAAAGAAATTAAAAATTATGTGCAGCAAGGCTTTCCTGAATATTGGCAAAGTCGCTCAGTTATTGAACATAAGATTGTATTAAAATTAATTAACCAATTGATAAGTAATAATTTTAATTTAGCTGCTAATTTGGAATCTGATGTTTTCTTAGATGTTTCACGTGTAACAATTTGCGCGCGTGACCGTAAGGGATTATTAGCAGATATTGCGGCGGCAATGTCTATATCTGGTGTTAATATTGTGGGAGCAAATATTTTTACGTTAAAATCTGGTTGGGCAGTGCAAACTTGGTTAATTCAAGATTACAATCAAAAAGCCATGGTGGAAACGGATCGAATGAATCGATTGTTGGATATTTTAAAAAACATGGAATCGGGAAAAACTATTGAATCAGATAAAATAAAAAATAATAAAAATCAGTTTTTAATTCCTACACGGGTGTTTTTTGAAAATCAACAAAGTGCTAATTGTACGATTGTGGAAGTTTCTGGCGCGGATAGAACGGGATTTTTACATAATATTTGTCATGTTTTTCAAAAAGAAAATATCAATATTGTTTCAGCACATATTAATACCTATGGTGAACAAGCGGTGGATGTATTTTATATAAAAGACCCTTACGGATTTAAAATCACCCACCCACAAAAAATTTCTCATTTACGTAATTTATTGTTGAAAGCACTATAAAATGGAAAATATTTGAAATGGAAAAATTTTTTGAGTGGATGAACCGCGCATATATTCAAAAATTACTGGGAATATTTGATGAAAATATTAGATTCGTCGGTGGCTGCGTGCGCGATAGTTTGATGGGTATTGAAGTTGGCGATATTGATGCGGCAACTAATTTATTACCCGAAGAAGTTATTTTATTGCTCAATAAAAATAATATTAGACATATCCCCACCGGAATTGAACATGGAACAATTACCGCAATTATTGATAATATTCCGATAGAAATTACTAGCTTACGTAAGGATATTGAATGTTTTGGCCGCCAGGCAATAGTAGAATTTACCGATGATTGGGCAGTGGATGCGCAGCGCAGAGATTTTACGATTAATGCTTTATATGTCGATAAAACTGGTAAAATATTTGATTATGTTGGTGGGTTAGCAGATATAGAAAAAAAACAAATTCGTTTTATTGGTAATGCTAATTTGCGCATAAAAGAAGATTATTTGCGGATTTTTCGGTTTTTTCGGTTTTTGGCAACCCATGGAAATGATGTGGTTTTGGAGGCTGACTTACAAGCTTGTGCGGATAATGCTAAATATATAAATGAAATTTCTAAAGAACGTATTCATAAAGAAATGCTGAAATTATTTGCGGCAAAAAATCCGCTTTATGCTTTGCATAAAATGGCTTTATGTAAGGTTTTAATTAAAGATATTCCGTTAAGTTTTTTAAATTTATTAGAAATTGAAAATAATTTTTCTCCCAATAATTTATTACGTATTTCCTTGCTGTTACGTAGTGATAATCTGGATAGATCGAAATTTGTTTTTTCTAATCATGATAAAAAAATTATATCTATGTTAGAAAAAACTCCGGTCATAATTCCTGCAAAATCTGCAATTAGAAAATTTGGTAAAGAAAATTATATTCTTTTATTATTAAGATATTGGGCGGAAAATTATGCTGCTAAAAATATAAATTGGTTAGAACATATCAATTTTGCCAAAGATTGGGAAATTCCTATTTTTCCCATAAGCGGAAATGACCTAATAAAATTAGGTTTATCCGAAGGAAAAAAACTTGGCGAAAAATTACAGGAAATGGAAAATTATTGGGAAGATAATGATTATATTCCCAATAAAAAAGAATTATTAGAACGGTTTTACCACTACTAAAAACACAATAATCATCATCAAAGCGGTGGGAACTTCATTGATAATCCGATAAAATTTTTCACTATGTTTATTTTCGTCACGTTCAAAATCTTTACGATAACGCGCAAGCAAAGCATGCATACCGCCCATTCCAAAAATAGACAGAAATATTTTAGCATGTAACCAGCCTGCACCCACAGGATTACTCATAAATTTTCCTTCAACCATTAATATAATACCAAGAATAATACTAACAATCATCGCGGGATTCATAATAAAACGTAATAATTTACGCTCCATTATTTTTAACATTTCTGAAGTTTCTGAACCAGGTTTTTGCCGTGCGTGATAAACATATAGTCGCGGTAAATATAACATACCTGCCATCCAAGAAATTATGGCAATTATATGTAAGGCTTTTATAACTAAATAATAATTATCCATTTTTTTCTATTTTCCTACAAATACATTGTTCAAATTCCATGGGGCATTTTTCCAATCTTACAAATTTTTGTAAAACTAATTCTGCCAAACCAGAGATAAATTCTTCATTAATTCCAACAGTTGGCACTCGTTCATAATAAGGAACTTCATGTTTTTCTGCGAGATGTTTATATTCAATATCTAACTCTACTAAAGTCTCCGAATGTTCCGAAACGAAAGCTACAGGAACTATAAGTAAAGGTTTTTTTTCTGCACCTGCACGAATTATTTCTGCTTCAGTTGCTGGTTTTATCCATTCTAATGGTCCTACTTTACTTTGATAACAAGTTATCCATTCTTTATCTGCGCCTATTTTATCAGCTATTTTTTGACAAGTTTGTTCAACTTGCCATTGATAGGGATCACCTTTTTTTACAATTTTTTCAGGCAAACCATGGGCAGAAAATAATATACGGGGAGCAGTTCCATATTTTGTTACTGCTGCATCATAATGTTTTTTCACTAAATTAGCTAAAGAATCTATCCAACCTTCATTATCCCAATAACAACCAATTTTTTCGGTTGGAATGGATAATCCTGCTTTTTTAGCTTGTTTATCCCATTCTAAAATGGAAGACTCGGTAGTAGTAGTCGAAAATTGTGGATAAAGTGGTAATAATACTATTTTATCCGGGGAATATTTTTTCACCTCTGCAATAGTTTCTTCGGTGAAGGGATGCCAATAACGCATGGCGATAAAAACTTTATAATTTTCTCCCAGCTTTTTTTGCAAAGCATCTGCTTGCGCTTTAGTTTGTGGTAATATCGGCGAGTAACCACCAAGATGAGCATAAATATCCTGCGCGGTTTTTTCCCGCCGCGAAGAAATTAATTTAGCTAAGAAAAACCTGATTGGTTGTGGGGCAGAGATAATATTTTTGTCATTAAATAAATTAAACAAAAATGGTTTAACTGCTGTCAGGGAATCTGGCCCACCAAGGTTGAAAAGTATAATTGCGGTTTTCAATTATTCCCCCCTTAAAAACTTACATAATATTTCTACATTTTCTATTGGCGTAGAGGGAACTATCCCATGTCCTAAATTAAAAATATGTTTTCTATCTTGCATAATATTTTTTATTCTTTTCGCCTCTGACAAACAATTTTCTTTGGAAGCGGCTAAAAGCGCCGGGTCTAAATTTCCCTGTAAAATAAATTTTTCATCAATTTCCAAAACTGCCCGCTCAAGTGGATAATGCATATCTACCCCCATAGCGTTTACCCCTGTATGAGCATAATCTTTTAAAAATGCTCCACAGCCTTTGGGAAAACCAATTATGGGAATATTTGGATGATTCTTTTGCAAAAATTCGACAATTTTTTTAGTTGGTTCAATAATCAATTGATTAAAATGGGTGGAGGGAACTAATCCTGCCCAGCTATCAAAAATTTGCAATGCATTGGCACCTGCTTTTATTTGTGCACTCAGATGAAGCGCAACCGCATCGGTTAGAACTGCAATCAATTTTTTCACCAGCTCTGGTTGCTCATATAAAGCCTGACGAGCGACAGCAAAATCTTTTCCGCCTTTGCCTTGCAAAATATAACAACTAAGCGTCCAGGGTGCTCCTGCGAAGCCTATTAGGGCAGTTTCTTTGGGAAGTAGGCTGCGAGTTATATTTATAGCTTCATATACAGGTTCTAAAAACTTCAGAAATTTTTGCTCATCCAATTCAGGAACCTCAGCAATTTCTTTAAGCGGATCTAATAATGGACCTTCACCTTCCCCAAAAGTTAGCTTCCGTCCCAATGCATGGGGAATAACTAAAATATCGGAAAATATAATTGCCGCATCCATACCAAACCGACGAATCGGTTGAATAGTAACTTCCGCCGCTTGTTTGGGATTATAACATAAATTTAAAAACCCCCCAAGTTCTTGGCGAATTGCTCTATATTCAGGCAAATAACGTCCTGCTTGACGCATAAACCAAAACGGCGCACGCTTAATTTTATTATCGTCAATTTGCTTATCGGAAAAAATATCTAAAAATATCATGGGTTCTTTATACTTAATTAAATAATAAAAGATATACTGTATTAGTAGTAGTATATCAGGTGAATTATGGGGATAAAATATATCCATAGTTTTTGTACAAGCTTATCCACAAAATTTCACTATTAAAAATACCTTGATATATAGGTGGACTAAATTTTTATCTGATTGAGCTTTAAAATTTTTATACTGAATGAAATTTAGTGCATAAAATTATTTATCATTTTTATACATAAAAAATCAGATTATTTTTATACAGGTAATAACTATAGGTGTTTCTATGGTGATGGAAATGTATGAATTGTGGATAGATACAAATAATTTTTTATCATCAGTTTTATTATTAGTTTATCCACAGATTTATACCGAGCGAATATTTATTCGCCGCCATTAATCCAAAAATTCTTTTGTAATTTTAAGTTTTTTAGCAAGTTCAGGTTCTATCTTCAAAATACCGGCAAAAACATTTACATATTTAGAGTTTTTGTCTTGGTAGTTATTATTGAACAGATAGGATGATTTAGCGGAACTATTGCTAATAGGTTTATCAAGGGTTGCAGCTTGTGAAACCATCACTACCGTATTAGGAATGATTCTTGTTGGTGTAATAATTGGCTTAACTACAGGTTTTACTGGTGGGTTGCTGGGAATAACTGGTGGTTTT
>DIUV01000019.1:38759-42217 GCA_002423155.1 Alphaproteobacteria bacterium UBA6149
TCTGCAAATAAGGAAGGATATACAATATTATAATTACCCGCATCCCCTCCGAGTAAGCTTAAACCACTAACGGCAACTGGCTTGTTAAGCCCAACATTAACATCTAAGAAATTACCAACTGCAGCGCCGCCTAAAGTTACCACATCCGCGCCCAAGGGGATGATGCTCGCTGTGCCACTTAAACTGGCAATTAAATTACCGTCGAAGGTTTTATTACTCGCGGTTAGTCCGGCAATGTTTAAATCAGCCGCGGTAATATCCGCCGTTAGTCCAGTTTGCTGAATAAGATTATAATTGCCCGCATCCGCTCCCCCCAGCGTAACCCCCGTAACGGTTACAGCTTTACCAACGCCAACATTCTTATTAGCAAAGTTACCCACCGCCACGCCGCCCAGAGTTACCACATCCGCACCCAGTGCCGTAACACTCGCAGCACCGCCCAAGGTGGCACTGGTGGTGGTGTCATAAACTTTATTGCTCGCAGTTAGTCCTGTAACATTTAAATCTGCCGCAGAAATATCCGCGGTTAAACCAGTTTGCTGAATAAGATTATAATTGCCTGCATCCGCTCCGCCTAAGGTTACGCCCGTAACCGTAACCGCTTTAGCCAGACCAACATTTTTATTGGCAAAATTACCTACTGCGACACCACCTAGAGTTACCACATCTGCGCCTAAGGCGGTAACACTTGCCGCACCACCCAGCGTGGCGCTAGTGGTCGTATCATAAATTTTATTACTCGCAGTTAAGCCTACGACATTTAAGTCTGCCGCAGAAATATCCGCGGTTAATCCTGTTTGTTGCAACAGATTATAATTGCCTGCATCAGCTCCGCCTAAGGTTACACCCGTAACCGTAACCGCTTTACCCAGCCCAACATTTTTATTAGCAAAATTACCCACCGCCGCTCCACCCAGAGTGAGCACATCCGCACCTAGTGCTGTAACACTCGCGGCACCACCTAATGGGGCGCTGGTGGTAGCATCATAAGTCTTATTACTAGCAGTTAAACCAGTTACGGAAATATCTTTTTGATTAATAGTAAGATTAGCCCCTGTATAGCTAATGGCATAATTTGCCCCCGCAGTTAAAGTATTTTGCAAAATAGCATAAGGACCACCCAAAACCGTTTCCCCTGCGACTCTGCCTAATGCTCCGCTGAAACTATCCGCACCATAAAGCGCTCCACTCGTAAGCGTGTAGGTTAATGCTGGATCCGCGTCGCCGTAAGTTTTGCTTTTGGTAGCGGCGCTGACTGCTAATGCTCTGGTTCCCACACTGAGCGCCGTCGCATTGTTGGCGTAGCTAAAATCATAACCCAAGCTAGAACTAAGACTGCCATTGGCGTAATTCAGATAATAATTTCCCACGTTAGAACCTTGGGTGTAATCCGTACTACCATTTAGTGAACCAGTTATTACATCATCCGCCGAATCAGTGCCCAAATAACCCGTTAAGGCATAGCCATAACTGGCAACACTGGGCGCAACCGCACCATAAATTATAGCGCTGAGATTATTAGGAGTAGCGGTAAGCGTAGGGGTATAAGAATAAAGCAAGCCATTGCCTGCGCCTAATGCAGGGCAGGCTCCAGTATAAACACAAGTAAAACGGCGGAAATTATTGCTTAAACTACCGATTATATCGCTGGCAGGGTTGGTAGAATAAACCAGCCAACGCCCAGAAGCAGCTGACAATGCGCCAGCACCCGCATTATTGATGAAATTACGACCAGAAGCTAAGGTTAATGGTGTACCCACGCCAGAAGCCGTAAGCACTTTCCCAACAGGAATAGTTATATCCGCCGTAGCCGCGGTAGTTTGTGCTAAAATACTCGCGGCAGTGATGGATTGTAAGGAAAGACTATTAGTTGAAGTTAAAGCAACCGCCGCCAATGGAGTGACCCCACCAAGTGCAGAAGCAAAGCTAAAGTTACCCGCTGTAGCAGTAAGATTATAATTACCATTTACAGTATTGCCAAAACTTACTGTGCCCGAGCCAGCATTAAGAGTGGTGTTTCCGCCAAGAGTAATGGCGTTGTTTAAAATTATAGGACTATTAGTGCTAGTTAACGTAGTCGCGGCAGTGCCTGAATTTAGCGAAAAAGTATGATTTAATAAAATCCCATTAGTACCAGTTAAATTTATAGCTCCGTTATTAGTGGTAATGCTGCCAGTGCTTGCGGTAGTTATTTGATTGCCTGCGGTAAGAGTAAGGCTGCGTGCGGCGGCGGCTAGGTTTAAAGTATCGCCCTTTAAATCAAGCGTAATATTATTACTCGCTTGTAAATCAATATTTGCAGTTTGTGATAGGCGTTCTAAATAACGCGTGGTGAATACGCTGTAGCCATCGACCGTATCTCCTGCACGTGCAGTGGACGCCATGGCTTTTAGGGCTTCGGTTGCTCCGCCGCCTGAGGTGCCGGGAGGAGTTAATGCTAGCCCCCATTTGGCAGATTGATATTGTTCTAGCAGGTTACGCGGAATTGTGGATAGATTTGTATTATAAGAAATAACATCATTAATTCTACCATTCCACATTTGAGATAGTTTATTGCTGTAACCACCTCCTATTGCATATCCTGTGAAAACACTGGTTGTTCCAACTTTAGCCGTCTGTCCAACACTATTTATATAGGGATTCAAGGTCGCCCCATTAACCACCATTCCTAAAATACCTGAATTTCCCCAAAGATTAACCGCAGGAGCGTTACCAGCAGTATCATTCCAGAACCCCGCTTGCCCAGCAAAAGTAGCAGCATTACCGCTGGGATTGGTTCCTAGATAAGCATAAACGTCTGTGCTAATACCCCCTCCGTTAAAAAGTCTATAATTGTTTCCACTATTTATATTGTTTAGATAAAAAGATGTATAAATACTATAAGTTGTATTAGATAAAGAAAGAGTAGTGTTGTTTAGATAATCATTACTACCATCAAATTGAGCCACACCTAATCCATTAGTTCCATTACTTACCCAAATAGGCATATTGGCTGCGGTCGCTTGAGTTACATTATTTCCTAACCCAGATTTATCGGTAAGCTGACTCACCAACCCACGATAAAAGTTCGTGCCTGCCGCATAAGTACTGGTGAGTGGCTCAACCGTAGTAATGGTCGTGCCCACCACGCTGGCAATAGTATAAGTATCCGCCCCCATAATCGCTGCCGTCGTTACCGCACCCGCCCCGCTTAGGCGAATTCTGGCGCCCGCGGTTAGCGCCGCGGAGACATTGGCAGCGGTAGTTATAGTATTAGTACCAATTGTACCGCTAGCGGTAGTAGCGACACTATCAGTAGAATAGGTCAGGTTAACCTTGCTGGTATCGCTTGCATCCAGCCATAGTTTTAAGTTGGTGCTTAAGTTAATACTTCCATCGGTGCTTTGGAATGCAGGATCGACATTTCCATAAATGGTAATATCCGCTGGGTCTAAAAAGTAAGTTCCCCTTTTGCCATT
>DIUV01000019.1:42351-64827 GCA_002423155.1 Alphaproteobacteria bacterium UBA6149
GCATCAATAAAAGTGCCATCTAATAAGGCAATATTATCACCTGTTACGGTTATTTTTCCGCCGCGTTCTCCCGCTTTTCTCCCGCTAGCATCAAGGGTGGCTTGTACTAAAACTTTGCTGGTTTTTGCCTTGCTTGTTGCCGCCGCAATAATAATTTCCCCATTTTTACTGCTTACGCTTTGTGCTTGTAAGACGCCAGCTACATTAATCAAACTATCCACAATCCGCTTGCCACTGGCGGCAGTTAAGGAGATTTTGCCGCCATTGGCGGAGATAATTCCCCGATTATCCACTAATTGATTTTTTACCTTATCAGACACCGCCACTTGCAAAAGCTCATCACCGTAAAAATCCACCGTAGCGGTATCGCCTGAAGCTAAATGCACCCTTCCCAGTTTAGCACTGATAATCCCTGAATTTAGCACATTAGGAGCGACCATGCCCACCAATCCTGCTTCTTGCGCAGTAATCTGCCCCTGATTGATGATGGCAGCTTGAGGATTGCCTGATTTATCTAGTTTTAAAGCTCCTGCTTGCATGAATTTAGCATTATCCACATCAGCGGTGCTGGCAATTAGGCTATTCACATCTACTTGCGCGTTTTTGCCGAACAAAATACCGTTTTGGTTGATAATCAGCACTTTACCATTGGCGGTTAGTTTGCCATCTATCTGGCTGGGGGTGTTGCTGTTTACCCGATTGAGAATTATAGAATTACTATTGGGTTGATGAAACTTGGTCTGTTCATCCTTGCTAATATCAAACCCCCGCCAGTCAATTATAGCTTTATCACTATGTTGGATGATGTCTAGTTTATTCACAGAACCATGAATAGTAGCTGCCCCAGCGCTGATATTTCCATTTACAGGGTTGGCGGAAGCAGCAGATAATGGCAGGCAAAATGCCAGCACAAAATAGCTATATACCATTAATTTTTGCCAAAAGCAGATCATAACAAATAATTTTATTTAATAATATTATATTTAACGACCAACTGTATCAAAAAGGGATTAATATTTTGTTAAACGTGCCAGATAGGGCCTTGTTTTTGGGGACATGGTTAGGCAGTGCCACTTAAAAGCCACAGAAATGGAGCAATTATTTTCTACGATTAGATGCGGTCAATAAGGTTAAACTGTTAATGCAGGCAAGATTTTGGTCGCTAATCCGTTTCATATCGCGTTCTGTCCGGGTTAGGGAGGAGATTACCCGGATAATTTTTTCTAAATTATGGTTGGCTAAAGTGGCGCGGAATATGGGTTTGTATTTATAAAATACCGGGGGTTTTAGTTTTCTGTCCATTATTTCATCAATGGGGATGTTTTGGCTTTGCAGGGAGAAAGCCTGTAGTAAGCGTTCGTAATAACGACCAACCGCGCGGATGATGCTAATGGGTGAAGTTCCCTCTCTAAATAATCTTTCGCTTAAAATATTAACATGGGAGATATTGCCTTGCATGATAGCGGTGAGTAAATCATCCATGCTGCGATCATTATTGGAGGCGATGAGGATTTCGGCTATCTCTAAGGTGAGATTGCGTTCTTGCCCTAAATAAATATCTATTTTATTTATTTCATTTTCGGTAATTGCCCGGTCATTGCCAAGATTTTCTACCAGATAGGCAAAGCAATTGCGATCATATTTTATGCCGCGTTTTTCTAAACCGTTTTTTATTACTTGCTCTAAGGAACGCCCTTCGTCGCGGTAGCAAGCCGCTGCCGCAAGGAAATTTTCTTTTTCAAACAAATAGCGCAGGCTGGATTTGCTGGCTAATTCGCCGCCACAAACGATTAGATAATTCTGGCAACTGGGATGCGCAAAGGCTTCTTTTAAATGGGGGGTTAAAAAATCTTCTGCGTCACGAATGGCAACTACGGGATTATCACCCATTAGCGACATGGCCGACATGTTTTCAAAGATAAGAGAAGGGTTTTCTTTGATGCTGGCGGCTTCTAGCCAAGTTACGGCGAAATTATCATCGGGCTTTTTGCCCAAAGCCAGTAAGGTTTTTTTAGCATTTTCGCGCACCTGTCCTGCGTCGGGGCCATAAAAGAGCACCGCTTTTTGGGTAGAGGGGTTTTTAAAAAAACCTTCGACTTGTTGGTTAGTTAGTTTCATGGTTTTTCTTTAATATGGTCTGGTTTTTAATGTTTCTAAAAGTAGGAACAAGGTTTTTTTTATGAGTGAATGCCGTATAATAGATGGTAAAACAACCGTTGATAATGGCAATGAACAGAAAAATTTGCGGAATAGTATAGGAAAGCTTGAGCAATAAAACGGTAAGCAAAGCAGAAACCACCATAAAGGCAGCATTTAAAACATTATTCGCGGCAATAATACGGGCGCGATGGAGCGGCTCACTCGAATGTTGCATGATGGCATAAAGCGGCACGATGTAAATGCCCGAACAGACGGCGATTAGTAACAGGTCGATGATAATATGCAGACCTTGGGTGTTTTTAAGAAAATCCAGCGCGCTGATTAGGCTGGTTCCGTTGGTAAAAGCATTGCTGGCGAAATATAAATCTATGGTGAAAATAGAAATTCCAAGGGCAGCGAGAGGAACATAAGTGCTTTGAATTTGCCCCTTTAGCAACTTATTGCACCAGATGGAGCCAATGCCGATACCGAGTGAAAAAATGGTGAGAAATAAAGTAACTAAAGTTTCATCTCCATGTAAAACATCTTTTGCATAAGTCGGAAATTGCGAAAGAAAAGTAGCGCCAATCAGCCAAAACCACGAGATTCCTAAAATAGATAGGAAAACTTTTTTGTTTTGGCGGCTAAAGCCAATGATTTTACAGGTTTCGCTCCAGATATTATAATTGATTTTTATCTCTGGTTCGGGAGCGGGAGCTATGGGGATAAAGCGACTACTGATATAGCCGATGATTGCTAGTCCGATTAGAGAAAAAGATATAAAACTAACTCCCTGAGGCTGTAAAATCAGCAATCCCCCCAAGATAGTACCCAGCAAAATAGCCAAGAATGTGCCTGCTTCAATATAGGCATTGCCAGAAAGCAGGTCTTTTTCGGGCAAATGTTGTGGTAAAAGCGCGTATTTTATGGGACCAAAAAAGGTGGAATGGGTGCCCATGCAGAATAAGGAAAATAATAAGAAATTTATATGCTGGGTGTAAAAACCAATGCTAGCGCAGAGCATGATGAGGATTTCGGCAATTTTAATTATGCGCGTAAGCTGCGCGCGGTCATATTTATCGGCAAATTGCCCGGCAGTGGCGGAGAATAGGAAAAAAGGTAGGATGAATAAGCCTGCCGCAAGGGTGACTAGAATTTGCGCATTTTGATGTTGTTCTACCGCGATACGGTAAGTCACCAACATAACCAGAGCATTTTTTAAGAGATTATCGTTAAAGGCACCTAAGAATTGGGTAATAAATAGCGGTAGGAAAGATTTTTTAAAAAACATAATTATTACCTTTAGGGTTTTTTGTTGAACGAACCATTCTCAATAAAATTTAGCGTTTGCAGTAAAGCTTTCTTATTCCGCGGGAAAAAAGTATGGCTGGAGGGAATAACCAGATGGTCTTTCATTCCGTCAAGTTTTGTACTGTTGATAGAAACCGTACCATCACTAGGTTTGCCGATTACTAATGAACAAATAGGATTAATTGAGCGATTGCCCGCGATGATGCCTAATTCATAATTCACTGACCCAAAAATAATTTCTGCATTTTCAAATTTGGTGACTAATTGTTGACCAGCAGGACCATAAATTTTGTGAAAGAACCAGCGATTTTTGACTAAATCCGCAATTTCGCTGCCATTATTGGGGGTTGCCAGCATGACAATGCGTCCCAATCTCTCTACAGAAAAACGATTTAAATAGGCGCGAATTACTAAGCCACCCATGGAATAACCGACGAAATGGATTTTTCCGGAGGTTTTTGTGGCAAATTCATGAATTTGTGGGTGTAGATGTTGGGCAATTTCTTCAATAGTTTGTTTGGTGGAGGGGTAGTTGAGATTTAGGGTTTGATAGCCGTTTTTTTCTAAAAGCGAGCTAAGCTTCTTCATGCTACGATTCGTCCGTAAAATTCCATGTAAAATTATTACCCCGTCTTTCACATGCTTCCCCTATTAGAAATTTTTTGCCAAAATCGCGGCAATCCTGTGCTCATAAAGCGGAGCCAGTTCAGTTATGCCGCGGCGGAGATTATCTTCTGAGGCAACATAAGTTGCGTAGTTGGCGTCGCTGACATCATAATCCACCATTTTGCTGATTTGCCCTTGTTGGATTATTTTCCCAGTGGTGATATTCCGCAAAATATAGGGGGAAATGAAATTTACGCGGTAACGCTGCACAGTTCCATCATCACGCACGAGAATAGGTACGGATTCTTTGCGTAAATCCACCTCGAGCGAGTATTTTTTATCACTCGCCTGGGCAACGTTAAACTCATCTTCTAATGCGGCTTGTAAAAGCTGCCCTTCATGTTTTGGGGCTTTAGTTTTTATAACCACATCCGACAGAGCATGACCATTATTCTGGTTTTGCCCATAAATTGGCGTAAAACCACAAGCTGGCAATGCCAAGCACAAAAAGATATAAAAACGATATATATAAAAACAACTAGGCGACCACGACATTGACAATCCTATTCGGTACGACCACGACTTTTTTCAAAGCTTTTCCTGCCAGTAGGGGGATGATTTTATCATGCTGGAGGGCGGTATTTTCAACAATTTTACTATCCGCATCTTTGCTCATTTCAAACGTGGCGCGTAGCTTGCCATTAACTTGGATGGCGATTACCACTTTATCTTCTACTAAAAGCTCCGGATTGGCAGTTGGCCAATTACGGGTAGTTACTAAATCCTGATTGCCCAATTTTTGCCACATGCTTTCGGCTAAATGCGGCATGAAGGGGGAAATTACATGGATGAGTGCTTCTAAGCCTTCGCGCATCACTGCGCCGGCGCCTTCTTTTTTGGTATCCATAGAAATAAGCGCGTTGCTTAATTCACGAATGCGTGCCACGGCTTTGTTGAAATGGAAAAGCTCAATATCTTCTCCTACCATGGCGATGGTTTGGTGAATTTTTTTGCGGATTTCCAATAATTCCCCGGCAACTTCCGTTTGACTGGTGTTTTGAATGAGCGAGAAATTTTCTTCCAGCAACAACCATAAGCGATTAACATAACGCCAAGCGCCAGCAATTCCGGTATCCGTCCATTCTAAATCGCGCTCAGGCGGAGAATCGGAAAGCATGAATAAACGTGCGGTGTCTGCTCCGTAATTTTCCATAATTGGGCGCGGATCTACGGTGTTTTTCTTAGACTTACTCATTTTTTCGGAGCGCCCAATAGTAACTTTTTCGCCCGTTTCTTGATGAGTAGCGCCAGAATTATTTTTGATAATTTCTTCGGGGTACAACCAGCGACCATCCTCGCCTTTATAAGTCTCGTGCCCGATCATTCCTTGGGTTAGTAGTTGCGAGAAGGGTTCGGCAACTGACAAGTAACCACAATGTTTTAAAGCACGGGTGAAAAAGCGTGCGTATAACAAATGCAACACCGCATGTTCTACGCCGCCAATATAACAATCTACGGGCAGCCAATAATCTGCCGCGTCTTTGTCTATGCCAATCGGCGATTCAGGTGAGGCAAAACGGGCAAAATACCAGGAAGACTCAAAGAAAGTATCAAAAGTATCGGTTTCTCTGGTGGCTGGTTTGCCACATTCGGGGCAATTAATATGCTTCCAAGTTGGATGATGCGCCAAGGGATTGCCGGGGGCGTCAAAAGAAACATCTTCCGGCAAGGTTACGGGCAGATGTTTTTCGGGCACTGGCACGGTGCCGCAAATTTCACAATGAATTATAGGTATCGGGCAGCCCCAATAACGCTGCCGCGAAATTCCCCAATCGCGTAGGCGGAAATTCTTTTTCGCTGTGCCCATGCCCAGTTTTTCTAAGCGGGAGATAACTTCTTGTTTCGCTTGTTCGCTGGTTAGACCATTGAGAAAGTCGGAGTTTACTAATATACCGCTTTCGGTAAAGGCCTCGTTAGTAATTTCTGGTATCTGTTCGCCATCGGCAATTACCGGGGTTACGGAAAGATTATATTTACGGGCAAAGTCTAAATCGCGCTGGTCATGTGCTGGGCAGCCAAATACGGCGCCTGAGCCATAATCCATCAGTACAAAATTAGCGACATAAACGGGAAAAGTTGCATCTAAGAACGGATGTTTTACACGTAATCCCGTATCAAAGCCTTTCTTTTCGGCTTTTTCAATCGCCTCTTCGCTGGTGCCTAGTTGTGAGCATTCTTGTAAGAAGTTTTTTAAATCCGCATTGGTTTCGGCAAGTTTTTTGGCTAACGCATGTTCAGAAGAAATTGCGCAAAAAGACATGCCAAAAATAGTATCAGGTCGAGTGGTATAAACTTCTAAGCTTTCCGCTGAATCCACCAGCGCAAAAGAAATATTGGCGCCAAAAGATTTGCCAATCCATTTTTCCTGCATGAGCCGTACTTTGTCCGGCCAGTTCTTTAATTCGTCTAACCCAGCCAATAAATCATCCGCAAAATCAGTGATGCGTAAGAACCATTGCGAAAGCAAGCGGCGTTCCACCAAGGCGCCCGAACGCCAACCGCGCCCATCTACTACTTGTTCATTGGCTAGAACCGTATTATCTACCGGGTCCCAATTAACCACCGAAGCTTTGCGATAAGCCAAGCCTGATTTTAACATTTTCAGGAAGAATTTTTGTTCATGCTGATAATATTGGGGGTCACAAGTAGCAATCTCACGTTCCCAATCATAAGATAGCCCAATTGAGCGTAATTGTTCACGCATGGTAGCAATATTCTTATGCGTCCACGCGGCGGGATGCACGTTATTTTGAATCGCCGCATTTTCCGCTGGAAGACCAAACGCATCCCAACCCATGGGGTGCAACACATTAAATCCGCGCATGCGTTTATAACGCGCTACCACATCCCCCAGCGTATAATTACGCACATGCCCCATATGGATATTCCCCGAAGGATAGGGAAACATTTCTAAAACATAATATTTCGGGCGAGTTTTATCTTCTACGGCGCGAAAAACTCCGCGCTCTGCCCAGATTTTTTGCCAATGGGCTTCCGATTCAAAAAAATTATAGCGTTCTGACATTATTTACCTCAAATTTCCAAGCTGTAACCCTACAACAGGTTAAAAAATGCTGCAACTATGGATATTGGGGAATTTGACCTTTTAATAAACAAACTCCTTGTAAAAAAGCAATTATGTATATAAAGTTAATGCTTCATGATTGTTTTTACATAAAATATTAGGATTAACATGTTTTCTACAAAACTAGAAAAACAAAAATTCAAAAAAATTCAATCAAGATTTTTCAGCGGAAATGTTTTAGCCCAAAAAGGCAATTACATAACTAAAGAAGAAATTGATGAATTAAGAAAGAAAGTGTTGAAACCCTTTAAATCTAAAAAATTTAAAGAGGCTTTTTAATGCCCGTAACAAAGGAATCCTTTGATAGGATTAACGCTGACTTTAAGTCAGCCGAAAAATCAATTAAAGACTGTGAAATTTGGATGAATGAACTGCCTCAAGGGGCAGTAAATGAGCTGAGATATGCTGCTTCTCATTTAGTTGAATATTTGGTGAGCGAAGACGAAGAGCACTTAAAAAAGTTTCAACGTCATTGCAAGCGAGCAAAATATGACTCAAAAGAAATCCCTGTTTTGATGATAAAGGAAAAGATAGATATTCTTTTAGAAAGATTTCAAGGTAACGAAGATATAGTTAGCGATGTAATTAGCGAAGAATACTCAAAAATTTTGAAATCAAGACGAGAAACCAATAAAGCTATTTCAGATGCAAATAATTTAAGAGATAGCCGCGAAGAATATTTAGATGCTATCAATGAATGTTTGGGAGTTTTGCAACAAAATCTGGCGACACTGGAAGATGCAGTTCCAGCAATAGAAAGAAAGATAAAAAGAGCAAAATTTCACAATTATTTGGGTGTCTTGGGCTTGCTTGCGGCTGTTATAGCTGGAATTAAAAGTTTCTGGTAGTTCTCAAGCAAACTTATGTAACTGGTAGAATTTTCACAACTACTTCCGCCACCTCTTTCGGACTAATCCCGCGCATAGTATTGTCTTTTGAACGGATAACCTGACAATTCTCCCCCCAGGCACCATAAACATCTGCATTAGTTGGACCAAAAAGCCCGATTGTATTCGTTCCACATGCAGCGGAAATATGCATTAAGCCGGAGTCATTACCCACAAACAAAGCGGCTTTTTTCAAAAGGGCAGGAATTAAATCTAAGGGAAGATTGCCTGCCAAATTCAAACAATTTTTTTCTGGCAAAGCGGCAAGCAGTGGCAAGACCCGTTCTTTTTCATGCTCGGCGGATAAAATAACCAATACTAAATCAGGGTTTTTTTGCAATAATAGTTGGCTCAGTTCAATAAAATGCTCAATTGGCCATTCTTTTTGATCCCAATTAGCTGTGGGGGCAAAAAATATTTTGGTAGTAAATATTTTGGTAGTCTGGGACAATATTTCTTCTGCCCTTAAAGCTTGCTGCTCGCTCACCCATAAATATGGCGAAGCCTCTGACGCGCTCACACCTAGTAAGCCCGCTAATTGCTCTACCTTGTGCCGCGTATCTCGCTTAGAAGAGTGATAAACAATGCGTTTTTTTGCCCATAACAAATAAGCCAGCGCGGAACCGCGCAAATCCACCACCATTTCCCAATTATTAAAAAATATTTTCTGCCATAATGCCGCAAAATGCAGCCCATAACGCCGCTTTTTCACCGCATATATCCGCTCTAAATTCGGCAAAGCATTAAATAACGGAGCGGGCAATTCGCCGCAAACTAAGGTGATTTTTGCGGTTGGATATTGCTGCAAAAGCCAAACTAACATACCCGTAGATAATACCGCATCCCCGATACGAGTAGAGGTTATAAATAATATTTTCATTTTGTTTCGCTTTTGTTTTATATTACAACAATAATTAAATTAACTTCTAAAGAAACCATGACACCTCCATCAGAAGAAAATGTTTCCCCTGGGATGCAGCAATATCTTGCCCTCAAAGCTACCCATCCAGATTATTTATTATTTTACCGCATGGGGGATTTTTACGAGTTATTTTTTGAAGATGCAATAAAAGCTTCAAGCCTGCTAGATATTGCTCTTACCAAACGCGGCTCTTATCGCGGCGAGCCTATCCCCATGTGCGGCGTTCCTGCCCATGCTGCTGACCAATATTTAGAAAAACTCATCGCTCGGGGGCAAAAAGTCGCCGTCTGTGAACAATTAGAAGACCCTGCAGAAGCAAAAAAACGCGGCAGCAAATCGGTAGTAAAGCGCGATGTGGTGCGAATTGTCACTCCGGGAACCATCACCGAAGAAAATCTCCTTGCCCCGAATCGTTCTAACTACCTTACCTGCTATAGCGAACAAGCAGGCACTGCCAGCCTTGCCTGGGTGGATATTTCTACGGGCGAATGTGGGGTGATGGAATCTGGGTGCGACAAACTCGCCGCCGATATTAGCCGCCTAAGCGCCCGAGAAATCCTACTTGATGAAAATATTTATTGCGAATTAAAAGAAAAACTCGAAGATTTCCGCGATGAATTAAGCTTTTTACCCAGCAGCAGCTTTCACCCCAAGCGGGCGGAAACGAGGCTGAAAAATTTTTATAATATCACCGCCTTAGATTCTTTTGGCAGTTTAACTTTGAGTGATATTTCTTCTTGCGGGGCGCTAATAGATTATATCGAACTCACCCAAAAAAATGCTCTGCCGCGTTTGGATATTCCTAAAAAACAATCCCAGCAGGGTAATTTGGCGATGGATCCCGCCACGCGGCGCAATCTGGAGCTAACCAGCACCTTATCCGGCGAACGGCGCGGCAGCTTGCTACATACGATTGACCATAGCGTAACCGCGGCAGGAGGGCGTTTATTGGCTAGTTGGCTGAGTAGCCCGCTTACCAATGTGGATATGATTAATCAACGCCTGGATGCGTTGGGTTGGTTGAGGGAATCTGCGGATATTCGCGACAAAATCCGCGAGCAACTCCGCAGCTGCCCAGATATGGAGCGGGCTTTGTCGCGCCTATGTTTAGGTCGGGGCGGCCCACGGGATATGCTGGCAATTAAAAGAGGGCTCGAAGCCAGTGCCAAAATTCAAGGAATATTTTTTGGGCTCAATGAAAGCCTGTTGCCTCCTTATATAAAAAACCTCTCCACAGCTTTACATGAACATTCTAATCTCACTTACGAATTAGGTCGTGCTTTAAAAGAAGATGCGCCCTTATTCGCCCGTGATGGTAATTTTATCGCCAGCGATTATCATGGCGCCTTAGATGAATTTCGTATGTTGCGTGACGAATCTCGCCGCCTGATTGCCGCTATGCAAACTCGATTGGCACAGGAAACGGGCATTTCTTCGCTAAAAATCGTGCATAATAATGTGCTCGGCTATTTCATTGAAATCACTCCCTTACATGAGAAAAAAGTTTTAGATAGTTTTATCCACCGCCAAAGCATGAAAAACGCCCTGCGTTATACCACGGTAGAACTCGCCGAAACCGAACGCAGCATTGGCAGCGCTGCGGCTAAAGCTCTAAAACTGGAGTTAGAAATTTTTGAAAAATTACTCGATAAAATCAAAGAACAGTCCGAAAATATAATCTCCGCCGCCCGCGCACTTGCCACACTTGATGTACTCGCTGGGCTTGCGGAACTAGCCGAGGCGGAAAGATATGTACGCCCCCAAATAAGTACGGGAAAAGAATTTAACATCCAAGGCGGAAGGCATCCCGTAGTAGAAATGTCCATGCGCCGCCAAACTTCCACTCCTTTTGTATCAAACGATTGTAATCTCGGCGATGGGCAAAAATTATGGCTGCTTACGGGCCCAAATATGGCGGGAAAAAGCACTTTTTTACGCCAAAATGCCCTCATCAGTATTTTAGCGCAAATGGGCTCTTTTGTCCCGGCAGAATCTGCCGAAATTGGTATTATTGACCGGGTTTTCAGCCGCGTAGGCGCGGCGGATGATTTGGCGCGTGGGCGCTCTACCTTCATGGTGGAAATGGTCGAAACCGCCACCATCTTAGCGCAAGCTACCGAAGATTCTTTAGTAATTCTCGACGAAATCGGACGCGGAACCGCTACTTTTGATGGTCTTTCCATCGCCTGGGCAGTGGTGGAACATTTGCATGACCAAATTCGCTGCCGGGGATTATTCGCCACCCATTACCATGAACTAACCCAATTATCCGAAAAACTAAAATCACTGGCGACCTATTCTTTGCGGGTGAAAGAATGGAAAGGCAATGTTATCTTTCTCCACCAGGTTGCCGCAGGCGCGGCGGATCGCTCTTATGGCATCCATGTAGCTCGCCTAGCCGGACTGCCCGAACCCGTACTCAAACGTGCGACAATTTTGCTAGAAATATTAGAAAATTCTCGCACTGCGCCTGCAAATTTACTCGGCACCCAAAGCTTGCCTTTATTCTCCCATGCCGTACCAATAATGGCAGAAAGCCCAACAGAAAAAAATCCAGCCTTAGAACTATTAGCCAAAACAAACCCCGACAATCTTAGCCCCAAGCAAGCCTTAGAAACTTTATATCGTTTGCAGGAACTTTTGTCATCATAACGTAATATTTTTAGCTTATATGTTGTCTATTAACTTCATATTATCTAAAAATTTTTAATAAAATAAATATATTATATATCAATACTCTCCGTTGTCATCCCCGCCTTGTGCGGGGATCTTAGGACACAAAAAAGACCAGATTTGTAGCCCGAGATCCCCGCACAAGGCGGGGATGACGACGGAGAGTGTGAAGAAAAAAACAAAGAATTAACGTGTAGTGTAACCTAAAAAAATTTAAAAATAAAAATAATTAAGGACAAAACAAATGACTGATAATATTATTCGCAGCAATGTAGGTGGTGATAGTACCTTTATTGATTACGACAATTTGCATCCTATAAATGAAACCGCTGCAGCGTTACAAGGGGGTGGCGCTGGGGCTATAACTGGAGCATTTTTAGCTGGAGCTTACGAAGTTCTTATGGCAAATGATCCGCCACATTTAAAAGGCGAAGAAGTTGCTGATAAAGAAATGATGAAATCTTACAAAAACATGGCTAATTCCAAAGCGAATCGATGGATTACGGGAGCGCTCGTAGTTGTTCCCGCAGTTATTGGAGCAGTTAAACAAGTACTAAGCGCACAAACCCATAATCAATGGTCTGCACGCGTATTAAATCAAATGGAAAACAAAAAATCTGAAACTGGTGTGAATGAACAAAGCAGCGTAATTTCACGCTAAACTAAATCTTTAACCAACAAGCAAAAAACAAAAATGTTTGATAGCTATAAGTTTTTGGAAAATAACCGCATACATGTGCAAGGAGGATCATTTATTGATTCTAACGAGCATTTGTTAGCGCATCCGCGCGAGTTGATGCCGGTTCCTGAATTACAGGAAAATTTGCGCCGGAAAATTACCGAATCTTATAGTTTAGACGAACCGAGTTTTTTTGAATGCCCAAATGTTATGGCACTTGCCAAAGCTTTTGCGACGATTTTACCGGCATCGTTAGCCACCCAAAAAGCCGCTTTAGATAAACAATTTGCCAATTATCAACAATCCCAAGCTATGGGGATTGATGTTGATATTGCTAAACAAATTCAAAGTGAACAACATCCTTTGGGTGAATATGTTAATAAGCGCTTACATCCTGAGCCGCAAGATGCTGCCACTAAGGAAGCCTGCAACAAAACTTTTGTGCTGATTCAACTAAGCGAAATGGCATTAAAACGTGCTGGTAGTCGCAATAGTTTGCTAGATATTGCGGGTAAGCATATTGATGTGGATTCTTTGCTTAGTAATCTGGCTCAAGAGTTGAATTTAGGCAGTAACGGTACCGCCTTACTTAGAGACTCAGCGCGAAGTAATGATTTGAGCAATTTTGGTGTGGCTCTGGGAATTCCTGCGGCGGAGGTGCAAGCAGTTATAAATTTCAGTAACTACGCAACCGAAAAACAATTCTCTGAAAATCTGGTAAAAAATTGGCGTACAGCAATTGAACAACCAAATATGCTGCTCAACGACCCAGCAATAATTGCCCAAGAAGGATTAAACTTACGGGTAAACAAAAAAATCAGCGAGTTACGCCTGCGCTGTAATGGCAATTTCCAAATAACCGAACATGCGCAAACTTTGGAAAAACACGTAGCCGCGGCATTGTCTTTTCTGCCGCAAGCCTTGCAGGAAACCTTATTTCGTTTGGGCACCGAAATTGCCTTTACGCCCGAACATAGTTTGAAAACGATCGACCCCTCTTCAAATGCTTACGGCTATCATCGCCATGTCACTAACAACCCGGAACAAATTGGCGGAGTTTATCAGCTATTTTTATCCTATAAAGGCGATGCAGAAGCTTTTGCGCGGCTGGTGCAACACGAAGCGCACCATTTATTATTCCCCCAATTATTAAGCCAAGACGCAATTAACCGAGTAGAATTAAATGCCAAAGATGATTCCTTACGCTTAAAAGCGCTCAAAGAATTAGCCGATCAATATATGATTGGTAATCAAGCGCAGCAAGAAGAGGCGCTGCGCACCCTTAATCTACCCGAATTTGCCGTAAATGGTAAAAATCTTTATGACTCCTTGGGGATTAACCAAAGCACCCCGCCCGAAACTATGGTGGCTCGCGTGCATAATTTTTTCAATCAGGTCAGCCATGCGCATGAGCGTTTGCAGATTGATAGCGATTTTTACAACCAAAATGGCGGTTACCCAACTCCCGAGCAACGCTTTCAGGAAATAAATTCCCGTTACGCGGAATTACGCAATGTGCGCTTGGTGGAAAACGCGGATATGCTGAAATTTATTGTTCCCGGACAAACCGATAATTATGAAAATGTTTATATGCAACATATTGAGGCAGAATTGCAGAACTTACGCGCACGGGATAATGTTGCGCCAGTTATGCCCTCTGCCCCAAGCTTGGTTTATAACCAACCCCAAGCTCAGCCTAAAATTCCTGAAAATCAAATTACTTTTCAAGAATTGCAAGGGCGTATCAATCAATTAAAACAAGTATCTGAGCCATTCGCAGCTTATTAATATTTTCCACAAAAAAAGCCCCGTTAAAGGGGCTGGATTATTTGTTTTATCTTACACAACAGCACCATTAATATGGTGAAATATAACAATAAAGCCGCCATCTCTCCGTCGTCAATTCCCGTGCAGACGGGAATCTCTTTTTCTACCTGTTGGTGTTTCGTTTTGGTTGAAAGAGATTCCCGTCTACACGGGAATGACGACGGAGAGAATTGCTTTTAGGATAGAATTTTTAACTTAAAAAACTAGGCTACGTTTTCTTCGTTGCTCACTACTTCTTCTTCAATATGTACTGGCGTTTCCAAAGTACGTACCACATCTACGTTTACATTAACGCGCACTTCGGGGTGCAAAGAAACGCTAACTTTGTAACGACCTAAAGTTTTAACGGTAGAGTTAAGATCAATACAACGGCGTTCAATATTATGACCAGCCGCTTCCAAAGCAGTCGCCACGTCACGCACGGTAACCGAACCAAATAATTTGCCATCTTCGCTCGCTTGGCGAACAATTTTCACGCTGATATTTTCAAACGCTTTAGAATCTGCTTCGGCTTTAACGCGCATTTGCTCGTTATACTTAACTAAAGATTCGCGTTTAGCTTCAAACTCGGCAACATTTGCTTTAGTTGCACGCATTGCTTTGCTCTGGGGAATTAGAAAATTCCGTCCATAACCATCGCGAACTTTTACCACATCACCTACACCACCTAAGCGGGTAATTTTTTCCAGCAAGATAACTTCCATGATTTTCCTCAAAGTGTAATAAATATTTTAAAAGGGGAGCAGATTATAGAATTTTTTATTATTTGGCAAGCTTTATATATATTCTTATTTGACAATACATTCCATACAAAGTCACCATCAACAAACTCGGCCATTGTCCGATGAATAATAAAATATAAAAAGCAAACAACCAGTTCTTTCCTTGCGGCGATTGGCGCAACACCGCATGGATATGCGCCGCTCCTGCTAAAAACCATGGCAATAATAGCAATAAAAACAGTGCCTTGCCCACAATGGCAATATTGGGATTGCTAGCAAACATAGGAATCGCGGTTGCTAATAATAATGGCCATAAAATTATCGGCGGTAAAAATGGCTGCAAACGTAAACCCTGACGAAAAGATCCGCGCGTGCCCATACAAGCAAAACTAGCCAAAATTGCCGTGGCATAGCTAAAAATAACCCACACCCATAAAATCAACGCATAAATAATAAAGCCAAAATTCTGGGTTAATTCTTCCACCTGCAATTTCAGGTCACTATCAAGCCCCTTCGCCTCAATACTCATACCCTGTTGCAAAGCCGCCGCCAAACCACCGCTTTTATGTTGAAGCGCCACCATACCAGCTGCCAAAAATACTGCTGCCAGATAAACCACCAACAAACTAAGCGCCCGCCCAACGGGATACCAGATTAACCCCGCATTAGGTACTAGAGCTAATTGCAAAAAACACCAAGAGAGCAACCCAGCGCTGGTGGCAGGGAAAATCATATATAATAATAAACTCGCACTTCCCGTTAGTAATAATACTGTGGTTGCCCCCAGCGCAATTGCCTGAATAACCGCTTGAAAGCCAAAGCGGAATCCTGCTAAGAATATTGGCAACATCGGCAAGAACCACACCAGAAATCCTGATAATGCTCCCGAAATAGTCAGCGAGAATAATATTCCTGACAATCCGCCTGCCAAGAAGGGATAATAGCGCAATGGTATCATGCTTGAAATCATATTATATACTCAGGTGGGCGCAGATAATCACGATCATGCTGCAAACAAGGCAACATCGCACGAATTTGGGTTACCCTTTCCAAATCTAAATCTGCCATAATTATTCCAGGTTCATTTCCTGCTTCTGCCAGTACCACTCCCCATGGGTCAATAATCATGGAATGTCCAAAAGTTTTCCGCCCTCCCGGATGCTCGCCACATTGTCCCGGAGCAATTACAAAACTCCCCGTTTCAATCGCGCGCGCGCGTAATAAAACATGCCAATGCGCCTGCCCCGTATGCTGGGCAAAAGCTGCCGGTACTGCCAGCATAACCGCACCTGCCTTAGCTAAATCACGAAACAAATGCGCAAAACGCACATCATAACAAATTGCCAAACCTAAAATTCCCCAGGGCGTGTCCACACAAGTAACCTGCCGCCCTGCCACTACTCGCGCCGACTCGCGATAAAGCTCTCCCGGTGCTAAATGTGCATCAAACAGATGAATTTTATCATAACGCGCAATAATTTCCCCCTGGTCATCAATAAAGAGCGAGCGATTATAATATTTGGCACAGCCACTATCAGGACAAATTATCCCCGAAGGGGCGAACACTGAACCAATTAAAATATAACAATTAAATTTACGTGCCAATTCCTGACAAAGCAAAATTCCTTGATGTTCCTGCTCATTCAGCAAAGCGGGCTGGTCTTTATCAGATGCCCGCATCATAAAAGCATTCTCGGGCAGGGCAATCAACTCCGCCCCTTGCAAACAAGCTTTTTCTACCCAATGATTTATGGCAGCGCAATTGTCCGCCATATCATTGGTGGCGGTTATTTGAACACAGGCAACTTTGCAAAAATTCTTTTTCATAATATTTCTTTATTTATAAAGTCTAGTCTAGCTAACAGATAAGCGTCTGGCTATAGTCAAAACGCGTATTTCTAAAGCTCCTTTGCGTAATAATAGGCGTGAGCAGGCTTCTATGGTGGATCCGGTCGTCATTACATCATCCACCAAGACAATTATCTTTCCCTTTATATCAATTAGTTGCCTCGGGTCAATTGCGAATGCAGCGCGAACATTGCGCTGGCGACCTGCGCGTGACAAACCTGTTTGTGGGGGAGTGGCGCGTACGCGCTTTAATAAGGTCAGCGCAACCGGGATATTGGTCAAGCGCGACAAGCCCTGCGCCAACAAAGCTGCTTGATTATATCTACGCCAGATTATCCTGCGCCAATGTAGGGGCACGGGGATTAATAAATCGGCATTTTGCAAAACATCATTGCCATGCGCTTGCATTAATCTACTTAAAAATCCTACCAAATGCGTGGCATCTGCATATTTAAGCCGCGTTACTAAGGGGCGAGAATTATCATCATAAGCAAATACGGCGCGTGCCAAATTATAATAAGGCAAGTTTTGCGTACATTCCAAACAAATAGCGCCGAAGCCAAAATCATATTCAAACGGCAAGCCACAACGCGCACAAAAAGGCGGCGTGATAAAACGTAGATTAGCAAAACAGGTTTTGCATAATGTATTATTCACCTCGCTCGTTTTACGACAACAGGGGCAAAGCGGAGGATAAATCAGATAAAATATCTTTTTAAAGAAATTTTGGGCTATTTCTAAAAATAAGTTCATTTTTTGCATATCTTTAGATTATGATGGTGCAATGAAAAATGCAAATATTCTCTTTAATCGTAAGTTGTTGATAAAAAATCGCAATCATGCGAGTATGGCGTGGGATGAATTAAATTTCCTAAAAATTGCCGCCAGCGAAAGACTTGCCGATCGTTTGGAAGATTTACAAAGAACTTTTCCCCTCGGGTTAGATTTAGGTGCGCATGCAGGAGAAATTTCCTGCGCAACCTTGCACAATAAAAAAATAGAAAAATGTTTTCGCAGCGATTTAGCTGAAAAATTCCACCCACATCTGGTTTGTGATGAAGAATTCCTACCCTTTGCTCCGCAAAGTTTTGATATAATCTTAAGCGGCTTAAGTCTGCATTGGGTGAATGATTTGCCTGGTACTTTGATTCAATGCCACCGCATATTAAAACCTGAAGGATTATTTTTAGCGGTGCTTCCCGGTACCCAGACCTTATGGGAATTGCGTGAATGTTTTATGCTCGCAGAAGAAAAAATTTACGGCGGCATATCTCCACGCATCATCCCTTTCCCCGATATTCGTGATGCTGCCAGCCTGCTACAACGCGCCAATTTTGCCTTACCCGTTGCCGATAGCGAGATTCTTACTATTTCGTACCCGGATTTTTATACAATCTTGCAGGATTTGCGTATGGGCGGCGAAAAAAATATTATGCATGAACGCTCCAGCAATCCTTTATCAAAAAGATTCCTCCAACTGGTTGCAGAAATTTATTCTGAGAAATTTACTGATGTAGAAGGTCGTCTAACCGTAACCGTAGAACTGGTTACTCTAACTGGGTTGGCTAACCATGGCGGACAAACAGGCTCAGGAATCGCGGCATAAATTTGTTTTTCCACTTCCAGCAACAAAACTCCACCAAAGTGGGGCAGGAAAATTTTGCCTACACATTCAAAAAAAGGAGCCAATCGTTGGAAAAAACGTGATTGTAAGGGCGGAGCAAACAAGCTGGTGCTAGATTTTACCAAGGTAAACCCTTGCTCTGTCACCAATTGATATAATTGCGGCAAAGAATAAGGTTGCCCACTGGAAAACGGCGTACCTTCCGCCTGCGCCCACAGACTCCGGCGATTCGGCACCACCAACAAAACTCGCCCCCCCGGAACCAAAATCCGCCATAATTCCTTGATTAATTCCGCTGGATTTTGTGAATATTCCAAAGCATGAATAACTAATATCCGATTGGTCTGCCCATTCGGTAACGGCAACAGCCCCCCCCGCGTAAGCACCGTACGATTATGCCCCTCAGGCGGCCAATAAATGGCACCTTGGCGTGCCAACATCAAAGAAACATCCCACACACAATTTTTAGGAAAACTTTCAATATAAGGCAAAACAAAGCCTAAAGTAACCAAATGATCTTGCGAAGCTTCCGCCCAATAATCACGCAATGCACGGCGCAAAGGACGTGCGGCAATTTTTCCCAATGCGGACAAATAAAATTGTCTTAGTTCAACTACATTTACTGGTTTGGACATTTTATATTTCTTCTAAAAACATGCACGCGCTTTTTAATCATCGGGGGTTTTCTCGTCGCCAAATCCATGGCTTTTGAAACCGCCCTTTCCAAATTCCTCGTTTATGATATTTTGCCTCAAGTTCTGCAGAAACATATTCTTTTGAATAATGACGATAAGCTAAAGCCCAGCCCGAACGAACCAGCCAATCATTGAGCGATTCATCATTTATTTTGCAAACAGCAAGTGCGCGTTTATAATTGTCAAACTGTGAACTTTCGCAATTCACCTCTTTACTAGCAATATGTTCTTCCAATTCGCTACGCGCAATCTTTCCGCAATTCCATGAACTATTATCAACATTCTGACAATCTTGATGATATTCCACCGCATCAACCCCCTGCAAACGAATCTCTTGCCGATTAATTAGCAAAGAATCTCCATCTATTATTTGGGGAACTCCGACAATAGTTTGTGCAAACGCAGAAAAATTTAAAAAACACAGCAAGAACAAGGCTCTTCCCCAGCAGAGGAGAAAAGGCCTTGTTTTGCCAAAAATAAATTTAAGCAGCAAGTTTGTTGCCCATTTTATGGTCCAAAAAATCCCGTACCCTATTTAAGAAATCGGTGGTGGTCAGCCAAGCTTGCTCTTTGCCCACCAAGGCGGCTAAATCTTTGGTCATGTAACCAGCCTCTACGGTTTCTACACAAGCTTGCTCTAACGCATCCGCAAAGGCCTCCACATCCACACTATTATCAAATTTTGCGCGGTAACGCAAAGCACCTGTCCACGCAAAAATGGTTGCTATCGGGTTGGTCGAAGTGGGTAATCCTTGTTGATGTTGGCGGAAATGGCGAGTTACAGTACCATGCGCGGCTTCGGTTTCTACCGTATTGCCATCGGGGGTGATTAGCACCGAAGTCATCAGACCCAAAGAACCAAATCCTTGTGCAACTACATCCGACTGTACATCCCCATCATAGTTTTTGCATGCCCAGACAAACCCACCTTCGGATTTAATCGCATAAGCTACCAAATCATCAATCAGGCGGTGTTCATATTCCAAACCTGCATTTTTATATTTTTGCGCGAACTCACCTTCAAATACTTGTTGGAAAATATCTTTGAAACGACCATCATATTTTTTCAAAATCGTGTTTTTAGTCGAATGATAAACTGGCAATTCACGAGCCAAACCATAATTAAAGCAAGCGCGGGCGAAACCTTCGATTGATTCATCGAGATTATACATAGCCATAGCCACGCCTGAACTGGGGAAGTCAAAAACTTCATGTTGCTGCGGTGCTCCAGACTCAGGAGTGAAAGTAAGCGTAAGCTTGCCTTTACCATTAACCAACAAATCAGTTGCACGATATTGATCACCAAAAGCATGACGACCCACGACAATTGGTTTTTTCCAACCAGGCACATATTTAGGAATATTGCTGCAAATAATTGGTTCACGGAAAATAGTTCCGTCCAAAATATTGCGAATAGTGCCATTCGGCGACTTCCACATTTGTTTTAAACCAAACTCCGCCACTCGCGCCTCATCGGGAGTAATGGTCGCACATTTAACGCCCACCCCATATTCTTTTATCGCCAGAGCTGACTGCTTAGTTACTTCATCATTGGTGGCATCGCGATTTTCAATCGACAGATCATAATACTTCAAATCTACGTTCAAATAAGGCAGGATTAATTGTTTTTTTATATCTGCCCAAATTATGCGCGTCATCTCGTCGCCATCAAGTTCCACCAATGGAGTTTTTACCGTTATTTTAGCCATTATTTCCTCCCTTTGTTAAAAAATTTGTTTTACCCTAAAATCAGCTTACCAATGCGCGGCTACGCCCATTAGATAATTCTGTGAATTCCAATTTACTTTATTTAAACGATTAGTTACGGTGGTTTCATCCGCAAAATAAACCGTGTCAGTTCCTGCGTCTGTGACCCAAGCTTGCCGACTTGCCAAGGCAAAAATCTCGGTATTATCACTTAACGCATAACTATAATCTAACTGAAATAAAGTTCCTCGCCCATCCGCTTGATGAGCAAAACTTTTCGGATGCATAAAATCTCCGCGCAGATTCCAATCTGCTGCCCCGTTATATTTAGCAAAACTATATTGGGTGCGTAAGCCAAAATTATGGGGGAAATAATCCGCCTTTAATTTTACTCCTAAAAATGGACCATGCCAAGTTGCTCGATAATTACTATTTAACCCAGCAAATTCTCCCAAAGGTGGAGTATCTTCCGAAGCAATTGTTTGTTTGCCATCTTGCATGTGTAAATATAAACGCTGCCAACTATAGCCAACTAAAGGAATGATAGAACTATGTAAATTGGGCACAGAAGCATGCATAACATCCGTATCAAATTCGTAACCCAATCCCGAGGAGAATCCGCGTACATGTCCTTTGCCGGCATCATTATTAGAGCGCGAAAATTCGTCGGTACGGTTATTGCCAAAATAATCCGAGTCCTGATTATCTCCAGCAAGAATTACACCTGTATAAGCGGAAGCCTCTCCATGAATGCCTCCAATATAATCTGCATCTTTGGGGATGCTGCCTGCGGCTTCCGCTTGCACTTGCATAATATTAAGCTTGCGCCATTTTAATTCCGACAAAATATTGGGAGTCGCCGTGCCCGAAGCGTCGGACGCAATATTCCAATCCAGATTATCTCTTCTGCCGCCAGTAGAAATCCGCAGAGAATTATCACGGCGTGGTGATGGTTTTGGAGCAACGGTCTTATATGCCGCAGGGTTAATGCCGCCATTATTATTAGCATTATTATTAGCGTTATTATTTAGGGGCAGATTTTTATTGGGCGGGGGAGCATCAAATTCGGCGGGCTTTTGTGCCTCTTTTTGCACATCAAGATTATTATATATATTGGGGGAATTATTCTGACCAATCGGAGCATCTTCTAACATTTGCTCCGCTGGTGCTTTACGTTGCCCCGCTGCTTGCATTGATGGTGAGATTATTTCTTGCGGGCGTGAGGTAGCTTTAGGTGCCTCTATAGTTGCCGCAGGCTGTATCGGCTTTGTATATTCAGGTCTAGAAACTGCTGCTTTAGTTGTTTTGGCGGGTGACACACTCCGCACATTGCGCTCCTGAAAAAATTTCCCCGAACTAGTAGCTCTCGGACTAGCAGCATGATAATTGGGTGCTTCAGGGTGATTTTTTTTAAAACG
This sequence comes from Alphaproteobacteria bacterium UBA6149, assembly GCA_002423155.1. Classification (GTDB taxonomy): domain Bacteria; phylum Pseudomonadota; class Alphaproteobacteria; order Rickettsiales; family UBA998; genus UBA6149. Next base: position 64,555 of record DIUV01000019.1, read on the forward strand.
CTGCCGCGCTAATTCTTGCTGCCGTTTTAGGTAGGGATTTTCAGATTGGGCAGCGGCAATGCTGACGCTGGAAATCAACACGGTACCAGCTAATAAAAATATTATATTTGCTTGCCGCATTATTTTTCCCTTAAACATTCTTTTCATTGGAAAATATTGTCAATTTAACCAGCAAAAGTCAAGCAATCAGGCGGCAATTCTAAAACTAATTTTTATCCACCAAAATATCCGCGTTATACCAGCTTAGGTTAGTCGCCCCTAAAAAACCCCAAC
>DIUV01000020.1:0-13222 GCA_002423155.1 Alphaproteobacteria bacterium UBA6149
TAGTGCGTCTGCACGGGAATGACGACGGAGAGTGTGTGGTTTTGAGAAATAAATATTGTTTTTCAACGGCTTCACAATATTAACGGTACTGTCGTGTAGAATAGCGCTGATTATATTTTCATAATCATCATTAAGCCATCGCCAAACTCTTAGAATTTTCAGCAGTTCTCACATTGCTAAAATTCTTATTCGCTTCCTTAGGCAACATTTTTAGTGCTTCACGGGCTAAATCTTTAATTTCCAACGATGCTTGTCCGTTGGGTTCTAATTCTGTCACTCCAAAACCATCCATCATCGCGGCAGCAAAAATTATGCGATTGCTTAAGATGCTATGTGATACATCGTGCAATTCACGGCGAATAATATCATATAAACGCGATTTGGAATTAACGCGATTAAGTACTGTCAATAAAGGAACTTTTTCTGCTTTTGCAATATCTACAGTTGCTTTAGTTGCCCATAAATCCGTTGGGCTTGGTTGCACGGGAATTATAATTAAATCGGCGTTACGAATTGCCGTGCGTGCCTCAGTTTCCACATGCGGAGGACTGTCGATTAAAATAATGTCAAAATGTGGACGCAAACGCGAAACTTCCGTTCCCACTCGCCAGCCTGACAAGCTACTAAAATGTATGCCTGTATAACCCTCCCCAAAACGCTCTTCGCGAATGCGATGCCAATGGGTTAAGCTACCCTGTGGGTCAATATCTATCATTGCTACGCGCAAACCACGCTGAACTAGGGCAACGCCTAAATGCGCGGCAATAGTAGTTTTGCCTGCTCCACCTTTTTGCTGCGCAATGGTGATGACCTTTTGACCAACCATGAAATTTCCCCTAGAATAGCGATATACGGTGTGATTAACACACCATCTTGTTTGCATACTACAACTCACATCTATATATTGTCAATGACCGCGAAGCAAATTTTATCACCCAACGAAGAAAATATTTCCAAGGCATGTGCAACTCTCCGTGTTGGAGGGTTGGTCGCTATGCCGACAGAAACCGTTTATGGACTAGCTGGAGATGCTTGTAATGACCATGCAATAGCCGAAATATTCGCGCTAAAAGGACGCCCTAGCTTTAATCCGTTGATTATCCATACAGCCAATTTTAATCAAGCTTATGAGTTGGCTATATTTCCTCTATGGGCAAAAAAACTAGCGGAAATATTTTGGCCAGGTCCATTAACAATGGTAGTTCCTCGCCGTGATAATTGCCCAATTTCTTTATTAGCCAGTGCCGGCTTGCCAAGCATTGCTTTACGAGTTCCTGCCCATCCTGTAGCACAAAAACTGCTAAATAAATTTTCTGCTCCCTTGGCAGCACCCAGCGCCAATCGCTCAGGACGCATCAGTCCCACTTGTGCAATTCATGTGGCAGAAGAATTAGAATTATCAATTATACTAGACGGAGGCGATTGTGAATTGGGGGTAGAATCCACCATTATTGATTGCACAGCCGAAGTCCCAGTCATATTGCGCCCTGGTTCCATAACTATAGAAATGTTGCAAGCAATAATCCCAGCAAGTAAAGAGCTAGCAAGTGCCGAGCAAATAGCAAGTCCAACCCAAGCACCAAAAATAATTGCCCCCGGAATGTTAACTAGCCATTATGCACCTAATATTCCTGTGCGCTTAAATGCACAATCCGGCAATGTTGGCGAAGCATTATTAGGATTTGGCAAAATAGACGGCAATCTAAATTTAAGCCCTACGGGTGATTTAAAAGAAGCCGCCGCCAATTTATTTGCATATTTACGCCAATTAGATAGCAATATATACAGCGCAATAGCCGTAGCCCCCATCCCCCACAAAGAACTAGGCATCGCAATAAACGACCGTCTGAACAGAGCCGCAGCGCCGAGGAAGTAGGGGGGTGGTTTTTGGTGTTATGATGGCATGCTGCTAAAAGAGCAAATAATGTATGTCTAGCAATATATTTAATGTATGAATCCATTGGGGGTACATACAATGTAATGTGCAATCCAACAATCCGACACATTACGAAAATATAATCACTAATACAGGTTATACTTAAAAAAAACCTACACCAACCCTTGCTCCAAAGATTTACTTAAAAAATCATTGAGCTTCGTTTGCCAGCCTTTGCCCATGGCGCGAAAATGCCTTACTATATGTGCATCTAAGCGTAGATTTACAGGGGTTTTTGGTTCAGTTGCTATGGGTCTGCCTCTTGCACGTAAAGGCGTTACATTTTCCTCACCAATGATTGAGGCTAAGCCATCTAAACCATGCCTCCACTTCATGCTTTTGAATTCCGCAGTGGTTAGAGGTTTGTCTGGATTAGGCATTTTTTTCGATTTCATAATTTTTTCTTTCTTTTTTTACACGAAACAACACTGCATTTAATAACAATCATAATATTGAATAAAAATATTTTATTGCACAAAACTATCTGTTGTCATACCGCCGCAGGGCGGTATCCATGCCTATCAACTAGCGTATGAGCCAATTGCTTGGCGTGGATACCGCCCTGCGGCGGTATGACAACGGATACATCACCCATTTAAACCACTGTTATATAACTTTACACTCAATTTACAAAAATTTATTGTGCATATAACAAAAAAACTCCTCCCCATTTACGAAAATTTAACCATACTCGCGTAAAAGTAGCTACGGTATATATTTTTAAAACTATCATTCAAGGGCACATTTATGACTTCTAGCACCAATAGTTTCAATTCTAAATCTAAGCTTTCTGCTGCTGGCAAAGAATATGTTTATTATTCTCTGCCTAAAGCTGCGGAAAAAATTGGGATTGATTTAAAAAAACTTCCTTTCTCACTAAAAATATTATTTGAGAATCTATTGCGTTATGAAGATGGAAAAACTGTTTCTAAGCAAGATGTTAGCTCTTTTGCTGAATGGCTAAAACAAAAAACCAATCCCCGGGAAATTGCTTATCGCCCAGCGCGGGTTTTGATGCAGGATTTCACCGGTGTTCCTGCCGTGGTAGATTTGGCAACCATGCGCGCAGCCGTGGTAAAAGCTGGGAAAGACCCAAAAATGATTAACCCACTTTCGCCCGTAGATTTGGTGATTGACCATTCAGTAATGGTGGATAATTACGGCACTGGTGCGGCTTATGAAGAAAATATGAAATTAGAGATGGAACGTAACCGCGAGCGTTATGAGTTCCTACGTTGGGGTCAGCAAGCGTTTGACAATTTCCGCGCTGTGCCCCCTGGTACTGGTATTTGCCACCAAGTTAATTTGGAATATTTAGCGCAAGTGGTGTGGACGAAAGATGAAAACGGCGAAACTACGGCTTATCCTGATACTCTAGTGGGTACAGATAGCCACACCACCATGGTAAATGGTATGGGCGTATTGGGCTGGGGTGTAGGCGGTATTGAGGCAGAAGCTGCGATGCTTGGTCAACCAGTATCAATGTTAATCCCTGATGTAATTGGCTTTAAACTTACAGGGAAACTTCCCGAAGGCACTACTGCAACGGATTTAGTTTTAACCGTAACCCAAATGTTACGCAAAAAAGGCGTAGTAGGAAAATTCGTAGAATTTTATGGCTCTGGCCTAGCGGATTTACCTTTGGCAGACCGCGCAACCATTGCCAACATGGCGCCGGAATATGGTGCAACTTGTGGTATTTTCCCAATTGATGAAGAAACCATCCGTTATTTAACCTTAACTGGTCGGGATGAAGCACGCATTAAACTAGTGGAACTTTACGCCAAAGAACAAGGATTATGGCGCGAAGGAGATGGTTCACAAATCGTGTTCACCGATACTTTAGAGCTGGATATGGGCACAGTTGAAGCTTGCGTTGCCGGGCCAAAACGTCCGCAAGACCGCATCGTATTGCGTGATGTTCCTGCTTCTTATAATGATTCATTCGATGGTTTGAACACTGCCAAAACTGCCGCTGATTTACGCATCCCAGCTGAAGGTTTAGGGCATGATGTCGGCAATGGTGACGTGGTAATTGCGGCAATTACCAGCTGTACCAACACTTCTAACCCCAGCGTATTAATTGGCGCAGGTTTAGTTGCCAAAAAAGCGCGTGCACTGGGCTTAACCAGCAAACCTTGGGTGAAAACCTCGCTGGCACCCGGATCTAAAGTAGTAACTGAATATTTGGAAAAAGCCGGCTTGCAACAAGATTTAGATGCACTCGGCTTTAACCTGGTTGGTTATGGTTGCACCACTTGTATTGGTAACTCTGGCCCACTAAAAGCACCCATTGAAAAAGCGGTGAAAGATAATGGCTTAGTAGTATGTTCAGTAATTTCAGGAAATCGTAACTTTGAAGGTCGCGTGCATCCATTGGTAAAAGCTAACTATTTGGCATCTCCTTTGCTTGTAGTAGCTTATGCAATTGCGGGGAACACTAAAATTGACATCACCAAAGATGTAATCGGCACCAGCAAAGACGGCAAACCAGTATATTTAAAAGACATCTGGCCTACAAATAAAGAAATTGCGGATACTTTGGCAACTTGTTTAACTCGTGAGATGTTTATTGAAAAATATTCTAATGTTTTCGCCGGGGATAAATACTGGCAAGCAGTTAAAACCACCAAAGGTGATATTTATGAATGGGATGCAAACAGCACATACGTGCAGCACCCACCTTATTTCACTGGCGGTGTAACTGCTACTGTGGGTAATATCATTGGTGCTAACATCTTGGCATTATTAGGTGATTCTATCACTACCGACCATATCTCCCCTGCTGGTAACATTGCCGCGGGCACTCCGGCTGCAAAATACCTAGAAGCACATGGCGTAGAACGCAAAGATTTCAACTCCTACGGCGCACGTCGTGGTAGCCATGATGTGATGATGCGCGGCACTTTCGCCAATATCCGCATCAAAAACGAAATGGCTCCGGGAACCGAAGGGGGCGTAACTACTTACATTCCATCTGGTGAAGTTATGGCAATTTTCGATGCTGCTGAGCGCTATAAAGCTACGGGCACACCGCTAGTTATTTTCGCTGGCAAAGAATATGGCACGGGTTCATCACGTGACTGGGCAGCTAAAGGAACTTGCTTACTAGGCGTAAAAGCCGTAATCGCCGAAAGCTTTGAGCGCATTCACCGCTCCAACTTGGTAGGCATGGGCATTATGCCACTAGTTTTCAAAGATGGTGCAACTCGCCAAAGCTTGAAACTAGACGGCACCGAAACCATCAGCTTGCTAGGTTTAGAAGGCAAAATCACTCCGCACATGGATGTAACTTGCCAAATTACGCGCAAAGATGGTTCAGTGGAAAAAACTACACTACTTTGCCGCATTGATACCGTGGACGAAGTTGCTTACTACGAAGCAGGCGGCATCTTGCAATATGTGGTGGGGAATTTGACGGGTATGACGAAGGCTGCCTAATCAATACGCTGCTTATATGAAAACGGGAGCCAGGCTTGTTTTGCCTCGCTCCCGTTTTCATTACTTACTGAGCATCATCATCCTGATGATACTCATCAAGTATTTTTTTGAGGGAAAAGTATAACGGCATTAAATTTACCGTTATGTTTATCCCATTAACAATAGTAGGATCAATAGATGCGATTTGATATCCCATCATGTTAATACAACCTTCGCTCAACTCGTCCTTCATGGGCGAATAGTAATTAAAAAACAGCCTTTCATTTAGCTGTTTAATAGCTTGTGGACCCTTCAGCTCAGCTATTATCTCCTGAGCCAAAGAATAGTTTAAAAACCACTTCGACCCAGATGGTCGATCGAATTTGACTATATAAGTCCCGTCTTTGAGACTTATGCCATCCTCTACTACTTTCGCACCAAGCAGTAGGTCTAGTACTGCTAATGAAAATTGCATATCTTTGTTTTGTTCGCTCATTTTTTTTGCTCCAATAGGTTAGTTTTCCCTATAAAGCACCACTAAAATCAAGTGGCACATCACTTCAAACAGAAATCCATTCTATACGCTTTGCTTAAATTTTTATTCAAACAAGCTAGTAACAAATTAAATCTAACACAAAACATCATTAGATGATGTTAAACTTTTATTACAATTGCCAAAACTGTGTGGGGAACATATTTATGGTTTGTTACAGATTGGTTACAATTTTAGTGTGAATTATGCATTTTCTGATGTGCATCCGCAAATATCTGCGTCACAGACTCACCCACCACATCACCCGCAAAGATGGAACCGTGGAAAAAACTACGCTCCTTTGCCACATTGATACGGTGGACGAAGTTGCTTACTACGAAGCAGGCGGAATCTTGCAATATGTGGTGGGAAATTTGACGGGTATGACGAAGGCGGCTTAGGGTTAGTTAACAAACTGGGGAGCGATGTTTTGCTCCCCAGTATAAAAAACTACATTAACGCTTTAATGGCATTTACTGCTTTGATATAATCATTGCCATCATAATCACCTTCACATTCTCGGTTATAATCCATAGTAGCTTGGATTATTTTTTCACATTTTTCTACGTTAGACGGATCTAACGATAGAATTTCTGCGATTCCGATTATGTTGGCAAAGAACTGATCCAAGTCATAGTTGTACTCGGCTGGCTCATAGCAAATTTCACCGTTAGTTTTGAATATCAGCTTTCCTGCACGGAAATATTCATAGTATCCAATGAGTTTAGCCACGGCAAGCCTTGCAGTACTAGACTTGGTGATAAGCAGAGAATTGTAAATATCAAAATCCTCTATATCAGATGTTTCCATCTGCATTGCATCCAAAGAGGCGTCAATTTTCTCTAAAAGCAAACTTTCCGCTTCAGATTTGGCTTCTTTATCTACAAACCACTCAATAAATTTGCCTTTTTCTTCGGAAAACTTTGCTGCCAACTCTACAAACGGCTCAATCAATGAGATGTTTGTGGTGTTGACCGTGTACATAAGATGATTGCCACTAACAGAATCGTAAAATTCTTTGCAAGTGACTTCATCATCTTGCGCATAACTCAGAACGTAAGTAACATCACCACCATCTTTAGAAACCAATATATGTGCTGTTGCACATGCATCAGCATCATTTTCAAGGGTCATGTGTACTCCATCATAGATTTTACCAATGTCATGAGCAAAATTTATACCGAGTTTTGTTCGAGACAATGCCAGACGAAATTCGTCAGCAAGCTGCCGAACTTCTTCGGCAGGTGTTGTGTTTTTTACAGCAAAATCCGTTTGATAAAAATCTGCCCAGCCAAATAAATTAGCTAACACATATTTTGTCGCATCAGATTCTTCTTTCGCCCAACTTCTTGCTACAACAGGTGAATATGCCATAATTAAGGCCCTCTGACCTAAGTAAAAGTAATGTAAAAACTACTATATTTTGCAAAAGCATAACCCATGGGTAAAGATACCTCGCCCAAAAGCTAATAAGCTTTATGGATTTTTGTTGAGATATACAATTGCGTGGGGGAATATAGGGGCGGTTTGTTACAGATTGGTTACAATTTTAGTGTAAATTATGCATTTTCTGATGCGCCGCAATCTGCTTTGAAAATCACCCCAACCGCCTTTTAAGCCGTGCCAACATATCCATACGCTCATGTAAAACAGCAATTATAAGTGGAAGCTTACCTGCTGGATAAATATAAAAAACATAATGCTTCTGACACCAAGTCACTAATATTTCTGGAAAATTATTTGAGAAATTCTTAGAGGAAACTGTTTTATCTGTAATTTCGCAAAAACATTTTTCCAGTGATTTTGCATAACGAATAGACTGCTCCTCACCCCATCTGCTCATAGTATAACGAGCAATTTCCTTAATATCTTCCTGTGCAAGAGCGGATATTTCATAAGGCAACATAACTTAGCGCATTTCCTGATGCGTTTGCTCAAATATCTGCATCACTGATTTGCCCACCACATCATGCGCAGTTTTCATCCGTGTCGCAAGTAACTCCTCCAACTGAAGCAACGCCTCAGCTTCTGAATTTATGTCTGGCAATACATGACTCAAAACATAATCTTTAATACTCTGACGGCGTAAAGCCGCCATGGTTTTCAGCCTTTGATGTTGTTGTTCAGTTACTTCTATAGATAAACGCATGATAATACCCCGAAATGTAATTACACGCCTAACTATACAACAAAAACAACATTTGTACAAATGTTGTTTTTTATTTGTTCGTGACAATGTATTGCTATCGTGCTACATTAAGCCTAGCTATCACAACCATAAAAAAAGAATCGCTATGACCATAAAAACCGCAAGTGTGCATGCTCGTATCCAACCATCATTAAAGATGCAAGTAGAAGATATATTAACCAAGCTGGGGATTTCTACCTCTGAGGCGATTGCTATTTATTTTAGCCAAATTGCCTTGCAGGAGGGATTACCGTTTGATGTTAAAATACCCAATAAAACTACGCGCAAAGCAATGCGGGAAGCTCGCAATGGTGATACAAAAATATTTTCTTCAGTAAGCGATTTGATGAGCGAGCTTAATGCTTAATGTTGAGCGCACTAACCAATTCAAAAAAGACTATAAACTTGCAAAAAAACGCGGCAAGAAGCTGGTTCATCTTGAGAGCATTATTGCCAATCTGATAAGCGAAGAAGATTTGCACTCTCGCCACAAACCACACAAACTATCTGGTGATTTGGCTGGTTACTATGAATGCCATGTTGAGCCTGATTATTTACTCATTTATGAATACGCGCAAGATCAGGTGATTTTAGTACGATTAGGCACGCATTCAGACTTATTCTAGTAATATAAACGCAACGCAAGTACAATTCAAACAAAAGCAAAATAGTCCTAGTTTTCTTGCCCCATAAACGAATAATTAGCAGTGTAAAAATTTTTACAAACTAATCCCGTGGCAATTGTCGGCGCTTTTTGTCTTGTTTTACGCTGCGGGCGTTGCGGGCATCAATTAGGCGTTCTTTAATATAGCCATCCATCGAGGTTTGTAGCTCATCTAGGCTGGTGCGGTAATAATGATCGGCACCTTCAAATACGCGATAATCTAATTTTGCATATTTTTGTGTACGGATTTTTTCTACTAATCTGGCTACGTCTTCGTGTTTTACAATATCATCCTTATCACCCATGGTGATTAAGCCCGATGCAGGGCAGGGGGAAAGGAATGTGAAATCATACATATTGGCAGGGGGAGAAACGGCGATAAAACCTTCAATCTCAGGGCGGCGCATTAATAGTTGCAAGGCAATCCACGAACCAAAAGAAAAGCCAGAAACCCAGCAAGAGCTAGCATCGGGGTTCTGCTGTTGCACCCAGTCCAAAGCGGTAGCAGCATCGCTTAATTCGCCAATACCATCATCAAATTTGCCCAAAGAACGACCAACGCCGCGGAAATTAAAGCGCAATACCGAAAAACCACTTTGTGCAAATGATTGATACATACGATAAACAATTTTATTATTCATCGTACCACCATAAAGCGGATGCGGATGTAATACGACTGCGACGGGAGCCCCCGGAAACGCGCTTTGATGGTAACGACCCTCTAAGCGACCTTCTGAACCATTAAGAATTACCTCAGGCATTGTTTTCTACACTATTCTATTATAAAAGATTAGAGTCCTAACTATAGTATATATAATTTTTTTTCAATGTTTTTTAGTCGTTATACCTAAACCAAATGAATTTGCGGATTTTATACCAAGATATTTTGTCAACTAATAGCAGGAAAAAGTGCGGGAATACTTATTGCTATTTCAAGCTTTTTCCTGATATTAGTTGGCGAAATATCGCCGTGTAGAAAATCCGCAAATTTATTTGGTTTAGGTATATTATGTTTACTTACTTAAATGAAGAGATAGAAGCAATTTTAGAGCGTGACCCTGCGGCACGGAATAAGCTAGAAATATTGCTTTGTTATCAAGGGTTCCATGCGGTATTATTGCACCGAGTGGCGCATGTTATGTGGAAAAAGGGCTGGAAATTATTGGCGCGGATGCTGGCAAGTTTCACGCGCTTTTGGACAGGGGTAGAAATTCACCCCGCGGCGCAGATTGGCAGCAGAGTATTTATTGATCATGGTGCGGGGGTTGTAATTGGCGAAACGGCAAAAATTGGTGATGATGTTACCTTATATCATGGCGTTACTCTTGGTGGTACTGCCTTAGTACAGGGCATCCGTCATCCCAGCTTGGAAAAAGGCGTGATTGTTGGGGCAGGGGCAAAAATTCTCGGACCAATTAATATAGGTGCGTTTGCGCGGATAGGTTCTAATGCGGTGGTCACTAATGATGTGGCAGAAAATATTAGTGTGGTGGGTGTGCCTGCGCATCCGATTAATAGCAAAAGCAGCAAAGAACAAAAATGCGATACGGAAAAATTCTCCGCTTACGCCACCTCGGGAGAAGATCCCTTATTTAATGAGATGAAATCTTTGCGGAAAGAAATTTTTGCTTTACAAAAACGTCTAGCCAGTATGGAGAAAAGACATGATTCTTAGCACGCGTGGTCGTTATGCGGTGATGGCGTTGGTTGATATGGCAGCAAATTCTGGCGAGCGTCCTTTGCCTTTGTCCGAAATTGCCGAAAGACAGGAAATACCCCTTGCATATTTAGAACAGATTTTCGCCAAATTACGCAAAGCCGAGCTAATAACTTCGGTGCGTGGTCCTGGAGGTGGATATTTTTTGCAAAGAGCCGCCGCGGATATAAGAATTTCAGATATTATAAGCGCATCGGAAGAAGCCATAAAAATAACGCGTTGTGAGGGAGCCGATAGTTGCACCACCCAAACTATTCGTTGTTTAACCCATGATTTATGGGATGGTTTAGGTAGATATATTTATCATTATCTCAATAATTTAACTTTAGCAGATGTTTGCGAAGGCAAGATATTAGATAAATTCCCTCAAACTAAAAATGCCGCGGAAAATGAGGTTGTCGAGTTGGAATTGTCAAGCGCATGATTTATCTGGATTATAACGCTACCACTCCCGTGCGTGAGCAAGCTGTGCAGGCTTGGAATGCGGTGAATTTTCCTGCTAATCCTTCCTCAGTGCATGGTTATGGACGCAATGCGCGAAAAATTGTGGAAGATGCGCGTGCAATATTGGCAGATGCGTTGAGCTGCTTTGCGGAGGAAATTATTTTTACCGCTTCAGGGACTGAAGCTAATAATATGGTTTTACAAGGATTTTCGGGCAGAAAATTATTTTTAGACGCCACCGCGCACCCATCTATTGCTTTTATGGTCAGTAATTCTTCTAATATTCTGGTTAATCAATCGGGGATTTTACAATTAGAAAAATTGCGTAGAGAATTAGAGGCGACTCCTAAAAATACAAGCCTAATATCGGTATTATTAGCCAATAACGAAACGGGAATTATCCAGCCAATTAGTGAACTTGCTAATTTAGCTCAAGAATTTGGGGCGTTACTGCATTTGGATGCTACTCAGGCTTTTGGAAAAATTCCTTTGGATATGGGTATTTTAGGGGCGGATTTGCTAACTATTTCTGCGCATAAAATGGGTGGAGTTGTGGGGGCGGCAGCATTAATTGTGCGGCAGAATATAAACATCCATCCTTTGTTACGCGGCGGTGGACAAGAACGCCGCCTACGTGCAGGGACAGAGAATGTTCCTGCCATTGCCGCCTTTGCCGCGGCGGCAAAACAAAGCCGCGAGGATAATTGGCAAGCTAATTTGCGTGAGCGTTTAAACCAAATGGAAGCGCGGATAGAAGAAAAATATCCTCAGGCCATAATCGTTGGAAAAAACCAACTTCGCTTGCCCAACACTAGCAATATAATTTTACCACCAGTTAGTGCGCAAACCCAATTAATGTATTTAGACATCAACCAGATAGCCGTAAGCGCAGGTTCAGCTTGTTCTTCTGGCAAAACGGCTGCTTCGCAAGTTTTATTGGCAATGGGCTATACAGAAAAACAAGCATCTTGTGCTATTCGTATAAGTGGCGGATGGGCAACGCAAGAGAGCGAACTGGCTGAATTTGAACGAGTTTATTTGGGAAAGGGGTGGGTCTAGCTAATATGAATAATATTCTACATTTTATCTACAAACTAACAGGCAAGCACAGAACTGCGGAGGCGAATCAGGCGCTGGGATATTTTTTGGCCTTTATTGCTGGATTTATCAATGCGGGCGGATTTTTTATCGTTCAGCAATATACTTCACACATGACGGGCATTGTTTCGATTGCGGCGGATAATATTATATTAGGACAATATTCTTTAGTTATGCTTATGCTCGGCTATATCGGATGTTTTGTCATTGGCGCTGCTTTTACAACGATGATGGTTATTAAAGCGCGAGAACATGCTCTGCATTCGCAATATGCTTTGCCTTTAAGCATCGAAGCCATGCTTTTAGTTTTTGTGGTCGCCTTACATCAAACTTTTGGAAATACCAATTTCATTATTCCCTTAGTTACGGCATCGTTAAGTTTTTTGATGGGGTTGCAAAACGCGCTTATCACTAAAATATCAACCTCAATTATACGAACCACGCATATTACAGGCATGACTACCGATTTGGGAATTGAAATTGCTCGAGTAATGTTTAATAAAAATGATACAAGTGTCTGTAAAAACAAAGCATTCCTACATTTGTCGATTATAGCTGTCTTTTTCGTGGGGGGAGTTACAGGTGCATTAACACTGACCCATTTAGGTGGGTGCGGATTATTAATCATCGCGTTTTTGTTAGTGGCTATTTCCACCCCTTTATTATTTAAAGATGCAGTATTTTATAGAAAATTACTTATGCGCCAAAAAAATCACCATCTTCATACCGTTTTATAGCGGTATGAAGATGGTGGTGTGATATTCACCCTACACGACAGCATTATTAACAACCACCATCACATTGAATAAAAATGATTTTTTGCAAAAGCCAATCCGTTGTCATACCGCTGAAGAGCGGTATCCATGTCAAACCATTGGTTCATAAGCTAATTGATAGGCATGGATACCGCTCTTCAGCGGTATGACAACGGATGGATCTACCATATAATTTGCTGTTATATAATGTAAAATCATGTTGTTAATAGTACTGTCGTGTAGGGTGTGTGATATTTGAAAATATTAACTATTGTATTAAACGCTCATACTGCTCGACATCATTATTAACATGGCGCTTACATGTTGAAATATAATAAAAAAGTTAATTCTCTCCGTCGTCATTCCCGTCTGCACATACTACTGTCTAAGGAAAATAATCTGCTGTTATATTTACATCAACAATACTGCCAGTTTATGATGTATTTGTGTAAACAGGACTTAAAAATG
>DIUV01000020.1:13297-63464 GCA_002423155.1 Alphaproteobacteria bacterium UBA6149
CCGAATTTGTGGGGATTAAAAGTTTAATTGGACAGTAGTGCGTCTGCACGGGAATGATGACGGAGAGAATAATGTCTTCAATAGCTTTGCAATATTAACATTACTGTCGTGTAGTGTATTAAACGCTATAATACATATCAAACTCAACCGGATGCGGAGATTGTTCATAACGATCAACTTCTTCGATTTTCAAAGCTATATAAGCATCAATTTGCTCATCGGTAAATACGTCACCTTTTTTCAAGAAGGCACGGTCTTTATCCAAAGCTTCCAAAGCTTGACGTAGAGAAATTGCAACGGTTGGAACGTCTTTTAGCTCTTCAGGTGGAAGGTCATAAAGGTTTTTGTCCATTGCATCACCAGGGTGAATTTTGTTTTCAATCCCGTCTAGTCCTGCCATTAGCAAGGCAGTGAAGGTGTAATAAGGGTTACCAGCGCTATCGGGGAAGCGAGCTTCAATACGTTTTCCTTTAGGGCTTGCCACGTAAGGAATACGGATGGAAGCCGAGCGGTTGCGTGAAGAATAAGCCAATAATACTGGAGCTTCATAACCAGGAACTAAGCGTTTATAGCTGTTGGTGCTGGAGTTTGAAAACGCATTGATAGCTCGTGCATGTTTGATTATTCCGCCAATGTAATATAGGCAAGTTTCTGATAAATCAGCATAACCATTGCCAGCAAACAAAGGTTTGCCATCTTTCCAGATTGATTGGTGCACGTGCATACCCGAACCATTATCGCCATAAATTGGTTTTGGCATAAAGGTTACGGTTTTGCCATAAGCTTGAGCGATGTTATGTACGACATATTTATATTTTTGCACATTATCCGCAGTGCTAACCAAATCGCTGAATTTAAAGCCTAATTCGTGCTGGGCTGGCGCCACTTCATGGTGGTGCAATACGGGTGCAATGCCTACTTCTCTTAAGATAGTCAGCATTTCTGCGCGGATGTCTTGCGCATTATCCACCGGAGCAACCGGGAAATAACCGCCTTTAACGCGTGGGCGATGCGCCAGATTGCCAATGCCCATTTCTGATTTTTTACCAGTATTGCTAGGAAGTTCCGCCGCATCTACTTCATAAGAACAGCCGAACATGCCCGTAGTGTAACGCACATCGTCAAACATGAAGAATTCTAGCTCTGGGCCAAAATAAGCCGCGTCACCAATGCCGCTATAATTCAAATAAGCTTCCGCACGACGTGCAGTAGAACGTGGGTCACGCTCATAAGGTTGACCAGAGCTCGGCTCAACAATGTCGCAAGCGATGATTAAAGTTGGTTGCGCAGTGAAGGGGTCAATAAAAGCGGAAGCAGGATCGGGCATCAAAATCATGTCGGATTCATTAATAGACTTCCAACCGCTGATGGAAGAACCATCAAACATAACGCCTGCTTCTAGTAATTCTGCATCTACTTCTTCTGCACAATAAGTTGTATGGTGCCATTTTCCACGTGGATCGGTAAAGCGAAAATCAACGAAGGCAATTTCGTTTTCTTTAATCATTTTCAATATGTTATCAGCAGACATATTCTTTTTCCTTTATTGTTTATAAAAAATTTAGTGCTTTGTTAGACTTTTTTTATTTTCTGATTGTAGTGATGCAGCTGAGTCGTTTCTTTTTGATGAGAACCCGCAGCGTAGCAGCGCTACGTGAGGACTTCGAAGAAGAAAAAACGGCGCAGATGCGTCGCTACAATCAGAAAATTATAGTGCATTTTCTCCACGGTCGCCCGTACGTATCCTAATCGCATCAGTAATATCGGATACAAAAATTTTACCATCACCAATTCGCCCGGAACGAGCCGCATTAATGATAGCTTCCACCATACGCTCTACCTGATTATCTGGTACGACAATTTCTAACTTCACTTTGGGGAGAAAATCAACCACATATTCCGCACCGCGGTATAATTCTGTATGCCCCTTCTGCCGCCCAAACCCACGCACCTCGGTGATAGTTATCCCCTGCAACCCCACTTCTTGCAAGGCTTCCTTCACTTCATCGAGCTTAAATGGCTTAATTATTGCTTCAATTTTTTTCATTTTTCACTTCGGAGTACAAATTTATTCCTCTTAATTGCCATATCTGTATATAAAAACAAGTATTTTAAATTTTTTCTTTAGTTTTTAGGGGTAAACAAAATTGCATATTAAATTATAATTATCTTTTTATATCAACAATATCCGCCGTCATCCCCGCCTTGTGCGGGGATCTCAGGACACAAAAAAGACCTAATTTGTAGCCTAAGATCCCCGCTTAAAGAGCGAGGATGACGACGGAGAGTTAAAAAAAAATTATATGATGCTTGACCATAAGGGATGATTTGGGTTATGTAATACGCCTTCTTTTGAAGTAGAAGCTATTATTTCAAATAATAGGTTTTTGTGGCGGGTGTAGCTCAGTTGGTTAGAGCGCCAGGTTGTGGCTCTGGAGGTCGCCGGTTCGATCCCGGTCACTCGCCCCACTTTCTCCTAATTTTTTGCTATATTGAATATATTGCTTAGTATATAGGATGTATTCATTATCCTACACGACAGTACTAATTAATAACAGCACTACATATTGATATATAACGTATTTTTATAATAAATATATCCGTTGTCATACCGTCGCAGGACGGTATCCATGCCAAACCATTGGCTTATACGCTAGTTGATAGGCATGGATACCGCTCTTCAGCGGTATGACGATGGAGAGTTTGAGCAAATAACAAATTGTTATTTATTATATAATTTCTTGTTAATAGTGCTGTCATGTAGGTTGAGCATTCATTATGAGTAAATAAAGGAAAATAAAGTGAGAATACAAAATATTGCAAGTATATTTATTCTATTATTCTTCATTAGTGCAATCATACTCCCCCAATTTGCCGAAGCGCGTGCAGGCGGTGGGCGTAGCAGTATGGGCAGTCGTGGTAGTCGTACTTATGCACCTTCTTCCAGTTATCGGGCCCCCAGCTATCAGGCAAAGCCTATTGAGCGCAGTGCCACCACCAAACCAGCGCCACAAACGGCACCTTCGGCACTTGCTGGGCAACCAATGAACAATCCACAAGGCGGCTTTGGCGGAGGAACTTTCTGGCGCGGAATGGCTGGTGGATTTTTGGGAGCAGGTATTGCTAGTATGTTATTCGGCGGACATGCAGGCGGAATGGGTGGCGGTTTCGGCGGCGGAGCAGGGGGCATGCTCGGCGGATTGCTGCAAATGCTACTAATTGGCGGAGTGCTCTATTTCCTTTATAAAAAATTCTTCGCACAAAAAATAAATAGCAACAACAACTCTTATAGCAATAATTCCTATGTTAATGAGGCAGAACCAGTGATTGATGTGACGCAACCCTTATTAATTACCGATACTGACAAACAATATTTTGAACAATTATTATTAAAAATCCAAAAATCCTGGAGCGATGGCGACTTAAGCCATCTACGCGCTTATGTAACCCCCGAAATGTTACAATATTTCAACGAAGAACTCTCCGCCAATGCCAGCCGTGGGCTTGCCAATAAGGTAGAACAGGTAGAACTACAAACCGCAGATATTATGGAATCTTGGAGCGAGTATAATCTGGATTATGTAACTACGCGCCTGCATTGGAGCGCGTTAGATTATATGGTGAGATTGGACGCTAAGGCTGGGGATGCTAATTATATCGCCTCGGGGAATAACAACGCTGTCGAAGAGGCGGAAGAATTCTGGACTTTTGTGCGGGCTGCGGGGGGGAACTGGTTGTTGTCGGCTATTCAGCAGGGGTAAGCAATTATAAGTACTGTGACGCATTTGTAACACTAGCTCTAGTGGTTTATATATAAAAACAGAAAATATGTTGATGTTCGTCGTCGCATTGTCTAAAGCAGGTAATGAATTTATATTCCTACTAATCTTACGGAGTGCTTATGCAAGCGGTGGTTGCCTCTTATTTGCCGATTTTGATTTTTTTAGGTATTGCTACAGGGCTGGCGGCAATTATGATTGTCGCGCCCATGCTGGTTTCGCCGCGCAATGCTACTAAAGAAAAAATTTCTCCTTATGAATGCGGATTTGAGCCGTTTGGCAATGCTCGGGGGAAATTTGATGTGCGCTTTTATCTGGTTTCCATCTTGTTTATTATTTTCGATTTAGAGGTTGCCTTCTTGTTTCCTTGGGCGGTTTCTTTTAAAGAAGTGGGACATTTTGGTTTCTGGTCGATGATGATATTTTTAGGCGTTTTGACGATCGGATTTATTTATGAGTGGAAGAAAGGCGCCTTAGAATGGGAATAGAGATGAATAATTTTGCTCCAATGGCTTCGCATTTGGCTCCCTTACCAGCTGGTGCCAGCCAAGATGATTTACTTAGCAATGTATTTGCGGATTTTAATCAGCAAGGCTTCATGGTTGCTAATTTAGATAAATTAGTCAGCTGGGTACGTACTGGTTCGCTCTGGCCCATGACTTTTGGCTTGGCTTGCTGCGCGGTAGAGATGATGCACGCCGCCGCTTCGCGTTATGATATGGATAGATTAGGCCTAGTGTTCCGCCCGAGTCCGCGTCAGTCGGATGTGATGATTGTAGCAGGTACTTTGTGCAACAAAATGGCACCTGCTTTACGCAAAGTTTATGACCAAATGTCCGAGCCACGTTATGTTATTTCCATGGGTAGCTGTGCTAATGGCGGCGGATATTATCATTATTCTTATTCCGTAGTGCGCGGTTGTGACCGCATCGTTCCCGTGGATGTTTATGTTCCTGGTTGCCCTCCCACTGCTGAGGCTTTGATGTATGGTATTTTGCAATTACAGAAAAAAATTCGCCGTGAGGGGACGTTACGCAGATGAGCAAGAATATTAGCGAATTAGGCGAATATCTACAAACCAAATTGAAAGATGCGGTTTTGGAAGTGCATGAATATAAAGGCGAACTATGTTTGCTGGTTGCGCGTGAGAAAATAGAAAAAATAATGAAGTTTCTGCGCGATGATAAAGAATGTTTATTCAAGCAATTGATGGATGTTTGCGGAGTGGATTATTTGGAACGCGCGGAACGTTTTGAAGTGGTTTATAATCTGCTTAGTTTAAAACATAATCTGCGTATTCGTATAAAATTATCTACTGATGAACAAACTCCCGTTCCATCAGTAACCGAAATTTATCCCACCGCTGGTTGGTTTGAGCGTGAAGCTTGGGATATGTACGGCATATTCTTCTCAGGCAATGTGGATTTGCGCCGTATTCTGACCGATTATGATTTTGACGGACACCCCCAACGCAAAGATTTCCCATTAACAGGCTATGTGGAAATGCGCTACGATGAGAGCCAAGAACGGGTGATTTACGAGCCAGTTAAGTTGGCGCAAGCGTTCAGAAATTTTGATAATTTAAGTCCGTGGGAAGGTGGAGCTTTTGGTGTGCCGGGTGATGAGAAGGCTGCGGGTGGTTGATTTGTTATATGAAATTATTTTTTTATTTTCTGTTCAGTGTGTTTTTTGTTTTTGCATCTGCGCAGGCTATGGAAAAGAATTTTGATATAGTGCTAAAAGGTGGAGAAAGTTGGAAACAAGATATAGGAAATAATTTATCTATAATAATGGATTCATTTGAAACAAAAGATGGTTGGAGTGTAGAAATAATAGATAAAATGGGTGATATTGGTTACATGCATCCTGTTACTCCTCCATACAGATTTGGCAATCCATTGCAAATAGGATCTGGTTATGGAGAGAAAGTTTCTTCTAGTTATAATTTTGATAGAGATTTATTATTTTTAACTAAGAGAGAAGATATGTTGTTTGCAAGTAAGGCAATGGAAAAAATATTGTGGGAATATCGCAATATTCCTAATTTTCCATCGCAAGAATATGCTCTTAATGTAATTAGTAAGATGAAGACAGGAAAAATAAAGATGCAAGCGTTTGAAAGAACTTTTTCAAATGATGGCGGAGAGTCACCAGAAATAAAAAATATTCATTATAAAATAAAAGTTGTTTATTGATATGTTAGATATTGTTGAAGCAAAATATTTAGATGGTTATAAAATTCATCTGCGCTTTGAAAATGATGCAGAAGGAGTGGTGGATTTTGCGGACAGAAAGATGATTAATCTAACTGAAGCTTGGAAAGACTTGGATTTTTTTAAATCTTTTAAAATAAATCATCAGTGTGGAACTATAGAATGGCCTAATGGAATGGATATATCACCCGAATTTCTTTTTTCCAAAGTCACAGGAATACCCCAACAAGCGGCCTTTGCTGTAATGCTGGGTGAAAAAGCTAAGCTGAAAGCTGGTTATAAGGAAGTACGTTCATGAGTGATATTGAAACCAAACCAAACGAAATAAAAAATCATACCATAAATTTTGGTCCCCAGCACCCAGCCGCGCACGGAGTTTTGCGCTTGGTTTTGGAGATGGACGGCGAGGTGGTGGAACGTGCGGATCCGCATATTGGGCTTTTGCACCGCGGCACGGAAAAATTGATTGAGCATAAAACTTACCTGCAAGCGTTGCCTTATTTTGATCGTTTAGACTATGTTTCGCCCATGGCGCAGGAGCATTGTTTTGCGTTAGCAGTGGAAAAATTATTAGGCTGCGAAGTGCCACGCCGCGCGCAAGTTTTGCGAGTTATTTTTTGTGAATTGACGCGGATTTTAAATCATACATTAAACGTCACCACCCAAGCATTAGACGTAGGCGCGATGACACCGCTACTTTGGATGTTTGAAGAGCGCGAACGCATTTTGCAATTTTATGAACGCGCATCCGGCGCACGTTTCCACTCCGCCTATATTCGCCCCGGTGGTGTGCATCAGGATATTCCTGCCGGAATGGAAGATGACATTGCTAAATTCTGCGATGGTTTCGGCAAAATTATTGACGATGTGGATAGTCTGCTCACTGGCAACCGCATCTGGAAACAACGCACAGTGGATGTTGGTGTGGTTTCTGCTGACGAGGCTATGGCATGGGGATTTTCTGGCCCCATGTTGCGTGGTTCAGGCTTGGCTTGGGATTTGCGCAAAAGCCAACCTTATGAGATTTATAACGAGTTAGAATTTGCTATTCCGGTAGGAAAAAACGGAGATTGTTTTGACCGTTATCTAATCCGCATGGAAGAAATGCGCCAGTCTTTGCACATTATCAAACAAGCACTTAACTTGTTAGAAAAAGGCGAAGTAATGACATCTGACCCTAAAATTGCGCCACCACGCCGCGCACAGATGAAGCAATCCATGGAAAGCCTGATTCAACATTTCAAATTATTCACCGAAGGGTTCCATGTTCCAGCAGGGGAAACTTATACGGCAGTGGAAGCGCCTAAAGGAGAATTCGGCGTGTTCTTGGTTTCGGATGGTACAAACAAACCCTATCGCTGCAAAGTCCGCGCTCCGGGATTTGCCCATCTGGAGGCATTAGATTTCATGAGCAAAGGTCATATGCTAGCTGACGTTTCCGCTATTATTGGTACGTTGGATGTGGTGTTTGGGGAGATTGATAGATAATGCTTCGTGTTGTATTTATAGCATTGATATTATTTTGTTTAAATAAAGCTACCTATGCAATGGATAATGATAATTTAATTGTTCCAGGTGAGCGGGTTGGTTTGGTTAACAAAAACTCTACTGAAGCGGAATTGTTAAGAGTTTTACCTAGAAAACAAGTGGAAAGAACGGTTTATTATGAGGGAGAAGGTGGTTATCGTTGTGCTAGTAAGTTATTTCCAAACACAAACAAAGAAATGATAATTGTTTGGCAGAGCGATACAGAAGAAATTGCAGAATTATCGAATAGCAAAACTGATAAGCAAATAACTCAAGAAAATTGTATAAAAAAACCATCATTTAGAAATCCTGAATTTATTATGTTGCAGGGCAAAACACTATGGAAAACAAAAGAAAATATTACTGTTGGTATGGATTTAGCAACTATTGAAAATATTACTAAATCACCAGTTAGTTTTAATATTTGTGGTTGCGATATAGATGGCAATATATATCAAGGTTTGTTGAATAAAATGTCTGGTCATTTGGATGACCAAAATAATCCAAATATTTCTGATATATATTATAATTCTGACAGCGATAAGAAAAACAAAGATATAATTTCTAGTGATAAATTATCAAAGGAACAAAAACATAAGATTTTTTTGGATAAAATATATGTGGTTTTTTCTGAAAAATAGAGATTAACAATGCATATAATATTTTTTAGGTGACATTATGAACCCAAGTGTAAAAGATGTAACAGCATTAAATAACTATAAACTACAACTTTCCTTTACCAATGGTGAAAAAGGTTTGTATGATTGTTCGCATTTGTTGGACTTTGGAATATTTAGTGAACTAAAACAGGAAGAATATTTTAAGCAAGTGGAAGTGGTGCATGGCACTATCGCTTGGCCGCATGGTCAGGATATATGTCCAGACACTTTATATATTACTGCTTGTGTGGAAAATAGAAATATTTGAAATGAATATGATTTTGGAGATTGATATATAATGCCTACTATAAGCATGTTTTATGGGATTTTAGTGATGATGTATTTTGCTGATAATACACAGCATCATTTGCCACACATACATGTGAAATATCAGGAAAATAAAGCAGCTTTGGATGTTAAAACTGGAAAAATAATTGAAGGTAAACTACCAAGAAAGCAATTGAGCTTAGTTAAGGCATGGATTGAAATTCATAAGGATGAATTGATGGCAGATTGGGAGTTGGCTATTTCTGGTTCTGAGTTATTTAAAATAGACCCTTTGCGATAGGATTTTTTATGCTGCTGGATGTCATAAAAGTTATACCAAAAGAAGGTTATGTGTTGTTTTTAGAATTTGAAAATGGAGAAAAAAAGATATTTTCGTTTAATGAGCTTATTGATAAACCGCCCTTTGACAAACTAAAATTATCTTCGCGGTTTTTTGCTGCAAAAGTTGATTATGGTACGGTAACTTGGCCGGGAGAAATTGATATAGCCCCCGATACGCTTTATACTCTTGGAGAAAATGCTCCAAATTTAAAATTTAATTAGTGGATGAGTTTATGCAAGCCGTCAGTGGAAAAGTAGAAAATGTTGCGCAGCCGAATTCTTTTGAATTTACGGCGGAAAACATTGAAAAATCAAAAGAAATAATCGCTCGCTATCCGTACGGGCGGCAGCAAAGTGCGGTTATGCCGCTTTTGACTTTGGCGCAAAAGCAACATGAAAACTGGTTGCCCAAAGCAGCGATGGATTGCGTTGCTGCCATGCTGGGCATGCCACCCATGCGCGTTTATGAAGTGGCGAGTTTTTATTCGATGTATAATCTGCGTCCGGTGGGTAAATATTTCGTGCAAATTTGCACCACCACTCCTTGTTGGTTGCGTGGTTCGGACGGCATCGTTAGTGCATGCAAAAGCAATACGGGCATTGATTTTGGGCAAACTACGAAAGACGGGATTTTTACTCTGCAAGAAGTGGAATGTTTGGGCGCTTGCGTAAATGCTCCGATGGTGCAAATAAACGATGATTTCTACGAAGATTTAACCCCCGAAAATGTGGTGACAATTCTTGACGCATTAAAAGCAGGAAAGCAGCCCAAGACTGGTCCGCAATCCGCACGTTTTAGCTCTGAACCGCTTGAAGTAAAATAAGGTAATATAACATGTTACAAGATAAAGATCGCATTTTTACTAATTTATATGGTCATCAGGACTGGCAGCTAAAAGGTGCTAAGACGCGTGGTGATTGGGATAATACCAAAGCCTTGTTAGAATTAGGGCAAGATGAAATAATTGAACGCGTAAAAGCATCAGGCTTGCGGGGGCGCGGTGGTGCAGGTTTTAGCACAGGCATGAAATGGTCATTCATGCCTAAACAATCTGATGGTCGCCCGTCATATCTGGTGGTGAATGCCGATGAAGGCGAACCCGGAACATGTAAAGACCGCGATATTATTCGCCATGATCCCCATAAATTAATCGAAGGTTGCTTAGTTGCAGGCTTCGCTATTCGTGCGGTGGCAGCTTATATTTACATCCGCGGAGAATTCTGCCAAGAGGCAGATCATTTAGAATATGCGGTGGCCGAAGCCTATAAAGCAGGTTTGCTAGGCAAAAACGCTTGTAAATCAGGCTATGATTTTGATGTGTTCGTACATCGCGGTGCTGGTGCATATATCTGCGGAGAAGAAACCGCTTTGATTGAAAGTTTAGAAGGCAAGAAAGGACAGCCGCGCTTGAAGCCGCCATTCCCAGCAGGTGCCGGTTTATATGGCTGCCCGACTACAGTAAATAACGTAGAATCCATCGCCGTTGCGCCAACTATTTTACGTCGCGGCGCGGAATGGTTTGCGGCTCTTGGTCGCCCCAACAACACGGGCACCAAAGTTTTTTGCATATCTGGGCATGTAAATAAGCCTTGCAATGTCGAAGAAGAAATGGGCATTCCCTTAAAAGAACTAATCGAAAAACACGCAGGCGGAGTACGCGGCGGTTGGGATAATCTACTCGCGATTATACCGGGTGGTTCATCCGTTCCTATGTTGCCTAAAAATATCTGCGACACCGTACTAATGGATTTTGATTCCCTACGAGAAGTGCAATCAGGACTCGGCACCGCCGCAGTAATCGTTATGGATAAATCCACCGACATCGTGCGCGCTATCGCCAGATTATCCAAATTCTACATGCACGAATCTTGCGGACAATGCACCCCCTGCCGCGAAGGCACTGGCTGGATGTGGCGCATGATGGAGCGCATGGCAACTGGCAATGCAGAACGCGAAGAGATTGACCAATTATTAGATGTTTCCAAACGCATTGAAGGTCACACAATTTGTGCGCTGGGAGATGCTGCGGCTTGGCCAGTGCAAGGATTGTTTAGACATTTCCGTGGCGAGGTGGAGCGGCGGATTGATGAATATACGAAGAAGGTGGCGTGATGCAAAAAAACAACCCAAGAGAAATAGAATTTGCGCCTACATCTGAAATAGAGGCGAGGAAACGTGAAATACAGCTTTTAATAAATATAATAGAGCCTGACCCTGAGTATCAGCCTTTGTTTTTGTCAGATGAAGCGTATGTTGGTGATATAACTGGAAATAGCAAGGAGCTTATAAATAAAAGGTTGGTGGCATATTTTGGAGAATCATTTAATTTTCCTTTTGATAAGACACTATGGAACGCAGTTGATATTATAAAACAACACTTTCCAGAATTTCCAGAAAGTTTATAATAAATAATCTTATAATAAATAATTGGAAAATCACTGGAGACAAAAAACATGAAAAAACTAAACCTAATCATCTATGAAGAAGATGGTGCATTTGTGGCACAATGTTTAAATTGTGGGGTTGCCTCACAGGGGGATACTTATGAAGAAGCATTGTTAAATATAAAAGAAGCAGTAGAACTATATTATGAAGATTCAGTGGGTGCGCCCTATATTAATATTAGTTCAGTAACTGTAACAGAACAATTTGTTAATGGCTAGGTTTGGCGATGATTAGGGGATTTGAGTCGCGAGATGTAATTAAATTATTAGAAAAAAGAGGTTTTGTGTTGAAGTCAGTTAAAGGAAGTCATCACAAATATATAAAAGATAGTTTGGTAGTTATTGTGCCACATCCGAAAAAGGATCTAAAGTACGGAACAGTTAGAGCTATTTTGGATTCGGCACATTTATCTATCAAAGAGTTGGTAAACTAAAATGCCAACAATTATATACGGTAATTTTGAATGGGATGAAGATAAAAACAAAAGCAATCTTGAAAAGCACGATATTGCTTTTGAGGAAGCAACAGAAATTTTTTATTTAGATCGTTACAATAGTAAGCCATATCTGCATGCTGGTTTAGAGTTTCGTAGCTTTTCAGTTGGCAAAATAAATGATGTTGAGATAACTGTGGTGTACACATTAAGAAATGCAAGAATTAGAATTATTTCTGCAAGGAGAGCAAGTTATGAAGAGCGAGAATATTACAGAAAAATCGTTGGAAACCAAGGCTAGGTGGGAACGATTGAAAAATATGACCGATGACGAAGTTTCTACAGCCATTGCGGATGACCCGGACTCTAAAGTGCCTAATGAACCTGAATTTTTGGCACAAGGAGTTATGGTGAAGGGTAATAAAGAAAATTTGATGGTTTTGCCAATAACTGTTGATTTAGCAACAGCTAGTTTTTTAAGTGAACATCATATTGATTGTCAGACGCTTATATCTGGCATACTCAAAGCTTATGTGGATAGTCAAAATACAGCCTTATAGTATAAAAAATTAGGAAACTAAAAATGCCAACATTAAAACTAAACGGACAGGATGTAGAATTTGAGCAAGGGCTTACCGTGCTGCAAGTTTGTGAGCAACAGGGCATTGAAATTCCGCGTTTTTGTTATCATGAAAAATTAAAAATTGCCGGCAATTGCCGCATGTGTCTGGTGGAGGTAAAGCCTGGGCCGCCTAAGCCGCAAGCTTCTTGTGCTATGCCTGCAAATAACGGTATGGAAGTGCAGACTGAGTCTGCCATGGTGAAGCGTGCACGCGAAGGGGTGATGGAGTTTTTGCTGATCAACCATCCGCTAGATTGCCCAATTTGTGACCAAGGTGGCGAGTGTGATTTGCAAGATCAATCCGTCGCTTACGGCAAAGGCATCAGCCGCTATGACGAGTGCAAACGCTCGGTTGAAGATAAAAATATGGGCCCGTTAATCAAAACCACCATGACTCGCTGCATCCATTGCACCCGTTGCGTACGTTTTGCCGAGGAAATCGCTGGTGTGCCTGAGTTGGGCGCAGTTGGGCGTGGTGAGCATATGGAAATCACCACTTATGTTGAGCAGGCTTTCCATTCTGAACTTTCCGCCAATATTATTGACCTTTGCCCAGTTGGTGCGCTGACTTCTCGCCCTTATGCCTTTGCAGCACGTCCGTGGGAATTGACTAATACTGATAGTGTTGATGTGATGGACGCGGTAGGTTCTTCCATTCGGGTGGATAGTCGTGGTAATGCAGTGTTGCGGATTTTGCCACGGGCTAACGATGAAATAAATGAAGAATGGATATCTGATAAAACGCGTTACGCGTGCGATGGTCTGAAACTGCAACGCTTAGATAAATCTTATATACGTGAAAATGGCAAATTACGTGCCGCCACTTGGGAAGAAGCTTTTGCCAAAATAGCTGAAAAAACCAAGGGAGTTCCCGGTGAAAAAATCGCTGCTTTAGCAGGTGACCAAGCTTGTGTGGAAAGCATGACTGCGCTGAAAGATTTAATGACTGCTTTAGGCAGTGGCAATATTGATTGCCGTCAGGACGGCGCAAAGCTAAACCAAAAAGATAGAGCGAGTTATTTATTCAACACCAGCATTGCTGGTTTGGAAGATGCAGATTTGATTTTATTAGTTGGCACTAATCCGCGCTGGGAAGCGCCATTAGTAAATGCCCGCATTCGCAAAACTTATCTGCGGGGAAATTTAAAAGTTTACAATCTCGGCAATCCACATGATTTGACTTATAAAGTTGAAGAACTGGGAACTGATCCGCAAATTTTATCAGAAATTGCTAATGGTAAACATCCGCTCCATGCCGCTATTCAGCAGGCAAAAAAGCCGGTTATCATCCTTGGCATGGGCGCGTTAACTCGCCCAGATGGTGAATCAATCTTGCAAACTGCAAAATTCTTGGCGAGTAAAACGCCAATTATTCAAGCTAATTGGAACGGATTTAATATTTTGCACACCGCAGCAGCAAGGGTAGGGGGCTTGGATATTGGCTTTGTTCCTTCTTGTGAGCATCATTTAGATACGGCAGCGATTTTGAACGATACTTTAAGTGGCGTAATTGACGTGATTTATTTACTCGGGGTTGATGAGATTGATGCTAAATATTACGGAAAATCTTTTGTTATTTATCAAGGTTCTCATGGGGATGTGGGCGCAGAGCGTGCGGATGTTATTTTACCAGGTTCTGCTTATACGGAAAAAGATGCCACTTACGTCAATATGGAAGGCCGCCCACAACGCACTGGCAAAGCGGTGGCTGCTCCAGGAGAGGCAAAGGAAGATTGGAAGATTATTCGTGCCCTTGCAGAGAAATTAAATATTGAATTGCCGTATAATAATTTAGCGCAACTACGTGAATATATTGCGAAAATTGCTCCCCAATTGGCAAATATTGATGAACTAACTCCAGCGAGCTGGTTGCCAGTTAATTCATTAGAAGATTTTCCGATTGCTCAAGCTGGTTTTGAAGAAAAAATCACTAATTTTTATATGACAGATCCCATCAGCCGCATTTCTCCAACTATGGCGGAATGCACGCGAGATGTGTTAAAGATAAACCCAGAAAAAAATAAGGCGGCGTGATGGACGAGTCTTTAAAACAATTAATAACCCATTTTTGTCCACAAATGTTGGTTTTTGCTCCGGCAATAATCGCGGTGGCGAAAATATTAATGGTGGTATTGCCGTTGCTGATAGCAGTTGCTTATCTGACATTGGCGGAGCGTAAAGTAATTGCGGCAATGCAATTGCGCAAAGGTCCCAATGTGGTGGGACCTTTTGGTTTGTTGCAGCCAATAGTTGATGGGGTAAAACTTTTTTTAAAAGAAACAATTTTACCAGCTAAAGCTAATAAATTGATATTTTTATTAGCTCCGATGATTACTTTCATCTTGGCATTGCTCGGCTGGGCAGTTATTCCTTTGAGCGACACTTTCGTAATTGCTGATTTAAACGTGGGAATTTTATATCTTTTTGCCATGTCATCTCTGGGTGTATATGGGATTATCATGGCAGGTTGGGCAAGTAACTCACGTTATGCATTTTTGGGAGCCATTCGCTCAGCCGCGCAAATGATTTCTTATGAGGTTTCCATTGGTTTTGTAATCGTCACCGTATTGTTAATGGTCGGATCATTGAATTTGCGTGATATTGTGCATGCGCAAGAACATGGCTGGTTCGTATTCAGCGGATTATTCCCCATGTTTGTGATTTTCTTTATTTCATCCTTGGCGGAAACCAACCGTCTTCCATTTGACTTACCCGAGGCGGAAGGAGAATTAGTCGCAGGTTATAACGTCGAATATTCATCTATGTCCTTCGCGTTATTTTTCCTTGGTGAATATGCCAATATGATTTTAATTTCGGGCATGACCACTATCCTCTTCCTTGGTGGATGGTTGCCGCCTTTCGACACTCCTTTATTAAAAATGCTGCCGCCCGTGGTGTGGTTTGCATTAAAAGTTGCATTTTTACTATTTGTGTTTATTTGGGTTCGTGCAGCCTTTCCGCGTTATCGCTATGATCAGTTGATGCGTTTGGGTTGGAAAGTGTTTTTGCCAATTTCTTTGTTTTGGGTAGTGGCGACGGCAACTTATCTCCAGTTTTTTAAGGGATAGAAAAATGATTAAAAAATTACGTTCTTTCTTTTTGTTGGAATTGTTACGCGGTATGTATTTGACTTTGAAATATTTTTTCAAAGCAAAGGTAACCATTAACTATCCATACGAAAAAGGACCATTATCGCCGCGTTTTCGGGGTGAGCATGCGCTGCGCCGTTATGAAAATGGTGAAGAGCGTTGCATTGCCTGTAAATTATGTGAAGCGATTTGCCCAGCACAAGCCATAACTATTGAGGCGGAAGAACGCGCGGATGGTTCACGTCGGACTACGCGCTATGATATTGATATGACTAAATGTATCTATTGCGGATTCTGTCAAGAAGCCTGCCCAGTGGATGCCATCGTCGAAGGTCCGAATTTTGAGTACGCTACGGAAACGCGCCCAGAATTATTTTATAATAAAGACAAATTATTAGCCAATGGCGATCGGTGGGAAGCAGAAATTGCTGCGAACATCAAAGCTGATGCTGAATATCGTTAGAGGTTTAAAATGGAAAATATGATAACCAACGCTTTATTCTACTTTTTTTCTACGTTGGCGCTTTTGTCGGCGGTGATGATTATAACTTCGCGCAACCCGGTTTATTCGGTGCTTTTTCTGATTTTTGCCTTTTTTAATGCCGCAGGTTTATTTGTGCTTTTGGGCGCTGAATATTTGGCGATGACTTTGATCGTCGTCTATGTCGGCGCGGTGGCAGTTTTATTCCTCTTCGTCGTTATGATGTTGGATATTGATTTTGTTAAATTAAAACAAGGTTTTGCTAAGAATGCTCTGTTAGGTTCAGGGTTTGGCTTGTTATTTTTTGGACAAATATTTGCGGTTATTTACGCAGCAACCAGCCGTCCCATAGCAAATATTGCCAAAGCAGCGAACCCCATAGTTAACCCTGCACAAGTTAGCAATACTAAAGCCATCGGAAATATTCTTTATACAACTTATGCTTACCCATTTCAGATTGCAGGATTGATTTTGTTAGTTGGCATGATTGGGGCAATAGTTTTAACCCTGCGCCACAGCAAAAATGTTCGCCGTCAGGTGATTGCCACCCAAGTTGGTCGGAAGCCATCGGATAGTATTGAGTTAGTTAATGTAACTTCGGGAAGTGGAATATAAAATGACACATTTTTTATACGCAAACATATCTATTTTACATTATCTGGTGCTGTCTTCTTTGTTATTCGTGATTGGGGTGTGTGGCATTGTCATCAACCGTAAAAATATTATCACCATTTTAATGTCAATTGAGTTGATGTTGCTCGCGGTGAATATAAATTTTGTGGCATTTTCAGTGCAATTGGCGGATTTAACAGGGCAGATATTTTCGATATTTGTTTTGACGGTCGCCGCAGCGGAAGCGGCAATTGGTTTGGCGATTTTGGTTGCCTTTTCGCGTAATCGTGGCTCAATCGCGATTGATGATATTAATAGTCTGAAGGGATAGAAGCCGTGGATTTGTCATTAATGATAAAATTGATTGTTTTTCTGCCGTTAATTGCGGCGATTTCAGTTGGTTTAAACACAAAAACTATTGCTGATAGTCTAGCACAAGCGATGACTTCAGGCTTTTTGCTAATTTCCGCGGTTTTTTCAGGCATCGTATTTTATAAAGTTGCTTTGTTAGGTGAAGTAGCAAATGTCGTGCTGATGCCGTGGATTAATTCGGGTGATTTTCAAGTTAATTGGGCATTGAAGGTTGATGTTCTCACCGCAGTAATGCTGGTCGTGGTAACTTGGGTTTCTGCTGTAGTACATTTATATTCAATTGGTTATATGAGCCATGATGAGCATAAACCACGCTTTATGGCGTATCTTTCACTATTTACCTTCTGCATGTTAATGCTGGTTACGTCTGATAATTTTGTACAATTATTTTTTGGCTGGGAAGGTGTGGGCTTAAGCTCTTATTTATTAATTGGTTTTTGGTATAAAAAAGACTCTGCCAATGCCGCTTCCATGAAAGCGTTTTTAGTAAACCGCGTGGGTGACGTAGGTTTAGCAATGGGCATTGCTCTAATTTATCTAACCTTTAATACCGTAAATTTTGCAGAAGTTTTTGCCCAAACACCCGCCCATGCGCAGGAACATTTTGTATTTTTAGGGTATAATTGGTTGTTATTAGATGCTATTTGCCTGTTATTATTCATTGGATGTATGGGGAAATCCGCGCAATTATTGTTACACACTTGGTTGCCCGATGCGATGGAAGGTCCAACTCCAGTATCGGCATTAATTCACGCAGCAACCATGGTAACTGCTGGGGTTTTCCTCGTCGCGCGTTGTTCTCCTATGTTTGATTTGGCTCCTTTGGCATTACAAGTAGTAACTATCGTTGGAGCTTGCACCGCATTTTTCGCCGCCACAGTTGGCTTGGTGCAAAATGACATTAAACGCGTAATCGCTTATTCTACCTGTTCGCAATTAGGCTACATGTTCTTTGCTTGTGGAGTATCCGCTTATTCTGCGGGGGTAGAACATTTAATGACCCATGCTTTCTTTAAAGCTTTGTTATTCTTAGGCGCAGGTTCGGTAATCCACGCGATGTCGGGTGAGCAAGATATGCGAAAAATGGGCGGCATTTGGAAAAAAATTCCTTTTACTTATGCTTATATCTGGATTGGTTCATTAGCCTTGGCAGGCGTTCCTCCTTTTGCAGGCTTTTTCTCTAAGGATATGATTTTGGAGGCGGCTTTTGCTTCTAAAAATAGTGCGGCTCACTTTGCTTTCTATATGGGAATTGCCGCAGCTTTTATGACCGCTTTTTACTCTTGGCGGTTGATATTTATGACTTTCCATGGAAAATCTCGCGCTTCGCATGAGGTGCAGCACCACGTCCATGAGTCACCAGCGATTATGCTCGTTCCATTATTGCTGCTTGCTTTTGGGGCCGTATCCGCAGGTTATATTGATGCAAATATTTTTGGTATGACCAACCCAGATGGTAATTTCTGGCGCGGTGCATTATTTGTGGGACAAAGCAAGGAAGTATTGGAAGCCGCACATCATGTGCCAGAATGGGTAAAAGAATTGCCCCTTATAGTTGGTGCTTTGGGAATATTTATGGCATGGGTTATGTATATTCGTTGCCCTGATATGCCTGCAAAAATTGCAAAAATGTTTGCTACTGCTTACAGATTTTTGCTCAATAAATGGTATTTTGATGAATTATATAACCTGATTTTTGTCCGCAGCGCACAAAAACTAGGCAATATATTTTATAAATTGGGTGATATAGCAATTATTGATGGTTTAGGACCTAATGGTTTTGCCGCACTTTCTTTGCGGGGTGGGGTAGCTACGGGTAAAACGCAGACGGGTTACTTAAACCATTATGCATTGGTGATGATGGCAGGTTTATTGCTGTTGCTTGTGTGGCTAGGCTATAATTGTTGGTCGCTTATTTTTTAGGGTTAAATAGCATGTTTGGATTAGGTATTTTAACTTCATTGATTTTACTTCCGTTGCTGGGAGCATTATCAATATTTATATTCGTACGCAGCGATGACGAAGCTACTGAGGTAGGAAAAACAGGCGCAATTACTGCTAAAAAAGTGGCATTGGCGACGAGTTTGGCAACTTTCTTTCTTTCTATCCCTTTATGGCAACATTTTAATTCCGCAGCAGAAGGATTTCAATTTGTTGAAAAATATGAGTGGTTTGCTGGTAAAAATATCAATTATTATTTAGGGATTGATGGTATCTCCTTATTTATGGTGCTGTTGACCACTTTATTATTACCCATTTGTGTGCTGGCTAGCTGGACATCGGTTAACAAGCGCATGCGCGAATTTATGATTTGCTTTTTGATTTTAGAATCATTTGTAATCGGTGTATTCTGCGCATTAGATGCGATGTTATTTTATTTGTTCTTCGAGGGCATGCTGATACCCATGTTTATGATTATAGGTATCTGGGGCGGGGATCGCCGCGTATATGCTGCTTATAAATTCTTTTTATACACGTTGTTAGGTTCAGTTTTATTCTTGGTGGCAATTTTATACATGTATATAAAATTCGGCACTATGGAAATTCCGCAGCTGATTGCACAAGCGCCTAATCTTGATTTATTCACCCAAAAATGGTTATGGCTTGCCATGTTAGCATCTTTTGCGGTGAAGGTTCCCATGTGGCCCGTGCATACTTGGTTGCCTGATGCTCACGTGCAAGCACCCACAGCTGGTTCAGTTATTTTAGCTGGGGTATTATTGAAAATGGGTGCGTATGGGTTCTTGCGGTTTTCTATCCCCATGCTTCCTGATGCATCACATTATTTTACGCCATTGATTTATACTTTAAGTATAATTGCCATAATTTACACTTCATTAGTTGCTTTGGTGCAAGAGGATATGAAAAAGTTAATTGCTTATTCATCAATTGCACATATGGGCTTCGTAACTTTGGGGATATTCTCTTTTAATATCCAAGGTTTAGAAGGTGCAGTTTTGCAAATGATTAGCCATGGTCTAGTCGCTGGAGCATTATTCTTATGCGTGGGTGTGGTTTATGATCGGATTCACACGCGTGAAATTGCCCGTTACGGCGGCTTGGTGAACCGGATGCCTCGTTATGCAGCGGTATTTTTATTCTTAACTATGGCATCAGTTGGTTTGCCGGGAACTTCTGGATTCGTTGGAGAGTTCTTAGTGCTTTTAGGAGCATTTAAAGCTAATCCTACTGTGGCTTTGTTGGCTGCTTCAGGAATGGTGCTCGGCGCCGCTTATGCTTTATGGCTGTATCGCAAAGTAGTGTTTGGCGAGTTGGTAAAAGAAGATTTAAAAGATATTTTAGATTTAAGTGGGCGGGAGAAATTAATTTTTGCTCCTTTGATTATCTTGGTATTATGGATGGGAATTTATCCGCGTCCTTTCTTATCGGCAATAGAGCCAGCTTTGCAAAACTTGATTAAACAAACTCATGCGGTGGCAAAAGACCAGCCCAGCATAGATGAAAAACTAATGGTTACAGGGAAATAGGACATGCAACTTTTTATGCTTCAACCAATTTTTCCAGAAATTTATATCACTATCTCAGCCTTAGTGCTGTTGATAGCGGGTGCTTTTTCTAAAGGTAAAAATACTATTGTTTCATCCATTGCCGTGGCGGTGTTAGCGGTAGCAATTTATATGTTAGCAACGGCAATTCCTGAACAAAAACAAGTTTTATGGGGCATGTTTGCGGTTGATAGATTTATAATCTTT
The DNA here is from genome assembly GCA_002423155.1 of Alphaproteobacteria bacterium UBA6149. Lineage (GTDB taxonomy): Bacteria > Pseudomonadota > Alphaproteobacteria > Rickettsiales > UBA998 > UBA6149. The sequence continues at coordinate 33,853 of DIUV01000020.1, forward strand.
GGCAAAATATTATGTTTGTTGGGTGGTATGCTAGCGTTAGTGTTCGGGCGCAAATGGTTGGATTCCGAAGGTGAGGGCAAGTTTGAATTTCCCGTATTAATAATGTTGTCTTTAGTAGGCATGTTATTAATGCTTTCTTCAACTAACTTTTTGGCACTTTATTTAGGGTTAGAACTATCTAGTCTTTCCTTATATATTTTGGCAGCTTTTGCACGAGATAATCTTCGTTCAAGCGAGTCGGGGCTTAAATATTTTGTGCTTGGTTCATTAGCATCGGGCATTTTATTATTTGGTATTTCTTTAATTTACGGCTTTTCTGGCAGCATAGATTTTGAGCAAGTTGGACAAATATTATACAAAGCAACGGCGCATAATCGTGAAGAAGCAATGAAATTGACGACTCTGCCTTATGGTTTAGTCACAGGAATGGTCTTGGTTTTAGTGGCGTTTTGCTTCAAAGTTTCCGCGGCACCTTTTCACATGTGGACGCCTGATGTTTATGAAGGTGCACCCACTCCCGTCACCGCTTTTTTTGCCGTAGCGCCCAAAATATCTGCCTTATTGTTATTGGTCAGATTGTTGCATGAGCCATTTTTTGAAATATCTTCTTACTGGCAGCAAATAATCGTTTTTGCTGCGGTTGCCTCCATGTTAGTGGGCGCGTTTGGTGCGCTAGTACAAACTAATATCAAGCGCTTATTGGCTTATAGTTCGATTGGACATGTAGGTTATATTCTGGTGGGTATCAGCACCGCCTCGCAAAAAGGCATGTTTGGGGTGGCTTTATACCTCGCGCTTTATTTATTCATGAGTATGGGTATGTTTGGCTGTGTTTTATTGATGCGCCGTAAGGGAGAGTTTTTGGAAAATATTTCCGATTTGGCCGGCATTTCAAAAACCAATCCTTATCTTGCTTTTTGTATGGCGATGTTCTTATTCTCCATGGCAGGAATTCCGCCTTTAGCTGGTTTTTTTGGTAAGATGTATATTTTCCTTGCCGCGGTGGAGGCTAAGATGATTGTTTTAGCGGTTACTGGTTTGCTATTTAGCGTAGTATCTTGTTTTTATTACTTAAAAATCGTAAAAACCATGTATTTTGATGCTCCTGCTCAGCAAGGCATCGCCTTTGATGAACCAGCCGAATTTGGGGTTGCCTTTGCGCTTATTATTTGCCTGATTGTTACCGTACTATTTTTCGTATTCCCAGCCTTTATTATGAACTCGGCGGATAGTGCCGTACTTTCTTTGATGGGGCTTTTGTGAGTAAATCTGAGGCACGTTCTTTAATTGAAGATTATCATCTACTTTCTTATCAGGAGTTAGATAGCACCAATGAAGAGGCGCATCGTTTGGCGCAAGGCGGAGCTTCGCACGGGGCAGTAATCTGGGCACGCAAGCAATCTGCGGGTAGGGGGCGCATGGGGCGCGAATGGATTTCCAGAGAAGGAAATTTATTCGTTTCTATATTATTATCTCCTGAAGCTAAATTGGTTGAACTACCACAATTATCATTTGTTGCTGCCATTGCCTTGCTAGAAGCGATTGCGCCGATTGTCGAAGATGCAGGCGGAGATGTTGGCAGTATGTCCTTGAAATGGCCTAATGATGTTTTATTAAACAATAAAAAACTGGCAGGAATTTTGCTGGAATCTTTCAGTGAAAATGGCAAACAATGGGTTTGCGTAGGTGTTGGTGTCAACGTAGAAAATCACCCGCAACAAGTAGCCTACCCTGCCACTTGTTTAAAAGATGCTGGTGTACAAATAATCAGTGCCAAAATAGTTTTAGCTCGCTTCATTGATCATTTTATTCAAAATTATGATATTTGGCAAAAAGATGGTTTTGCTCCCATTAGCAAAAAATGGCAAACCAACGCGGCTAATTTAGGCAAAGAAATTACCGTACAAAGTGGCAAAGATAAGTTAAGCGGTGTTTTTAAAAAGATTGATCATGCAGGGCGCATGTTACTAGAAGCCCAAGATAAAATCACCCATTGCATTGATGCGGGGGATGTTTTGGTTTAGTCTTTTCGCCCCTACTCGGACAGTGTATAGTCATTTGCTTTAATTGTTCCCCAAAGCCTTTTGCAACTGGATATAAGCAATGGCAGTATTGGCCTTTTGCTCCAACAATGCAATTGTTGCTTGATCAAGTTCACTTTGGGCTGTGGTAAGGTCGATCATATCAGTTAGTCCATTTTTGAAGCGTCTATTGGCTAGTTCCACAGCGATTTTGCGATGACTAAGCTCTTGCTGTCGCTCACTTACAGCATTACTGCCGTTTAAGAAATCACTTAACGCGGTTTTTGTTTCTTGCAAGGCGGTAAGGCTAGCATTTTCATAGTTCAGACTTGCTTGTCGTTCCCTTGCATTAGCTGCATCAATTGCACCACGCAAACGCCCAAAATTCAACAATGGCACACTGATGCCCGAAGCAATTGACCAAATAGGATTACTAGCAAGGTGGAGGTTATCTGCACCATCTTGTACACCAAAAAACGCACCCATAGTAATGCGAGGCCAAACATCCGCCTCTGCTTTGGCTAAATCAGATTGAGTGGCGAGCATTTCGTTTTTTGCTGTACGAATATCTGGTCGATTATGGATAATATCAATACTAATATCAATGGTTCCTTTTACCGCAGGAACGATTAATTCACCAGCGGATTCGTTTAGCAGCACAGATAATTCACCAGATGTTTTTCCTAGTAATCGTTCGATTTTATATTGTGCGGCAGCCATTCTGGCTTGGGTAAGTGGAATTTGTGTCGCCATTTGTGCGCGTTGTGCTCTGGCACGCTCTGGCACAGAGGCATCAATTAAACCAGTTTTAGCGCGAGACTTAAGTAATTTTATCTGCTCATCTTGAGTTGCCAAAAGATTGTTGGTTTCTCTGAGGACTTGTTTATATTTTCTCCATTCCACGATGGTACGTAATAGTTCAGACAGCATAGAATTAGTTACATCTTCTATGGTAGTGCTGCGAGCATTCACACGATTTTCGGCAGCACTTACTTGTGCGCTTGTTTGCCCAAATATATCAATTTCCCAAGCGGCATCAAAACCACCTTGAGCGATAGAAACTGGTTTGTTTAAGCCAATCTGTTCATTGCCTCTTGTTGTCTTTCCCGTTGCGGAAATATCTGGAAAAAATCCTGAATTAGCCATTTTAGCGATTCCCTTTGCTTCTTCCAAACGAGTTTGCGCAATTTTAATATCAATATTCTGCTGAATAAGTTGTTTTGTCAGTTTATCCATCAATGGGTCATTAAAAACCGCCCACCATTTTGGGTGTTTCTGCCGTTGTTCGACATTATTAATCTTATCTGGTAACGTGGCGATATTGATATTGTCGCAAGCAGCAAGCGTAACTAAAGTGCAGAACATAATAATCAAGGGAAGTTTTTTCATTTTACCCCTGCTTTGTCTTCTTTAATGAAGACATCCATTTGTTGACCTACAAATATTTGCTGACTCGCAAATACTATTGGTGATTTATCAGAAATTGCATAAATAATTTGTAATACTCGCGTATCAACTCGCTGTCCTGACACTGCCAAATTTTGCTTAGGGCGTATATATGGTTCAAACCGCACAAAAGTAAGTGGAATTTTACTTTTAGTATTACCCCGTTTCATGCCGTAAGCTGCGCTTTTTTCCGTAATACGGCTGGAATTTTCCTCATCTATTTCAACACGCACATATATGGTACTTACATCTCCCAATCGAATAAGGGGAGATGGCAAAGCTCCAATATTAGCATATTCTCCCACTCGGGCATTAACTTCCAGCACTTTTCCATCAATTGGCGCTCTCACTGTTAGGCGGTCTTTGGTGATTTTTGCTTGTTCTAATCGGGCGGTAATTTCTTCTATTTTTACTAATGCAAATTGTTTGCCGTATTTTCGGCGGTTAAATTCATCCTTAGCTATTGCTCGCTGGTCATTCACATTATTGACAATAGAAAATTGTGCAGCAGCATCCTCTGCCTGCACTTTCGCAGCATCCAGAGATTTTTCTAATACGGCTATTTGGGCATCAATATCACGTTGGTCAATTGTAAATAATATATCGTTTTTTTTAACTTCTTGTCCAACTTTTACTGGCACATCACGAATCACCCCAGCAAGCTCTACCCCGATATTAATAAGTTCGCTTTTTGGCTCTATCACACCAATTCCAGCAACAATATTGGCAAAGTCGCCTTGCGGTGGAGTTACGTCTGGTTGTTTGAACTGTGTATCAGGACGACCAAATACAGAAAATAATGCAAATGCCAACCCCAATACAGCAATTGCTGGTATTTTCCAACCTGCAAGCTTCCAATTTATACGGACTTTTTTCATGTTTTCTCCTTAGTTATGAATTCTTCTGCAGAGTACGAGCCGATAATTCTTCCATCGCCCATTTCCAAAATTCTATCTGCATAATTATAGATACGGTTGTCATGGGTAACAATCAGTGCCGCACGGTTGGAATTATTGGCAATATCACGCATTATTTCCATCACCGCATGACCAGTTTTAGCGTCCAAAGCTGCGGTTGGTTCATCACAAACTATAAGTTTGGGATTGTGAACAAGGGCGCGGGCAATTGCTACTCGCTGTTGTTGTCCACCAGAAAGTTGGCGTGGAAGTTTGTCTGTCTGTCCTTTCATTCCAATTTTATCAAGAATGAGGCGAGCATTTTCCGCTGCTTCTTTATTTTTCATACCAGCAGCGATAAGCGGCATAGCGGCATTTTCTGCGGCACTAAGAGCTGGTAATAAATTATATTGTTGAAAAATAAATCCGATATATTCACGACGAAACAGCACCTTTTGCTGGTCTGTAAGGTTATTTAATCGTTGGTTTAAAATATCAATTGTGCCACTACTAGCAGATAAAATCCCAGAAATAATAGAAATAAGTGTGGTTTTACCACAGCCAGAAGGTCCCACTAGCATAGTAAGTTCACCCATGCGAATTTCTGCATTTATATTATGTAGTACACGAACTTTATCATCGCCAACGGTAAAATCTTTGTTTAAGTGTTTGATGGTTACTGCTATGCTCATATCATCCCCTAAACACAATGGCAGGGTCTAAGTTAAAAACCTTGCGCAAACTAAAAATAATAGAAAACAAAATAATAATAGAGATGGCAACAAAACTACCCGCCATTACTTGCCAATATAAAACAAAACCCTTTAATGCAGGCACATTAGCAGTTGCTTTAAAAAACAACGCCGTAAAACCAATACCCAATCCATAACCAGCCAGACCAACAATAACCGCTTGGGTAAGAACCAACTCCAACAATTGCCGGTTAGTTACCCCAACCGCTTTCATAGCCGCGAATTGCTTTAAATTTTCTACAATAAAAATGTAAAAAGTTTGGGCAGTAATGGCCGCACCAATAACCGCACCAAGAATAATTGTAATGCCAAAATTGATCGGAATACCTGTTCGTTCCATAATATAATTGATGCTCCGCCAAGCGAATTCTTCCCTTGTTAGGGTCTGTAGGTCAGTTTGTGCGGTAATTTTAGCTTTTAGCTGCTGCAAATCTGCGCCCGGCTTTGCCTTTACCAATATAAACGGCATTTTATTGCGTTGGGGCGGGGTTATTTCCATGGCGGTGTTATAGGAAACATACATAATAGGAAAGGTAAAAAAAGTAGGCTGTACTTCGCAAATTGCGTTCACTATTAGCCTGTGATCATTTAATTCTATATAACGCCCCAATTTCACATCTTGTTGTGACCAGGTAAAATAATAACCGTTTAAATCCATCATTGCAGTTTGTGGTTGCCTTATCGCTGCTGTATCGCCCATAATTTTTTTGGGGCATATGCCAACCAAGCTGACCTCGTCCACGCCAATTAATTGTACTTGTTGAGTTAACCCATCGGGCATCCTAATCGTTGCTAAGCCTTTGTAAAAAGGAACTGCCCATGCCACCCCTGCCACCGAACGCACATTGCTAAGCTCAATATCACGCAGTGGTTCTACTTCTTCAATATAGCGGACCCTTTTATCCATAACCCATATATCAGCTTCCGTAACCGCATAAATTGCTCCAGCAGTACGTGCCATTAAACCAATAAAAATAGATACTTGTTGCGCCATTAGCAAAGTTGCAAAGGTAACACCAAAAATCAGCCCCAAATATTTGGCGTGATCTCCTAACAGCATTTTAATGGCAATGTTTCGCATATATTTGTTATTCACTTGCAATTTATTATACTCACCAGTATCATAATAACAGTATTTATAGAACCGTCAAGTATCATAATTACCAATAGAACAATATGGATAAAAAAATCAAACGTGGTCGCCCAGTTAACGAAGCTATGCACGCAGAAATAATCGCGGTTGCAGCAAGGCTTTTTATGCAGCTTGGATTACAGGCAACAACAATGGAGCTCATCGCAAAAGAGCTTGGTGTTTCCAAACTTTCGCTTTATTCTCGATTTGAGAATAAAGACGCATTATTTTCGGCGGTAATTGAGGCTAAATGTAAGGAGTATATTCCCAAGCATTATTTCGATGATTTTCACGATTATCCAATGGAAGAAGCATTATACCGAGTGGCTTTGGGATTACTCCGCCTGCTAATCAGTGATGATGCAATAAATATGGAGCGAATGCTCATCGAACAATCAAGCCACAAACATAATCTTGCCAAGCTGTTTTATGACGCAGGTCCAGCTAGAATTAAAAATATAATCGCTGAGAATCTCCAGCAATTAAATAAGGAAAAAAAGCTTCTTATAATAGACCCTGTTTTCTCGGCACATATTTTTTGTTCATTATTAAAAGGTTCGGACATTTATTTACGTACAAGTATGAACATCCCATCCAAACCGACAATAGCAGAAATGGATGATTACTGCCGTATGGTTGTGAAAATGTTTATCAAGGCTCATGCCTAGCACACTACCAGACACTTTTTTAACCACGCAAAATTTTTGTTATATATCAACTCTACACGACAGTAAGGTTAATAAGGCTGCAATGTATTGAATAATGATGATTTTTCTGCGCTCTCGGTTGTCATCCCCGCCTTGTGCGGGGATCTTGAGCGACAAATTCAGTCCGAATTCGTGTCCTGAGATCCCCGCGCAAGGCGGGGATGATAACCGAGAGTTCAAAGCAATACCTTTAAATATTTTTATTATTCAATATATTGCAGCCTTATTAACCTTACTGTCGTGTAGAGTGATTTCAATATATAAAATACTTATTAATAGTGCCGTCGTGTAGGGTGGCATTATTAAAAACTTGTTTACATTTTTAAAAAAATGCTTAATATGCTGGCAAGTTTTTATAAATTAATAGGGGATTTATTATGTCTGCTTTAACAGAAATACGTGCAAAATCTCGCCCTGTGGGTGAAGCAAAACAAGCGATAGATTATTTATCGCAATTGTCGCTTACTTTGCACGATAAGTCTAAAAATATTGCTGAGCTGGATTCTGCCCAATTGCTGGATTTGCAAAATAAATTTGATTTGCTCGCAAAAAAACTTGGTATAAAAACTAAGACAGATAGCGCATTTAATGCTAATTCAATTAGTGCCGATAAATTCTCTTCAGTTTCCAAAATATTAAATAAGTTGTCGGTAGAATTGGCGGAAGTTACTGAAATCTACATAGATGATGGTACACATGGTCGTCATAATTCGCACCATGTTGAGGACTTAGCCAAGGCATTTTCTCAAATTGGCGAAGTTGCAGCTTCTTTGGGTAGAGATATTCCAAAAAATGTTGAACTTAATAATTGGTTGAATGAGATAATTGGTTATCAAGAAGCAATGACTGATGTGTGGAATACTCAATCGGCAACCCCCGTTTCTTATCGTGCGAGAACTCAGGATGTTCTTAATCTTTTCAAAGAATTAAGAAAAGATTTTTCCTCAGAAAAATTACAAAAAATTGGCGCATTATTAGATGTTGAGACGCCAAATAATATTGTGGTTGATGACGAGCAATTGAACGAAATTAAAGCAATTCTTAAAAAAGTTGCTCTGGATGATAAGCTCGCTCATTTAACTGACGGTAATTCAATTAATTCGGCATTTGCTACATTAGAAGCTAGTTTTAAAGAAATTTTGCGGATAGCGGATAATAAAGTGGTTGAAATTGCTACGACTGCTAAACAGGATGCTCAAACAGTTGCTCCCGTAACGCAAATTATGGTGGCTACTGAAGGTGATTATCATCACGAAGCTGGTATAGTTGGAATAGATCATGAAGATTTAGATATTATGCATCATAAAAAAACTATCGCTCGTTAAATCATGAATTGCTTATTATATCTCATTTCTCCCCATCAGATAAATAATCTGCCAGATTTTGCGCAACAATTAGATACGGCTTTATCTGTGGGTGGGGTTGGGGCGTTTCAATTGCGTTTGAAGTCGGATGAAATAATTGCAGGTCGGCTGACTTCACCTTCCGCTAAGCGAGATATTATCATTAACTCCGCGCAAGTTTTATTACCTATTTGCACTAAGTATAATGTAGCTTTTATATTAAATGATGATGCTGAATTAGCTAAAGAAATTGGTGCAGATGGTGTGCATTTAGGGCAAGAAGATGGCGATATTGCCAGCGCCAGAAAAATCTTGGGTGATGATGCAATAATTGGCGCAACCTGCCATGCATCACGCCATTTAGCGATGGAAGCAGGTGAGCAAGGCGCGGATTATGTCGCGTTTGGGGCATTTTTTCCGACCAGTTCCAAAACCGCCGAAGCTTTAGCCCATTGGGGCACGCCAACTCCTGAAATTTTACAATGGTGGAGTCAAGATACGGTAATTCCCTGTGCGGCGATTGGCGGCATTACACCACAAAATTGTACGCCATTAGTACAAGCAGGCGCCGATTTCTTGGCAGTTATTTCCTATGTCTGGCAGCATCCACAAGGAGCTGGAACGGCTGTGGCAGAATTTAATGCAGCGATTCGTAAAGCTGGACAAAACCAGCAATAAATCATAAATTTGTCTTGTGAGGCTGCTTTCCATTACTAATTTGAGCATATAATTAACAAATAACTATAGGTGAATGTTGATGAGATTTTTTGCGTTGTTGGTTGGCATGTTGTTATTATTACAAAATTCTGTTCGGGCAGCGGAAATTTCTGACGATTTAAGTGCGCGCATCCAAAAAATGGAGGCGGAAATTGCCCAGCTAAAAAGTGAGCAAGCCGCTTTAAAAGCGAAAGCAGCGCAAAATACTGCGCAGTCGAATACTTTAACGGTGCCGTCGAATATAGAAATGGGAAAAAAATTATTAACCATAACTTCTGCTGATAAAAAATATCAATTAGCTTTGCATGGTACGGCTCATTTTGATAACCGCCAGTTTATGAATAATAATATCGCTAAGGATGAATTTATTGTCCGACGTTTGCGCCCAATTGTAGAAGCGAAAGTGGGAGATGCTTCTTTTCGTTTGATGCCCGATTTTGCAGGTTCGACTACCAAAGTAATGGATGCACATGCAGATTATAAATTAACGGATTCTATAAAATTTCGCTTCGGGAAATTTAAAACTCCTGTGAGTTTGGAGCGTTTGCAATCTCCTGCGGATATGTTTTTTATTGAACGAGGAATGCCCAGTAATTTAGCCCCGAATCGTGATATTGGGGTGATGATTTATGGTGATATATTACCCAAACAATTGGAATATCAGTTAGGTGTTTTTAATGGTAATGCCGATTTAGCTAATAGTGATGGGGATGATGATAATAAAAAAGATATTGCCGCGCGTCTATTTGCCTATCCTTTCCAAACCTCTGCCTTAAAAGGATTCGGAATTGGTGTCGGTGGTAGCGTGGGTGAGCGTGCTGGCTCTAAAACTAAAACTATTTTGGGAACTTATAAAACTCCCGGTCAACAAGATTTCTTTATTTATCGCAGCGATGTTTATGCCGATGGCCAACAATGGCGGCTATATCCGCAAGCTAATTATTATTATAAAAATATTGGTTTATTAGCGGAATATGCTATTTCTAATCAAGAAGTTACGCGCGGAAGCAACCATTTGGAATTGCAAAATAACGCGTGGCAAGTGGCAGGTTCTTATGTGCTTACGGGAGAGGATGTTAATTTTAAAGGTGGCGTTACACCGAGTGAAGAGTTTAATTTTAAAAGACTTGATTTATATAGTGGTGAAGGAATTGGCGCATGGGAAATAACTGCACGTATTGGACAAACTAATATTGACGACCAAGCTTTCATAAATTTTGCCGATTCTAGCTTGGCGGCAAGTCAGGCGCAAACTTTTGGTGGGGGATTAAATTGGTATTTGAATGAAAACTTTAAGCTGATGGCAGATTATAATTTTACCAGTTTCGACGGTGGCGCAATTGGTGGAGCGGATCGACCAGATGAGCAGGCGTTTTTCACGCGGACACAGTTTAGATTTTAAGAGGTATTTATGCTAGATATAAGATGGCAGCAGCGTTTTAGTAATTATAAAAAAGCTATTGCGCAGTTGAGTGTTTTTATGCAGCAAGCTTCATTGAATAAATTGGAAGAACAGGGGCTAATTCAAGCTTTTGAATATACTCATGAATTGGCGTGGCTAACCTTAAGTGATTTTATAAAAAACCAAGGGAACACCGAAATTTTTGGCTCAAAAGATGCCACGCGTGAGGCATTTCGTTTAAATATAATTGAGAAGGGGGAAATCTGGATGGAAATGATAAAAAGCCGCAACCTAACTTCCCATACTTATAATGAAGAGACCACCCAGAAAATATTATCTTCGATTAGAAATGATTATTATGCAGAATTTCTAGCGCTAGAAAAAAGATTGGATGATTTGCTATGAAATTCGGTCTGCGCGAAGAGGTGATTGAAAAAATCCAGCAAGTCTTGGCAAAATACCCACAAATAAACCAAGCAATTTTATACGGCTCACGCGCTAAGGGAACTTATAAAAATGGTTCCGATATTGATATTACCTTAAAAGGTGCAGAATTGAATTTGCGGTTGTTGAGCCAAATCAGCCATGAACTAGACGATTTACTAATTCCCTATAAAATAGATTTATCTATTTTTCATGAAATTGAAAATGCGGATTTATTAGAGCATATAGGCAGAGTTGGGGTTGAGTTTGTATGAATTTTAAAAAATTAAAGTTCATACAAACTTGAGCTAATTGCAAAATCATTAAATTAGTATATTACTCTCCCCATCGTCATACCGTCGAAAGACGGTATCCAGTCTCTCCACACTAACGGAAATTATTGTTTTATAGAACTTATTCTCCGTGGAAAGACTGGATACCAGCGTGCGCTGGTATGACGATTAAGGAGATTAATGTGGATGCAAAATAGTTTTGCAATTATCTCACTTACCAATAATAAACCTACAAATCCGCATAAATATGCGTTTCCGCTTCACCACCTGGATGCGTCACTGCACCTTTTTCAGCGGAGCCAACTATCTGGGCATATTTCCACAAAGCGCCACTGGCGTAATCTGTTTTACGTGGACTCCAGTTTTTGCGACGTTCGGCGATTTCTGCATCGGATAAATCCACGTTTAATATACGTTTTTCGGCGTCTAAAGTAATCATATCGCCATTGCGAAGTAGGGCGATTACGCCGCCTTCGGCTGCTTCGGGTCCTACATGTCCCACGCAGAAACCACGAGTTGCACCCGAGAATCGACCATCCGTAATCAGCGCAACTTGATCGCCCGTGCCTTGACCATATAAAGCGGCAGTAGTTGCCAACATCTCACGCATACCGGGGCCACCTTTGGGGCCTTCGTAGCGGATTACGAACACATCACCGGCTTTATATTCACGTTTTTCTACCGCACGGAAGGCATCTTCTTCGCAATCAAAGCATAAAGCTGGACCGGTAAATTGCAGGTTTTTCATACCTGCAACTTTCACAATTGCCCCTTCTGGTGCCAGATTACCTTTCAGAGTAACTACACCGCCTGTTTTGGTAAGCGGTGCGCTGTGTGGTAACACTACTTGTTGGTCGGAGCGTAATTTTATATCCGCCAAATTTTCTGCCACGGTTTTTCCGGTTACCGTCAAGCAATCACCATGTAAAAAACCACCATCGAGCAAAGTTTTCATCACTGCTTGCACGCCACCTGCTTCAAATAAATCTTTAGCGATATATTTTCCACCCGGTTTTAAATCTGCCAAATAAGGCGTGCGCGTAAAAATTTCGCCCACTGCGTGCAAGTCAAAATCAATGCCACATTCATGGGCAATCGCCGGTAAATGTAATGCCGCATTGGTAGAACCACCCGTGGCGGCCACTACTGCCGCGGCATTTTCTAATGATTTACGCGTAACAATATCTCTTGGGCGGATTTTTTCGCGCAGTAACATCATCACGATTTCGCCTGAGTCAAAGCATAAAATATCGCGTGATTCATAGGGCGCCGGTGCCCCAGCGGAACCTGGTAATGCCAGACCAATCGCCTCGGAAACACACGCCATAGTATTAGCAGTAAATTGCCCCCCGCAAGAACCAGCTGAAGGGCAGGCGACTTGTTCGAGCGCGTGTAGTTCCTCGTCCGACATGGCGCCTGCGGAATGTTTACCCACTGCTTCAAAAACATCTTGTACAGTTACATCTTTTCCTTGGTAATGCCCGGGCAAGATAGAACCGCCATAGATAAATACACTCGGAACATTCAGGCGCACCATTGCCATCATCAAACCGGGTAAGGATTTATCGCAACCAGCCAAGCCCACCAACGCATCATAGCAATGCCCACGCATGGTTAGTTCCACCGAATCGGCAATTACCTCACGTGATACCAGCGAGGATTTCATCCCCTGATGCCCCATGGCGATACCATCCGTAACCGTGATAGTAGTAAATTCACGCGGAGTCCCCCCAGCCGCCGCCACCCCCTTTTTCACCACCTGCGCCTGCCGACCAAGTGATATATTACAAGGAGCAGCTTCATTCCAAGTAGTTGCCACGCCCACCAATGGCTGATTAATCTGCTTTTCTCCCAATCCCATAGCATAGAGATACGAACGATGCGGCGCCCGTTCTGGGCCCGAAGTTACGTGGCGGCTTACGAGGGTTGATTTTCCGAATTTTTTAGTCATTTTTATGCTCAAAGTTATAGTTTAATGAGGTTGTTTGTATAGTGCTTCCCCTTTAAAATTGCACTAAAATTTAAGCACTATACAAGCTTGGCGTAAGCAAGCTCGCCGCCAATCTTATTAAAAAAAGTGGGCGGCGCAAAAATAAAGAATATTTACTATATTTTATAGGATGATAAATATCAACCCCGAACATAAATTTCCGAAAGCGCAATTGCGGCTGCGTTGGAAACATTCAGGCTTTCCATTTGCGGGCTGATGGATAATTTTACTAAAAAATCACAGCGTTCGGCAGTTAACCGGCGTAGTCCTTTGCCTTCAGAGCCCATTATTAAAGCGGTTTTTTTGGTAGGCTTCGCTTCTTGCAAGGTTTGCTTGGCATCCCCGTCCATCCCCATGCACCAATATCCTAGTCTTTTTACATCTTCAATCGCCTGCGCCAAATTGGCTACTACGATGAGCGGAACAATATCCAATGCTCCCGAAGCGGATTTTGCCAGCGCACCGCTTTCTTTGGGCATTTGGTTTTCGGTCACAATCACTGCCGCGGCTCCAAAAGCGGCTGCTGAGCGCAAAATGGCTCCCACATTATGCGGATCAGACACTTGGTCGAGCATCACTATCGGCGCATCACTATCTATTTCCTCTAATTCACAAGAAGTTAGCGGTTGCACTTCCATGGCAATTCCTTGATGTACTGCATCAAAGGGTAATATTTTGCTAAAAAAAGGTGGCGGTACATTTTCCACCATCACCGTCCGCCCCCGAGCGGCACTGCCGAATCTTTCTTGGGCGTTGGTAGTCATCACCACCCGTAAAATCTCCCGCGCGGGGTTGCAAAGGGCAGCTTCACAAGCATGTGCGCCATACATCCAGTAGCTATTTCTAGTCGGCGGGCGTTTTTTTTTGGTTCTATCTACCATATTATTTTAATCTCCATAAAAATTCTTATAGATTGTCATAAACCTGACACATAAAATTTGCTATAATGAACTGGTATAAATTTATTTTTATTTTTTGCTGTGTATATAATAGTATAAAATTGAGAGTATAAAATAAAATGGCAGATGATATTCTAAAACAGATGTTATGCAGTCAGAGTCTCTTAGACAAAATTGGTTCTGGGGGGAAGGGCGGATATTGCTTGGGAGTTTTGCAAGATGTAAATGCAGGAACTGGGCTTGATCTGAAACAAGCAAATATGATAGGCGGTATAGTTAACGGAAATATATTAAATTTTGGCGGAAAAGGCAAAAAAGGTCTTTTTGATAAAATGTGCGGAGTATTGGGAAAATTTGATGTTTCCTGCACTTCTGTGCAAGATTTCCAAAATGCCAATATTGGAGACCTTACTCCTTGCTCCGCCCCAGCAATCTTTGGCAGTGCCAGCGCTGGTGCTGGTTTTGAGCATGCTTAGATTGATTATTTAAATGGCAGTTTTTAATAAAACGTGCGGATGATGCTCAATTATATTCATCGTTATTTTGTGTGTATTTGTTAATGATAAGTATTATTGTTTTATATGCGTATAATTTCTTGATTTATTAAATAAAATTAATTATAGTAAAGATGTTATTTTTTCTATGGGTTCGCTGGATTGCTTACCCATTTTTAAGCTAAGCGAGTTTTTGTGCGGATTGATACAAAAATGCGCCTTTTTTGAGAGTATTTTATGACAACTAGAGCAGAAGTTTTTAATGCGAATGGAGATTCGCATGTTTATGATGTTTTTTCACAATTAATTCTTATAGTGAAGGGAGATCAAGACTATGACTTTGTCACTATTGTTGATGAAGGTAGTCCCACAGATAGAGGTTGGGTTGATGATGAGGATGATGAAGGATCCGTTTCTCTCGAGTGTCCAGATTTATCAGAATGGGATGACGATAGGGGGGACGAAGTTCAATTCTCCAGCTTGGAAGGAAAAGTTCTTAAGTTGGACATTGATGGCGATACATTAATGATTGGATCGTCAGATGACCTCAAACCAATTGATAAGGTAGTTGTGTGGTGTTCTGATGGGGACGATGTCGAGTTTAAGATGTCGTACCAAAAAACAAAAGGGCGCATAACAAAAACCAAAATAGTGGTTTCAGGATAAAGAAACCGCAAGAAACCCTGCCAGAAATGGTAGGGTTTTTTTTGCTATCAACTTATTAAACCATTAAACCATTAAAAAACTTCCGCAGGGTAAGCCCCCCAGATAGCATTTTTTTCCACCCATCCTTGATTTCCGTCAATCTTTATATTACACCAATCGCGATCACATTTGCTTAATTTGCCCAACACATTCTTCGCCGCGGCAAAGGCAGGTGCGGCGCTGCTGCTGGGGCTGCGGCGGATGATTTGTTTGGGATTGCGGATTATTGCCGTGCGCGCTCCACTGAGCAAGCCTTTATGCAGCCAGCCTGCGCTGCCTTCCATA
Source organism: Alphaproteobacteria bacterium UBA6149 (assembly GCA_002423155.1). Taxonomy (GTDB): domain Bacteria; phylum Pseudomonadota; class Alphaproteobacteria; order Rickettsiales; family UBA998; genus UBA6149. The sequence goes on from DIUV01000020.1 coordinate 49,358, forward strand.
TCGCGAACTTTGCGCCATTCGTTATATTCTTCAATCACTTCCATGGGCATGCCTTCCTTGTGATAAACCCATAAAATAGGATAACGCTTACCCGGACCACTCCGCAAATTCGCTTCTTCTGACTTTAAGGACACAAAGCGCGGAATAGGCAATGGCGTGCTAGGTTCTTCTGCCTCAGCAGGTGGAAGGATAAGAAACAGAGCGCCAATCGCAAATAGCAAAAAATTAAGCAGAAAGTTTTTCATCACTTTGGATTCCCAGCATTTTTAGTTTGCGATGCAAGGCAGAGCGTTCCATGCCGATAAAGGTCGAAGTTTTAGAAATATTGCCGCCAAAACGAGTTATTTGCGCCGCCAGATAATGCCGCTCAAAAATCTCGCGTGCTTCTCGCAAAGGAAGCGACATTATATTATTATCCGTATCTGCACTGTAGCTGATGGTGGAATGCGTTTCTAATAATTCTGGGGGGAGCATATCAGCCTGTACCACTTCGCCATTACGGCTGGGGGTCATAATCAATATCCATTCCATCATATTGCGTAAATGCCGAACATTCCCCGGCCAGCTATAGGCTTGCAACAAGGCAATCGCATCCTGCGAAAGGCGGCAACGTGGCAGACCTGCCGCATCCGCTGCACAACCAAGGAAATATTCACATAATTCAGGAATATCTTCTCTGCGCTCACGCAATGATGGCATGTGGATGGGCACAACATTCAGTCGGTAATATAAATCCTCGCGGAAACGCCCTTCAACAATTTCTTCTTTTAAATCACGATTACTGGCAGCAATCACACGTACATCAACACTCACACGTTTTTTGCCGCGCACACGTTCAAAAGATTGTTCCTGTAAGGCTTTTAATAAGCGACCTTGCGTTTCCAGATGCATATCGGCAATTTCGTCGATGAACAAGGTGCCACCATGGGCACGTTCTAGCATTCCGAGTTTTTCAGCGCCACCTGTCGGATTATTATCTTCGACACCGAATAATTCTATATCTATTTGTGAAGTAGGAATACTTGCCGCATTCATAGTAACAAAATTACTCTTCGCACGGCGCGATTTATCATGAATAAGTCTAGCGATAACTTCTTTGCCCGAGCCTTCTTCGCCCGTAATTAATATGCGGCTATTGGCAGGCGCCACTTTGTCGATAGTTTGGCGCACATTAGTGATGGCAACCGAACTACCAATCAGCTTGCTCTCTTGTTTTCCGCGTAGTTTTAGCTCTTTATTTTCTTTTCTGAGCCTGGCAACCTCCAATGTGCGTGATACTACATGCACTAGCTTCTCAGCTGTAAAAGGTTTTTCAATAAAGTCAAAAGCACCCATTTTGATTGCGGAAACCGCAGTTTCAATATTTCCATGCCCACTAATCATGATTACGGGCAAGCCGGGATATTTACCTTGAGTGATTTCTAAAATCCCTAAACCGTCTAATTCACTACCTTGTAACCAAATATCCAAGATTACTAATCCTGGTACACGCTCCGCCAATGCTCGCAAAGCGGCATCGCTGCTGCCAGCTTGGCGAGTCACATGACCTTCGTCATTTAATATCTCGCAAATTAAGCTGCGAATGTCCGACTCATCGTCCACAACTAGGATGTCCATGCTCATGATAAAAAGCTTCTCCCCTTGTTTTATTTATGCAAAATGTGGCTTTCTTTTATACAAAGAATGATTTGGATATAAATACCACGCATCACCACATTCGTTGTAAAAATGTTACACATCAAATTATACATTCGCGCAACTATTTTCAACTATAATTATGACGATTTTTTACATTATTTTGCGGTTTCATTTGTTTTAGTACAATATGTAGTGATTAATTACTGCTATTTTGTATTATAGCTTGGTTATTTAGGTGGTTTGGTGTAAAGTGAGTATTTATTCAGGTCAGAATGCTAAATTGTTTGTTTTGTCATTTTATTAAAAAACTTTCATTTGTCATACCGCCGCAGGGCGGTATCCATGTTTATACTCTAGCTGTACAGCTAATTGTTAGGCATGGATACCGCCCTGCGGCGGTATGACAATGGAGATATTATTGAAAAATAGTAGCATTTTGCCCTGAACAATTCTATTCTAATATTATTTTAAAAGGCTAATATGAGTATCGAAGTACGCAATATTCAAAAACGATTTCATAATTTTACCGCATTAGAAAACATCAATTTAGAGGTAAAATCAGGTGAATTAGTGGCTTTGTTAGGGCCGAGTGGTTCTGGTAAGACGACTTTGTTGCGGATTATCGCTGGCTTAGAATCCGCTGATTCTGGAACCGTACTATTAAACGGAGAAAATCCTCAGAATAAACATGTTACCGAGCGTGATGTTGGCTTCGTATTCCAGCATTATGCTTTATTTAAACATATGAGCGTGTTTGAAAATGTTGCCTTTGGTCTGCGCGTGCGCCCGAAAGAGCGGCGCTTGAGCGATTATGAAATTCGTCACAAGGTGATGGATTTGCTAAAAATGGTGCATTTAGAAGCTTTTTTTGATCGCCTACCACGCCAATTATCCGGTGGACAGCGCCAGCGCGTAGCTTTGGCACGTGCATTAGCAGTGGAGCCGAAGATTTTATTGCTTGATGAACCTTTTGGCGCATTAGATGCCAAGGTGCGCAAAGAACTGCGCCGTTGGTTACGCCGCTTGCATAACGATATTAATATCACCAGCGTATTTGTAACCCATGACCAGGAAGAAGCAATGGAAGTTTCCGATCGGGTGGTGATTATGAGTAATGGACATGTAGAACAAATTGGCACGCCAGAGGAGGTCTATCATCACCCTGCCAATAGTTTCGTCTATGATTTCTTAGGAAATTATAATGAATTTGATGGTTGGAAAGATGTAGAAGGAAATATCCATTTATCCGAATATGAAGTGGTGGAAATGGATAATGCGGCGAATATCCCTGTGCATGGTCAGAGTAATACGGGGCTTATAATGCGCAATTTATCCCCAGAGATTGCCAATTTTGTAGGCAGATTAGTCCCCAGCCTATTGGGTGAAAAACCGAGTCCTAGCAACAAAAAACGGGCGGTGGAAAATAAATCTCTCGGCAAACCCGTAAAACTTTATGCACGCCCGCATGAGATGTTCATAACCGATACACCTGATGATGATAATGAATATATTATGGCAAATATTATCCACACTAATCCCGCTGGTTCGTTGGTAAAAATGGAGATGGAGCGTAAAAATGGTACGCTGATTCAGTTGGAAATACCCAAAACCGTGTTAGATTCAATCAAAGTTAAAAAAGGCGATTGGCTTTATGTTCGCCCAAAAAATGTTAAAGTGTTTGAGTAGGAGTTTATTTTAGTAAATTGTATATAAAGAAGAACGTTTCTTGAATGTTAGTGCTATCCGTCGTTATTCCTGCGCAACCTTTGTTTGATAGAGGGGCACACTACTGTCCAACAAAATTTTTAATCCCCACAAATTCGGGAGAACTCCCTCTCCCNNTTGGTGAAAAAGTATTTTCCAGCTCTTTTACAACCAACAACATCACTCCTTCTGGAGCTTCCCTCACCCCGTCCCTCTCCCAAAGGGAGAGGGGGCAGTCCGCGTTTCCTTGGACAGTAGTGCGCGCAAGGCGTGGATGACGATGGAGATTTTGGAATAAAAACAAAAAAGTGTAATATAGCGTCAAATTTTTGAAAGTTCGTCAATCAATTCCCGAGCGTTCTTCAGTGCTAATTCTGGGGTTTCGCAATTTACGCTGCAAAGCAATTTTTGATCAGGGCGGATTTTCAGCCGTCCAGAATTACGCGCTATATGCCCAATTAATTTATCAGGGTTAGACATTTTCTCTGCACGGAAGCTAAGTACAATCCCTTTCGGGCCTGCATCAAGTTTTTCTACTCCTGCCTTACGGCAAGCGCTTTTTAATTGTAATATTGCTAGTAGATGTTCCACTTCATCGGGCATTTTTCCGAAGCGGTCATTCATCTCTATTTTTAATTCATCCACTTCTTCTCCCGTTTTAGCAGCTGCTAATCGGCGGTAGAAGTTTAAGCGGAGTCCTAAATCTTCTATATAAGTTTCAGGAATCAGGATAGATAGTCCCATGTTAATTTGTGGGCTGAAGTCTTCCTCAAGTGTTACTTTAACTTCCGTCTGCTGTTGGCTGCGTGCCGCTTTCACTGCTTCTTCCAACATTTGTTGATAAAGTTCGATACCAACTTCTTTTATGTGCCCTGATTGTTCTTCACCTACTAGATTACCAAAACCGCGTATGTCCATGTCATGGCTAGCTAAAGTGAATCCAGCTCCCAGCGAATCTAAGCTTTGCATTACTTCCAAGCGCTTCAAAGCATCTTTGCTTAAGTTACGTTGATGCTCCAAGGTGAAATAGGCATAAGCGCGTAGTTTTCCGCGCCCAACCCGTCCGCGTAGTTGATAAAGCTGCGCTAGTCCGAATCTATCTGAGCGGTGGATAATCATGGTGTTGGCAGTGGGAATATCAATGCCCGACTCAATAATGGCGGTGGATAATAAAATATCGTATTTGCCGTCATAAAAATCGTTCATAACTGTATCTAACTCACCAGCGGCTATTTGCCCATGAGCAACCGCCAAACGTGCGTTAGGAGCCAATTCTCGCAGGCGGATTTTTATTTCGTTTAAGTCGGAAATGCGCGGAGCTACGTAAAATACTTGTCCCCCCCTGTGTATTTCTCGGTTGATAGCTTCTTTGATGATTACTGAGTCAAACGGCAGCACAAAACTACGAATTGCCAATCTATCCACAGGGGGGGTGGTTATAAGGCTCAGTTCACGCACACCTGTTAAAGCCATTTGTAAGGTGCGTGGAATGGGGGTGGCAGATAAAGTTAATACATGAACATTTTCTTTTAAAGCTTTAAGTTTTTCTTTTTGTTTAACTCCGAAGTGTTGTTCTTCATCGACGATTACCAACCCTAAATTGGCGAATTTTATCTGGTCGGATAACAGTGCATGAGTGCCGACGATAACATCCACCGAACCATCTTTTAGTCCCTCTTTATTCTCACGTGCTTCTTTAGTTGAACATAGGCGAGATAGGCGGGCCACTCTTAATCCAGTACCTTCAAATCTATCTCTAAATGTTTGATAATGCTGGCGAGCTAGTAATGTGGTTGGGGCAATGACGGCAACTTGCGAGGGTGTTTCTGCGGCACTAGCCGCTACGAAAGCGGCGCGTAACGCCACTTCGGTTTTACCAAAGCCTACATCTCCACAGACCAATCTATCCATCGGACGTCCTGATTGTAAATCTTCAAGTACTTCATTAATTGAACGTTCTTGGTCTTCAGTTTCGGCATAAGGAAATCTTGCGCAAAAACTATCATAAATTCCCGGCGGGCTTACTAGTTCGGGCGCTGGTTGCATTTGTCTTAGCGCGGCAATTTTTAGCAATTCCTCCGCTGCCATGCGGATGCGTTCTTTCATCCGCGCTTTGCGTGCCTGCCATGAGCCTGCTCCGAGTTTGTCTAATTCTACTCCATCACCATCACCAAAGCGGCTGAGTACATCGAGATTTTCTACGGGGATAAATAAACGGTCTTCACCCAGATAAAGTAATTTCAGGCAATCATGGCGATTGCCATTTACTTCTACGGTTACCAAGCCATCAAAGCGCCCAATGCCATGTTCGACATGTACTAACAACTCACCTTGCTCAAAACCTGAATTTTCTCCCATAAAAAATTCAGAATTTTTCTTGCGGCGTGGTTGATGCCGAATGAGTTTTTGTCCAAATATATCTGCTTCGCCGTAAATTACCGCATCAGGAGTTATAAATCCTTGGGCTATAGGCAAAAGTGCTAGTGCAACCCCTGGTTTTAGTTCTAACCAATTATTTATGGTTGCAGGTTTTATATGCTGTTCTGCCAATAAATGTTTTAGGCGTTCTAAACTGCCACTACTATGACAACATAATAATAATTTTTTCTTAGCGTTAAGTAGGTTAGCACTTTCTTGCGCCAGCATTTCTAATGGCGAAATATTGGCATTTTTTGCTAAGGAAAATAGATTTTTACCTGAGCGCAAGCCCATATCGGCGTGGTTTTCGCCGCCGTTAAAGGGCATAAATTCGGTTGCTTGACGGGCATTTAATAATGCGCCCAGTTTTGCCAAGGAAAAATATAATTTTTCTGGGGGTAGGGGGTTGTAACGAATTTCCCCTAATTTGCGGCTGGCTTCTTGGTGTTCTAGGCGTGCTTGGTAATAATCTTTAATTACTTCGCTGCGTTCTTCTAAAGTTGTCCATATTTGATGAGTAAGTGTCACACGAGCGCTGGGAACATAGTCCAATATATTATCTAATTTATTGTAAAATAATGGTAACCAATGCTCCATGCCACTATAATGTTGACCCGCAGAAATAGCGGCATAGAGGGGATCGTCGTTACGCGCCGCGCCAAATAATTCGCGGTAGCCTTCGCGAAAATTTTGGATATGTTCTGCTGTAAGGGTTATTTCTCCTGCTGGGTACAAAGAAATTTCCTGAATTTCCTCCTCGCTGCGTTGGCTTAACGGGTCAAAAAATTTGATGCTCTCTATATCTTCGGCAAATAAATCTATTCGGCAAGGTTGTTCGTAACTGCACGGGAAAATATCTACGATACTTCCACGCATCGCATATTCTCCTGGTTCCATCACCTTACCGACGCGCACATAGCCATGCTCGCCCAAGAATTTTTGTAATTTATCTCTGCCCAAACGAGTGCCGCTGCTTATGGTAAAGCAAGATTTACTAATCCAATCACTCGGCGGCAAAAATTGGATTAAGGCACTCGCGGTAGTGATGAGTAAATATGGTTTTTCTTGCGGCTGGGTAATCGCAAATAAAGTAGCAATACGCGCAGCCAGCACATCGGGGTGCGGTGAGCTCCGGTCGTAAGGCTGACAATCCCACGCTGGTAGTTCATAAATATTCGTTTCAGGTAGGAAAAACCGCGCGGCTTGCGCCAAAGTTTCTCGTTCGCGGTCGTGATGGCAAATATGAATTATCGGCGCAGTGCCACCTTTAAGCAATTCGCTTAAAATCAGAGCTTCAGCAGAATGAGGAACTCCGTAAAGATGAGAGAATTTTATTTTTTCATTTTCCATACCGCTAAAAAGCAGCATCTATAGCAAAAAATCAATCTATTTTCAGATAATTTAGCAACAAAATCTAAGCAACGAGGGGAACTTCAATTGCTTTTAAAAAAGCACGCTCTAACGATGGAGCCGTATGCGTTTGCATAAAATCTGCAGGAGTGCCGCAGAAAATTAGTTTTCCGTTGTGTAAAATGCCAATTCTATCGCAAATTTCTTCAATATCTGCGAGAATATGGGAGGAAAAGAATATGGTTTTTCCAAGTTCTTTTTGTTCCAACAAGCGGTTTTTCAGAAATATGCGCGCACGTGGGTCGAGCCCACTCATAGGCTCGTCTAATAATAATAATGGTGCATCAACCAGCAATGCTCCGAGTAAACCTAGTTTTTGTCCCATGCCTTTGGAGTAAGATTTTACCATATTGGGTAGTGCATCGGGGTTTAAGTCTAGCCCTTCTGCGCCAGTTCGGGCGGCATCGTCTGCATATTCTTTTTTATAAAAAGATAGTGCCTGCGCTAAATATTCTTTCCCCTTAAGATAGCGTGAAGGCTGAAATTTCTCTGGTAAATAAGAAAGATTCTGTCTAGCTGATTCATGTGTAGCCGCCTGTCCAAACAAAGCAACTTCTCCTCCATCTGCTTTTAGCAAGTCGAGAATGATTTTTATCAGGGTGGTTTTGCCAATTCCATTTAGCCCAACCAAACCAAATATTTCGCCATTTTTTAGGCTAATAGAAACATTATCCAACACCACGCGACCAGCGAATGATTTTTGGATGTTTTTTACTTCTAAAGGTGCAGTTTTATTTTCCATATACTTATTTTGCCTATATATAACTAAAAAATCAACAGTATTTTTGCATATTTCTTGTGGCTATTTAGCAACATTTCATAAAAAATCAGTTTTGATAATTTTGTTTGTATATGGTGATTGCTATATAAAAAAGCTTATATATAGTAGCAAACTTGTGAATTGGTGCTTAGATGGGGTTGTCTTTGAGCATTTGTGTGTTTTGTTATGTTAATATAGTTTTTACTTGCTTTGTGTAAAAGTTAAATCGTTAGCCAGTAGATGGTATTATTTATTATTTTATATAAAGTTGGTTCGGGAGTTAGAATAATGCAAAAATGCGAGAATATCCTATCTAAGGTAAATTCTAAGGCAAAAATATTGTTGGCAAGTTCAGCAATGTTGCTCATAGCAGCATGTGCGCCTACCACTGCCGATCAGCAAGTGGATAGTTTAGAGCCTTTTAACCGCGCGATGTTTGGCTTTAACGAAGCGGTGGATGGGGTGGTTTTGCGCCCCGTAACTTCTTTATACAGAGGAGTAGTTCCCGAGTATGGACGTGATAGAGTGCATAATGTTTTGAACAATTTACATCAGCCTGTAGTGTTCGTTAACTCTGTATTGCAAGGGGATGTGGAAAATGCGTTTTCTTCTCTTTGGAGCTTCTTATTAAATTCTACCTTTGGGGTAGCAGGTATTTTTGACTTTGCGGGTACAAATAGTGGTCTGAAAGTAAATGATGAAGATTTTGGACAAACTTTAGGGGTTTGGGGCTTTGGTTCTGGTCCTTATTTAGTATTGCCAATTTTAGGACCTTCTAGCATTCGTGATGGAGTAGGGCGTGGGGTGGATTATTTTGATGATCCCTTTAACTATGCGCATCGTGACTTTGTGCTTGGTCGTATGGGCGCATCTGCTTTGGATACGCGGAACAAAAATTTTGAATTGTTAGATGAAATTCACCAAAATTCATTGGATCCATATTCAACTATTCGTAGTGCCTATTTACAAAAGCGTGAAGCGGCAGTAAAAAACACCCATAGTCGAGATGTTAAGGAATAAAGTTGATTATGAATAATTTTTTTAAAAGCCTCTTTTTGGCACTTTCCTTTTGTTTGTTATTCAATAGTTCAGCTATGGCTGGCGTTGTGGAAGCAAAATTGTTTGTGGATAATTTGGGTAAGCAGACTATTGATATTGTTAGCAATAAGAATTTTACCGAAACCGCCAAAAGAGAAAAATTAGAGCATTTGTTTACCTCTAACGTCAATCTTAATTGGATTGGAAAATTTGTTTTGGGAAAACATTGGCGCGAGGCGAGTGAAGCGCAGCGCACGCGTTATTTGAAAAATTATCAGGTTTTTATTGTGCGTAGCTATACTGATAGATTCATGCAATATGCTGGTGAAAAGTTTAAAATACTCAATGCCAAAGAAGATGGTCCCGGTAATTATTTGTTGACTATGGAAATTCAACGCCAACAAGATGCTAATGTTTTGGTGGATTATAAAATTCGTGAAGAAGTTGGTGTGGCATCTAATAAAAAATATCAGATTTATGATTTGGTGGTTGAAGGTGTTAGCATGATTGCCACGCAACGCTCAGAATTTTCTTCGGTTGTAACTCGCAATGGGCTGGATTATCTGATTGATAGATTAGAGAAAAAACCAGTTTTAGCAAAAACTCCTGTGCGCGCTAGTTAGCGAGTTACTATAGAAACCTCTGTAAAAGCAGAGCTTTCTATAGTTATTCCATTATTCATATGTCTAATTCTTAAGTGAAATGACTATATTTTAAAAATTATAAAAAGCCTCAAAGATTGCTTTGAGGCTTTTTTATTTGCATTTTTATAAATATTGGTTAATTTGAGAGTTCATTTACATACATGGACGTTTTTTGAATTTTTTATAATTCAATGCGTAAATGATTTTGTTTTAGGATCAAGAAATTTTTCTTTGACCTTTTTTTTATTATAGCGAGGTATTACATGAAAAAAATAGTTTTAGCTCTTCCCACACAGAAAGATGTAGCACTGGATTTAGATGCTTTAAAAGAACATTTCCAGCGTAAGTTTTTTGATTCAGGTATTGTTGTAGAAGGTGAATCTTCTATTTGTATAAAAAATACTAGCAACAATGAAGAACCTTGGAATTTGGAGGTGTTTTTTCTTCCAGTTGGTGCTGGAGTTCACATCAGTAGAGCTTTGGTTTATGCACGTGAAAATAGTCGTGAGCTAGATTTTGCGAGGTTATATTGTTTAGTGCAAAGAATATATGGTGAAAAAATTTTTAAATTTATAACCACACCAACTAATAACGGAGTGGTTGTTACGGTGCTGGTTGAACAAAGTCATGGCTCTGAGACAGTTGCTATATTTTCTGGCAAAAGAACCATTTTATAGCTTAAAGTTGGGGTGTTATCTCGGTAACACCCCCTTTTTATACCTAATCTGTAATCACCCGTTGGGCTGGGAAGGTAATGCGTACCTTGGTCCCTTCACCCACCTGGCTAGTCAGTGTTAGTTTTCCGCCATGTAATTCCGTAAACATTCGACATAATGGCAGACCTAGCCCTGTGCCTTCATGGCTACGGCTGCGGTGTACTTGTCCAAAGATTGATAGTGCTTTGGGGATGTCTTCTGGGGCTATGCCTACACCATTATCGGTTACTTCTAGCACCATGATGCCATTGGCTTCTAAAAATGCATCGACTAATATATGACCTTTTTGGGGAGTGAATTTTACGGCGTTGGAAAGTAAATTTATAAGTATTTGCTTCATCTTGCGACGATCGGCGAATAATAATGGCAGACTGGGTGAGATGTTCAAAGTAGTTTGAATTTCTTTAGCTTTTATGCGGTCGCCCAACATGCGAGTGGTTTCGCTGATTATATCCCCGACATTTACTTTTTCTTCGACAATTTCCAGTTTTCCTGCGTCACCTTTAGAAAATTCTAAAATATCCGTAATTAACTGCAATAAATGGGTGCCACATAGATTAATATCCTGCATGCGTTCTTTTTGTTTGGCATTGAGAGGACCGAAATATCCTGAGTTCATCATTTCTGAAAAGCCAATAATCGCATTAAGCGGCGTGCGCAATTCATGGCTCATATTCGCCAAAAATTCTGATTTTGCCTGACTTGCTAAAATCGCTGCAGCTTCTGACTCTTCAATACGAATAATCTGCCGTGCTAAGGTGAGGGCGAATACGGATAATGCTGAACCAAAAATCATGAATACGGCTAAAAAAGATAAATCTTTTTTGCGCTCATGCCAAAAATTTTCTAGAAATTCCTGTTCATCCACCATAATACTCGTAATCAATGGAAAACGTGCGGAGCGTTTGAAGGCAACTATCTTTTGTGAATCTTCTACTTTTTCTATAAAGGTTCCATTATTTTTTGCAGAAGCAAGCTTATCATTGGTGTTGCTAATATCTGCTAATATATGGTTGACAATTGGGGTTTGTAATTTGCCGTTTTGGGGGATGTCTTGCATGAAATTATAGCCATTTTTCATCATCAAGTTTAAATCACGGCTATTTCCCACATCAATTGAACGGAAAAAATCCATAAAATAAGTTGGCGGAATAGCAGCCAGCATTATTCCACCAAAACTACCATCTAATTTGTTTATACGTCTGGCAATAATAATCAGATTGGCAAATTTAGAGTTTCTATCAAAATGAGTGCCAATATAGGTTTCCATATCGGGATTTTGTTCTAAGGTAACGAAGGGATCAGAATTAGCTAAAGATTTACGATAATCCGTCCAGCCTTCATAAGTATGGGCATGTACGGCAATTTCGATGGCGCCTTTTTCATTAATCATCATCATGGCAGCAAGTTGGGGCGATTGTTCTACCCATACTTTAAAATTATGCGCCATATCTCCAGCCAAATTACCGCCAAATAACATATTGGTATATTGACGGTCTATGCCGCGCTGTAAAGTGGTATCCACTCCAGCGATGGATAAATCTATTTGGTCAGAGAGGATGGCGGCAAGGCGTGCAGCATCATTTTTTCCTTGTTGGGTAGCATTGTCATATTCTTTGAAAGATTGATAAAACACCACTCCACCAAAGAGCAGCATAATAAACGCACTAAACGCTATCAGACTCTTGATATAGAATGTTTTATGTTTTTTGTTTAAATCCATTTTATTCTTATTTTTGTCACTTAACTTTATTATCAATAAGTCATTATTACAGATTAGTGTTAAATTTAACCTAACAAATTGATTTTTTTACATACCACCAGACACTTTTTTGCTGCCATAAAATGTTTATTACATATCAACACTATACGTTGTCATCCCCGCCTTGTGCGGGGATCTAGGGCTACAAATTCGGTCTTTTTTGTGTCTCGAGATCCCCGCACAAGGCGGGGATGACAACGGAGAGCCGAAGAAAAACAAAAAGTGTAGGGTAGTGTGTTTTTTTATATGGCTTTTGTTGTGTTACCGCTACAATAAAAAAAGATTATAAAAAAGGGTTATAGAAAATGGTCGCACGCATAAAAACGGTAGCATTCGAGGGCATAATCGTAACCCCAGTAGAAGTACAGGTGCAGATTGCTGCAGGTTTGCCTAGTTTTACTATTGTGGGTTTGCCAGATAAAGCGGTGGGTGAATCGCGTGAGCGTGTGCGTTCGGCATTGCAGGCTCTAGGGTTAGGGGTTCCGGCTAAGCGCATTACGGTGAATTTAGCGCCTGCGGATTTACAAAAAGAAGGTAGCCATTTTGATTTACCCGTAGCTTTAGGATTGCTAGTCGCCATGGGGGTTCTGCCTGCGGATGCGCTAGAAAATATGGTGGCTTTAGGTGAATTATCCCTAGATGCACGCATATTACCCGTAGCAGGAGTTCTGCCGGCGGCAATTGCTGCGAATGCGCAAGGGGAGGGGATTATTTGCCCCGAAGCGTCTGGTTCAGAAGCGGTGTGGGCAGGAGCAGAGATGAAAATCTGGGCGGCATCTTCTTTAATGGCGATTGTAAATCATATTAAGGGGGCACAAATATTGCCGCCACCACGGCAAAGCATAGCGGAAAATCCTTCTGCTAGTGTTGATTTGCGAGATGTAAAAGGGCTGGCATCGGCACGTAGAGCATTAGAAGTAGCCGCGGCTGGTGGGCATAATTTGTTGATGTCGGGTGCACCGGGTACGGGAAAATCTATGTTAGCAGCCTGTTTGCCGGGAATTTTGCCGCCCATGCAAGCGCGTGAAATTTTAGAAACTAGTATGATTTCTAGCATTGCAGGGGAATTAACGGGTAATGCTATGTCTAGCCAGCGTCCTTTTCGTACTCCGCATCATTCTGCTTCCATGGCGGCAATGGTGGGCGGTGGCAAACGGGCGCGTCCGGGGGAAATTTCTTTGGCGCATCATGGGGTGTTGTTTTTAGATGAATTACCCGAATTTTCTCGCAATGTTTTAGAATCCATCCGCCAACCGTTAGAAACGGGCAATATTACTGTGGCGCGAGCAAATGCGCATTATACTTATCCAGCTAATTTTCAATTAGTTGCGGCGATGAATCCTTGTCGTTGTGGTTATTTGGATGATGCTGCCCGTGCCTGCTCCAAAGCTCCTCGTTGTGCGGAGGATTATTCGGGTAAAATATCGGGGCCAATTTTTGACCGTATCGACATTCATATAGACGTACCCCTGCCAGAGGTAAACGACATGTTGGCAAAAGCGCAAGGAGAAAGTAGCGCAGATGTTGCCGCACGCGTACAACAAGCTCGTGCCATTCAATCTGCCCGTTATGCGCAAATGAAATCCCCTGCACATACCAATGCTCATGCTTCTGGCGGTTGGTTGGAGCAACATGCTACTCCTGATGAGCAGGGTAAAAAATTGCTCGAACAAGCGGTGGAAAAATTCCGTATTTCTATGCGTGGATATACAAGAATATTGCGTGTTTCTCGCACTTTAGCCGATTTAGAAGGGGTGGAGCAGGTACGCAAAAACCACATTGCCGAAGCTTTGGCATATCGTCGGTTAGAATTTGGTAGGGCGAATAAGGTTTAATTGTTCTAAGAAGATTTTTACCTTGCACGCACCCTACACGACAGCATTATTAACAGGGTATTTATATATTGATATATAATAAAAAAGTTTATTCTCTCCGTCGTCATCCCCGCCTTGTGCGCACTACTGTCCAATTAAATTTATTTATATATATCAATGCTCTCCGTCGTCATCCCCGCCTT
>DIUV01000027.1:0-45275 GCA_002423155.1 Alphaproteobacteria bacterium UBA6149
TCCAAAGCGAGGAATTGGTGGCAGACGCATCAGCCCAAGCACTTTTCCCGAACACACTCTTGGCAAACTGCGTTTCGTCTATCGCTCGGGAAAAATTTCCCTGCTGGTGGTGGATAATTTGCGGGCGGGAACGGGAAAACGGGGTGGATTTCGGAGAGCCAGCGATTCAGCTCTTAAATCTGGGCGGGGACTTGCCACGGTGGTGATGTTTTTACTCATCCCGCAGGTAAAACTAACTAAACGCCTTGATTATCAAGCAGTGGTTCATCAATGGCAACCACTGTTGGGGCAGGCAATTTTAGATAATTGGCAGGAGGTAAGCTCACATGACTAGCAAACGCGAACAGGTTATTTCTGCACTTTTTAACAAGCTGAAAATATTGGAAACGGCAAATCTCAAAATTTATCGCAATTTGGATAAGCCGCAAACTATACCAACTGGTGGCATGATGGTACTGCGAGATGGTGCTGGCGATGAGCCAGAAATTTTGCTGTCGCCACTGACTTATATTTACGAGCATTTGGTTGGATTGGAAGTGTTGGTGCAAAATGCTGATTCCACCACTCGTAGCAGTTTGCTTGATAATCTACTGGTGAGTATCGGCAATATAATAAACGCCAACCGCACGCTGGATGGGCTGGCGGAATGGGTGGAAGCCAAAGCCCCCGATTTCAACGATGACCCAATAGAAGGTGCTGCCACCATCCGCTCGGCAAATGTGCAAATCATGGTGCGATTTTTCACCTCTGACCCACTCAATTAACCAACCTCAAACTATGGAGTAAAAAGATGGCTCGTTCCTACGGCTCGGCAGCGTCACTGCTTGCCCTCAAAGAAGCAACTTACGGCACAAAACCCACTGGCAATTGGGAAAAGTTCGCCTTTTCCTCGTCTGATTTAAGTGCCGAGCAAAATTTGCTTTCCTCGGAATTGCTCGGGCAAGGTCGTGAACCTCGTGCGCCGTTTCGTGATGTGATTAACGATGCTGGCAATTTTGTTGTTCCTGTGGAGGCTCGGGATTTTGGCAGGTGGCTGCAATTGCTACTCGGCAACCCTGTATCGGCTGGTGTGGTGGCGACGGGTGACATCACCTTCACCGCAAACCCGAGCGCAAGCCATACCATAACCATCAACGGCATTTTGTGGACTTTTGTTGCTTCGGGTGCAACTGGCACGCAGACCAATATCGGGGCAAATTTGAACGCCACACTCACCCAGCTGGCAACTGACCTCAACGCTTCCGTAAATGCGAGCATCACCCCTGCCACTTATTCAAATTCAGGTGGTACAAAATTATCAATTGTTTATGACACAGTTGGTGCGGCGGGCAACGCTTTCACCCTCGCTTCAGGCAATGCCAACGGCGTGGCAAGTGGGGCAACGCTTTCTGGTGGTGGATACACTCATACTTTTATCAGCGGTGCTGTTTTGCTCCCATCATTTTCTGCGGAAATTGGTCACGCCAATGTGCCTGCCTATTTTGTGCATACAGGCTGTATGCTCAACTCCATGGCGTTTAATTTTCAGCGGTCGGGTGCTGCCAATGCAACGCTCAACATTCTCGCCCAAGGCGAAACTCGTTACACCAGCTCGCAAGGTGGCACCCCGACCAGCCGAACCTATAAACCTTTCAGCCAATTTAACGGCAGCATCAAACGCAATTCGGTGGCTCTTGCTAATATCACTGGCGCACAATTTACCTATGCCAACGGCATGCAAGCAGTGCCAACCATCCGTAGCGATGGTTTGATTGATGGCGTTGACCCCACTACTATAAATATCACAGGCAGTATTGATGTGCGGTTTGCTGATACCACCCTGCTTGATGATGCACTCAACAACAACGCCATTGAGCTGGAGCTGGCGTATAAAATGGCGGGCTTGGATGCCAATAATTTCTCTCTCACTTGGACTTTTCACGAAGTTTATCTGCCCCGCCCCCGAGTGCCAATTTCAGGACCAGGCGGGGTGCAAACCAGTTTCAACTGGCAAGGCGTGTATGATGATGCCCTCAGTAAATCCGTAACTGTGGTTTTGAAAAACGATGTAACAAGCTATCCATAAAGGAATAAAAACCATGATCCGATTAAATTTGAAGAAAGAACCATATTGGCTAGATTTACCTTCCGAGGTGCGAGTGCTGGTGCGTCCACTTTCCACTGCCATTATGAGTGCTGCTCAATCTATGGTGATTAAGCAAATCAAAGCCTTGCAAGCGGAGAATAATTTAGAAAACGAGCAAATCCGCCTCGGCTTGTCGCAGTCATTGCTCATCAAGGCTTTGGCAATTGCCTCAATTACGCAGTGGGAGGGAGTTTTTCTGCCTGAGGGTGAAGAACTTGCTGCCATAAATGAGCAAAGCATTTGCGATTTGATGGATATTTGGTTTATCGGGCAGGAGTTTTGGGAAAAATACACCACCTCATTTTTCCTACTGGAAACTGAGGGAAACGGCTCAAGACCCGCTGTGCATGGCACTTTGGCGGCGGGTCAGGATACTGCCAAAGTTGCCACGAAGAAGGACTCCCGTGTAGTCAAGGCAAAGCCGACCCAGTAACAGGTGAATTCTGTCCATACCAGCAAAACGAACCTCTAACCATTGAAGGTTTTGAGGCTTGGGAAATCATCCAGCGGGGTTTTGTTAGGTATTTCCCAAACGGCAAAGTCGCAGGCTTTTGCATTCCTACTATTTTAAGCATTTGCACTGCCCTTGGCTATGAACAGAGGGTGATTTTACACCTGCTGGATTATGGCGAACTCGGTTTATTTGAAGCGATTAAAAAACATGGCAACAGCAACCCAGAACATATCAATACGCATAGCAGTGATTGATGGCGACAAAGTCCGCCGTGAACTCACGCTTACGGGTGAGCAAGGACAACGCGCTCTTGCTAAAATAAAGGAGGCAACCGAACCCGCCAGCAAATCGCTGGTGGCGGTGAGTGTTGCTAGCGAGCAAATGCGTTATGGCATGGAAAGCCTCGCTGGTCGCTCTGGCAGTTTGGGGACGAGCCTTATGCGTTTAGGGCCTGCGGGACTTGCAGCAGCAGCGGCAATCGGAACGCTGGGCTTGGCGGTGGCGGGTGGCATCCGCGAATTCAAAGAGGCAGAGCAAGCCCTTAACCAACTAAATGCAGCCCTCAAAGCCACAGATTTTTCCTCTGGGGTCACGGCACAAGAAATCACCGCCCTTGGCGAAGCTATTGAAGGCAATACCCTGTTCAAAAAAGAAGTGATACAGCAAGCAGCTGCGTCGCTAACTTCTTTTCAAAATATCGCAGGTGAAACTTTCACCCGCGCCCTTAAACTCTCTGCCGATTTAGCTGCACGGCTGGGTACAGATGTGCCGTCTGCTGCTGATATGCTGGGCAAAGCACTGGAAGCACCCGAAGAAGGTTTGGGTAGGCTATCACGCAAATTTTCTGACCTCTCACCAACGCAAAAAGAAGTAATAGAAAATTTTGTCAAACAAGGTGAAATTGCCTCTGCCCAAGCGGTGATTTTAGAGCATCTGGAAGCAAAAACCAAAGGTTTGGCAGAAGCACAAGCCCAAGGTTTAACGGGAGCAACTGATAGTTTGAGCGATGCGTGGGATGATTTATTGGAATCATTCGGTCGCACTATCAGCGAATCAGGTGCCGCCCAAACCAGCTTGAACCTGCTCACAAAAACCGTGCGTGGGTTGCAAGAAGCCTTAAACCCCACCCGCGAGCAGAAAAAAAGCCAGTTAGAAGAGGAAATCCGCAACCTGCAAGGCAGTTTCGGTGTGAAAGTTGATGAGTTTGTACTAGGCAGCGCACCATTGTTGGATGCTAAAAAGCGGGAATTGCAAAGAATCAACGATGAGTTGGCTGCCGAGCAGAAAAAAGCTGACGATGATATTAAAACTGCCCGCACCGCCGCCGAAAAAAACGCTGCCCAGCAACGCAATAATTTATTGCTGGAACTGCAAAAAAAATATCTCAAGGAAAGCGAGGATTTAACTCTTACCTCACAACAAAAAATCCTTCGTGATGCGGAAATTAGAAAAAAGCAAATTCTGGCTTTAAGCAAAGATGAAAACAGCGAGGCAAGCAAAAAAGCCATCGCTGCACTGGAAGTCTCAACCAGAGCCAAACTCGCTGATGCGAACAAGCAAAGCACCAGTAAAAGCAACGATGCAGAAGAAAAACACAAGCACGCACTGGAGCAAATCAACCAAGAAGTTCTCAAAACCAAACCTTCCTATGATGTAGCCAAACAAGCATTGGATGATTGGAAAACCAAGCTGGTTGAGGATTTGGGCGGAGCGACTGAAGCCAACCAAAAATATCTGGCTATAATTGAGCAAATTTATGCCGTAAAACTCAAGGAAATTTATAATAAATCGCAGCTAGATAGTGAAAAATGGGCGGACGGTGCGAGCCGTGCCTTGGGGCGTTATGCCGACGAAGCCACCAACGCCGCCAAAAATTCCGAGCGGGTGTTTGGCAATGCCGCCACCAAAATAGAAGATACGCTGGTGGATATGGTGTCCACAGGTGAATTCAGTATGAAAAAACTCGGCGATCTAGTGCAATCTATTGAGCAGGATATTTTACGCAGTTTTATTCGTGAAAATATCACAGGCCCGATTGCGGGTGGGTTGAGCAGTCTGCTTGGTGGCGGCGGTGGTGCTGGTGCTAGCAGCTCGGGTGGCGGAATCTTTGGCAGTCTTTTCTCCAGTATTTTCCACGATGGCGGGGTGGTTGGTGAAACAGCTGCACCCTCACGCATGATGCCTGCTCATATTTTTGCCACCGCACCAAAATTTCACAATGGCTTAATGCCTGACGAATTTCCTGCCATCCTACAAAAAGGCGAAACTGTGATTCCCAAAAACAAAAAAGTTGGTGGCATGAATGTAACTTTTAACATTTCCACCCCCAACGCCCAAAGTTTTATGGAATCTCGCGGGCAAATCATGGCAAAATTTGCGGGCGAAATGCAACGCCACAAGGTAAGGAACGGATAAAATGGTTGCTTTTCACGAAGTACAATTTCCACCAAAAATTGCTTATGGTGCAAGCGGTGGTGCGGAGTTTAACACCAGCATCAGCACAACTTTTGCAGGTTTTGAGCAACGAAATGTCAATTGGCAAAAAGCCCGTGGCAAGTGGGATGTATCCACAGGGCTTAAAACCAAAACCGATATGGATACGCTGCAAGCGTTTTTCCGTGCGAGGTATGGCAAGGCTTATGGTTTCCGCTTCAAAGATTGGAGCGATTATCAGGCGGTGGGGCAGAATATAGGCACGGGCAATGGAATTTTGACGAGTTTTCAACTTACCAAAACTTACACCAGTGGGGCTTATAGTTATGTGCGGGAAATCAAAAAACCAGTTTCTGGAACAGTCAAAATTTATCTCAATTCCGTGTTGCAAAGCTCTGGTTACTCCGTGGATTACAGCACGGGAATAATCACCTTTACCACCGCCCCCGCCAACACAGTACTTGTAAGTGCCGATTTTGAGTTTGATGTGCCAGTGCGTTTTGACACTGATTCGCTAACCGTGCGAGCCGACGGACCAGGGATATTTATTTGGGATTCCATCCCCATTATGGAGATTAGAATATGAGAAGCGCATCAAGCAATATGACTGCCCACCTAGCGGGCGAAGTAACCAGCCTTGCCGTGTGTTGGAAACTCTCACTGGTGGATGGCTCGGTTCTCGGTTTTACCGATCACACTTCCGACCTCACCATCAGCAGCCAGCTCTATAAAGCCGCCACAGGATTTTCGCCCACCTCCATAGAAACCAAAGATAAATTTAGCGTTGATAATCTTGATGTGGCGGGAATTCTTGACGCAGCCGCCATAACCGAAGCCGATATTATGGCAGGAAAATATGATTTTGCCGAAATTGAAATTTTTATGGTGAATGTCACTGATTTAAGCCAAGGCATAATCACTCATCGCCGTGGCTGGCTGGGCGAAGTTACTCTCAAAAACGGGCAGTTTATTGCTGAAGTGCGTGGGTTGGCTCAAAAACTCAGCCAAAACATTGTGGAATTATACATCCCCACTTGTCGAGCAATCTTTGGTGATGGTAGATGTAAAGCAAATCCTGCCAGCTACACGGTGGGCGGTGCAGTGAATATAATCACCAGCAGGCAGGTATTTATCAGTAATTCTATGACGCAAGGAGCTGGCTATTTTTCTGGCGGGGAAATCCAGTTTTTAACAGGTGCAAATGCTGGCAGGCGAATGGAAATCAAGGAATTTGCCAACAAACAATTTACGCTAGTTTTACCAATGCCTAACAACATTGCCATCGGCGACAGTTTCAACGCCATAGCAGGCTGCGATAAAACCATCGGCACTTGTGCAGGAAAATTTGCCAATGCTGTAAATTTTCGTGGCGAACCCTATGTGCCTGGTATGGACAAAATGCTGGCAACAGCCGCAACTAGCAATGACCTATAGTGAATACGAAGGTTAAAGAGTTATTCGCAACTAATAACTCTATCTACCGATTGTGCAAAATTATCTATGTTTACCTTTATTTTTGTATTCCACTCATTGGATACATTACCACCACGGCTTTCATAAGTTACTGTATCGCCATCAATATCTATTACACGGCGATGCTGATTATTGCTGGTAGCATAGCATTGCCCTTTTATTACTTCTTGTGCTGTCAATGGCATAATAACTTTCCTTAATACTTATAGAACGATTAAATAATATGTCTTCGCAGAATAAACAAAAAAAAATTACAAATCAAGCTCGTACTTGGCTCGGCACTCCCTTTCACCATCAAGCACGGCTAAAGGGCGTGGGCTGTGATTGCCTAGGGTTGGTGGTTGGCGTGGTGGATGAGTTGGGGCTTAAGGATAAAAACGGAAAATTGCTCGCTGCTTATGATGAGATTGCTTATTCCAAAGAGCCAGACGGGGCATATCTCACGCAAAAACTCACCGATTTATTGGAAGAAGTGCAAGAGCCGCAAGCTGGCGATTTGGCGTTATTTTCCGTGCGTGATAATCCGCAGCATTTGGCAATTATCACTGATTATGAGGGAACTTTGGGAATGATACACGCTTATGCCCCCGCTCGGCGGGTGGTGGAGCATCGCTTGGATGATGATTGGAATTCTCGGTTGGTAAAGGTATTCAGATGGCAGCAATAGTTTTAGCAGCTGCGGCTAGTTCCGCTGCATCATCGTTGGGAGCTGGCACTTTTTTTGCAGCGGTCGCTGGTGGTGCGGGCGGGTTCTTAGGTGGGTTTATTGACCGAGCTATTTTTGGTGGTGGTAAAGCCAAAATCAACCAAGAAGGCTCTCGGCTCACTGATTTGATGGTGCAAGCCTCCACTTACGGCAAAGCCATACCTGTAGTTTATGGAAATGCTCGCATTGCGGGCAATGTGATTTGGTCGCAGCCGATACAGGAGCATGTTACCACCAGCACCCAGTCATCGGGTGGTGGCAAAGGCGGTGGCGGGGGTGGCGTGGAAACTACCACCACCAGCTACACTTACACTGCCTCGCTCGCCATCGCCATTTGCGAAGGGGCGATTAGCGAGTTGGTGCGAGTGTGGGCGGATGCAAAACAATTGGATTTAACCGCTGGCAGTTATACGCTTTATTTGGGTGATGAAACCCAACTGCCTGATAGTTTTATCTCCACCTTTTACCCAGCGGGGCAAACGCCTGCCTATCGTGGGATGGCGTATGTGGTGATTAAGGATTTCCCCCTTGCAGATTTTGGCAACCGCATACCCAACTTCACCTTTGAAGTTCGTCGCACTATGAAAAAGCCGAATGACCTTGAAGACAAAATCAAGGAAATCACCATCATACCAGGCGCAGGCGAATTTGTTTATGACACTGTGGTGCAAGAAAAAACCAGTGGGCAGCAGGATGCTGGCGGTAATTTTGTGCAAGGTGGCAAGGTTAGCAAAATCAACCTCAATAATCTCAGCAATAAAGCTGATATGCTGGTGGCGTTGGATAACCTCAAAGCAACTCTTCCCAATGTTGAGTGGGTTTCGGTGGTGGTCAATTGGTTTGCTGATAGCTTAAGTCCTGCGACTCTTACCATAAAACCCGCTGCGGAATTTAACGGGCAAGGTGCGAGGGTTGCCCCCGATGATTGGGCAGTTGCAGGCTATACCCGCACCACTGCTCACCAGATTTTGCTATTTGGTGATGGCACTCCAACCTACGGCGGAACTCCCACCGACAAAAGCATTCTCCGACTTTGCCAAGAACTCAAAAACCGTGGCTATAAAGTGCTGCTATATCCAATGGTGCAAGTGGATACCATCACTCCACAGTCAAAACCTTGGCGGGGGCGGATTACACCAACCAGTTCTGCTGATGTTACGGCGTTTTTTAGCCAGTATAACGCCTTCATCAATTATTACGCTGCTATGCAGATTGGCGGAGTGTATCTCAAAAATCATCTTGATGGGTTTATGATTGGCTCGGAATTGGTGGGGCTGACTACTTATGCTAGCAGCACGGGGGTGTTTCCTGCGGTTACCCAGCTAAAAAGCCTTGCTTCTAGCGTAAAATCGGCAGTGGGTGCTGGCGTTAAAGTAATATATGGTGGGGATTGGAGCGAATATCACTCAACTGGTGGCTGGTATAATCTTGATCCGTTATGGGCGGATAGCAACATTGATGTGGTAGCGATTGATTGCTATTTTCCACTAACGCCTGATTTGCCGCAAGCCCAAATTGATTATCAAAAAATCTATGATGGTTGGAGCAAGGACGAAGGCTGGGATTATTACTGGGATGCTGGTCGCACCATCAAAACATTTTATAGCGGTGCGACTTACGCTTGGAAGAATGTAAAAAGCTGGTGGAATTCCACCCATACCAACCCCAACGCCACTAGCACTGCATGGACTGCCAAAATGAAACCGCTGTGGTTTTCGGAGCTTGGTTTTCCCTCAGTTGATGGTTGCTCTAACCAACCCAATGTTTTTATTGACCCTGATTCGGTAGAAAGTTTTTATCCGAGGGGCAGCCGTGGGCGGGTGGATTTTCTCGCTCAACGCACGGCACTGGAAGCATCAATTGATTACCTCAATGCCCAAAACGCCATAGAAGCCAATTTTGTGCCTCGTAAATTCGTGTGGACTTGGGACGCTCGCCCCTTTCCGTTTTTCCCTGACCTTAGCTCGGTTTGGGCGGATGGCAGCAATTGGAAAACTGGGCATTGGGTGCAAGGCAAGCTGGGCTTATCTAGCCTTGGGCAGATTGTGGCGGATTTGCTCAAGAAAGTTGGCTATGACAGCACCATGTATGACACTTCTCGTCTTACTGATATTGTATCAGGTTTTGTCATCACCAACCGCCAGAGCGTTCGTTCCTGCCTTGAGCAGCTGGCAACTGCATATTTCTTTGACTGCGTGGAATCCGATGGCTTGCTAAAATTTATCAAGCGTGGGAAAGTTTCCAGCACCACCATAGATTTTAGCGAATTGGTGGTGCAGGATAGCAGCAGCGATGCACTCACCATCACCCGCACGCAGGAGTTGGAGCTGCCGAGGCAGGTGGATGTAATCTATCTCAATCGTATCGCTGATTATCAAGCAGGCACGCAGTCATCACAACGGCAAACAGTTAAAGCCGTGGATTATGCCACAGTAAATTTGCCAATCGTGCTTTCCGATCAAGAAGCAAAGGTGGTGGCAGATGTCACGCTTTATAATGCTTGGGTTGGGCGAGTAAATTACCAGTTCACCGTGCCACCAAAATATGCCTTGCTTGAACCAACCGATGTAATCACCGTCAGCAAGGATGGTGCAGCTTATCTCATGCGGGTGAATTCCACCAAGCTGGTGCGAAATGGTGTGCAGGAAATATCAGCTGTGGCAGAAGATATTTCTTCCTACGATTTTTACAATCCAGCTGGCACTGGCACACCTAATTTACAAGTGCCAAACAGCGTTTCTGCCACTCGGTTAGAACTATTGGATTTGCCCGCCTTTCCGACCGATGCCGCCACCGACGCATATTTGCGTTATGGCGTAGTGGGGCTTGGCGATGGCTGGGCTGGTTCTGCGGTTTATCGCTCGGACGATGGCGGGGCAAATTTTGCTCTCATGCAAACGCTTACCGCTCAAGCCACCATTGGTGCTGTGCTAAATATCATTCCTGCTGGCACAATTTACGGTTGGGATAAAAGCACGACAATCGATGTTTTGCTTACCTTCGGGCAGTTGCAAAGCGTCACTGATATAGCCGTGCTAAATGGTACAAATGTTTGTGTGATTGGTGAAGAAATTATCCAATTTCAAACCGCAACCTTGCTAGACACCAACAAATACCGCCTTTCTAACCTGTTGCGTGGGCGTTTGGGGACGGATTGGGCGGTGGCTAGTCATGCAGCGGGCGAAAGGTTTGTGCTGCTCACCAACGCAGTGGCACGGGAGCTGATGGCTTCCTCGGGCTGGGGAATTGGTAAAAAATTTAAGCCCGTGACTATTGGTTCAACTCTTGGTGCAACGACTGCTCAAGATTTTACCTACTCCGCCAAATCGCTAAAGCCTTATGCACCTGTGCATATTGTCGGTAGTCGCAACACTGCTGGCGACCTAACCATCAATTGGAAACGCCGCACCCGCATTGGTGGTGATTGGCGGGATGGAGTGGATGTACCACTTTCTGAGGAAAGCGAACGCTACGAGGTAGAAATTATGCAGGGTGCAACACTCAAACGCACGATTACTGGCTTAACTTCATCCACCACAATTTACACCGCTGCCCAGCAAGTGACAGATTTTGGCTCGGCACAAAGCAGCGTTTCGGTGCGAGTGTATCAGCTTTCTGCTGCGGTGGGGCGTGGATACGCAGGCATCGCCAGCATCTAAATTTTAGCAATTTATTCAGGAGAAAAAACAATGCCGAACGCTACGGGACGATTACTGCTGCCTTATATTCTTGGGTCTCAGTCGCAAAAAGAAGTAACTCATAATGATGCTCTCAATATCCTTGATGTGCTGATTCAGGCGGTGGCGCAGGATGTGGGCTTGAATACGCCACCAGCCAGCCCCACCGCTGGGCAGTGCTGGGTGGTGGGAACTTCACCGACGGGGGCTTGGGTTGGGAAGAACAACCAGATTGCTCAATATGATGGCGTTGGATGGTTTTTTGTTGCTCCCTTCAAACGGCTGCGACTTTGGAATGAAACTAGCGACGAATATGTGATTTATGATGGCACAAACTGGGTTTCGGAAGGTTTGCTACTCAAAGAAACTGGCGAATATCTACGGATTGAACACAAAACCGAGGATGTAACAGTCAGCAGCGGAGCGTTCAAAGACACCACCATTCAAATTCCTGACCGCTCAATAGTGCTAGCCGTCAATGTGCGAGTAATAACTGCCATCACAGGTGCAACTTCTTTTGGTATTGGCGTGGTTGGCGACACCACCCGCTACGGCAACTTAATCGGGGTTGCGGTGGATTCCACCAATATCGGCATCACCAGCCCGCTGGCTTATTATGCCAACACCGCCATTCGCCTCACTGCCAACGGTGGAAATTTCACGGGCGGAATTGTCCGCACAACTATGCAGTATCTCAAACCACACGGACCATGGAGCTGGTAATATGACCCAACAAATCATTATTGATAAATACTCGTTTAATCCTTTGACTAAGGAAATCACATTTCTGGATAATGCAGATGTAAAAATTGAGGGTTTGCAGCTAATCACCAACCTAAAAAGGGGGGCGATTATCTACCAGTTTAATGAGCAAACCAAAGGCGGGGTGCTAATTGGCAATGTTCTTACCCTAAACTACGACACTAGCACCATGCAAAGCAGCGATGTTTTGCAAATCATCTATAGCCCGCCAACTGGTGGATATTTTAATCGCATGTTGGCATTGCTTGACCAGATTTGGCGGGCAACCGCTCGCCCTGAATGGCTCGTGCCGCTTTCCACAGGCAAAGCTTTGCGCATGGTTATTGATAATAATTCAAGCCTAAACACAGTGGCAACAATTAACAATTTGGTTGCTTTGAACAACATAGATAGCCGTGAGCTGGTTTGGGCGCAGCTTCGGCAAGGTTACACTCACGGAATTCGCAACCGCATAAATTAGGAGGAAATTATGACAACCGATTTTTCAAAACTAAAAGCAAAACTTGATCTGCCTTTGTGGGAGCCGCTGGATTTAATCTACACAGCTGCCAATGCTGCGGTCACGGGGGTGGCTGGAAGCTGCATTGCTTCCGATCTGCGAGCTAGCCAATATAACAATCCCAATTTGTGGTTTTTGCAGGCTTCTACAATTTTGATGCAATATAACTCGGCGTTTAACGAGTGGTTGCAACTTGCATCTCCTGCACTGGCGGGAACATTTGGTGCGGGGGCGGCGATTGTATTTGCTCCATCGCATGGCCCAAAAGGAACGCTTGCCGCAGGTGCAACCGCTAGCAAAATTACTCTGACCACGGCTTTGCCTGCCACAGTTTCTGCTAATCAGCTGGTTGGGCAACGAATTCGTATTATTGACAATGCCGCTGTTGCATCGGGCAAAATTTCCGAAAGAAACATTATCAGCAACACGGCAGGTACAACACCAACCATCACTGTGGATAGTGCTTTTGGCTTCACGCCACTGACTGGCTCGGCTTATGAGTTTTTAACAGGCAGGGTTTATATGCTTTCGGCGGGTACGCTCGCAGCTGGAGTGTGGAAGGCCTTTGACCTTTGCACCACCTCATATTTAGCCTCACTCGCCACTACCAATTTGCCAGCCACCATCGCCACTGATTCCAGTATTTTATCAATGGATGAACTGCATACGCCGCTAATTGGTGCAGGTGGGGCAAATGTTGCTGGCGAAGTTGGCGGATATTTTGGCACTCTCACCGCCACTGCCAGCAGCGCAACCAGCATTACAGGGCAAGCAACTGGTGGCGATGCTGGCATTCTAGCCAACGAATACCGCAACTTTCAAATCCGCATTGTGGAGGATACCGCAAACCCCACCGCCGTGGGGCAACGCCGTCGCATCACTTCGCACACAGTGGGAGCTTCGCCAGTTTATACTGTAGCAGCGTGGACAGTACCCCCAAGTGCAACCGCAAAATTTGTCATAGAAAACAACAACGATATTATTCTTTGGAGCAGTGCAAGCACGGCAACTTATCGTTATGACTGGCTGGCTAATGCGTGGGACACCACCACCTACGCTGCCCGCCCAGCCGCCATTGGTGCAGGTTGCGTGAGTTTTCATCCGTTTAGTGGCAAGCAAGATGCTGATAAAAATTTCCGCTATTCCAACATTTATAGTTTCCGTGGTGGCTCGGTGGGTACGCTGGATATGCTGGATATTGCAGGCGGTGCAACGGGTTTATGGGCAGGAGCAGTTGCTTACGATAATGCTGGGCTTTCAACTTTCGGAGCGTCTGCTGGCGTGGAATATGACCCCGTGAGCAATCGGGCAATTATAGCAGGCACACAGCTGCTAAATTTTCAATGCTCTATGTATGTTTTTGATGTCGCCAGCCATTCACTAAAACCCTTCAAACGCATACCACAAATTGCCAGCACCGTCACCGCTGGCAACCGAGTGGGAATGAATGTTTATGTGGATGGAACGGATAAAAAATCCTTTGCCTACATGATACCTTCCAGCGTCGGGCAAGCCTATAGAAGCCTGCTGTTTGTGTAATCTAAAGCTCAATAAAACTTTAACCAACCGCCA
This sequence comes from Alphaproteobacteria bacterium UBA6149, assembly GCA_002423155.1. Taxonomy (GTDB): domain Bacteria; phylum Pseudomonadota; class Alphaproteobacteria; order Rickettsiales; family UBA998; genus UBA6149. The sequence continues at coordinate 13,702 of DIUV01000027.1, forward strand.
TAAACTGGCGGTTTTTTTATGCCTAAACACAAGGAGAACAAAAAATGCCCCCACAAGAAGAAGCTGATTTGCGTTCGCAACTCGCAGTTATGAACACACAAATTGAAGGGCTTACCAAAACCGTGGATGCCCTCACCGAAGAAGTAAAAACCCTAACCGCCCTTGCCAATCAAGGCAGAGGAAGCCTTCGCACGCTGCTAATTATCGGCGGAATATGGACAGGCGTGGTCGCTTTCTTAAGTTTCGCCGCTGGTCACCTAACTTGGAAATAACGAAAGGAATAAAAAAATGATTACATTACTTGGTTCTTTGCTGGGCTTCATCTCCGCAGCATTTCCTGATCTGATAAAACTGTTTCGTGATGCACAGGACAGAAAACACGAAATCACCATCATGCAAATGCAAATGGAGCAGCAAAAACAAGGAGCATCACAGCGGCTGGAGGAAATTCAAGTAAATGCCGACATCGCCGAAAGCTCCGCCCTCTACAAAACCTATACCACTGGCATTACTTGGGTGGACGCACTAAACGGCACAGTTCGTCCCGTGATTGCCTATAGTTTTTTCATTCTTTATGCGACCGTCAAAGCCATGCAGTTTTCTGCCAATTTGCCGTGGCTACTGTGGACTGCCGAAGACCAAGCCATTTTCGCAGGCATTATCAGCTTTTACTTCGGGCAACGGGCAATGAGTAAATTGCGGGGTGGAAAATGAGGCACATCACCCAAGATGGGCTGGACTTAATTTGCCATTTTGAAGGATTTTCGCCCATAATTTACCTCTGCCCCGCTGGTTATCCCACCATCGGCTACGGTCATCTAATCATCGAAGCCAACAAAGAACAATTCCTAGATGGCATTGACGAGTTAGAAGCCCTTGATTTACTCAAAACCGATGTGCAAAAAGCCGAGCGAGCCGTCCTCCGCCTTATCAATGTGCCACTTACTGAAGGGCAATTTGACGCTCTGGTTTCCTTCACATTCAACCTCGGTGGCGGAGCGTTGCAGCGTTCAACTTTGCGAAGAAAAGTCAACCGAGGCGAACATTCTGCCGTTCCCGCCGAATTTATGAAATGGGTTTGGGCTGGGGGACGCAAGCAAAAGGGGCTGGTTAGGAGAAGGTGGGCTGAGGGAAAAATATATAATTGTTGAATGCTATCCGAATAAAAGGAATAATATGTTCTCATTACTATCACCTCGTATAGAATACATATTGTTTGTAAATTACTAAATGGAGAAAAAATTGCCTCAGTATGATTTCAAGAGTTTATCAGCTTATGATTTTGAATTGCTCTGCCGTGATATATTGCAAGCAGAATTAAAAGTCCGCTTGGAATCATATAAGCCTGGAAAGGACGGCGGCGTTGACTTGCGTGGTTATGAAACAAATAATAAAGAACTAATTGTTCAATGCAAACATTATGCAAATTCTACTTTTAATGATCTGATTAGAAAAATAAAGTGCGAGGAAGTCGAAAAAGTAAAAAAAATAAATCCATCAACATATATTCTGATCACATCTCTTAACTTGAGCAAATCAAATAAAAATAAAATTTTTCAACTTCTTCCAGAATTTTTTAAGACTGAAGCAAATATATTTGGTCAAGAAGATATTAACAATATACTAGGAAGGCATCCGCAAATAGAAAAACAACACTTTAAGTTGTGGCTAACAAGCATAACAATTTTAGAACAGGTGTTGCACAGTGGCATAATAAATCGCTCTGGTGCTAAAATAAGGGATATTCAAGAAAAATTAAAATTATATGTCCAAAATGATAGTTATCAAAAAGCGAATGAAATTCTTGAGCAATATAAATACCTAATTATTTCTGGTATTGCTGGAATAGGAAAAACCACCCTAGCTGATATATTATCTTACAGTCATCTTGGACAAGGATACGAATTTATAGAAATAACAGAAAATATAGAAGAGGCATGGAAACTTCTAAACCCAGAAGAAAAACAGTTATTTTATTATGATGATTTTTTAGGTCAAACTAGCCTTTCAGAAAAATTGGGTAAAAATGAGGGGCAGTCTATAATTTCTTTTATAAAGGAAATTCAAAAATCAAAAAACAAGAGATTTATTTTAACAACCAGAGAATATCTACTAAAACAGGCTCAATCTGCTAATGAAAGACTAAATGACAAATCTATAGAAATTGTAAAGTGTACAGTAAGCCTTGGTGACTATAGCCATGTTATAAGAGCAAAAATTTTATATAATCACTTATATTTTTCAGATATTCCTGATTCATATAAAACAGAATTGTTGAAAGAGCGATTTTACAAAAAAATTATTGAACATAGAAATTTTAATCCTCGTATTATTGAGGCAATGGTTAATTCAATAACCATCAATAGCATTAAGCAGCATGAATATCCGAATGCTTTCTTGGATAATTTAGATAAACCAAGCAAAATTTGGGATTTTGCATTTAACAATCAAATTTCCGAGTCTTCACGACACTTGTTAAGTGTAATGCTTACACTATCATTTGGCAGCACTTTAGAGCATGCAAAAAATGTTTTTGTAAGTCGCACCAGCTATTCAGAGGCTGATTTTAGGCGTTCTATAAAGGAATTAGATGGTTGCTTTGTAAAAACACAAAAATATCATAGTTACATTGGCGGAGTCTATGTAACTGGTGAAATGACTGTTGGATTTCACAACCCCTCTATTGTGGATTATTTGCAGGATTATATTCTTGAAACTGGGGAGTTTCTAGAAAATCTTATTACTAAGTCAAATTATTTTAGTGAAATTCTTAAATTGTGGGGAGCTCCTTTTAGCAAAGAAACGCCCATAAGGCTTGCAATAATTAAAAAACCAGCAGCCCTTGTTTCTATTGTAGAAAAACTACTGTTTTATCCAATAAGAGGAGCGTCAAAAGTAATAGATACATATTATGAAGAACGCATGTTGTTACTTTTAGATGTTTATAATGAGATAAAAAGTGAGAATATAAAATCATTATTGCTTAAAATAACCAATACACTGGAATCGGATAATGTAGGAGACGGAGAAAAGTTATTGTCTTTTATAGATAAGAGCAAATGTCTGTTATGTTTTAGTGAAGAAGAATTAGAGTGTTTAATACAGCCAGCAAAAAGAGTTTTAATTGCCGAATGTATAGAACAAAAGTCAAGTATTGGTGTTTTTAAGAATCTTATTGAATTCCTAAATGAAAATTCGTCTTATGTATCAAAGGAAGAATTGCAGTTAATTGAGGATAACTTTTTTAACTACAGTGGTTATGATGATGAAATTTGTGATCTGAATAGCACAGAAGAATTAAGAGAATATTTGGAAAAAGTAACAGAAATAGCAAATTATTGGCAATATGATATTTCAGATATTGAAAATACTATTACTAATAAAATCACTGAAATAGTTAAAGATGAAGAAAGGCGTGCCGAAGAGCAATCTGAGTATTGGGCAGATAACGAAAAATCATCATCAAATAACAGAGCAGAAGCAGAGCGCGAAATAGAAAGAATGTTTTCTTCGGAAATAATATGCGATTTGAGATGATTACAAAACTAAGAAATCATTTTATTCATCTCTTTAAGCCATCCTTTAATTTCACCATTAGTATCTTGTTGATTAAGCATATCTAGTGTCATTTTCTTTAGTATTTCACCACACAGCCTTTTTTTAGCATTTTTTATTTTTTCCCTTTTTTTATCATTACTTAATGAATCCCAAGGATTTTGAGTATCGTTTGATGATGAATGAGTTTCTTTCGCCAGCATTTCTCCAACATCATCCATATCACCGTACGATAATGATATTTCTGTGACTTCTTTAATGGCCTCTGGGTGAATATAATTCTCTATTTCACGCTTTGTTGTTAATATAGCCTGCGAACCATCTTTTCTATTATTTACATTATTTGCTGCATCTTGATATTTAGGTGGATTTTCTTCGTCTCTATCATAAATGTGGAATTCAGGAATATTCAAATTTCTAAGGTAATGTTTATTAACCCAATGCTTAAGTGTTCCTCCCCCCAATGACACCATTGCAATACTTACATTATCTCTCAAACACGGTAAGGAATTGTCGTCAGAATTTAGCAGCAACGAGCTATGTTCTAAAAATTCAATATCAGATGGTCCTTCAACGCATACAATCAATTTTACGCGTTTATCAGGTAAAATACCTAACTGTTGAGCAACATTTTCTAGTAAAGCATCGCTGCTACCATTTACAATCGGATTCCCATCACTGTCTTTAGAAATATATCTAATACTATCTTCAGGGAGCAACCCAGCTACAGCTGGTACATGTGTTGTAATAATTACTTGGCAGTTATCCCTGTTACTTAATTCAATAAGTGATTTTATTAACATTTTTTGATTTGATGGATGCTGCGAATTTTCTGGTTCTTCAATAGCGTAAATTACACTAGGCGAATTCTGTTCACGCTGCCTGCGCTCAGCTTCAGCTCTAAAGAAATTCAATAGAATTAACCTTCTTACACCGCTTCCTCTTTTGTTAATTGGAATATCACTATCTCCTGTAAGTGATAGTTTGAAGCCATCATATTTTGGCTCAGCTTTGAATCTAGGATTTAGACTTGAAGCCAGTTCTGGAGACATTTCATTCAATTTTTTAAGGGTTCTTTCTGCAACATCTAGTGCAAATTTTTCTACCTTATCCTTAATTGCATCCATTTCTGATTGAACGGTTTTAAGGGCTTCCTGAACTGCAATTTTCATTGGGTCTTGAACTTCCGAATCATCATCCTGACTTTTTCTGTCAGATTGAAAAATAGCAAAAACAGGTAACTCTACTAAAAGTTTATCCCATATTTGCTTCCCATCCTCTTTGGAAAGGTCAATATCTATCAGCTGATAATTCTTTTCTTCATCTGGAATTGCATCACGAATAGCTTTGCGTAGAGCAACATTTGACCTTTCATCTACATTGCTAAGATCAGCTCCAACTTTCTCTGCTCGTTTTTTTAGGTCTGCTTTCTTTAATTGTAATAAATCTGCAAGGTCAGCTACAAAAGGATGGTATGCTTTTACAAAAATTGATTCCTTCGGCGTTTTGTTGGAGCAATTATACCTCTTTACAATTTCCAAATTATTTTCATTATTTAGCAAACATTCTTCAGATAATGTGGTCTTCGATGTACTATCAATTATAAGCTCTTGCGAATGCCTATCAAATACACAAGTGATTTCTACAGGCACACCAGAACTATGAACATTACAATCATCTTGCTCAATTTTTACAACCTTATTATTAAAAAAGATTTCAAGTGCCTCAAGCAGCGTGCTTTTACCAACATCATTTTTACCTATAATTGAAGTAATATCGCCTATATTGAGGATAGTTTCATTCTTATAGCCACGAAAATTCTTTAGTTTCATTTGTAATAAGCGCATATTTGATAAATCTTTTCTATATTGAATATTTACTGAATTATTTAACTTCTGCTTCGCCCAAAAATGCGGTTAATGGTAGTTTGGATTTTTATTGCAAAAAAACCGCATTGTAGATTGCAAAAAGGAAGAGTGGCAAAAACCACTCTTCCCAAACATACTTACTTATGTTTTGTTGGATCAACTAAGTCATACCTTTGCCCTGGTTTCTGCGTAGGAGGGAATGGTTCGCCCCTAGTTACAGTTACTTCTCGGTTAAGGTCTCCACCTCTTGGCCCAACAACAGCATATTGTCCTGACCTTGGTGCGGTTTGACCAGGTTTGAAGGTATCATCTTTTTTTGCCATGATTTTTCTCCTATGGCTTGCCAAGCAGAGAAACGCCCCCAGTTTTGCTAGGTGCTTGGCTATTGACAAAATAAGGAGAATCCATTACCATCAAAGTCCATTCTATGGGGATAATGGGTTTCTCATTCTCCTATTAAGCCGCCCCCGTGAAGGGCGGCTTAATTCTTTTAAGAGCTATAATAGTTCTCTAGCTCCTTCTTTGTACAGTAAACGCCTTTTTTACCCTTCACAGAATAAATCAGCCCAGATTGCGACATTCTATATAGTTTATTTGACAGGTATTGACGCTTTTGGATGTAATTAAATTTGCGATAAATTCCAACCATAAGTTCATCTATATTAGCCATTCCTGCATAAAACTCATTCAAAACACCAATTATTTGGTCTTCCAACTCGTCAGTTTTAACAATTTGTAGTTGAGCACGAAGCTCCTCTGGAATATCGCTTAAATCCCCAAGTCTCCGCCCCATTTTTTTGAAATCTGCTGCATCATTCATAAAACAACTCCATAAGTTGCAATCAATCTATCACAACGCTTAATTGGTGTCAATAATGCAATCTGCAATGCAGATAAATTTATTATTAAATGAATTTATCGCTCAAAATTTTTAGCAGTCTTTCGCAATACTCTCTTATTTTTTCATCTTCAATTGCATTTATATTGTAACTTAAGCACGCCTCTATATCTTTTTCAGAGAAATAATTGGAATGAATGAGTACTTCACGGATCTGGTCTTCAGTATCAATATAAATGGGTCCTATGTCGTTTATCGTGTTTGATAGAAAGCACTCTATGCACTTGTGAATTAGCGGTGTCATGCACTGCTGAATAGCATCTATTTGCGTTAAAATTTCAGATAACCTTGCATCTGCACTTGCATTGTCATTGTAATATATGTTTCCATTTGGATGAGCAATGTCGTTTCGTTGTTGAACCAGACTAGAAAATTTGCCAATTGCTTCGTTCTCACATCCAACCAGCTTAAGAAAACGAAAGATGCGTGTTTCGCTAATTACGGAGAATGCAAATGGGCTGCTTGCTTCCAATAATTTTTTCTCATCGTCTTTAGAAAAGCCTATAAGTGATTTTGCAAAATCATCTGGATTGGTATTTTTTATTTGCCAAATAGAAAAATACACGAAGCTCATGTAAAGCATGTGGCAAGCTAACAATGCGAATTGGTATTTATCACTTTGATAGTTTTGTTCAAAAGTTTCACGAAGATATGATATATATTCTCCGTCTTTCTCACTTTTATATGAGGCAGGGAGATACCGCATTAGTTCATAAAAATCTTCCATGCCTAAATCCTTTTTATTCCGCTTCGCCCCAAATGCGGTTGATGGTGGTTTGGATTTTGGCTTCAAAAATGCGGATTAGTTCTTTGTTTCCATTTACTAGCTGTTGCTCTCTCTCAATTTCGGCAACTATAGTGCGTTGAGTTTCTAAATCAGGGAATGGAATTATTCTTTCGCTGACAAAATCTCTTGGAATTCTCTGTAGTCCACCTGTTCCTGTCATTTGTGCTTTTCCGCTGGCAATGAAATCAGCAGTGATTATATTGTAATATATCCATTCTGGTAAAACTTTCTGTGTATCTGCACGAACAACATAAAACTCACTTGAGCCAAACCCAATTTTGTTTTTAAGTCCTCTAGCTATACCTGATTTCCCATTTTCAAAACATGGTGTTACCTTTGCAAATAGCACATCATCATCTTGAAAATATGTGTATTGCTTAAAAACTTCGCCCAGTGGTTTTAGCTCTTTTGGTGAAAAGAGCATTTCCCCTTGAGAAAGGTCTGACATGGGAACAAAAGAAACATCTGTATTTTCAGAAAGGCTAGAAATTTGGGACTTTTTAGGGTTGATTTCTGCGACATCAGATAATTTTGTGGCAAGCCAATCTGGATTGATTGCTATTCGTGGCTGGTAGGCATCAACAACCTGTTTCGCACCATCAATTATTCTTTGATAGCCTTCAATCTCTTCCACAATTTCTTGTTGAATCTCAATAGGTGGTAGAGGGATTTTTATTGCTTCAATATCTTTTTTATTTATAGAGGCAAATGTAGAACCAGCATTTCCGTTTATTGATTTTTCTAAACTTTTTAATATATAAAACAAATATTCTTGCGAAGCCTTAAACTCATTTTTTGTTCGTATTGCTGCAAGACCACGCCCGATACAGCAATGAATGTTGCACAAATTTACTGGCCCAACTGGAGCACGAACAGACATTAAAATATCTTTTGGAAATGCTTCTTTTGTAATTTGAGTTGTCCATTTATGAGGATGACCTAAATAAATATCAGAAAATTCTGTTTTGCCCTGAAAGAAAGGAATTCCGTCACCATTTTCATTATAATAAGAGCCTTCTGGTGATTGACCAGCTATCACATGATACTCTTCTCCAAGATTAACTATTGGAAAATAAGAAGTTTTTACAAAATCTTCCCTATACCGCTCACCGCTAAAATTATAATCCCCATTTTCTGCTATTACAGATTTTTCTACTAAGTGCATATTTGGGATTTGTTCTATGTTGAACTCTTTGCCATCACGCAGGGCTTCTGTGTAGGCTTTGATATTTCTTACTGCTGCGGGGAGGTCGTTTTTATCTATGGGGCGACGCTGTGCACCAAGACCGTAGCCATCATTTTCAATTTTTACAAATAGGATGTTATTTGTTTTTTTAGCTAGGCGTTTATCTAATAGCAAAATACTGGTTTTAACCCCGCTATATGGGTTGAACACGCCAGCAGGCAGAGCAATTACAGCTATTAGCGATTGTTTCACCAGCATTTCACGCAGCTGTTTATATGCTCCGCCTGATTGGAAGATTATGCCCTCTGGCACAACGATGGCGGAACGACCAGTTGGGGTTAGATGCTCGGCGATATAATCAACAAACAGAACCTCCGAACGGCTGGCTTGAATGCTGAATTTTTTGTGCGGGCGAATTCCGCCTTTTGGTGACATGAACGGAGGATTTGCCAAAATCACATCAGCGTATTCGCTCCAGCGTTCTTCACTGGTTAAGGTGTCATATTCTTCAATATCTGGCTCGGGGAAACCGTGCAAATACATATTCACCAATGATAAACGCACCATGTCTGGCGATATGTCGTAGCCTTTTATGTCTTTGGCGAGGCGTTTGCGTTCGTCTGGTGATAATAAGTCGCCTTTATAATGCAGGGGGCTTTCTAGCGTTAAGGCTTCAACAGGCACATTTTTTTCATCATAAGCCTCTTTGCTTTGGGTGGCTTTATGGTCTGATGAATTGTGTTTAAGTATGTGTTTATATGAGGAAATTAGAAAGCCCGCCGTGCCACAAGCAGGGTCAAGAATTACCTCGCCTTTTTGTGGGTTGGTGATTTCCACCATAAAATCAATAAGGTGGCGAGGGGTGCGGAATTGCCCAGCATCACCTTGGCTACCCAATACGGAAAGCAAATATTCAAACGCATCGCCCAAGCGTTCTGAATGGTCATATTTGAAGCTGTCTATTTCTTTTAGGAAACTGCGGAGCGTTTCAGGGTCACGATATGGCAAATAAGCATTTTTGAAAATATCACGGAATAATTCAGGAATTCCGCTATTTTCATTCATTTTGGTGATGGCTTCGCCATAAACTGCTAAAACCTCATGTCCACCCATGCCTGAACTTAAAAGTTTTGACCAGCCGTATCGTGCGAATTCACCTTTGAAAAATCTCCTCTCACCGCCGAGTTCTTCCGCTTCAGCGTCCATATCGTCCATGAATTTGTAAATCAGGGCGATGGTTATTTGCTCAACTTGCGATTTTGGGTCTGGCACTTTGCCAACCAATATATCCCTGCAACTGTCTATCCGTCGTTTGGTTTCGCTGTCGAGCATGAAATTTCCTTACATAAATTGGTTTAACGGAACATAATCTTTTACATATTCAGGTATTTTGGTGCGCCACTCATTCGGCACAGCCTTGAAATCTGTCATGTTAAAGGTTGGGTTCACATTGAGTTCGGTATATTGTTTGTTATCTATTATTTCACGCAGGCGTGGGTCGGTTGTATAGGCTTTGAAATAATACTTCATAGCGACAATTGACTCGGCATCGTGCGGGTGGAAATCCAACACAAATTTTTGAAATTCATCTTCAAGCAATTCATTTTTAGATTTGAAGCCTGCAATATGCCCAAAGGCTTTTTCTAGTATTTCACGCAAAGTAAGGCGACGATCTAAACCTGATGCTTTGCGTAATTTCTCCAAGGTAAAATAATCGTTGGGTTTATCCAAAACATGCTCTTTTAGATGCTCTATAGCTTGATCCCACAACTGGGCTTCTACCTTTTGCTTAAGCTCTTCATCAGCTTTTACCACATTCTCAAATTTTTCAAAGAACATGCGGTCAATCTTCATGCCTTGCATGCCGATTTGAGTTTCGGTGCTGCTGACTACTATGTCGGGGCGAGTGCTTATAAAATCATCGCTAACGCTGGAACTGCTAACCTGTTCGGCTTCATTACTCACCAGCTGCAAAGACTCTTTTGGTTTTGGTAGTTTGAGAATTTCATCATAATTGAATTTTTCCTCAAAATACTCACAGTTAGCAAAGAAATCAAACAGCTTGAACTGTGTTTTTGCAACGCTTGGATATTCTTCTTTCAAGGCTGGGTCAATCAGCTCCTCGGCAAAATCATGCTTGCGAGTGCCACGCCCTTTGATTTGCACAAAATCAGACGGGGAGAAAATCGGACGCATCAAACCTATATTTAACAAGTCAGGGCAATCGTAACCTGTGGTCATCATTCCAACAGTTACGCACACACGGGCTTTGCTGGTTTTATAACCTTCAAGAAAATTGGCATTGCCGAGCAAGTTATTGTTGGTAAAATTGATGGTAAATTGCTGAGCTTCTGGAATTTGCGAAGTTACCTGCACCGCAAAATCGGAGCTGTATTTATCAGGGAACATCTGGCTTGCCAGTTCATTGAGTATTTGCGTTAGTTTGGTAGCATGTGCTTGGCTTACGGCAAACACAATGGATTTGCCAATTTCTCCGCTGATTGGGTCACGCAGTGCATTTTTAAGGAAAGTTTCACAAAATATGCGATTTGTTGGCTCGGAGAAAAATGTTTTTTCAAAATGTTTCTGGCAAAAGATTTGTTCTTCATCTTCTTGGTTTTCTGTCATTTGCATAACAGAATAACCTTTATCTGAAAGCAGCTGCGTAGTTATGTCGGTTCTGGCATCAATCACTACTGGATTTATTAAAAATCCATCACGAACCCCATCAAGCAAAGAATAGCGAAATGTTGGCTCGCCAGAATCGCATCCGAAGGTTCGGTAAGTATCCAATAAAAGCCTGCGTTCTGTTTCTCGTGGGTCACGAGTTGTTGGTTTTGCTGCATCGTGGCTTTTTAAGTAATCTTTTGGCGTGGCAGTAAGACCAAGTTTATAGCCAACAAAATGCTCAAAAACCGCCCGTGCATTTCCATTGATTGAACGATGTGCCTCATCAGAGATAACCAAGTCAAAATCAGTGGGCGAAAATAAGCGACGATATTTATCATTAAACATCAATGATTGCACAGTGGTTACCACTATGTCAGCTTTTCGCCAGTCATCGCGTTTTTCTTTGTAAATTACCGATTTATAATCATTACTAAGTAAATGACGGAATGACTTGTTTGCCTGCTCTTCTAATTCCAATCTATCCACCAAAAACAAAACCCTTTGGGCGTTTCCAGTTCGCAAAAATAGCTTAATCAATGCAGCAGATGTAAGGGTTTTTCCTGTTCCCGTCGCCATTTCAAAAAGAAACCGCGTTTTATTTTCTTTCACTGCTTGCTGAATAGAATTGACTGCCCTTTTTTGATATTCCCGCATAAATCTAAGGCGGTTTTTTTGAATAAAGCCCGCTCGCTCATTTTCATTTTTCCACCCTGCCTCGTTGGCATAATTAGGCATTTGGGTTAGAATGATATAATCATTTTCCACATTTTCCGTAATCAAACGCTGGGCATTGGGCTGGAATTTATGGTAACCTTTTATAGATTCAGGCGTTGGCAGGCTGGTGATTACTTGCGGGTTTCCCTGTTCCAAATCCCAGAAATAATGCAAATTGCCATTGGAGAGGATAATAAATCGGCAATTTTGCGAGCGAGAGTAGCTGCGTGCCTGCTCCTTGCCGATGAGTGGGTTTTTATCCTCTGACTTTGCCTCAAGCACAACGAGGGGGCGGTTATTTTCATCAAGCAGCAAAAAATCAATAAAACCATTGGATAACTGCTCAAAGTTTTCTCCCAGCTCATCAATTTGCAATTTTGTGATGGCGATATTTGGCTCAAGCACGATATTAGCTTTGCCGCTTGCATCATCAAAAAAACGCCAGCCAGCCTCTTCCAACATGCGGTTGATTTTTATTCGTGCTTTAGCTTCCTTAGCAGCCATTACTTAGTTCCTCTTTTTTCCTGTGCCTTAATCCATTTATCCAACTCACTCCGCCGAAAACGCCACGAGCCGCCAACCTTGAAGGCTGGGATGTCGCCACGGGCGACTATTGCGTAGGCGGTTTTTAATTTCAATTTTAGAAGTTTTGAGACTTCGTCAATCGTCATTATATCGTTTTCCATTGGCTCTACCCGCAAGTGTAATTTTTACTTGACTGAAAATAGCGAAATTTGGGGAATAAACAAGAAATATGTTTAATAAAATTCTATGTTTTGGTGGCAGTTAGATGGCATTTTTCCTTTCTTGCGAAAGAATTTTTTAATTATTCCATGCACAACCCTTGATGGTATGTGATTGTAACTATACTGATTTGAGGTTGTAAAACTTTCTAAATTTTCTATAAAAAGTAGTGGCATAAAATAAGGTGTAAAGGACAAAATCGCCACTAACCAACAACGGGAAAGGAAAGTATTTATGGCTATTATTGAACGGGATTATGACAGGCTGCATAATATTTGGACAAGGTGGGGAATTTCTCAGGAAGATGTTTATTATTTTGTAGAAAATGGCTTGCTTCGGGTTTGTGTTTGGTTGCCGCTTCGCTACATGGAAAGAGGGATGCTTCGGAAAAACAAATTTATTTATGAAAAGCACCATCATCAAGGTGGGTTTGTGGGGGTGCGTCCTGAGGATTTTCATAGTATTTGTAGTTCTGGTGGTGCGCAGCTGCGAATTTTTCTCTCGGTGGCTGAAGAGGGGCATATTTTGCGGATGGCTTACGAACCGCCACAACCAGATGTGATAGTGCGTATTCGTGATTTGGTTATACTCAAGGAAGACCGTCTAAAATTTGAAAAAACTCATGGTATAATCTTGAACGAAAAAGCAACTAATCATCCTGAAAAGCTAGATTTTGTGGCTTCTAATGATTATCGCCATATTGTTTTGAATGGTGAAGAACATCATTTGGGGGATGTGCAGGCGGCGATAATTCGGCAGTTGCACAATGCCTCCATTAGTCGTAATCGCTGGGTGCATGGCAAAACCTTGTTGGATGGAGCAAATTCTCGAGCAATGCGGTTGCGTGATGTGTTCAAAAGCAAGGATGAGTGGCAGAAAATTATTGTTTCAAATGGGCGTGGATATTACAGCCTAAATTTATCAGAAATATAGATTTATCCTCTAAACAAAATTTCCTCTCTAGCCGCTTTTAGCGGCTTTTTTTATGTTTAATTTCAATATGTAAAAAATCCCATCCCCACCTCATCCCCCTCTCATCCCCACCCTATGTACCACTTCATCCCCCACCAAGGTCCTTGACAGCATCATTTTGATACAATTTTGGCAAAATTTGCAATTTTCCATCCCCCTTTCATCCCCCACCAAAGTCCCCCCAAAGTCCACGCCATCCCCCCCTGTGGTGGTGCAGCTTGTCATCCGAACAGTTCGCACAAAGCAGGCTGTATTTAACCAGAAAGGGGAATTTTATGAACGACAAACCAATCTCAACTTTTGATGAAATCTGCCATTTAACCATTGAAACTATGCGTAGCATGGACATGGAAACTTTGCTGCAACTCAAAAAGCAGGCATCCGCCGAGCTAGACCGTGCCAAGCTCACCAAGGGCTGCATAGAGCTAGCACTTGCCCTCAAAAATTCCGACCGAGAAAACAACCAAAAACAAGCCGAATCAGTCCAACCCAGCTTATTGGATTAGGGGTCGTAAAGTGTCAATTGAATGGTACAGGGTTTATCACGGTATGCCAGAAGATGCAAAACTCAAGGTGATTGCCAAACGCAGCAATCAGCTTATGACGCATGTGGTCACAGTGTGGCTATGCGTCCTTGATTCAGCCTCGCGGAATAATCCGCGGGGAACGGTAAAGTTGGATTCCGAACAGATTGCGGTGGTGCAAGATATTGACCAAGCAATCGTGGAATCCATCCTTTCCGCCTTTTATGAAAAGGGGATGATTGACCAAAATCACCACCTAAGTGGCTGGGAGAAAAGGCAATATGCCACTTCCACCGAGCGTTCGCAAAAATCTCGTGCTGAGAGTAAGCAGCGTGATGCAACGCCGTGCAACACCATGCAACGGGATGAAACGAAAAGAAACGCTCCGCAGCGGAAAAACGACAAAATCGCACCAGATACAGATAACAGAATACAGATTACAGATACAGAAGCAGAATTACAGAAATCAGATAAAAAAAGCAGAGCGAGAGCAGAAAAGGGAGAGTGTGAGAGGGAAAAACGCACAAAGCAGATTTTAGACCCGCAGATTTTGCAGATGCTAGAAATCTGGAACGCAGAAGTGCAGAGCAAGCTCACGCCAGATCAGAAAGCAAAGCTCACACCGAGACGCCAAGAGCAGATGGCGAAGCGTTGGCAAGATGACTTCCAGCAAGATATGCGGGCGTGGCGGCATTATTGCGAAATTATCGGCACATCAGAATTTTGCCTCGGCAGGTTAGCAGGCAAAGGCTGGACGATTGATTTGTCGTGGGCGGTGGAATCCTCCGAGCATATTGCCAAAATTTTAGAGGGTGGGTTTTCAGGTGGTAACTATCCAACCAAACCAACGCCCTGTGCCGTTCCTGAATTGCAACCAGTTTGGGATAAAGTGCAGGAGGATTTTAGCAAGAAATACGGCAAAGCAACCTGCCGCAGCTGGCTGGCTCGGGTGAATATCACCAGAATTTTGAAATACGGCGATGGCTCAGTAGTCAGCCTGTGCTGCCCCAGCAAATTTATCAAAGATTGGCTCACCCAACACTACCTCGCCGACCTCACTTATTGGTTCGCCGAAGCCAACCCGCAAATCACTCGCATAGAACTAATCACGGAGGGCTAACCCATGGAAAATAGCACAGATAAAGCCAAAATTGCAGAAATTTCAGGGCGTTTTCAAGAAGCCGTCCGCACCTTGCGTCGCCTGCCACGGGTGACCATAAAAAGCTATTTCAACGCATGGCCGCCAATTATCCGCACACCCAATGAAATACTCGCAGGGGAAGTTCTGCCAATTCGCCTTGGCCCACCATCAGCCGAAAAAATCACCCGCATGGAAGAAACCATCCAATGGATTTTCCTGCTAGATGACGAAGACGAACGCCGCATCGTCTGGCTGCGTGCCGAAAATG
Organism: Alphaproteobacteria bacterium UBA6149; assembly: GCA_002423155.1. GTDB lineage: Bacteria > Pseudomonadota > Alphaproteobacteria > Rickettsiales > UBA998 > UBA6149. The sequence continues at coordinate 29,029 of DIUV01000027.1, forward strand.
TGCCATGGCGAAAAATTTGCGAACGCATCGGCTGCGGCAGAACCAAGGCTTGGCAACTCTGGCACACCGCACTTTTGAAAATAGCCACTCGCTTGGAAAATCAACGAAACACTCCACGAAATGGGGGGCGAAATGTTTATTGAAAAGATTTTTGAAAAAAACACTAAACATTGCGAACAATATCTGCTATGTAAGCACATATCATCGCGAGAGATTTGTAAAATAACTCTCTGCCGATTTCGCTTTTCCCCCAAATTTTTGTTGTATTTTTCTGGCGTGGGGGCGGTATGAAATCCTCCTTACCTCACACCAATAGCTCCAGTAATCGTCTGAACGAATTGTTTGGTCGCATTGTTCGCCACATTCAGGAAATGAATGGAAATCAGCTTTCTGAACAGGAAGCGATTGAAGCTGCCCGCAACTGGCTGGGCTTTTGCTCCAAATTACAGGAAATAGATAAAATAGAGCAAATACAGGTGCTTGAGCCTTGATTGCAAGATGCAATAGGTTATCCTAAGGCATCACCTGAAAGGAATGGAGATGGAGGCAAAAAAGGCGGTTATTTTAGCGAGGGTTTCCTCAAAAGAACAAGAAGATGGGCATTCGATAGATGCCCAAAAACACCGTTTGCATGAATATTGCCAGCGTAAGGAACTGCAAGTTTTACGGGTGTTTGAGATTGTGGAATCTTCCACCCGTGGCGACCGCAAGCATTTTATGGAAATGCTGGCATTTGCCAAACGCTATAAAGAACCAATCGCAATTATCGCTGATAAAGTTGACCGTTTGCAGCGTAGTTTTCGTGAGTTTCCGCTACTGGATGATTTAATTCAGCGAGGCTCAATAGAGCTGCATTTTTACAGCGAAAATGCTATCATTCACAAAGATTCACGCTCCAGCGACCGCACTATGTGGAGTATGCGAGTTTTGCTCGCCCAATCATACACTGATTCCATGAGCGAAAACATTCGGCGCAGCATGGAGCATAAACGCCGTATTGGGGAATGGGCTGGTTCTGCACCGATTGGCTATGTCAACGCTCGTGATGAATTTGGTAAAAGCATAATTATTGCTGATGATGTGCGTGCGCCAATTATTGTTAGGATTTTTGAAGAATACGCCACTGGTGCATATACGCTTTCAGAAATCACCAGCAAAGCTAAAGAGTGGGGATTGCGGAGCAAAAAAGGAATGTATTTGCAAAAATCTGTGATACATCGTTTAATACAGCACCAATTCTACTACGGAGAAATGAAAATCAAAGGCGAAATTTTCGTTCATCGCCATGAAACGCTGATACCGCAGTGGCTATTTCAAAAATGTCAGGAGGTTCGCTTGGGGCATCACAAAAAACCATTCAAATATGCGGAAAAAGAATATATCTTTCGCGGGCTTCTAACCTGTGCAGTCAAGGGGCGGGTGGTAACTGCTGATACAAAAATCAGAAAACATGAAAATGGCACAACCTCAGAATGGACATATTTACGCTGCTGGAAATCAGAAAACCCCGAAAAACAAATGTGGGTGCGTGAGGAAAAAATAATTGAACAAGTGGAAGATGTGCTTCGTCGCATTGGAATTCGTAACAAAGAGTTCCTAAACGATACCATCGCCTATATCAAAGAAACTAACCAACTAAAAAAAGAGCATCACAGCGTTGAGGTTGGGCAGTTAAAAAAAGAACACACCGAAATACAGGGCAAGCTAGACCGCCTGATGGATCTGCGTTTGGAAGGTGAAATAACCAAAGAAGAATTTGAAGCCAAAAAACTCCGCCTCAAAGACAGGCAGTATGAATTAAGCCAATTGGTGCTAACTTATGACAAAGCCGACGATGAATTCACTAAGCGTATGGAAATGATATTGAATTTAGCTTACGAAGCTCCAAAAATCTGGAGCAGTTCGACTATTCCGCAAAAAAGAGAGCTTCTCAATTTCCTATTTGCGAACATGCAGTTAAAGGATGGAAGCCTTTGTTATACATTAAGAAAACCATTCGACAGTTTCCTAAATAACGAGGACTGTCCCAAATGGCGGAAGCTGTGAGATTCGAACTCACGGAGGCGTTGCCACCTCGGCAGTTTTCAAGACTGCTGCCTTAAACCACTCGGCCAAGCTTCCTATATATAACCACGCACCATCGTGGCGATGTGGTTTAGTATTATTACGCTCAAGTGCCGCTAGGGCTGGCACTCGGCCAATCTTCCATATATAACGACATACACTAATGCGCTGGCAGTTCTTTTAGCGATAATGTTTGTTTTATGCAAGTGCTTCGTTGAAAAAATATTTATTCGCTAAAAATTTATTCTTTGGGGGGGCTGACCGACCAGAGTTTTTCTAGGCTGTAGATTTCGCGCACACCGGGTTTGAAGATGTGGACGATGACGTCGCCGGCATCGACCAAGACCCAGTCACAGGTTTCTTTGCCTTCGGCGTGGAGGTTGCTTAGGCCTTCTTGCTTTAGGCTGTCGATTAGTTTTTCGGCTAGGGAACCGACATGGCGTTGGGACAGGGCAGTGGCTACTACCATATAGTCGGCAAAGCTGGTTTTTCCTGCTAAATCTACGGAAATTACTTCTTCTGCTTTGTCGGCGTCTAAGGCGTTTACGATGAAGTCGGTTAGTTCTTTTCCGCTAAGGTGCGCGTTTTCAAGGTTCGAGGTAGTGATAGGACATCTCCAAGTTTATTAATTTATTTTATCTACTTACAACAAAAACATTTATTTTCCAAGGCTATTTTTATAAGTATCCTTGCAAACAACTAACAGGTCTATTTCATCAATCGGTAATTTTGTTATTTTATTAAAAAACCATCATTTGTACCGCCGCAGGGCGGTATCCATGTCTATCAATTAGCTGTTAAGCCAATGGTTTGGCATGGATGCCGCTCTTCAGCGGCATGACAAGAGAGAAATTAGTGAAAAAATCTAAAATTAACGACTGATGAAATTGCCTTTAATCACTAAGGGCTTGACTATAAAAAACACTTGTGTACCCTCCCCTCATCAAATGAATATGGGATAAAAATGGACTTTTTCCACTATAAAAACGGTGAGTTACATGCCGAGAATGTAGCATTGGCACAATTGGCGGAAGAAATTGGTACGCCGTTTTATTGCTATTCTGCCCAGACTTTGCGCCATCATTATCAGGTTTTTTCCCAAAGTGTGGGGGAAAAGGCAAAAATTTGTTTTGCGGTTAAGTCAAATAGCAATCTCGCAGTGTTGAAAATTCTCGCAGCTGAGGGTTGCGGTGCGGATGTGGTTTCGGAAGGGGAAATTCGTTTGGCGTTGGCGGCAGGAATTGCGCCTGAAAATATCGTTTTTTCGGGAGTGGGGAAAACCAAGCGCGAAATGGAATTTGCCTTAGAACAAAATATTTTCCAGTTTAATTTAGAATCCTTGCCCGAATTAGAGGCTTTGAGTGCAACTGCACAAAAACTGGGGAAAGAGGCGCGGATAGTGTTTCGGGTTAATCCGGATGTGGATGCTGGCACGCATGCGAAGATTTCCACCGGAAAAAAAGAAAATAAATTTGGCGTCAGCATGGAAGATGCGCCCAATTATTATGCACGTGCGGCGCAATTGCCTAATATTCGGGTGCAGGGGATTTCTGTGCATATTGGCTCGCAATTAACTTCGTTAGAGCCCTTTCGGCATGCGTTTGAACGGGTGAAGAAATTGGCGCTTAGTCTTCGCGCAGCCGGGCATAAGATTGACGTGCTGGATCTGGGCGGCGGCTTGGGAATTCCTTATAAACACGGGCAATTACCGCCTAGCCCGGCGGAATATGGTCAGATTGTGCAAGAAACAATGGGGGATATGGATTGCTCGCTAGTGTTTGAACCGGGAAGGCTGATTGCTGGTAATGCAGGGGTGTTGGTTACCAAGGTTATTTACATCAAGCAGGCAAGTAATGACGATAAAAAATTTGTGATTGTCGATGCGGCGATGAATGATTTAATCCGCCCGTCTTTGTATGATGCTTGGCACGATATTGTCCCCGTTAAGGAAATGCCGACCAGTTCTTATGAAATTGCCGATGTGGTGGGCCCAGTTTGTGAAACGGGCGATACTTTTGCCGCAGATCGCGACGTGCCCCCGGTACAAGCGGATGATTTGTTGGTGTTTCGCTCCGCTGGTGCTTATGGTGCAGTGATGGGCTCTACCTATAATGCGCGCCCCTTAGCGCCAGAAATATTGGTGGATGGGGATAAATATGCGGTGGTACGCAAACGTGCCAGCTATGAGGAAATGTTGGCGGTTTATAATTTACCTGATTGGTTGTAATAAATTAGACTTCCTCATAAACTAATTGTAGTGATGCAGCTGAGTCGTTTCTTTCTGATGAAAAACCGCAGCGTAGCGGAGCTACGTGAGGATTTTGAAGAAGAAAAAACGTCGCAGATGCGTTGCTACAATTAGTTTATGAGGAAGTCTATCATGCCTGCGATAAAACTACACAATATTGAGAAAAAATACCTTATTTATAACTCTCCACGGGATCGTTTGTTGCAGGCTTTATGGCGCGGTAAGAGACGTTATTTCCGTGAGCATGAGGCGTTAAAACCCGTGACTTTAGAAATAAACAAAGGGGAAACCGTTGGTATTATTGGGGTGAATGGCTCGGGTAAGTCCACCATGTTGCAAATTATCTGTGGCACGCTATCTCCCTCCGCAGGAGAAGTTGTTACACACGGGAGAATTTCAGCTTTGTTGGAACTAGGCGCGGGTTTTAATCCCGATTTTTCTGGACGGGAGAATATTATTCTCAATGCGAGTATTTTGGGGTTGAGTGAAGCAGAAATCAATGAACGCTATGATGATATTGTTAGTTTTTCGGGGCTTGACCCTGCGGTGCTTTCGCGCCCGGTGCATACTTATTCTAGCGGTATGTATGTACGCTTGGCCTTTGCGGTAGCCATCTCCGTAAACCCCGACATATTGATTGTCGATGAAGCTTTGGCGGTGGGTGATGAGGCTTTTCAACGCAAATGCTTTGCCCGTATTCGCGCTTTACAAGAAAATGGCACCACCATTCTTTTTGTATCACATTCATCACAAAGCATTACCGATCTTTGCAGTCGGGCGATTCTGTTAGATGCTGGAGAATTATTGCTCGACGGATTGCCCAAAGAAGTGGTGCATGAATATCATAAATTAATTTATGCCGCGCCCGAACAACGCAATTTACTGCGAGAAGCCATAAAAAATGGCACTTACAAACAAAATGAACCATTATTTGAAGATAAGACGGTTTTGCCCGAAAGCATGGTGGAATACACTTCCCGTGGAGCAAAAATTATTGATCCCCATCTGGAAAAACTCTCTGGCGAGCGAGTTAATTTATTAGAAACAGGCAAAGAATATATTTATACTTATAATGTAGAGTTTCTAGAAGCGGCAGAAAAAGTGCGCTGTGGGATGCTTATAAAAAGCAAAAGTGGCTTTGAATTGGGCGGATGTGGCACTTCTAACTTGGCAAATACTATCGAAAAAATAGAAAAAGGCGCAACCTTGCAGGTTAGTTTTCGCTTCACCTGTAATTTACGCGAAGGTACTTATTATATCAATGCTGGCGCTTCTGCGGTACAAAATGAAGAAGTAATATTCTTGCACCGCATAATTGATGCGTGTAGCTTTCGTGTATTACCAGATGATAATTATGCTGCTGGTGGTATGATAAATTTTTCTATAATCCCCAAGACCAAATATATATCCCCCATGAAAAAAACTCCTTTTGCTAATATGACGCCCCCATTATTAATCGGTGCAACGGGAGGATCCGGCACGCGCGCGGTGCAATCACTGATTGCGGATGCTGGTTATTTTATGGGTGAAAATTTGCCGGATACGCGAGATGCTCATTTCATGCTTCCCTATTTGGATAATCAAGCTAATGAGCTGTTTTCCGTTACTCGTTCGGTAAATTATTCGTTGGATGAATTACCTGCTGAACTCCGCGCACAACATGCGGACAGAATTTTACAGGCAACTACGGATTATGTAAATTCGGTTCCGACTAGCCAAAATACTAGCCAAAAATTATGGGGCTGGAAACAACCGCGCAATATATTACTACTACCCTTTTGGAAAGAATTATTTCCCGAAATGACTTTCTTGCATGTAATTCGAGATGGTCGGGATATGGCTTATTCTGGAAATCAAAATCTGCCTTATTGTCATTATGAAGCTATAATGGGAGAGGCATGGATAAAAAATGACCCAGCTTGCAGCATCCGCCTATGGAATAAAATAAATCTGGAAGCAAAAACTTGGTGTGAAGAAAATTTGGATGGGCGCTATTATATCTTAAAATACGAAGATTTATGCGCAAAGCCCGAAAAGACCATCCGCCAAATACTAGATTTTTTACAACAACCAACCACACAAGCGGAAACATTAGCACAATTAATTAAAGCCTCTTCTCGTGTAGCAAGTTGGAAAAATCAGCCCACAGAAGAAATAGAAAAAATCACTGAGTTGGGGCTGCCTGCCCTAAAAATGTTTGGCTATGAATAAACTTCCTGTTTTTCTCATTGTAGCAACGCATCTGCGCCGTTTTTTCTTCTTCGTGCTCGCTAGAAACATGCCCCCCAGCATGTTTCTTTTACGCTCACACTCTCTCTAAGCCGCTACGCTGCCCCTTCTCTAAAAACATGCCTTTAAGTCATGTTTTTTAAACATTCAGGGTTTCATCAGAAAGAAACGACTCAGCTGCATCACTACAATGAGAAAAACGGGAAGTCTGATACTAATTCTTTCGCGCCCAGCGCATAAGCGGATACACCGCCACCGCCTTGCTACCCAATTTACGGCAAGATTTATAATCCGCAGCGCAATTTCACCACGATTCGCAATCAATATTTTCTTAAATCGGGGCATAGTTTCGTTTCTTTCCCAGATTTTTTAGTGCTTATATATTCACAACAGATGAAGATGCGGATTTGTAACCTAAGATTTTTATTCAAAGAATACAGGGTAAAACCGCAGGAGTACTTATTGCTACTTCAAGGTTTTACCCTGTATTATCTGAATAAAAATCGCCGTGTAGAAAATTGGCATCTTCATCTGTTGTGAATATACTAATACAGCCCTCCTGTTTAGCAATCTTTTTGGAAAAGCCCAAGCTTTTTTAAATTTGAGGGTAGAAGATAAGGAAAGTAAACTCAAGAATTATTGATCCTTATCTAGTTTTTCTGGATCAATAACTTCCAAAATCGCAAATTTGGTGGCATCAGAAAGACACATCTCATTTGAAAGCCATTCATTTACCATCTTTGTAAGAAGTATCTTATCAATTGGCGCATGTTCTGGCTCTATATGTGGCTTGTAACATTTTGCTTGTGCAATAAAATACTCAATGTTAATTGGATCTTCATAGAGTAAAAATTCAATGATAGACTCCAAGGTTTCTTTTTCTATCAAGCTTTTGGCAACCCACACAACGACTTCTTCCATTCCTTGTTGATAGTTATAAACGAACTCATCATGTCCATTTATTTCAAGAAAAAACACAGAAATGGCTAGGCTTGCCCGTTTATTGCCATTATTAAAAGCGTGATTCTTGTTTATCCCATAAACAATATGCGCCAGTTTGTTGATAAAAGAGGGATAATATTCATCATTTTGTATATGATGCAGAACACTGTCTAGTTTTCCTCTATCAACAATAATTTCTGGTGGAGAAACACCGCGTAGTTTTTCTGTATAATTAAAGACTATTTTATGAATTTCTATAGCCTTGTCTGTGTCGAAACCTTCGTAAACAACATTTGCCATTATCTATCTCGCAACCGCTTATAAACATCGAGAGATTCTTTGATTCGCTCCTCCAAGGCTTTGCTTTTTTCGCCTAAGAAGCGTTCATAATCGCTCTCTGGCATGGTTTGGATATATGCCTCAAGTTTATCATGGATTGCGTCACGCAGACTATAATCACGACTGGCCATTTTGGTTCGCACATCTTGTATGTGCGGCTTAAACAATGATTTTTGTCCGAATTTTTCTATTAAATCAGTCGCTTCTTTAACGGATAATTGCCTACCTAGTTTTTCAACTTCGCTTTGTAGTTCCTCAGGCAGTCCTGCCTCGAATGAGGCAATTAAATTCAGTACTTCTGCATAAAAAGTATCTCGCACATTATGTTTGGACTCAATATTGAGAATCTTGCGATATTCCGCAGCTTTTTCCTGAAAAATGCTTTTATATACCGCATCCGTACAATGTTTGTATTTCCATTGATTGCCCTCTACATATTTATTTAGTGCAGAGGTGAATTCTTTACGATAATTCTCCTCTTGAAAAGCAGCGGGTAAGAAATGTTCATCTCGTTGGTTAATAAATGTTTTATTGCCTGCTTTTTCCAAAACCACTTTGGTCACAATATCTAAAATACGTGAGCGGATTACTCTAGCTTTATCGCTATTAGTGATAAGCATAGCAATATTAAGAAAAGCCCGAAAACTAAAAACCCCCAACTGCGGAACTTTAGGATCTATGTCGACGACATAAATGTCGTCGACATCTGCTAAATCTTTGAATTTCTTTAATTCTATACTCTTTAGAATCTGATAGCCATTGTTAGAAAGTTCTGCATTATGCTCACTTATCACACGATCAATAGTTCGCTCATCAACCTCCAGCAATTTTGCGATTTGAGATTTTGTAAATATCGACATGCCATTGAATTTAACACTACCAAAGCCAAGCTCCTCCTCAATCTCTTTAAGAGCAACTGAGTTATTCAACACATTTTGCCGCCTTAATGTAGAAGTAGTTAAATCTTTGCTCATGCAGTTATAACTCCAAGCATTTTTTAATTTTATTATTTCGAATACACCGCCACCGCCTTGATACCCAATTTACGGCAAGATTTTATAATCCGCAGCGCAATTTCTCCACGATTCGCAATCAATATTTTCTTAAATGGGGGCATAGTTTCGTTTCTTTCCCAGATTTTTTAGTGCTATTCTAATACAGCCCTCCTGTTTAGCAATCTTTTTGGAAAAGCCCAAGCTTTTTTAAATTGGGGGTGTTGGTATATCGTTTTGTTTATAAAACGCGAGTAATTATAATTATGTTGGCGCAGGATACTCGCCTCCAGGAGTTTCTCTTTCTGATAGGTAATCCATGGGTAATAACTTCGCCGATCTTAAATCATCAAGCGTTATTTGGTTTTCTTGAAGCAAAGAAATTTTTTTGCCACAAAGCTCTATACCTATACCTTTTAAGTGAAATGATATTTTATCTAGAAGTATGCCAATTAATTCCTCACATTTTTTTAGATCTTCATCGCTTGTACTAGAAAGCACAGACATTATAAATTCAGCCTCATATACATCATTTTCACCAAGCTCTTCTTCATCAGGATCCAATATTATATAAACAGAAGTAAAAAACCCACCATGAGGCTTTTTAAGCTCCGTTTCAAATATTTTGAGTACGGGTCTAAACCTTCTATTAAATTCATCAGGAAAAGCAGGAGCAGCATACCTTGATGCCACCCAACGAACCAATGTTTGCTTATTTTTATCCGAAAGTAAATTTGATTCTGGCTTTATTTTATTCAACAAGCGTCTATCAAAAAACATACGTTCGTGAATATTAAACTCAAAACAACTGGGGCTGCCATTTATAATAAAATCCAAGTGTAATTTCCTTGGATTATTTCTGCCAACGTAAGCATTATCTTTTTTAACAGGGCGAGCCAATATATACTCAGCCAATGGCTCCTTATCAAAATCTTCAATGCTTACAGAACAACTATGAGTTAATATTACATAAATACCATCCTCACACCAATGGTTAGGATGAATAATATTTTTTACATCCTCTGAATCTATGGCAAAAAAACAGGAGCATTGACGCCATTCAGAAATGGTTGAAACGCTCATTATTTTTATCCATTATCCATGTAAGCTTCATAAATACCACTTATCAAACCAAGATTCTTAGTTTTCATCCACGAACCGACGGCAGGTCTGTCTGCTATTGATTTAATAGATTGGATTAACTGCGAGGCAACTTCTTTAGGATTATCATTAGATTCCATCAGAACTTCTTCCAATGTTTTTTCTTTTGTTCCTATAATTCTATTACGATATAGAGAAATATTGGTTTTTATTTCTGAAGGAAGGGCGTCAGCAAACTCCTCCAACCACTCTATTTTATCACTATTCTCAATTCTCGCTGCGACGGTCTTACCATCTATCCAATCATAAATAGCCGTTCTTGATACATTCAACAACTTAGCTGCAAATGATTTACTTATATATAATTCATCAATAATATTTTTCACCCTTAATCCGATAGGGGATGGCACATTATCTGTGTATACCAAAGGAATATCTCGATTATCCTTTATAATTCTTGAAACAAATCCATAAGTTGTGAAGCTATTGGGCCAAGATAATGTAATTTTTTTTCCATCTGCTGCTGTTGTAACAAAAGAATCTTCTATGTTACATTGAGAATAAAGAGCTTGCTTATGCCAATTAAAATAATGTGAGTTATCAAACGGTTCTGATGACATAACAGAGAAAGCCATAAAACTACATCCTTCTTCTATCCAGAGCATCTGGCTTGATTACTTTTCTAAATGCCAATGATGCATATTCGTGGAACGAGTCTAAATCAGACACGATTTTTTTGGTATCCATGGGAACATACTTCCCATCCAAATTTCTAATCACCTCAAAATCAGCTAGCATAAAACCTTTTTTCGGCTCACGACCCATTATATCTGGATTTAGAGATATTATCAGGGGCACGAGATCATGAGGAATCCCTTGACCTTGTATGTTTTCAAATGAAAATGTTCTAATAATAACCGAAGTATTGTTTTGTATTGTATATGTATGCTCCTGCCTTGAGTAGTTTCGACTAACTCCTCTGATAGCATCAAGTTCTGGACCAATAAATTCTCCAGTTATGCAATCACTCAATCCTATCTCACCTTCAACAGCGGAAATATTATCAACCTGGCGAAAAGCTAATCCTGAATGATGCCTTAGTTTCGTAATTTCAACAACCACTTCAATTATACGAGCAAATTTTTCTCCAAAGTCTTTAAAATGCGAGTAATCAACAGTTTGGAAAATCAACCTATTAGCGGTTACAACAATGCCACAATTAAGATCTGGATCATTCATTACATAATGAGTAATGGCTTGATCTTTTCTCTGTCCTGTAATTGGATTTATATCGTTAACTGTCATCTCCATAGTTGAAAAACCAGGATAATCATCACGAAGCCTGTCTTGTATTTTTCCTATATATTCTTGTATATTTGGCAAGCTTATGAATAAAAAACTCGCCGTATAAACAAGTGGGGGCTTAGATAACTTCCCAATACTTTCATAATTATTCATACTTCCCCACTTAAATACTTTCCTATTTGGAGTATACACCCCCTAATACAAAAAATCAATAAGCAAGGTGTAAACTTTACACCACCCAATACTTACAATTAATAATATTGCCCAGGTTGGTTTTGGCAACTTGTACACAACCAAAGTCAAATCAAAAACCACCCCTCATCATCAATCTGCAATTTCTCCACCGATTCTAGCTCCCCTATTTTTAAGCGTTTTTTCATTTCGTTGCCTGATTGTTTGGCAAATAAATAGTTCTTCCATAATTCGTGGGATAATTGGTTGAGGAATTCTAGTTCTCTGGTTGTTGGGAGGTAATCTTTGTTGCGCAGGTGGTTTTGGGTGATGATTAGGGCGCGGTTTATGGTGTTTAGTTCTGCTTCTAGGGGGAATTTTTGTTTTTTGGGGTGGGGGAGGAATTTATCTAATATATTTGCCCAAAGGCTGAATTGGGTGGGGTTGGTTGGCTGGTTGTTGGGTTGGTTTTCCATAATAAATTCCCTTATTTTGCGGTTTACAAACCACCAACACAATATGTGCTGGTGGCGGGAAGTTAGTAAATCGCACACACGACCGTGCTGCCCTTTACCTTGCGGCTGGACATACGGCAGCACCTCCCCGCCCATGGCAAGGGAGATGTCATTCTGGTTGACATCAACCAGTGTGCGAGGTTACTACGCCCCGAAATCAGATTCTCTGATTCTGCTGGTAGGTTAACATATTATGGGGGGATGGGTCAAATTTTTGTGGGGGAAATTATCCATTATATAATCGTGATTTTTATGTGGCGATTACCTGCTAATTTAGAGAGAACATCATGAAAAACACCCCTCATCCCCCCAGCGTATCCCACGATATTTGCCTTGCGGAACGCTTAAAAAAAGACCCAGAATTTGCGGTGCAATATCTTAAAGTTGCGTTGGAAGAGGCAAAAGATGCCGAATGGCGGATGGTTTTGTTGGGGGCAATTCGGCAAATTGCTAAAGCGCATGGCATTGCTAAAATCGCCCGTGGAGCAGGGATTAAGCGCGAGAGTTTATCACGTGCGCTTTCTGCCAAGGGTAACCCACGATTTGACACTATCTATGCGGTTATGCAGGCGATGGGATTGCAATTTACTGTAGAGCCTTTGCGATCTTCCTCCTGACTTATTTTGTTTAAAATAAACTGTTTAAATAAACTTCTTAGCACCCGACACGTCTTCCCCCTCTCCCTCTGGGAGAGGGACGGGGTGAGGGAAGCCCAACTAAAATACAAAGCCTGCTGTCGTTATAATATGCTGATATTTAAACAATAAAGCAATGGGAGAAAATTTTGTGGATAGCTCCCTCACCCCAGCCCTCTCCCAGAGGGAGAGGGGGTTTACCCTCATTTTCTTATATTTATTGGTTAAATAAAAATCTGTCGGGTGGTAAGAATAAACTTTAAAATTTTTTGTTATTTAAGCTATAATCTGCCCATGGGAAATGAATTAATAACAGAAAATAAGCTTATTCTTGGTGGGGTTACTGTATTTGCAAAAACGCGGGTTCCTGTTCATACGCTTTGGGAATATCTCACAAAAGGTGATTCTCTCGAAGTTTTCTTAGACGATTTTCCTACCGTTTCAAAGAACCAAGCTTTGCATGTTTTACAAGCCGCCAAAAAGTCTTTGCTGCATGCGCATACTATAGCTCTGCAAAAGCAGAGCTTTCTATAACATAACAAATGTATTATACGGTCGGAATATGGCTGCCCAGTATTTGAATACAATGAAAAATTACGATAAATATTCCCACAAAATTATTGCTTCTGCGCGGCTTTCAGCTCACGTGCTCGGGTTAGAATGGTGTTTTCTAAATCACGTGCCACGGAAGCGGAGCTGGCTACGTCACGCCATTCGCCGCGTTTTTGACGAATTTGTTTGAATAAGGTGACTTTAATGCCATCCGCACGCAGGGTTTTGTCTAAAATAAGTACGGTTACTTTAAAACGTTCGCCGGGTGTTTTGCTGTCTTCATACCAATCGCTCAGAATAACGCCGCCGAAAGGGTCTGCGGAGAGTAAGGGCATGAAGGACAAGGAGTCTAAGCTGGCACGCCAAAGGAAGCTATTTACACCAATTGGCGATTGTTCTGATTTTTTACTATCTCCACCTAAGCTAAATAAACCGCCCTCACCAGTTAACGAACCACGAGATTCCCGCAGGCGATGCTCGGCATCTATTGGATATCGGCTATCTTCTTTGCCGGTGACGTTATCTTTGCCGTCGCCACAAGCAACCAATCCTGCCAAACATATTATTGATGCCATTGAAGATTTTGTAAAAAGCTTTTGCATAAGATCTGATACTCTAGTGATGGGTTTATGTGACAAAGACAGACAGATGCAAAAACAAAAAGTTTTTGCTATATAATCCGCAATTGCCTTAGAACTTAGGCATAATAAAGCAAACAAAACTGATAGCAAATAAAAAAAGGGCGACTCTTTGCAGAGCCGCCCTTCTTTATAACAAGTAACTTTCAAATTAGAAAGCTAGCTGAGTACCAAGGATTACAACAGAACCGCTATTATCTGCGATAGTAGCAGGAGCATTATAATCAAAGAAGCTAACTTCAGCATAAGGAGTTAAGCCTGGAGCTAGTTTGTAATCAGCACCAATAGAAATTACGTCGAAATCATTTTCTAAAGCACCAACTTCATATTTGCTATCTAAGTAAGTAACAGAAGCCCCGAAAGGTCCGAACTCATAAGCAGCACCTAAAGTCCAATATTTAGCATCAGTGTTGTTAGCAGCTAGGCTGTCATTCCAGTCACCATAAGAACCAGCTAGGCTAGCACCCATGTAGCTAACAGCAGCACCAACATTCCAAGCAGCTAAACGCTCGTTGTTAGATACAGCTGAATTATCAGCGCTACCGAATTCACCAGCAACAGCAGCAGAAACTTTTACTTTATCAAAAGTAGCTTCGTAAGCCAAAGCAGCATCAACTACATTAGCACCATTAGCAAGGTTTTCAGTACGGCTAGCAACGCTATCCTGACCACGACCAGTTACGCTAGGAGCATAGCTCAAGCCCAATTGGAAACCAGAAACTTTTGGAGAGTAATAAGTGATTTTGTTTACGTTATCTTGAGATTTGTCAGCAGTCAAAGCTGGAGAACCAGCAGCCAAAGGCAAAGCAGAAGAAGTTAGGTAGTTACCAACTGGACGGTTAGCAAAATTGCTCCATCCACCGTTAACACCACCAGTTGCACGAGCGATATTAGCTACGTCAACTTTAAGGGTTTGAGCTGCACCAGTGTTAGAACCTAGCTCAAATTTACCCCAAGCACCATCCAAATAAAGGAAAGTTTTGTAAGCATTGGTACCACGATTGTTAGAATCTGCAGTAGTATCTGCTGCAAGATTGATAACCGCACCATAACCTAAACCGTTATCAGATTTAGCGTCAACTTTAACGTCAACTTCGTTTGTATTGCGGAACCCTAGAGCACGTTGATTTGCATCCATATCGTCGTTTGTAACGCCTGCTTGGAAATCAGCTATGCCACCTACGGTCACTTTTGGGGTTTCAGCAACTGCTGCACTAGCGAATAGTACAACGGCGCCTACTAAACCGGTAGTTCCGAGAAGAATTTTTTTCATGATAATCATCCTAATATTTATGTCAACATTCGGTTTTTATAACCTATTATCGGTTCTTGTAACCTGGTTTGTATAACCTAACTAAAAGGGCTCGCCACTAAAGCGCGTCCTTGAGTTCAATAAGCACCAAACACCCCCTTAAGAACAAGTAGCACCAGACAAAAGACCTATATTATACCCTTCTTTTGCCGCACCTGTTGCTATAATGACACAATAATTGCACGAACCTGTGCTATATACATTGCAAACACCCCAAATCCTTTGTTATGAAGAGAACCTATAAACAACCTCATAAATACCGAATCATATATATTATGTACCAAACAATCAAAAACCAAATACAAGAGCTATCTCCCCAAGCGCAACTACTTGCGGTCAGCAAGGGGCAATCAATGGATAATATTGATAAACTCATAAAAGCAGGTCAACGCCATTTCGGCGAAAATCGCGTGCAAGAAGCTGAAAAGAAATGGTCAGACACAAAAAAAACCTTGCCCGACCTGCAATTACACCTAATTGGCCCGCTACAATCTAACAAAGTAGCCGAGGCAATTGCCCTTTTTGATGTGATTGAAACTATAGATCGCCCAAAGATTGCTCACTTGCTCGCCGAGGAAGAGAAAAAACAAAATCAAAAAAGAGAATATTTTATTCAGGTTAATATTGGCAACGAACCACAAAAACATGGCGTGGCATGCAAAGATTTACCAGATTTACTCAAAGAATGTCGAGAATTAGGGTTATACGTAACGGGGCTGATGTGCGTTCCGCCGGCGGATATGCCCCCAGCTCCATATTTTGCCCTGCTAAAAAAACTCGCCCACGAAAATAATTTAAACAAATGCAGCATGGGCATGAGTAGCGACTACCAAACCGCCCTCCGCTTAGGCGCAACCGAAATTCGTATCGGCACAGCAATTTTTGGGGAGAGATTGAGCTCGGGCTCTTAGATATTTTCTACCCTACACGACAGCACTATTAACAACATGATTTTTATTTGGACGTTCAAGCGCCACTAAGGCTCACGCGGCACGCGCCGCGGGGTTGCGGTCGCAACCCTATAGTCATTCCATTATTCATGTGTCTAATTCTTAAGTGGAATGACTATATATAACAGCAAATTATACGGGGAACCCATCCGTTGTCATACCTATGCAGGGCCACTACTGTCCAATTAAAAATAAAAAGGTTTATATTGTATATGTGTCTGTATTAAAACAACTCTCCGTCGTCATCCCCGCCT
>DIUV01000027.1:45303-67263 GCA_002423155.1 Alphaproteobacteria bacterium UBA6149
GATATATATAAATAATTTTAATTGGACAGTAGTGGCCCTGCATAGGTATGACAACGGATGGTTTTTGTTAATAATACAATCGTGTAGAGTGGATATTTTCTACATTTTCAAAGCAACTTCATCCAACTTGCTCAATAATTGCTTGCGTTTGTCAGAATCTTCTAGCCCCAAACTATCGCGCTTGATTGTCTCTACGGGTTTTAACTCCATAAAATTATTGGCAGATTTACTTGCAGGAACAGAATTTTCAGCCAGTTGTTTAGCCGCGATTATAGTTGGCGATTGCGTCGCAGCTGCTTGTAAATTATCTAACAATGCCGCCCCCTCATCCGCTTGCAAGCTGCTGGCTTGTTGTAATTGAAACGGCGATTTATCTGGGGTTAGACCAGTTAATACGTTACCTGCAATATCTTGCCCGGTTGCCGCCTCCACCGCGACATTTACCAATGACGATAATAACCCCGGAATCCCGCCCAACAAAGCCCCACCCATCAATTGCGATATGGGAGAAATGCTGGTTCCCGTTGCCGCACGATAGGCTGAAGATACCACCGGAATTTGCTGTAAAGGGTTCACCGCATCTAACACATCCCCAAAACCTATCCCAGCATTGCGGTTAGAATCATTAGAATTTGCGGTTAGTTTCTGCGCCTTCCCATAAGGATTAGCGACGATAGGAGTAACAGCCATTTTGCACCCAAAACATTAATCATTATAATTAGACCTAAGATACAAGCAAGAATCATGCCAGCAACACCCCATTATAATAACGTATATTCATACACTCAAAATAATAGCAAAAAAATCGGTTGTAATTAACAAGCAATTTGCCTAGATTGCCGCCTAGATTAAATAGAATTTATGGGGATACCATCCTCAAAACAACCCACCAATCTGCACAACAGATTGATTAACAATGAGTAATTGCGTATGAGTAATTCTAGCTTTGATGCCCAAATATTAAGTCGCCGTTATGTGGTGGCGTTATTCTCTTTGGCAGAAAATGCACAAAGTTTAGAAGTTGTTGCGGCAAATCTTGCAGGATTGAAAAAAATCTTAGCAGAAAATATTGCTTTGCGGCAGATATTGCACAGCCCCATCGTGAGTCGGGCAAAAAAAGCCGCTATTATGGGGGAAATTTTAGATCAAGCAAAAGCAGCTGACTTAACCAAACAATTTGTGGCGCGGGTTGCCGCCAATAATCGTTTGGAATTTTTAACCAACATGGCGGATGAGTTCGCCAGCATGCTCATTAAAAAGAATGGTGAATTGAGTGTAGAAATAATCAGCGCCGCTGCTTTGGGTCTAAAGCAAGTAAACAGCATTAAAGCAGCTTTGGAAAAAAGCAGCGGCAAAAAAATTATCGCCAAAACTTCACAAAATCCGCAGATTTTGGGAGGAATAATGATTAAAGTTGGGTCACGTCTATTGGATTATTCGGTTGCTGGAAAAATTCAGCGCTTGGGTGATTCATTAAAAGCGACTCTAACCAATTAAATAAACAAGTAAATCAGTTAAGAATTAAGCATAAAGTGGGAGCAAACGCCATGGACATTCGTCCTTCTGAAATTTCAAGTATTTTAAAGCAGCAAATCGCTGGTTTCGCTGATGAGAACGCACTAGCTGAAGTTGGTCAAGTAGTTTCCGTGACCGATGGTGTGGCAACTATCTTTGGGTTGGAAAACATCAAAGCGGGTGAGATGGTAGAATTTGCCGGCGGCATGAAAGGCATGGCACTAAACTTGAACACTGATAGTGTCGGCGCAGTAATTTTCGGTAATGACCGGGATGTAAAAGAAGGCGATATTGTTAAACGTACCAATACCATCGTGGATGTTCCCGTGGGTCGTGGTTTGTTAGGTCGCGTAGTTGATGCACTCGGCAATCCGATTGATGGCAAAGGACCCTTGGTAGATGTTGAGCGTTCACGCGTAGAAGTAAAAGCACCGGGAATTATTGCGCGTAAATCCGTGCATGAGCCCGTGCAAACCGGGATTAAATCTATTGATTCACTAATTCCGATTGGTCGTGGTCAACGTGAGTTAATCATTGGGGATCGCCAAACTGGTAAAACCGCGATTGCGATTGACGCCATCTTAAACCAGATGGAAACCAATAAAAACGCCAAGTCAGATGCAGAAAAATTATTCTGTATTTATGTGGCAATTGGACAAAAACGCTCTACCGTTGCGCAAGTGGTTAAAAAACTACAAGAAACTGGCGCGATGGAATATAGTTTGGTGGTTGCTGCAACCGCATCCGAATCTGCTCCGTTGCAGTTCTTGGCGCCGTACACAGGCTGCGCAATGGGTGAGTTCTTCCGTAATAACGGCATGCACGCACTGATTATTTATGATGATTTATCTAAACAAGCCGTTGCGTATCGTCAAATGTCGCTCCTACTTCGCCGCCCACCAGGTCGTGAAGCATATCCAGGGGACGTATTCTTTATTCACTCACGTTTGTTAGAGCGTGCGGCGAAAATGTCAGATGCGCAAGGTGCAGGTTCATTAACCGCTTTGCCGATTATTGAAACCCAAGCAGGCGACGTTTCCGCTTATATTCCCACCAACGTAATTTCCATTACCGATGGACAAATCTTCTTAGAAACTGAGCTTTTCTATAAAGGTGTGCGCCCAGCAGTAAACGTAGGTCTATCCGTGAGCCGTGTAGGTTCAGCCGCGCAAATCAAAGCGATGAAACAAGTAGCTGGAACGATCAAACTAGAATTAGCCCAATATCGCGAGATGGAAGCTTTTGCTCAGTTTGGTTCCGATTTGGATGCCTCCACCCAGCAATTGCTTGCGCGTGGTCAGCGTTTAACTGAATTATTGAAACAACCGCAATATTCTCCGCTTTTGGTAGAAGAGCAAGTTTGTGTGATTTATGCAGGTGTAAAAGGTTATTTAGACCGTATCGCTACTAATGACGTGCGCAAATTCGAAGATGCTTTATTGCGTGACCTACGTGGCACCAACAAAGCATTGCTAGAAACTATCAGCAAAGAAAAAGCTCTTTCCAAAGAAGCGGAAGAAAAGCTGAAAGCGATTATTGAAGCTGTTTTGAAGGTTTTTGCTTAAAGGTTGGTTTTAGAGTTATGGCATCAATTATTCAAATAGACATTGATAATCATGCTCTAATTCGCGCTCAAGAACGCGGAACCAATGAACAGGAAATTCGTGAAACAATTTTTGCTGGGGAGCAGTTCTCAGCAAAAAGAGGTAGAGCTGGATTTAGAAAGAATTTTGTTTATAAGGGTGTTTGGGTAGAAAAATATTTTGAGAATAAACAACTTGAAGTATTTGCTGCCAGACAAGAAAATGGGTGGTATGTTATAACGGTAATAACCAAATTTTTTTAAAGGAATTTAGCATTATGCACATGACTTACAATCCTGAACGTAATATCGGTTACATCCGCTTTAAGGAAAAACAAGGGCAAGTTGCTCAAACTATTTGCCTTAGTAGCGATGTAAATATTGATATGTCCTCTGATGGAACAATTTATGGAATAGAGCTGCTAAACGCCAATGAACAACTAGGAGCCGATGGTGCTTTTATGCAGTTTGTAAACACAACAACCAATAAAACACAGGAAATCGCACTGTAATGCCCAGCTTAAAAGATTTAAAAAACCGCATCAAAAGCGTAAAATCTACGCAAAAGATTACCAAGGCGATGAAAATGGTGGCTGCGGCGAAGTTACGCCGTGCGACTGAACGCGCCGAAGCCTCGCGTCCTTATGCTAGTCAGATGGAAGCTATGCTCAGCAATTTAGCGGGCAATATGCAAGAATCAGGCAGTGCGCCGCTTTTGCTAGCAGGCACAGGCAAGGAAGATAAGCATCTTTTAGTGGTGCTAACTTCGGATAGGGGCTTGTGTGGCGGGTTTAACAGCTCGATTACGCGCGCAGTGAAGCAAAAAATCGTTGCGCTGCAAGCAGAAGGAAAAGAAGTTAAGCTAATCTGCGTGGGGCGCAAATCTTACGACCAATTAGCGCCGCTTTTCAAAAACTTAATCATCGAATTCATCCCCGACATTACCAAGAAACCACTTAGTTATGCGGTGGGACAAGAAATCGCAACTAAAATGCTCGTGCATTTTGAAAAAGATGGTTTTGATGTTTGCACTTTAGTGTTCAACACCTTCCGTTCAGCGATTGCCCAAATTGTTACTTTCCAACAATTAATCCCGTTGAAGTTTGATAAAAAAGACGAAGCCAGCCAAACCGCTTATGAATATGAGCCGGGAGAAGAGGCTTTGTTACTAGAATTATTACCCCGTAATATTTCCGTACAAACCTTCAAAGCCTTACTGGAAAACTCTGCTAGTGAACAAGGTGCACGTATGACGGCGATGGATAATGCTAGCCGCAATGCGGGTGATATGATTAACAAATTATCGCTTAAATATAATCGCACGCGTCAAGCAGTTATTACCAAGGAACTTATTGAGATTATCAGTGGTGCTGAGGCGGTATGATCCCAATTTGCGCACAATATTCTTTTAAGCTTCTACGCAAATTGGAAAGCGCGACTGCGCGTCGCCGCGCGTGCGGCGTGATAATATAATAAATATGAAAATCATCGGCTTAATAGGTGGCATGAGTTGGGAATCAACCGCCATCTATTATCGCCTGATGAACGAACTGGTGAGAACTAAGCTAGGTGGTAACCATTCTGCAAAAATTATAATCTGGTCATTTGATTTCGATGAAATAGTTAGTCTGCAAAATGCTGGTGACTGGCAAGCAGCCACCCTCAAAATGGTTGAAGCAGCAAATAATCTAAAAAATGCAGGAGCAGAAGCCTTAGTTATTTGCACCAACACTATGCACAAAATGGCGGATGAAGTAGAAAAAGCCAGTGATTTACCCGTATGGCACATTGCGGATGCTACCGCCATGGCAATAAAAAAACAGCATTTACAAAAAATAGGCTTGCTCGCCACCAAATTCACCATGGAGCAGGATTTTTATAAAAATCGCTTAAAAAATCATAATATTGAAACCATTATCCCCAATGCAGCAGATAGAGAAATTATTCATCGTGTAATATATGATGAACTATGTCAGGGGGTGATAAATCCAGCTTCCAAGATAGCTTATATCAATATAATAAATCAGCTAATAAATTCAGGAGCAGAAGGAATCGTGCTCGGCTGCACCGAGATTGGCATGCTCATACAATCAGCAGATTTAAACATCCCCATTTTTGATACTACCAGCTTACACGCGGAATATGCGGTAAATCTTGCGCTTGGTTAAGGCTTTATTTTTCAGCAAAAAAATGTTATTTTATGCATAATTGAGATTAACTCTTCTGCATTAAAGCCCCAAGATGATCACCCTTGAACAATTAAGAACTGAGTATAAGCCCCAAATCCTCGCCCTTGCTGTAAAATATGGGGTGGAAAATATCCGCATTTTTGGTTCTGTCGCGCGTGGTGATGCTAATGATAAAAGCGACATAGATTTTCTTTTTACTCGCCTGAGGGGGACTGACTTAATGGATCTGGGCGGCTTACATTCTGGGCTAGAAGAAACTTTGGGCAAAAAAGTGGATATTGTTTCCGACACCGCCATAAGTCCTTATATGCGCGAGAGAATTTTGCAAGAAGCGGTGCCACTATGAATGAAATAGAACGTGATATTGTGCGCTTTAAGCATATTCTTGAAGAATGTGAAAATATCGCATCATTCCTTGGTGGCGATAAAACTTCATTATTAACCGCAAGGGCATTAGAAAGATCGCTACAAATCATCGGGGAAGCATGTCGCACTATTTCTCCTACCAGCAAAAGCGATTATTCAAAGATACCTTGGGCTGATATTATTGGTATGCGCAATATTTTAGTACATGAATATTATCGAGTTGATGTAGAAACTATTTGGGATGTGGCAGAACATAAAATTCCCGCATTAAAAGACTGGATTATTGGCATTTTGGAGAAATCTAATGATCACCCTTGAACAATTAAGAACTGAGTACAAACCCCAAATCCTCGCCCTTGCCGCGCAGCATGGACTGCGTAATGTGCGTATATTTGGCTCAGTCGCCGCAGGTAAACAAACCGAAACCAGCGATGTGGATATATTGGTTTCCCGCATAAAAGGTGGCGACCCTTGGGGGGTTGGAGGGTTTTATATGGATATGCAGGAATTGTTAGGTCAAAAAGTTGATGTAGCAATAGAAAATGGCTTGCGACCTAGCTTAAAAGAAAAAATTATGGCCGATGCGGTGCCGCTATGACCAAAGATCATGAACGGCTACGGCATATTCTGGAACAAATTTCTTATATTGAACAGTTCATCCAAGATACACGTGATATAAAAACTTTAAAAGCAACCGAGAGATGTATAGAAATTATCGGTGAAGCTTGCCGCGCCATTTCTGACCAACTGCAAAGTCAGTATCCAAAAGTTCCCTGGCGCAGTATTGTTGGTATGCGTAATATTTTGGTGCATGAATATTATCAACTTGATAATGAAACTATCTGGGACATCGCCGAAAATAAAATTCCTGTATTAAAAGACTGGATTATTGGCATATTGGAGCAATTAGATGATTAATCTTGAACAATTAAGAACTGAGTATAAACCCCAAATCCTCGCCCTTGCCGCCAAGCATGGAGTAGAGAATGTTCGCGTTTTTGGTTCGGTTGCTCGAGGTGAGCAGCGCGAAAATAGTGATATAGATTTTCTGGTTACTCGACTTCCCAAAACCGATTTATTGGATATAGGCAGTTTTTATGCAGGGCTAGAAGATTTACTCTTAAGCAAAATAGATGTGGTAACAGAAGGCGCACTAAGCCAGCGCATTCGTGATAACGTAATCAAAGAGGCGGTACCGTTATGAGCCGTGACGTTGAAAGATTAGAACATATAATTGAGTGCTGTGACAAAATAATCAACTATATTTCTTGCGGAAAAAGAAATGAAATGGCGAAAGATGCAATTGAGCGTAATTTAACCATAATTGGTGAGGCTTGTCGAGTTTTGTCCGATGATATAAAAAACCAATATCCAGATATTCCATGGGCAGGAATTCGCGGAATGCGTAATGTTTTAGTGCATGAGTATTATCTAGCTGAAGAAGAAACAGTTTGGGATGTTGCCGAACATAAAATTCCCGCATTAAAAGACTGGATTATTGGTATTTTGGAGCAATTAGATGATTAATCTTGAACAATTAAGAACTGTGTATAAACCGCAAATCCTCGCCCTTGCCGCAAAGCATGGAGTAGAGAATATCCGTGTTTTTGGCTCGGTGGCACGCGGAGATGCGGACGAAAGTAGCGATGTGGATTTGCTGTATTCCTCAATCCCACCTTATGGTCTGTGGGAGGCTTGCGGCATGTATTATGAATTAGAACAATTACTGCCCTGTAAGGTGGATTTTGTATCAGAGAAAAATTTGCGTCCAAGCTTTAGGGATAATATCTTAAGCGAAGCGATTCCTTTATGAAAATAGAGCAAAAATTTCGGGATTTATCCTCATTGCAGGATATTTTGTCCACGATAGAAATGATAGAAGTAATTTTACAATCCGCACCAGAAAATCTAGTCACCCAAAAAGCTCTGGAGCGATGTTTTGAAATATTGGGAGAAGCCTGCCGCAGAATTTCCGAAGAAACTAAAAACCAATATCCAGAAATTCCTTGGGCAAATATAATCGCGCTTAGAAATGTAATATCCCACGAATATGACAAAGTGGATATAGAAACATTATGGGACATAGCCGAACATAAAATTCCTGCATTAAAAGACTGGATTATTGGTATAGTTCACGCTATAGAAAAACCCGAATAGTAGTTAAAGGAAAAATACATGGCAAAATTACAAAATAAAGGTGTGGTAACTCAAGTAATTTCAGCAGTTATCGATGTTCGATTTGATGGTGAATTACCAGCAATTCTCAATGCTTTAGAAGCTAGCGTTGAGGGTCGTCGTTTGGTTTTGGAAGTATCGCAGCATTTAGGTGAAGGCGTAGTACGCTGCATCGCGATGGATTCTACCGATGGCGTGGTGCGTGGATTGGAAGTGGTGGACACGGGTGCGCCGATTACCGTTCCCGTAGGTCCAGAAACTTTGGGACGTATTTTTAACGTGATTGGTGAAGTGATTGACGAGCGCGGTCCTGTAAAAACCAAAATGACGGCGCCAATTCATGCGGAAGCGCCGGCCTTTATTGATCAGGCAACTTCGAAAGAAATTTTGGTTACCGGGATTAAAGTTATCGACTTGCTGGCACCTTATGCTAAGGGCGGAAAAATTGGTTTGTTCGGTGGAGCAGGCGTGGGTAAAACCGTTCTTATTATGGAATTGATTAATAACATCGCGAAAGCACATGGTGGTTTCTCGGTATTTGCTGGGGTGGGTGAGCGTACTCGTGAAGGAAATGACCTTTACCATGAGATGATTGAATCGAACGTTATTGACTTAGAACACCCAGAAAAATCTAAAGTAGCACTGGTTTATGGACAAATGAACGAGCCTCCGGGTGCGCGTGCACGGGTGGGTTTAACTGGTTTAACCATGGCGGAATATTTCCGTGACCAAGAAGGACAAGACGTATTATTCTTCGTAGATAACGTATTCCGCTTTACCCAAGCGGGTTCGGAAGTATCGGCGTTGTTGGGGCGTATTCCTTCCGCGGTGGGTTATCAACCAACTTTGGCGACCGAGATGGGCGCTATGCAAGAGCGGATTACCTCTACCAATAAAGGTTCTATCACTTCCGTACAGGCAATTTACGTTCCTGCGGATGACTTGACCGACCCGGCGCCAGCAACATCTTTTGCACACTTAGATGCAACTACCGTACTTTCTCGCTCAATTGCAGAACTTGGTATTTACCCTGCGGTAGATCCACTAGATTCTACTTCACGTATGTTAGACCCGGAAGTAATTGGGGAAGAACATTACCAAGTAGCGCGTGATGTGCAAAAAATCTTGCAAACTTATAAATCTTTGCAAGATATTATCGCCATTTTGGGTATGGATGAATTATCGGAAGAAGATAAATTAACCGTAGCTCGTGCTCGTAAAATCCAACGTTTCTTGTCACAACCGTTCCACGTGGCAGAAATCTTTACTGGCGCTCCCGGTAAATTGGTGGCGTTGAAAGATACCGTTTCTAGCTTTAAAGCGATTGTAGCTGGTGAATATGACCATTTACCCGAAGCAGCTTTCTACATGGTAGGCTCCATTGAAGAAGCGGTGGAAAAAGCTCGCAAAATGGCTGTGGAAGCGGCGTAATAATAAATGATTGTCATCCTCACTTCATAAGTTGTGAGGATGACCATCTTAAATACTAAACAACGACTTTGAGGCAAAAAATGTCCCACTTAAAAATAAATCTCGTAACTCCTGAAAAATTATTTCTTTCTGCTGAGGTGGAAATGTTAGTAGTGCCAGGTGAAATGGGTGATTTTGGTGCTATGTACGGACACGCCCCTTTCATCTCCAGCATTCGCACAGGAGTGATTGAAGTACATAATCCCGGCGAAGATACACGCCGCATTTTTGTTTCGGGCGGCTTTGCCGAAGTAAACGGCGAGTCCTGCACCATCTTGGCCGAAGAATTGCTTGATGTAAGCGCAATCAATGCCGAAACTACGCGCACTGCCCTTGATGATGCACGTTATAGTCTGGAGCATAGCTCAGGCGATGCAGAAAAATTATTGCTGCAAAATGTAATCAACCTTGCTGAAGCGAAGTTGCAGGTTATTGGCGCAAGCTGAATGTAAAAAATGGGGGCGTTAAATTGCTAGCTAATGTTGACATCCATTCCCAAAAACACATACAACTTAATTTGTGTGATGATTTATTTTATTCTCACAGAAACAGCTCCTTACTTTCATCCTTTCCTCTAAAAGAATATAAATTTATTGATTTATTCGCTGGGGTGGGAGGAATAAGAATTGCATTTGACGAATTAGGCGCAGAATGTGTATTTTCATCTGAATGGGATAAATATTCGCAAATCACTTATGAAGCTAATTATGGCACAAAACCTCATGGCGATATAACTAAAATTTCCGCTGAAGAAGTTCCAGCCTTCGATATTTTATTGGCAGGCTTTCCTTGTCAGCCTTTTTCTAACGCTGGGCATAAAAAAGGTTTTGAAGATGCTCGCGGAACCTTGTTTTTTGATATTTGTCGCCTAGTAGATTATCATAAGCCTAAAGTATTGTTTCTTGAAAACGTAAAAGGTTTTAAAGGACACAACAAAGGGCAAACCTTTCAAGTAGTAAAGGATAGTTTAAAAAACTTAGGTTATTCTGTACATACGCAAGTATTAAATGCTAAAAATTTTGGAGTACCCCAAAACAGAGAGAGAATATATATAATTGCTTTTAAAGAAAAAAATTTCTTTCAATTCCCAATATGGCAAGAACAACATGTGAATGTTGGCATGATTTTAGAAGAAATGGTTGATGATAAATACACTCTTTCTGATAAATTATGGATGGGACACAAACGACGCAAAGAAGAGCATCTCATAAAAGGCAATGGTTTTGGATATAGTTTATTCAACCATAATTCTCCTTATACCAGCACAATTTCTGCTCGTTATTATAAAGATGGTTCGGAAATATTAATTGAACAATTAGGAAAAAACCCTAGGAAGTTAACCCCCAGAGAAGCTGCCAGATTACAGGGGTTTCCTGATGATTTTGTGATACCCGTAAGCGATGCGCAAGCTTACAAACAATTCGGAAATAGTGTTGCCGTTCCTGTAATTAGAGCAATTGCCCAAGAAATATGTTATGCACTTAAGGAAAATCAGGCATGAACATCGACAAACTTTTAATTACAGATAAAAAATTTGATATTAATCTAAAATTTTACTTTTGGTTAAAGCATTTAGTTAAAACAAAATTATCAGACCATCAAGCATTGGATATTTTTGAAATAATTTCTCGCTCAGAAAATTGTGAACATACCATTTCTGCACTATATAATTTTGTAGAAACCAATATTACTGGCGTTTCCAAAGCAGAAAACCTGATACAAGTTATTGATTATATAACAAATCAAACTGATTTAGAAATTCTTCTTTTTAGTTTGCGCTTATATCTAATTAAAGACTTGCTGCTTGCAGAAGCAAAGTTAAAAGAAACAATCAATAAAAATGATTTAGCAAAACTAGATTTATTATCGTTAGAATACGACAAAAAATCCCTCTCTAGCCCTTATGCAACCAGAGTAAATGGAGCGCTCTTAGCATTATTGTTTTTTGAAAATCTTGAATCTGGTAAAACTAATCTAATTTCTGCAGATGCACATAAATTAATTGCTGAACTTTCTAAGCAAGCTATAAAATTAAAGAAACTAGGCTTAGAACCAAATCAAATCTTTATGCTTATGTTTAGTGAAAGCATGAACCAATCAATTATTTCTGATTCTGGCTCTAATTACGAAAGCCGTATAATGTCTGTTTTGATTGACATCGGCATCCCGAAAGAAAACATTAGAAAAACCCATGATATTAAT
This sequence comes from Alphaproteobacteria bacterium UBA6149, assembly GCA_002423155.1. Lineage (GTDB taxonomy): Bacteria > Pseudomonadota > Alphaproteobacteria > Rickettsiales > UBA998 > UBA6149. Next base: position 56,803 of record DIUV01000027.1, read on the forward strand.
GATAAAAGCACAGAATTTGATTTCTTTTTTACCCTAGATGGCAAAACTTTTGGTTTGGGTGCAAAAAGAACTTTGCGAGAACGATATAAGCAATTCATAAAAACAGCTTTTACTAGCGAAATAGATGTATTTATAGAGGTCACTTTAGGGCTTGATTTAAATGAAGAAAAAGCCAAAACGATTGTTAGTCACGGAACAATTATTTTCGTTGCCGATGAAGTTTATAATTCTCGCCCATTTTTACAAACTATAAGTGGCGTATATTCAGTTAAATCTTTAAATTTAGAAACATTAAGATTATTGCCTAAATCACGAATATAGATTAACATACACAAGAAAAACTCTAACAAATATAAAGATTTTGCCAACCAACCAACAACCCAACATAAACGTAATCACCCTCGGCTGTCGCTTAAACAAAGTCGAAAGCGAGATTATGCGAGCTAATGCGCTGAATTCGGGCATGGGTGATACGGTAATCATCAATACTTGTGCAGTAACCGCCGAAGCGGAGCGGCAAGCGCGGCAAACCGTGCGCCGGGCGCGTAAAGATAATCCCCATGCTAAAATCATTGTTACCGGCTGCGCCGCGCAGATTAATCCTGATAGTTTTTCCTCCATGGCGGAAGTTGACCTTGTACTCGGCAACGCCGAAAAGCTCCAAGCAAAACAATATGCCCTGCCCGCATCGGAAGAAAAATCCCGGGTGAATGATATTATGGAGGCAAACGAAATCGCCGCCCATCTGGTGAGCGGCTTTGCGGAAACCACACGTGCTTTTGTGCAAGTACAAAATGGCTGTGACCATCGCTGCACTTTTTGCATTATCCCGTATGGGCGCGGCAATAGCCGCTCCGCGCCTGCGGGCGACATCATCACACAAATTCGCGAACTGACTGAAAAAGGCTATCAAGAAATTGTGCTCACCGGCGTAGATATAAGCGATTATGGTAATCGTTTACCCTCCGCCACCAATCTTGGGCAATTAGTGCGGCGGATTTTAAAATTAGTGCCTGAACTACCGCGCCTGCGGATTTCCTCCATCGACGCGGCAGAAATAGATGCGGATTTATGGGCAGCTATAGCGGAAGAAGAACGGCTAATGCCGCATCTGCATTTAAGCGTGCAAGCAGGGGATGATATGATTCTCAAACGGATGAAACGCCGCCATAACCGCGCAGATATATTAAATTTCTGCCAAAAAGCGCGTAGTTTACGCCCCGATATCGTCTTTGGTGCCGATCTGATTGCTGGTTTTCCGACCGAGAGTGAGGAAATGTTCCAAAACACCCTAAATTTAGTGCATGAAGCAGGCTTAACTTGGCTGCACGTATTTCCCTATTCCGCACGCAAGGGCACTCCTGCTGCGCGTATGCCACAAGTACGCGGGGAAATTCGCAAAGAACGCGCCCGAATGCTTCGCCAAGCAGGCGAAACCCAAGAAAATATTTTTTTACATGCACAAATAGGCATGCAAGCGAATGTGCTGATAGAAAAAGATCATTTTGGACATAGCCAACATTTTGCCCCCGTAATAATTGAGAACATGACAAGCGCACTAAAAATAGGTAGTATAGTGCCAGTAGATATTAGCCATGTAGATGGCAAAAACATCGTTGGGAAGCTAGGCACAGGAAACAGCTAATGGAAATGTCCGATATAATCGCCGCCTTAATTAGCTTCATCATGATTATCCTCACCACCACCATTAATTATGAAATTACTCGGTTAATCTGGCGCGTTTTAGACCACACCAAGAAACGCCCACGTTATCTGATTAACCTAGTAGTGCTAACCATTTTCTTTGCCCATACTCTTTCTGTCTGGCTCTATGCGATCGCCTTTTGGATTGCGGACCATAGATTACATATTGGTAGTTTAGGCGGCAATGAAGGCAATGGCTTTATGACCTATGTATATTTCTCCGCCGCCACTTATTCTTCCCTCGGGATTGGCGATGTTTTTCCGACTGGCTCGCTGCGGATGATTACGGGAGTGGAAGTATTAAACGGGTTATTGCTCATTGGCTGGTCGGTGACCATCACTTATTTTTCTATGCAGCGCTTTTGGAATTTTCATGAGAAAGAATAATTAAAGGATAATTCATGTCACACTACCCAACATTTTTTGAACCAAACAAAACATCCACCATATATCCAAACCATCCGTCGTCATCCCCGCCTTGTGCGGGGATCTCAGGACACAAGGAATACCGAATTCGTAGCTCGAGATCCCCGCACAAGGCGGGGATGACGACGGATGGTTTATATAAAAACAAAAACAGTATCGGGTAGTGTCAATTTATGTATAAAAAAATCATCCGTCCGCTTCTTTTTAAGCTCCCTGCCGAAACCGCGCATAGACTGGCGATTTTTGCGCTAAAAGCTAACCTTATTCCCGCACCAAAAGAAATTACCTCCACACGCCTACAAACCCAACTTCTCGGGCTGGATTTCCCCACCCCCATTGGCTTAGCCGCAGGGTTTGATAAAAATGGCGAGTGCTACTCAGGCTTATTAAAACAAGGATTTGGTTTTGTTGAAGTGGGCACGGTTACCCCCCGCCCCCAAATCGGCAATCCTAAGCCGCGCTTGTTTCGCCTAGCGGAAGACCAGGCGATTATCAACCGTATGGGCTTTAATAATAATGGTGCAGATTTAATGCGCGGCAAGCTAGAAGGTCGGGATAAAAGCGCGGGAATTGTCGGCGTGAATATTGGCAAAAACAAAGATACGCTGGATGCTGCATCTGATTATCTGACTTTGCTTGATGCATTTTATCCATTAGCAGATTATCTGGTAGTTAATATCTCTTCGCCCAACACTACAGGTCTGCGCGATTTACAAGGTGAGGCGGCGCTTTTTGAGCTGATGCAGGCTTTAATCGCACGCAAAAATGAGCTTGCCCAGCAATATGGGCGCACGATTGCCCTGCTGGTAAAAATCGCCCCCGATTTAGACACCGCACAGATGGAAGCAATTGCCGAAGTTGCGCTGAAATTATCCTTTGATGGCATCATCGTCAGCAACACCACGATTAGCCGCCCTAATTTACTTTCTGCTGAAAAAGAACAAACAGGCGGCTTAAGCGGCGCACCGCTTTTTGATTTATCCACGCAAACTCTCGCGCAAATTTACCGCCTTACCCAAGGAAAAATACCCCTGATTGGCGTGGGTGGGGTGAGCAACCTCAATCAATTATTAGCCAAGATTCGCGCAGGCGCATCCTTGGTACAAATTTATTCCGCGCTTATTTATGAAGGCATAGACTTGAGCGCTCGCCTAAATAAAGAGCTAGATAATTGGTTAGCACAACAAAACATCCCCAACATAAGCCAATTGATTGGCAGTAATGTTTCCAAATAATAATGACTTGAAATTAACCATTGCAAGTGCTAAGAATCTACATTCTATTAGAATAACTTAGCACAGGAACCAGCATGCTGCCCGCAACTAAAAATAAATTATTTGGCGTATTTTTACTAATATTATTTGTGGTTGCCGCCTACTTTCTTGATGCAGGAATGGACAGTCTTGATTTAGATTTTACCAACTAAAATTGATTTGGCTGCGCCTATAATTGCTATAAATATAATTGCTCAATTTTTGCATTCGTCGGTGGAGGCAAACGTTTCTCGGCTAAATCTCCAATTAAAGCTACATGCAAGGGCATTAATTTTTGCAAATCATAACGATTCTGCACAGTTTTACGAGCTTGATTGCGCATTTCTTGCATGCCATCGGGATGATCTAACACACTACAAATTTTTTCTACCAAATCTTGCGGGGAGAAAAAATCCACCAGCAAGCCATTTTTCCCATGTTCAATAACTTCTAATACGGGAGAAGTGCTAGAAGCAATCATAGCAACCCCACTCGCCATAGATTCTAACATCGACCAAGAAAGCACAAATGGGTAGGTAAGATAAATATGCGCGGCAGAAATCTGAAATAATTTTATCAATTGCGCATAAGATAACACCCCCGTAAAATGAACACGCTCCATATCCAATTTAACTGTTTTTAGCATTTCTTCGCGCCAAGTATTGCCTTTGCCTAGTTTCCGTCCGTAACTAACCTCATCAGCACCCACGGCAATAATATGCACATCAGATCGCTCTTTTAATAACAACTCCGCCGCGCGCATAAAAGTGGGAAAACCACGATAGGGCTCAAAATTACGGGCGATATAGGTAACCACCTTATCCCCCGCCCGAAAAACTTTGCCTGAAGGAAGCACTATCTCTGCCTGCGCATCAGGATGGCAATACTCAGTATCAATCCCATCATGCAGCACGGATATTTTACTCTGAAACTCAATCGGATGCACCGATTTTTGCCAAAAAGTTGGCGAAATCCCCCAATCAGCCGATTCTAAACTCAAAATATTAGTGATATTTTTAATCCGCACGCGCGCTTCATCGTCCAAACTCGCAGGAGAATATTCTTTGTCAAAATTCACATCCGAACCATGGCTTTGATAGTAAAACTCAAAAAAATTCAATAAAGCCGAATCAGGATAAATATCTTTAATAAACAAAGCATCACCCCAGCCAGGGTGCGCACAAATAACATCAGGCACAAAGCCTTCACGCTCTTTCAGCGCCTTACAAACCCGCCAAACTTCCTGCCCTTGCAAAACCGCCCGCTCGGTACCAATCAAATAACGATGGGTAGTCGCCACCGCATCTCGCGGCATTTTATATTCCACTTTATGCACATTAGGAATTTCCAAGCTTTTTGGCTTAGTAATAAACACCACCTGATTATTCTTATCCGCCGCCAGCACCCGACAATGATGCTTATATTGCCCCGGCATATTAGGATGTATAAAGAGAATTTTCATTTTTTTCGCTCTGGGTTAAGTTTATTTAATCCCCACTACCAGGATTAGCGCTAAAATATTGCTCAAATTTCCCCTTTTTGCCGTCAAAATCCTTAGCATCTTCGGGGGCGTCTTTTTTGCGGGTTATGTTTGGCCAGATTTGTGCGTATTCGCGGTTTACTTCTACCCATTGGAGTAGTTTTTCGGATTCAGGTTTGATGGCTTCGGCGGGGCACTCGGGCTCGCAGACGCCGCAATCTATGCATTCGTCAGGGTGGATTACCAACATGTTTTCACCTTCGTAAAAACAATCAACTGGGCACACTTCTACGCAATCAGTGTATTTGCAGCGAATGCAATCATCGGTAACTACGAATGTCATTTTGTTATAGTCCTTGTCTTAATTTATTTTAAATTTGCGAATACCATCCGGCGTATTTTTGCGTGCGCAACTATAGTCCGAATTTTACAGATGGCAAGTAGCAGGTAAAAACAAGTAAACGCCAGCCCCATTAATAATAAGGGCACCAACATGGGTGTGGCGATGGCAGCGCCACCAGCGCGGAACAAACTCGCGGGTTGATGCAATGTATTCCACCAATCCACCGAGAATTTGATAATCGGGATATTCACAAATCCCACCAACGCCAAAATCGCACAAGTTTTTTGTGCTGGTTCATCCCCCTCTGCCTGCCGTGCCAACGCTAGATAACCTAAATATAAGAAAAACAAGATTAACATCGAAGTCAAGCGCGCATCCCACACCCACCAAGCCCCCCACATGGGCTTTCCCCACAGCGAACCAGTAACCAGGGTGAGAAAAGCAAAGCAAGCGCCAATGCTGGCACTAGCACGAGCAAACATATCCGCCACACTATGCCGCCAAACCAAGAACACAAAAGAAGCAACCGCCATATTGGTATAAATAAATAACGCCATCCACGCTGAAGGCACGTGAATATACATAATCCGCACCGCCTCGCCTTGCTGATAATCCGCCGGAGAAGCAAACAAACCCAGATATAAACCTGCCGCCAAGCTCATACCAAACAGCACCAACAAAAAAGGCTGAATTTTTTCGGCGATTTTTAAGAATTTAGTCGGGTTAGCGAGAAAATACATTTCTTTTCCTTTTAGACTTTTTCTGCGGTAGAATAAGTGCATTATATAGTGTTTCAACTTTTAAATAACCATCAAATATTTTGAAACACTATAGGTTTGCGACCGCAAACCCGCCCCTCTTCCTAAGAGATGGGCGTGCGGCGTATAAAATTAAACCAACTAATAAACTAATTCGGGCAGAAACCATGAAAACTTCTCTACAAACTGCACAATACATCCAAGACCAAGTAGCACAAGTCGGTTTTGCCTGGGCGGAAGTTGAAGGAGTGTTTGAAAAGATTGAAGAAGAATTAGCAGAAACCAAACAAGCTTTTGCTAGTGGCATCCAAACAGACATAGCCGAGGAATTAGGGGATTTGTTATTTTCCTGCGTCTGCCTCACCCGTTATGCAGATATTGATGCGGAGGAAACTCTGGCACAAGCTAATAACAAATTCCTCCGCCGCTGGAAATATATTGAACGCGCCATTCAAGCCCGCGGCGAAGAACTAGACCAGCAAAGCTTGGAAAGTTTGGAGATTTTGTGGCAAGAAGCGAAAACCAAAATTGTCACACAATCTTAACGTGATTTTAACCAAAACATCAATTATTCTGTTTGCAGGATAGAAATTACTATAAAACAATCATAAAAGAATAAAAAATGTGTGATTTTGGTGGCGGAGATTTTGGGAGCGGGGATTTCTCATTTGGTGATTTTTTTGGTGGATCATTTGATGGTTGGAGTAGTGCCGATTTTGGCGAGCATGGCGGTTTTTTTGAATCGCTTTTTTCTGGTGAAGCATCCATTATAGACATTGCTGGCGATCTTTGGGAAAGATATGGCGCCGCTTCAGAAGAAGTTTTAAATGATTTTTTAACCTTCCGTTTTTATCAAAACTACACAAACAATCCCGATGAAACTTGGGAATCTTTTAAAAAGAATGGCGCAAAGCTTAGTGTTGAGCAACAAAGTGCTAAAGATGTTTTGGAAAGCCACTCCTTACTCAAGCAATTAGTGAGCAAATATCTACCTCAAGATAATGAAGTAAGAATAAAATATGAAGCACTAGGCGCAAAACTACCTGATGAAGCATTGTTAAAACAAACAAAAAAACAACTTTCTTCAAAACTGCACCCCGACCGGGCAGGGGGAGATAGTGAAATTATGAAGAAAGCAAATGCAAGCTTAACATTATTAGAAAACAAAGAAGCATGTGAAAATTATAATCATGTCACCAATAATGGAGTAAATACAGGTGATTTATTTGAAGAATTTTGCAAAACAGATCGCGAAGATATTATCAATCGTTCTGAAAAATACAAAGCCGACCGCGTAAAAATGTTTAAAGGAATTGAAGGAAAAGCTCGTGAAGAAATGGGGTTTTCCGAAAAAATATCCGCAGATATAAATAATTTTTTTAAGAAAGCCTCGCCAACAACTCAAGGAGGGGTAATCTTTGGAGTAATTACGGGCACAGCATTATTAACTTTCTTAGCCTGCCGTTGGCAAGATCAAGAAAAGCATAAAAAACAGACAAAAAACAACGCCTCTTCATTGGCAATTTAAATAAAAAAAGGATTATATTATGTCAAGAAATCACTCAGAAACCCCAACAGGCGGCATGTTTTTTGGCTCTGATGGAGCTGGGGTACAAGTAATGGGCGAACAATTGCGCGAAGTAGATGCGCCAATTGAAGGGCTGGTTGGCGCTGCCGCATCTGGGGTAAGTTCTGCGGTTATAGCTGGCATTGGCTCTTCAATTGTAACAATCGCCCACATGCCCGAAGAACAAGAACTAACTTCACGCGCATTAATATCTGGGCTTAAAAACCACACGGCAGGCATTATCGCCACCATCTTAGCTGGAGCAACCATTGGCGGCTTAGTACGTTATTCTCGTGCGGCAAAACATAATGAATGGAGCCAAAAACATTATGATTTCATGCATGACCAACAAGAACTAAAACACGACAAAAACCCAGAAACCAGCTTTGCCGAAAAAGAACATGAGCGCAAAACACATGAACAAATAGAAAGATAATACTGACTATTTCTTCGGTGACTCTTTCTTCGGCAACTCTTTTGTGGGCTTAATTTCAGTTAATGGTTTAATTTCTTTTGCTGCCTTATTACCATCTTCTGGCTTAGTCTTTCCTAAACTTCCCATAGAACCCGTAGCCATTGCTTTACTAGGAGCAGAAGACTCGCCATCCTTGCTCAAAGTTTCCAGATTCGTCCATGCACGCGCATAATAACGAGGGCTTTTCGCCAATGCCATGTTCAGATAACCTTTTGCCAAAGTATCATCCTTTGCCAAATGCGCATACAAGGCCAAATTATTATCCAAGGCCGAGCCCGACAAATACTGCGCGCTGATTTTTTCCGCCACATCCAGCTTGCCCATAATCGCATAAACCAGCGCCAAGTTCATATCCACCTGTTGGCGCAATAATTTATTTTCACCCGAGGCAGCCGATGCTTGAGTTAGAGATTGAGTCGCCTCTACGGGCAGGCTGCTAATTGCTTGTGCTAAGCCTAAATTATTTAAGACCGTAACCCTATCCCCTTTTTGGCGCAAAGCCTCTTGGAAATATAAGATAGATTCGGGATACATTTGTTTTTGCACGAACAACAACCCTAGCCCGTTCAAGGCTTTCCAGCGGGTAGCATCTTTCTTTTTCACTTGCGACAAAACCTCGCCCGCTTCTTTAAATTCTCCCTTAGCAAGCAGGGCTAAACCGCGTCCTTCTAACGCATCAATATTATTAACATCTTTTTTTAAGATCTTTTCATAAGCGTTCAAAGCCATGTCCAACTCACCAGCCCGACGCGCAGCATCCGCAAAGGCAATATGATATTCCACTTTTTCAGGCTTCATATCAGATAATTGCCGATAAATCTGCCCCGCCTTAGAATATTCACCACGATCAATTGCTGATTTAGCATTTTCTTCCATGGTTTGCGCCATGGTTTTAACTTCGGGCGCGCCCAAGCCATTTAAAATCATTTGCCCATCTTTTACCTGCGGGCGATTCTTGCTGCAACCCGTCACCGCCAAAACAACACTCATGATAAACAACAATTTAGGCGTGGTCTTAAACATGTTTTATCCTCAAAATAATATTTGCAGGCAGGATACACGAAAAAATATACTTCATGCAATGTTTTCGGTATATCTTAGATTTATGTTGGTTTATGTTATAGTGCTTCCCCATTAAAATCATGCTGAATAAGAAGCACTATAATAGGCTTGCAACTGCAAGCCCGCCGCTCGTGTGGCGTGAGAATAAAAAAGAAACACTATAGGCAATTATGAAAATGAATTTTTTAAAAAAATGGCTCGGTGGATTATCAGATGCTCATGCAGCCGAGCAAATGGAATTGCTGGCCGCCCCACGCTTCACCCACAAACATTTGCTGGGGATTGAAGGGCTGGCGGCGGAAGAAATCAGCACCATTTTAAATATTGCCGATACTTATGTAGAGCGGAATTTGCGCAGTGACAAAAAACACTCCATCCTCAAAGGGCGCACGTTAATAAATTTATTTTTTGAAAACTCCACCCGCACGCGCACCTCTTTTGAACTAGCCGGCAAGCGCTTAGGGGCGGACGTAATCAATATGTCGGTCGCCACTTCCTCGGTAAAAAAAGGGGAAACGCTGATAGACACGGCGATGACACTCAACGCCATGCACCCCGATTTTATTTCCGTGCGCCATCCCGAAAGCGGCGCCGTGCAATTATTGGCACAAAAAGTAAAATGCTCAGTCATCAACGCAGGGGATGGCAGCCACGAACACCCCACCCAAGCATTGTTAGACGCGCTCACCATCCGCCGCCGCAAAGGCAAATTAAGCGGACTAAAAGTCGCCATCTGCGGCGATATTTTGCATAGCCGGGTGGCACGTTCAAATATTTTATTACTAAAAACCATGGGCGCACGCGTAATGCTCATCGCCCCCCCTACCCTCATGCCCTCGCACCCAGAAGTTTTTGGCGTGGAATATTGCCACAACATGAAACAAGGCCTGCAAGATGCCGACATAATCATGATGCTACGATTGCAATCTGAACGCATGCAAGGAAATTTCCTGCCGTCACTCCGCGAATATTTCCATTTTTACGGATTAGACCGCGAGAAACTAGCCGCCGCAAAGGATGACGCGCTAGTAATGCACCCCGGCCCGATGAATCGCGGCGTGGAAATAGACACCGAAATCGCCGATGATATTCACCGCAGCGTGATTTTAGATCAGGTAGAAATGGGCGTGGCAGTACGGCAAGCGGTGTTGGAGTTGATGGCGAAGGGTTAGCTATGAGCGAAAACCACTTAGACAAAGAATGGGACGATTATTATAAAAAACCTTATCCATACCAACCCCCGACAAAACAAAAAATTTCTTACATCACTTAATAAATTTGGTGAATATCGTCCACCCTACACGACAGCAAGGTTAACAAGGCTACAATATATTGAATAATAGAAATATTTAAAGATGTTACTTTGAACTCTCAGTTGTCATCCCCGCCTTGT
>DIUV01000056.1 GCA_002423155.1 Alphaproteobacteria bacterium UBA6149
TAACAATACTGTCGTGTAGAGTAAATCAGCGCATTAAATCTTCCACTGTTATTCCTAACGCGCGGGCAACTCCGCTTGCTTTAGTGAGTGTTTCTTCCCATTCGCTTTCGCTAGAAGAATCCGCAACAATTCCTCCTCCCACTTGAAATTCAAAACTTTTATCTTGTAATATTATGGTGCGGATTACTACCGATAATTCGGCTTCTTTTTCACTCAGCCATCCTAGACAACCGCTATAAATTCCGCGGCGCATTTTTTCATAAGTTGCACACCATTCTATTGCCCGTTTTTTCGGGGCTCCCGTCATAGAACCGGGGGGCAAGCAATGTAGGGCAGCATTAACGGGAGAAATATTTTCTTTTAATCTGCCGTTTATATCCGATGATAAATGCCGCAAGGTAGAAAAATCATCCACCTCATATAGACCGCCAATTTTTACGCTGCCAATCTTACAAATTTTGGATAAATCATTGCGCATTAGATCCACAATCATTAAATTTTCTGCTCTATCTTTACTGCTATTTTGCAATTCATTGCTGGAACTATTAAGCGATTTGGTTCCTTTTATCGGGCGTGTATTTATTTCGCCATTTTCTTTTATTTTTAAAAATAATTCTGGGCTGGATGAAATAATGCTAGTGTTATTTATACGCATAAAAGCACTGTAAGGTGCAGGACTGGCAGCGCATAACCGTAAAAATATAGAAAAATCATCGGGCTTTTGCGAGAATTCTCCATAATATTTGCGCGTAATATTCGCTTGATAAAAATCTCCCGCATGAATTGCGGCAATGGTTTTTTCTGCCACTTGCAAATATTCATTTTTGGGAAAAGTGCAATTTATGTTTTTTATAGAAGCTACGGGAGTGGGTGTAAATTTTTTCAAATTAGTTAAATCTAATTTATTTTTTTCACGATGAAACTCCGTAATAGTTTGGTTCTCATGGTCAAAGCATAAAACGCGCCGAAATTTCATCCAACATACGGGAGGAATATTTATCCAACTCGGTTGGCTTTTCCATAATTCCGTTTGGTCAAAAAGATTGTCTAATTCATAGGCAAAATAGCCAAACCATTTTTGCTGGTCAATTATATCTAATTTATCAATATCTTGGCATATTTCTTCTACATCTAGCCCAATCCAGGATTTATTTCCTGAATAGCTGGTTTTTAAACTAGAATATAAAAAAACAAAATTAGCCTCGTTCTGTTGTAAAGACGAGGCTAATTCTAACGGGTCACACCAATGATGGCTAGTTTTTATCATGCTTAAGTTCAATGGCTGGTGCAGGGTTCGCGGCTGGTATATTTTCTCCAGCTTTTACCATTTGGGCTTTTTGCTCCGCTGCTTGGGCTGCCATCAGCAAGGTAACTACTTGATTAGCCTGCAATTTGCCAATAATCCATTGTTTGTCTGGGGTGTTATTGTGAATGTGGATATTTAAATTACTTGGATTTTTTGCATCTGCTTCACCCACTGACTGCACAATATGCACCAATTGGTCAATCGCTTCCGAAGATATGCTGGGATTTTCTTTAGATGCTTTTTTCAAAGCAGCAATTTCCATCAATCCTTGCATAATGGATAATCCGCCCCGTACCGTTTTTTCGCAATTTAAACACTGTAAATTAAAATCACCTTGTTCCTGATTGCCTTTTCCATTTAAAATAATTCCATAATCATTAGCAATTAAATTTATATTGCGAATATCAAGTAAATTTCCCGCACCTTTTTTTGATAAGCCATTCACATTGAAATCGGCATTCATTTCAAAATCATGTAATTCAACCAAGGGCTCCACCAAATTATGCTGCACTTTGTTTAAGATTGCTGATTTTTCTTCATCGCTAAATTTTGCGCCGCGCGATTTTTCGATATTATCGGCTAAGCCGTTTGATATTTTTACAATATCCGCACGTTGCATAGCTACTGCCTCGGGAGAAATAGTAATTTTATTTTTCAATTTCACATCAAGAGCATCGTTTGTCGCATTACCATCAATACTCGCATTTAATTTACTGATTTTATTATGATAATCTAAATTACCTTTTAACTTACCCTGATTATTATTTGCCCCCAAATCTGACAATTCATAACCCAAATCAAAATTGTGCGCCCCCGCAGTTTTTTCTGCACAAACCGTTGAGCTGCCATTGGGATTGAAAATTTTACATAATTCTTCGCTTATTTTTTCGTCTTTAATTTGCAATTTTGCACTGCTACCAGTCAGCAAATTATCTTTGCGATTGATGGCAACATCCAGATTAACTAGCGCTATTGATGCTAGTTCTTGCCCTGTTTTATTATCCAATATTTTATTGTTTTCAGAAGAGCAATGAGCCTTTTCAATCGCTTTTGCTAACCCTGAACCATCAGCAAAAACTTCTGCGGATTTACCCAACAAAGCATCTAATATAATGGGTTTACTCAATATAATCTGACAAGCAAAAGGTTTAACTGATTGTGATTTAAACTCTAATGGAGTGGGAAAATCAGCACGCTTTAAACTACCCTTAGTTATGCCTTCACCGCCAATATACATGGAATGGGTAAAATAATTGAGCGAAATATTTAATTTTCCCTCATCTTGCCACGCGATTTCCAAATTATTTTCATCTTTTAAATTAAAAGCAAATTTTTCAATTTCCACACTAGGATGCAGCGCAATACCAGAGCTGTTGATAGCTACATAATCAACTTTGTTGTTTTTATCCGAGCTGTTTTTCAGCGGTAACAAGACATTTTCTAACGCAATTTTCAAATTATCGGAGGTTAGTTTAACGGCATAAAAATAACCACCCACGACAGCTGCCAATAATACCACGCAAAGTAACAGAATCTTCTTTTTCATCTAATATTCTTTCTTAGTATAAAAATAATTTTGCATACTAAAGTAAGATGAAAAAAAGTCTATCCTAAAACTTGACTCATGACAGCGCGATTTCACCAATCGTTAATTTTG
>DIUV01000060.1 GCA_002423155.1 Alphaproteobacteria bacterium UBA6149
TTAACAACGCACCAAGGAGCAAAACAGCATGAAACCGCAACAAATTGACGAGCAAACCACCAACACCAAGAAAATTGCTGAACTAAACGACCGCTTACGCAACACTTATTGGGGCGGGCAGGTTATGACTACCAGCGGAGTCAACCAATTATCCGACGAAGCCCGCGAGAAACTGTTTATGGAAGTAATGAACTTTGACAAATTCACCGAAGATAACGACCCACACGGCGAGCATGATTTTGGCAAAATAACCATAGATAATATCAACTTCTTTTGGAAAATTGATTACTACGACCTAACCATGACTTACGGCTCAGAAAACCCAGCCGACCCCAGCGTAACCTGCCGAGTTCTCACCATCATGCTGGCGAGTGAGTATTAAACCATCAAAATACAACAACAAAAGAGCCGCCCGATAAACTCAGGCGGCTCTTTTATGCCAATAAATCCAACAATCAGTGATTATGCTTTAACTACCCACTTACCATTCATAACATCGCAAACATCTTTGTTACTGGAAACAATACCATTGCGTTCAATATAGGATGCTAGGATAAGTTTCCTTGCTTCCTCCAGTGTTTTGGGGTTTTCCGCCCAGCCATTGCTGGCATAGCTGTCTTCATCTGCACTTTTCCCAACAACTCTTGGGCAAGCAAAGCAACATTCATCTTCTGCCATTTCTTCTTCGCCAAGGTCATCCATATCGCAATTTTGCTTGGCACACCACCAGTTAATGGAGCATTCATTCTCCATCCTATAAACGATGTAATTCAGATGCCATGATGTTTTATCATAACTCACCCGTACTTCAATGTTGCCAACACTAGCAACATACCATCCATTATCGAGAACAAACTGGATTTCCATAATATTTTCCGAAAGTTGTATAGTTGGCATTAACTTAACTATAGCCACAACACCTTGTCTAGCTTTGATTGCAGTTACTCACTCACCGCTTTGATAAATTCCGCTGCGACTTGCGGTACGATTGCATTGCCAAACGCATGGAGGATAGGTGTGCGGTGCTGTATCCCATGAGCCAGCAAGGAAATTCCACGCTTAATTGGGCGGGTTTTCCCGTCGGGGCAGATGAGCCACTCATACTCCCCTGTGCAATCATAGACAGGTTGATTTGCTTGCCCATCTCCACACGGCGTTGAATACTGGGGTTTTCCCACCGCCCCCTGTCCCTGTTGTCCGAGGCATTCGGTGTCGGCCATAAACTCGGATGCAATTGGTCTTTTAGATTGCAACACCCGCCCTTGGTTTTTGCCCGTGCCAGTGCTTCCTTGCTGCGAGCTGCCATTGCATCCATGCAATTCGGCGTTGCCCACAAACCAGAGCCTGTCGCGTTTGTGCGGCTTGCCGACACTGCAAGCTGGCAAAACCGCCGCCCCGCAGGCGTAACCTTCGCTTTCCAAGTCATCTGCCACATCATCCCACCAGCCGTGGGCAATCGCCGCTGCAACCTGCTCTCCAAAGATAATTGCAGGCTGGCACTCGGCGATGAGCCGAAACCACACTGGCCAGAGATGCCGTTCGTCGGCTTTGCCTTTTTGCTTGCCTGCCGAGCTGAAGGGTTGGCAAGGGCAACTTCCTGTCCAAACAGGTCTATCGTCTTCCCACATCGCAAGGAGGAGGGCGACCGACCACCCACCAATTCCCGCAAAGAAGTGGCATTGTGTATATACTTTGAGATCGTCGGCTCTAACATCAACAATACTCCTTTCATCCACATCTCCCGCCGCAATCAACCCATCCCTGATTAACTGCCGCAGCATGTGCGCCGCCTCAGGCTTAAATTCGTTGTAATATGCGGGCATTGGTGGGCTTTCTGTGTTTTTCGTAAATTTTGACAAACAAAAAAGGGCTGTGAACCCACAGCCCCTTGCGTTATTCTTTATGCAACTTTTACCAGTGGCTGCTCCCTCTGGAATCTCTTACCATCCCATTTTGTATGTTCTTCAATGAGCTTACCTAACCCATACAGAGCATCTATAAACTCGTTTAAACGGTTTGAAGTTATTCCGCTGCCGACCACCACCCTTCGCCCTGCGGCTTCGGGTGGCTTACGCCTCTTTGCGTAAGATACTCGAAGACGTTCTTAGGCGTGGGAGTGTCGCCCGAAGCTCGTGAGCGAAGGGGGACTGGAGTTGAAAAAATGTTCTATGTTTATCTAATTCAAAGCGAATCTGACTTAAGCCAACGATATATTGGTTATACTAAGGATTTGAAACAACGCCTTTTTGATCATAATTCAGGAAAATCCAAGCATACTTCTAAATATATGCCATGGAGCCTAATAAGCTATCATACTTTTGCAGACGAACAAAAAGCTCGTGAATTTGAGTATTATCTGAAAACTGGGTCTGGACAGGCTTTTGCGAAAAAGAGATTTTGGTAGTTTTTGTGGTAATTTATTGATAATAAATAAGTTGTAATAACGTCTGGAATCAAACTCCTTTTAGTAAAAATATCTATAAAAATTAGTTGGCTGTTCTTGTATTTTTATAAATAAATCCCACATATAATGTATCATAAGCAGCAGCTTGTGAATGGATGTTATTTACAAGGCAAATTTATGTTAACTATAAATCCCACACCTTCAGCTCAAATATCGTCGTAATAATAATCTATTGTTATCAAAAAATCCATTTTTAGGAGATGTATTATCAACGAACATCCATAAATGGTATTACGTTAATAAACGCTTCGATCGACTGTTTAAGAATATGCTTTATACAAAAGCGCAGTTGGAAGATTATAAAAAAAAGATTGCTGGGTTAGAGCGTTGTTTAAATCAAAAATATTGGCCTAAAAAAACATTGAATGATGTAACATTTATTATAATAGGTTCTTGGTTGAAAAATACTCAGGTAAGAACATGTAGTGATATTGATATTATATTCTCGATTTTTCACCAGCTGTGACATCTTTCTTGGCTATATTCGCTGGTGTTTTGCCATCAATTTATGAAAAACTTGATCTACAGCAACATGTAGATGAAATTATTTCTCAATCTGGACAGTATAAAAATTTAGAAAATTCTTTTAAACAGGCTGCCAACATTACTGCGCTTGACTCTAATCCTGATGCTCTTAAGACAGAATTTTTTTCATTAATGCGAAGAATAGAAGAATTGCGTTCTCGTCCTCTTGTTATTCCAGAAAAACACTTTCAGAAAGGTCGCAGAGAAGTAAAAGATGGAAGATATGAACCAGATGTCATTTTTCATCCCAACACTACCCCCCAAACACAGGCATAATCCGCTTCATAAACCCATCAAATAACGGGACGGTGAATGCGGTATCTCCGTGATTAGGGCTGAAAATCATTCCTTTTCTAATTAGTGAGCTGCGAGTTGGGGCGGTGGTGGAGACGGCTTTGTTTAATATATTTGCTATGTCTCCCGAACGATGGGGACCGGCGCCAATTTCTGCCATGGCGCGAACATATTGTTTTTCGGTTGGGGTTAGGCGGTCAAATCTTACTCTGAAAAAACTTGCGTCTAGTTCGGCTAGGGCGGTTTGGGTGGCTATAGTGGCATCTTTTTTGGTAATGGGGCTGTTGGTGGCTATGTTCCAGCAATGTTTGCCCCATTCTTGTAAAAAATAAGGATAGGATTGCGTTTGGAGTAGAATTTCTTTTATTGCCGCGTCATCATAAAAAACATTTTCTTGCTGTGCAGGTTTGCATAGAGCGTTTTTAGCTGCGTCATTGTCCAATTTATCTACGGGGATGAATTCAAATAATCTTTCAGCATAAGATTTTGCGCTACCCATTTGCCCTAAAAGTTGCGGCAATCCTGCGGCAATCATTATAATGGGTAATTGTTTTTGGCTGGCGCGGTGCAGGGCGGTAATCAGGGCGGCTAATTGTTCTTCGGGAATATATTGCAGTTCATCAATATTTATAATGATTGCCGTATTGTTTTCTGCCGCTGCTTCACCTATTACGCAAAGTAAGTCAATTAGATCTAACTCCAAATCTCCGCTATCTGCCACACCAGATTCTTTATCAATATTCAGACCAATTTCAATATCATTATATTTTATTTTCAGAGAGTTAGCAAAGCCAGCTATGGCACGCATAGATTTAGCTAATTTATTTTTTAAAGCTTCTCCTTTGCTTATTTTTAGTAATGTAGAACGTAAGGTGGGAACTAAAATTGCTGGTAATGAACGGTCTTCTGGTGACTCAATCCTAACAACATATAAATTTTTAGATTCGGCTTCTAAGGCTATTTTGTTTAAAAGTACGGTTTTACCTACTCCTCGTAATCCATAAAGTATAAAGCCTCGGGTAGGTCTGCCAGCTTTAATGCGGTCTAAAGCAATATCAGCTTGTTCTATGATTTTCTCACGACCAGAAAATTCGGGTGGAGGGTTACCAGCGCCGGGAGAATAGGGGTTTAATCTTGGATCCATTATAGTAATCTTACTATGGTTTATCGTATTTTGATAATATATGCTAATATTACTATAATTACAAGCAATAAACTTCTTATTGCAAATTTGTGGCAATATTTTGCGGCATGATTTATAAAGTTACGAACCAAAAAACATATCAATTATCATAACTTAAAATGCCCCCACAAAAAAACATCACCATAATCGGCGGCGGTCCTAGTGGGCTGATGGCGGCGGAAATTTTGGCGCAGGCGGGGTATATGGTTAGTTTGTATGATGCTATGCCGAGTTTGGGGCGGAAGTTTTTGATGGCGGGGCGTGGGGGGCTGAATCTTACGCATAGTGAGGGGTTGGATAAATTTATTACGCGTTATGGGGGGGCGAGTGATTGGTTGGCGCCGGTTATTCGGGCTTTTCCGCCTTCTGCGTTGCGTGAGTGGTGCGAAGCTTTGGGGGAAGAAACTTTTGTGGGGAGTAGTGGGCGAGTGTTTCCGCGGAGTATGAAGGCGGCGCCTTTGTTGCGTGCTTGGTTGGCGCGGTTAAATAAATTGGGGGTGAGGTATTTTCCGCGGCATTATTGGCACGGGTGGGAAGGGGATTTGCTGGCTTTTCGGGATGGGAAACAAGAAAAACTTTTAGTTAAAGCGGACGCAACTTTGCTGGCGCTGGGCGGTGCATCTTGGCCGCGGCTGGGTTCGGATGGTGGCTGGGTGGATATTTTGCGTGAAATTGGCGTGGAAATATCGCCATTACGCGCCGCTAATTGCGGATTTGTCACGCATTGGTCAGATTATTTTGCGCAGAATTTTGCAGGAACACCGCTGAAATCTGTTTTGCTGCGGCATGAAAATATTTCGCAAATGGGCGAGATAATGCTCACCAAGCAAGGAGTGGAGGGGGGGGCGGTTTATGCTTTGTCGGGTATTTTGCGTGAAAGTATTGCTGCCAAAGGACATGCCTGGTTAGAAATTGACCTGCGCCCGAGCATGTTGGTGGATGAATTAGCGAGTAAATTGGGAAATAATCGTGGCAATCAGTCGTTAAGCACTTACTTGCGCAAAGCAAATTTTCCTGCATTTGCGGTTGCTCTCTTGCGGGAAGTTTGCAGCTTAGAAGAGTTACAAAATGCCAGCGTACTAAAACTAGCCCAGATTTTAAAAAATATCCCCCTCAAACTAACTGTCACTACGGGGCTACAACGCGCTATTTCTACTGCTGGGGGAATAAAACATAATGCAATCAATCCCCAATTTATGCTCCATGCAAAACCCAGTGTTTTTGTTGCTGGAGAAATGCTGGATTGGGAAGCCCCTACAGGCGGATATTTATTACAAGCTTGTTTTAGTACTGCTGTTGCGGCAGCGCAGGGAATGATGGAAGCGTGATAAGGGAAAATTTCTGCTAAATTTATATATATTAATATACTACACGACAGTATTATTAATATGGCATTTATACATTGAAATATAACAAAAAAGTTTGCTCTCTCCATCGTCATTCCCGTGCAGACGCACTA
>DIUV01000031.1 GCA_002423155.1 Alphaproteobacteria bacterium UBA6149
TCGTACAACCTTTTTAATAGACAAGCAAATCCCCTTTATTTTTGCATAAAAATACTTGATTTACTATACAGGCTTGCGACTGCAAGCTCGCCGCCCATGCGGCGTGAGCCCCATATCTTTTTATAAGAGGTGGGGCGTCTGAACGCCCTTTATTTTTGCAAAGCAAAAATAAAGGGGATACACTATATATCTCAATATACAAACCACTTATTAATATTACCGTCGTGTAGATTAAATTATCTAAGAATTATTTAAATTCACCTTCTAGCAATTGCAGCAAGTGCATTATTCTCATTCGTCGTCCGTCCAATCCACCTGCCCTCATGCGGAGTTCTTGGTAGCGCTTCCGCACCCTTAGCTGCACGATTTAGTTGCCCTTTTCTTATCACATCGGCAAAACGTTCCTGATTGTAGATGGCTAATATTTGATAACCATCATTAGTCTGTTTATGTACCAAAAAATCAACATTATCTTCGCGTAATTCTGGGGAATTATCTGCATTTGGCAATAGATTATGTTGTGAAAAATACTCCAACAAGCTACCAGATTTTTTCGCCGCATTTATTGTTTTAATTTCATCCGCTTCAAAATGGTAGCTGGTCGCCATTATTTTAGGATTATCTTGTTTTTTACCAGCATTATCCACAATAATAAAACGATCAATATTAGCATCTGCAAACGCATTTAAATAAGCCAAAGGCGCTTCAATATGACGGTTTTTTATTAGCGAAGCTGGAACTCCGCGATTATCGGTAGTTAGTCGATAATCCGCTCGTTCAAATGCTGTGTCTTTAAATTTATCCCGATTTTGCGGCGCAATATATAATTCACATTCCGCAGCGGCAACAATTACTTTTGCCCCAGATTTTTTCCAATTCTCAACCAATTTAGGGTTTTTACTATGCCCATCATAAGGAATTCCTGTGCCATCATATAATAGATTATAATGCTGATCTATTGCTCGTTTAGTAATCCTATCGCGAATTAAATTTGCCGCAGCAGAAATTGCCATATAATCATCCGCATGATGATTCAACTCAATCATCACTTTGTATATATTGAATTTTGAGCGTTCATCATCCAAAGACGCGGTGATATAATTATCTCCTTGTGCGGCTTCTTGAATCTGCCATTTACCCACTCTTCCTTTACCCGAACCCATACCCCCCATGGTCATAACTACATTATTTTTTCCTTGCCCAACTGGGGTTTTTCCAACAAAGGCTTCTTCAACTGATTTATCCACCACTTTCATAATCGCCTGTACACGATTATTAGCAATCGCTAATACTGCTTTAAAATCATCCTGCACATCCAGACTTGCGTCTAACTGCGCATAATTTTCGGGAAGAGTTTCTATCGTCACTTGACGGTCGGATAAAAATTTATTTAATTGCGCATCATAACGCGTGGTCAATCCCGTAATCGGATTTACATTCGCACATAATAACGGCGCACCCTCTTGCAAGGAAATATTATCTATCTCATCATGCCATTCAGGCTGCACGTCTTTTAGATAGCCTTTAATCTGCTCTTTGGAAATACGAATATCATCCACTGGTTTACTACCAATCGTGCGCTGCAAATAACTATATAAATCTTCTCCATCGCAGGTATTTTTATCATATAAGGGTACTTTTCCTCCATTGATAGTAATTAAAAACTTCTCACCATCTTGTTCTAAAGTTAAAAAGCGCAGTCCCGCGATTTCTATAGTTTTATCTTCGATTTTTGTCCATGGTTTTATCTTACGTGGTGAAGAAGCAATGCTAATA
Source organism: Alphaproteobacteria bacterium UBA6149 (assembly GCA_002423155.1). GTDB lineage: Bacteria > Pseudomonadota > Alphaproteobacteria > Rickettsiales > UBA998 > UBA6149. Next base: position 1,777 of record DIUV01000031.1, read on the forward strand.
TTGCGGTCTAAAGCTTTCATGAAAACGGGTTTTAATTCTTCAAATTTTTTCGTCTCACCGACACTCATTTCAGCAATTGTTTCGGCTTTCAGCGAGTTATTGTCCCGAGAGTTTATCCGCCGAAAATCCAGATATAAATCATGCTCTTGCGCGGCTTCGGTTACCGCGGTAAAAAACAAGCGCAAAGTTTCTTCATTACCATAAGTAAAGGGCTGTGCTTGCATTAATTGCCGATAAAAAGATGCATAAATTTCTGGCAATTTATCTTCATCAATAAAATTATCTTCACCTGCTAATAATTCATTAGCGAAGGCATTTAAGATAGTGCGTATCCGCGCATTATCTCGCAGATTTCCTGGGCGTTGAATATCATCAACCAGCTCATCATTTTTATGCTTATCACTCACCTGAAACAGAGTTTTATGCAAAGACATAAGCAAACTATATAAAGCCTGCCCCGCCATATTATTACTATGGATTTTGCCGTATTTTGGCTCGTTTTCCATCTCGGCACTAGCTAGTGCTACATTACTGATGGTAGAAATATTTTTATCTTGCAGACCATTTACTTTTTCAAGAAATTTTATCCCCCTGAGCACCGCTAATTCGCGCTCTAAATTGCTTAAATTTCGGGTGGGTTCTTGCTCGTGAGAATGCATCATACTGCACCCCCTTGCGCATTACGCCGCATCACTCGCGCATACATTTCCTCTTCGCTGATTTCACCAGCTAACATCAGCTCTAAATCATTAGTGAATTCTGTATTGGGTGGATTTTGCTCGTCAGGATAAATAATCCCCAGCACTTGCCCTGCTATTTTATTTTTATCGTCCATAGTCACATTTTTTTGTTATTTATTTAGGGTAGCGTAAATAAACTAGCTTTGTGAAAATTTTATGACAATTGGGATTTTTTAAGATCAAGTTCTTATATTCTGTTCTTAGAACCTGCCCACAATCTTTTTTATTTGCTCATTTTTATCAATTTTGAGCGAAAATGGTAAGATAATTCGCTGGAATAGCCATTCTATTTCAAGGCGCCACTAAGGCTCACGCCGCATGGGCGGCGGGGTTGCGGTCGCAACCATATACTAATTCCAAATTTGTATGGGGAATTTTAAAGTGGAATTAGTATATCTTTCCATTTGCAGCCAAAAGTGGAGGAAATGAGCAAATAAAAAAGATTGTGGACAAGTTCTTAAGCGTCTATCTCACCACCCCACTCTTCCAACAATTTCTGCTGAGAATTATGTAAACGTGCAATTTTATTATTAGTAGAATATTCGATTAATATTTCTGCAACATGCGGAAACACCCAAATAGCCACATAACCAGCGAAAGCAGCCAGATAAATATTAAAAAAATGTTCTGGCTTAATCGCACGAATAAACGCCACACTGGTATTGCCGCTCATCATAATTTCCGCAATATAAGGCAAAGCACCAGTTATATTACAAGTAGCAACACACAGGAAATAATAACGATTATCGGACAAATCTACATAATAAGCAATCAAAGCAGGTAACATCCAGATAATTACCAGAATGAAAGCTGTTTTCATCCACACGGCGAGCGCCAGCCCAATGATAATAATTAGCAGTCCACCAATTGCACCGCTTCTTTTTTTCTTAACCACTACCACTTCTTTTGTTTTAGAAGTCTGCTTAGTTTCTGTAATATTAGTGATTTTTTTTGTACTAGCCATATAACTACCTGTTATTCCCTTTTATAAGGTTATGCCATTTTCAACAACTTGTTAAACAGAGCGATTTCACCAATCGTTAATGTTGTCTTTTTTCACTAAAATATATCTTGTCATACCGCCGTAGGGCGGTATCCATGCCTATCAACCAGCTGTACAGCCAATGGTTTGGCATGGATGCCGCTCTACATGCTGCATGACAATAGAGAGTTTTATTATAAAAAACAAAATTAACGATTGGTGAAATCGCCCTGACCTGTTAATGTAGTTATTGTAACATCAATGTCTTTTAACACCAATATTTTTCTAAAATAATCGTTTCTTAAATAAAATTTTATAAAAAGCTGTGTCTTTGAAGAGTCTTAGAACCTGACCACAATCTTTTTTATTTGGTAAGGTTCTAGGAAAATTCTTCAGTATTATTACAAAACTGGCAAGTAACCGTAATTTTTCCATCCACTTTCATATCTTCTAAGTCTTGCGCTGCCATGCCCGACAGGATAGAATCTATCTTATCACGCGAACAACGGCAGCCAAAATTAACTGGCAACTGGTCATTTATCCACACACCACCTTCATTAAACAAACGATATAACAAAGCGCTCGGAGATAAATGCGGATCTAACAATTCGTCATTAGTGGTAGTTTTAAATAACAAAGAATTATATTCCCAGCTACTTAATGCTGCATCTTCAGGGGTAATATTAGTGGGAATAACGCGTTGAATACCCCCATCTTCGGGCATGCGCTCTAACATTATGCCGCCACTTTTCCAAGTTTTTTTACCATCATTATTAGTATTGCGCCGTACTGCCAACTGAATCAACACATCCATCTGCTGCGAATTAACAAAATAATTCTGCACTGCTTGGGACAACGAATCCCCCTCTAAAGGCACAATCCCCTGATAAGGATCACCCAAGCCAGTATCCAACGTAATCGCCAAATAACCCTCGCCCATTAATTGTTTTAAGCTGGGTTTTTTGGTGGTTTCTTTGAGTTTTTTTATTTGCTGCAAACCATCTTCCGCTAAATTAGCATAGCCACGCAAATTGGTAGTTTTATTTTCTGCCCCACAATTTTCTACCACACAATTATTGGCATCCGTCACCAAAAAAGATACCGCCCCACTACCTTTTGCCTGCAAGGTCAAAATACCATTTTCAGGCAGATTGGTAGAAAGCAACGCCGTAAGTGTAAGCATCTCTCCCAGCAAACGGCTAACCGGCAAAGGATAAGCATGCCTTTGTAAAACATCATCAATCACCGCCCCCATCCGCACCACGCGCCCCCGCACGGGAGCATGATTTAGAAAAAACGGCTGCACAATATTTTCGTAGCTGATTAGCTCAATATCAATATTATTTACTTTCATAATTTCACTTTAGCATAAATATAATTAAGAAAACCAGCGGAAATTATCGTTTTCAATCGTCATAAAACTTTCACATAAATGATATAGTCTATATTCTGATAGTATAGAGGTAATATTATGGCACAATCACTTTTGGATAAAGATGCGGCAACCATCAAGGCACATATTCGTGCGCTTGCGGAAAAACTTGTGCCGCAAGAGGGGATGAGTGCAGAAGAACGCAAACTGATGAAAAACTTAGATTCACGCTTTGATGATTTTTCCCAAGACGTAACCAATGGGTTACTTGTCAACAAAAACAGCCTAGAAAATGCACCTGACACGAATAAACGTGAAGAATTAACCCAACAAATAATTGAAACTGCGTGGGAAAATAATTCAAAATTAATAAATCTTGCTATTGCAGGGTACACACACAAGAACAGCCTTACTTCTTGGTCTGCAGCAACTAAGCAAGAAAAATCTATTCAAGCTGCTATGCAGGATGGTCGTAACGAGATTGGCAAAGAATTATCTTTGGCGATTGCCGTGCAACCAACGCAAAGCGCTGAAAAAGCAGAAAAAAGTGAACCAGAAACGGTTGCGCCAAAGCCTACCCCACCAGAAGAAAAACCCGAGCCAAGCAAACAACCAGAAACCTCTGGAAAAACTGCCGTGGCAACCGCCGATGAGCCTGCAAAAACAGAAACAAAAAAAGAAGCAACCAGCCCACAAGCACAATATAATTTAATTCGCACCGATCCTGATGCCAACCCTCTCACGGGCAAATCAGCAGATGAAATAAACGGACGAGTTGCGTTATTAATGCTTCAGATGGAAGGCGACCCAAAATTTAAAGAACTCGGTCTAAATAGCGCTCAAAAAGATGCTTTATCCACAGGAATAGCCGAGGGCATAACCAACTGGAAAACGGCTAACCAAGAAGAATTAAATGGCGGCCTAACCTACGCACAAATGGAATCCCAGACTAATATGCTGGCTTTATCTGTGCGCCAATCTTTGGAGAAAGTAAAAGAACAACTAGGTCCACTTAATGGCGGCACTACATTCGGGATGTTTGGTGAATCTAAATTAAGCTATTTCGTTGGCAGCAAATTAAACGGCGAAGCCGCTCCCATGGACGGCGTGCAAAGCGTGCGCGATATGGGGAAAATGATGCTTGCCGCCAGCTACGGCACAGAAGAAGCACAAAGCATGTATCAGGGAATGTTAATTGCCCATGAGCGTGAAGATATTGCCAAAGCTCGTATTGCTAATGGATTCAAACCCGAAGATTATGATGCATCCATTGCACAAGCCGTAGAAGACAAACGCGTACAAACTCATCTGCGTGCACTTATGGAAAAAGAAAAATCCTATGAAGCAGGTCTGTGGGATAAAATAAGCACTTGGTTTCGGGTGATTTTCAGCGCTATGACTTCGGGGCATTTCTTTGAATCGCTCACTAATGGCGGCTTAATGACCGCCTATAACGAGCAAGCAATGCAAGGAAAAATTGAACATGCTTATAAATCCATCGCTAATTCTACTCCCGAAGATTTAGGCTATACGGGCAACCAACAAGATTTCCCTCGTTGGAAAGAAAATCTTGCCATGAATGTTACAGGCTTCCATGAAAAAGCCGATGGCAATAATTCTATGGTGATGCCTGACGGAAAAATACGCGGACTTTCCGCCATCGCACAAGGTGCAGATGCAAACGGCGAACTTAATGGTAAACAAGTAACCTATGCCAGCTACACCCCACCTGCAGCTCCGCCTCCAAGCGACACGCGAAACTTAGCCGCAGCAACACAACAATTCCACAACCAAGACAACCAACCAATTGTGCGTGAGGATGGCGAAATACTACCCCCCCTAGCCCTTAATGGGCAAAATACCACAGGACAAAATACGGCAAAATTCCGCAAAAACATGTTGGCTGGGTAAAACCTTCCCTCAATCTGTTGCCTACATCCCACTTGAGCCACACAACCATAATATTATTATGGTTTTACTTTTAGTTTTTGTTGCCTTGCAAAATAGTCTAGTTATGTTTAACTGCAACTATTGACATTGGCATTGGAATTATGGGCGAAACGAATCAATCTGGCGAACGAAAAGATAATGCAGTGGTGACCACCACGCGTGCACCCGCGGTTTTATCCCCAGAAATCGCCAAAGCGCGTATGAACGATATTATACAAACACGGCTAGACGTAGTTACAAGACTAAAAAATCACACTCCCAAACAAGAAGCTTTCGTTCGAGAAACCGATATTCTTGCTGGTCGTTATCGGATTAACTGCCAGTCTCCCTTAGCAAATTTTAGCTATGGAACTATAAAAGCCTACGCAGCGACTGATGATTTGGATGCTGAAAATTCAATTTATGCCGCAGTTTGCGACCCTACCTTTCCTCATCGCAATAATATGTTGGAATTTTTAACGGGATTAGACCAACCAAATATTGTTCAACCTGTAGCATCTGGGGTAGTTCGTTTAAGTAATTTGCAGCAGGAACGTTTTGTTATTATTTTCCGCAAGCCCGACGGAATAAGACTTTCTGACCTAATCAAATCTGGGCGCAAATTCAACCAGGAAACTTTAGTTAATTCGATTATCAAGCCCATTTCATCAGTCTTATCCTCTTTGGCAGGAAGCGGTGTGTCACACGGGCGTATTCATCCAGACAATATATATATTGGTTCGCGCACACAATTAGGCGAATGTATCTGCGAGCCAACGGGTATGTCGCAAGAATTTATTTACGAACCCATTGAACGGGTAGATTTAGTAGCCTACGGAAAAGGTGGCGGAACGGTAGGAACCGATATTTACGCACTCGGCATTTTATTAATGGATATGATTGTCGATTTAACCAAAATTCGTGAATTGGAAAAAGACCGATTTATCCATCTACTCCATAATGTAGGAGCTTATACTCTTTTTACAGTAGATTTAAAAATATTCACCGATCTCAACGATGTATTACGCGGCAGTTTAAACAATTCCGCGGTTGATCGCTGGGGTGATGAGCAATTAAAATTATGGGTGGACGGCAAAAGATTTAACTTGGTTCCCCCAGTTCCCCCTCGTGATGCGAATCGTTTTTTTGAATTTGATGGCGAACAATTTTATTCCCCCCGCCTACTTGCCCATGCTTTTTTTAAAAAATGGGAAGATGCCAGAAATTTCGTTCGTAAAAGCACTTTATCCAAATGGTTAGAACAAACCGTTAGCAAAGATGCCGCAGAATTATTCCAAAGATCTATTTCCTTAACAGGTGGAGAGAATGCCTCAACCACCAAACAAAATAATGAACTAATTTCCAGAACCATAATCATATTAAATACTCAAGGAGGCATTTATTATGACACTCTTGGGTTTAATCTGGATGGGCTATGTAATATCATGAGCTATGCTGTGCGCAATCAGCGCCATCATGATATAAACCTGATTATGGAGATGCTCGCCCAAGATCTAACTGACTTTTGGATTAAAAATACCATTTACAACAATGATCGTATTGTAAAAATACAATATAGTCTTTCTCACATGCGTGCTTCTTTAAAAGCTAAAACGCTTGGATTTGGCATTGAGCGCGTAATGTATGATTTAAACTCCCAAGCTCCTTGTTTGAGCACTCATCTTGCGGGTCGTCACATTACTAATATTGAAGAATTACTCTATATTTTAGATAATATGGCGCGTGATCAAGCCGTATCACTATCATTGTTAGACAAGCATATAGCCGCTTTTCTTGCTAGTCGTGCTGGGATTAGCACAGAAATAAGCTTTTATGATTTTTCCAGCTTCCCCCTATTTAACAATAACAATGAACTGGTCGTAATAAAAATTATAGCCGTTGCCCAAAGAAAATCTGGTCTTAAAGGACTTAATGGTCTGTCCTGTTGGGCAGCTTTGCGTATTATTGATATGTTTGAACAAGTACATTCCAAAAAAATTCGCCGTGATTTTTGCCACGAAATAATGAGAGTTGCGGATGCAGGCGATGTAAACGATGTGCTGAATGTACTACTTAATCGCGCCTATTTTACTCGTGATTATAATGGTTTTGCCGCCGCATCGAGATTATACAAAAGCAACGACAAAAAAGTTTTCAAACTAAAAGATACTAAATTACTAAAAAACACCGCCAAAGACAAAGGTAGCCGCGCAGCTTTGCAAACGTCCCTATTGGCACTTTCTTTTATGACTTACTACCTGTTGAAAAAATATCTATAATCAGAAAAAACTCCAATTATATAATTTATGGGTGTGTTATAAATTGACATACAACTAAAAATTGAATAACACAAAAGTATATTCAATCAATGTTGGCACACAAAATGGAATCTTACGAAACTATTCCGCAGAACACCTCCATCAACAGATTAATGAACTTGCTTTATAATTTTGATGAAAATATTTTCATCAAAGCAGAAAAAATACTATCAAACAACGCAGAATATCCACATAACTACAATATATTAATAGGATTTATAGCACTAAAAGATGAAACGGCAAGTATTAACGATTATTTAATTAAATTAATTAATACTAACTACACAATATGCAGAAGCATAAAAACACATTATCAGGAAATGTCTCAATATTTATAAATTCTCAAAAAGCTAATTTTTAAGGAAAAAAATTGTGTCCAACCAGCTAGAAACAAGTTTTTTATCTAAATCTCGAGTATTAGTTGTTGATGATGATGTTTTTTACCAGAATTTTATTTGTCAGAATCTTCTAACCGCGGGCATCATTGAAATAGAAACAGCCAATAATGGTAAAGATGCCTTAGAAAAAACCATTAGTTTTCAACCAGATTTAGTAATATTAGACCTAGCCATGCCCGTAATGGATGGGTTCACCTATTGCGAAAACATCAGAAAAGACCCAATTTTTGCAAATATGCCTATCTTAGTACAAACAGGCATGAGTAATTCCGCCGAACGTATGCGAGCCTTCGCCGTTGGTGCAACGGATATGATTTTAAAACCAGTAGATAATTTAGAGCTAATTGCTCGCACCAAAGTACATTTAGAGCGCAAAAAGATTTTTGATGGTATGCAAACCTTCCAGGTTCGCGTGCAAGAAGAGTTAATTCTAGCGCGTGACTTGCAATTAGGATTAATGCCCTCACCGCAACGCATAGAAACTTTACAACAAAAATTCAATCTTACTCTAAACAGTCATTTTGAGCCTTGCTCAGAAATTGGCGGCGATGCCTGGGACGCGCGGGCATTATCTACCCATGAATTAGCCATTTTCAGTTGTGACTTCGCAGGACACGGAATAAGCTCTGCCCTTAACGTATTTCGCTTTTATAATTTTATGCAAGATATTATCAGCGAGGCATCTAACCCCGCGCTTTATTTGCAAAGAATAAACCAAAAAATGTATGAGATACTCCCTTGCGGACAATTTTCCACCATGTTTATGGCAGTAATTGACGTAAGCCGCAATTTATTATGGTATGCGGGGGCAGGCAGCCCCCAACCGTTATTATTTTCGGCTGAAAAACAGGAATGCAGCTTTTTAAATTCCGCAGGCTCTCCCCTAGGCGCAATCAAAAACCCGAATTACCAATTAAAATTCACCGAATTTAACCATGGTGATAAATTATTTATCTATAGCGATGCCTTACTAGAAAATCATAAAAACCAATATATCGACGAAGAAAAATATATAAAAGAAAGCATGACCAACCATTTTTGCAATCACAAAAGCACGAATGAATTTATAGATAAAATGACCAAACATGCCCATAAAAACGGAAAAATCATGGATGATTTAACCATGGTGCTCTGCGGACGAGATGAAATTTAGAATCTCCGCACAATATTTACATAAAATTATTTTTAACGAAAAACCCCAGCATTTTTAGCCGAATGATAGGTAGAATAAGTAATAGCTGCCCCCAATAATAAATTAAAACTAGTCCAAGCCGCAGCCGAAAAATTAATCTTTGACTTACCAGTTTCTGGATCTTGGGTGCTCAACTTACCCAACCCCATAACTCCTTCTACTAACGAATACAAGCCTATCATACCACTAACCGCTAAACTGGCTTTTTCCGTATTATAGTAATTCCAATTATAAATTCCCCATTAGAATATTTTCCAACTTTTTATTATCGTTGATAGCGAATTGCCTGCGTTTTTTTATAACCGCAAAAGATTTTTCTATTTTGTTAAAATCTGGACTATACCTTGGCAAAGGCAGTAATACATGCCCATTTTTCTCAAGTATTTCTGATAATTGCTGCT
>DIUV01000030.1:0-42065 GCA_002423155.1 Alphaproteobacteria bacterium UBA6149
GGGAGAGGGGGTTCTCCCGAATTTGTGGTGATTAAAAGTTTTATTGGACAGTAGTGCGTCTGCACGGGAATGACGACGGAGAGTGTGTGGTTTTGAGAAATAAATATTGTTTTTTCAACGGCTTCACAATCTTAACGGTACTGTCGTGTAGGGTGGGGTGGCGTAAGTCTCAATTGTGCTTTAACGCCAACTTTATTCTATCCGCTAATTCATTGCTTTTGCGCCAATCTACTTGATGATTTTCTAGCCCATCTACGCCAATACTTAAATGTAAACTATTGGTGATTATCACTCCTTCGGCGGATAATAATTCGGCTAAATCAAACAACCCTACTTGAACTTCCCAAGGAGAATTCTGGATGATTTTTGCGCGTGCTATGCCTGCCAAACAGCCAGTTTCTAAGGAGGGGGTGTATAATATATTGTCTTTTAGCCAAAAGATATTATGGCTGCTGGTGCAGGCAATTTTTTCATCAATTGATAATTGCAAAGCGGCAAACTGGGGAGAGGCTTCTTGTGCAGCGAGAATATGGTTCAAACCTTGCGATAATTTAGCCTGATTGGGTAAGCTAGCAGGGGGAATGCTGCGCCATTTGCTTAAAGATAAAATGATTTTTTCTGGTAGAGCAGGGGGAAAGGGCAGAGTTTCGGCGATTAGTAGGGGAGTAGTATGGAGTGGTAAATAGCCTCGTCCGCCCGAACCACGAGATAGACTAATACGTAATATGCCATTGGAGATATTATTTTTAACTATTAATTCTAGGCAGTGATTTTTTAAATCAGTTAAATCACCCTGCAGATTTAAAATTTTCATACCCGTTTCTAATCGGGCAATATGCTCATCCCACCATAGTGCTTGTTGGTCAATTATGCGTAAAGTTTCAAACAAACCATCCCCATAACGAAATGCGCGATCGTCAATGGGGATATTTGCTTTTTCTTGGGGGATGATTTGTTGGTTGAATAATATGTGCAATTTTTACTCAAGCATTATTCTTTTTACGAAAAAATCCCATGCGCGGCAGCACGTCATTTTCACCATTTTCAAAAATACGATGTTTTAACGCTCCTGCAACGTGCAATCCGACGACAAATAATAACGAAAAAGCAAATAATTCATGTAGTTCGGATATATCTTTGGCTGTTGGTTTGTCGGTTGTGAAAAAATCCGGTAAGGGGATGCCAAATAAATTAACACCATAGCCAGCCAAATCCGACATCGCATAACCCGTTAATGGAATAGCAAACATTAGTGCATACAAAATAATTTTAGTCGCTTTAGCTAATAATTGCTCATGTTGGGGCATTTTTTCGGGGAGTTTGGGTAAATTGCTAACCAATGCGGCAATTAGGCGGACGCTAGCCAAAATTAACAACGAAACTCCAATAGATTTATGCAAGCCAATAGCAAAAAACTTGGTTTCGTCTGCTGCGTCTTCTAAAAATTCTTCGATGAACCAACCAAAAGCAACCATGCCCAACAATAAAACCGCCATTGACCAATGTAATGCCCTTAAAACAAGAGAATATTTTTCTTCCATGACTTTTCCTTAAAGCTAAAATTATTTGTTTAACTAAATAGCACTAAATGCAGCTATTGTAAACGAAACGTAACAATTATATGCTATATTGTAATATTGCTAATATTTAAGAGGTCAAATATGTCGGGCAGCGGAAGATTACAAGCGGATGCGTTATTTCAGGGTTTGGCACGTCCTACCATGGTTGCCGGGGTGAGTTATTATTATTTCACCCTCAATGCCATGCTCACCATGTTAGTATATATTTGGACTAAAGATTTTGTAATCTTATTGGTGGTGGGTCCGATTATTCATGCGATTGGTTATTTGTTGTGCATGAAAGAACCACGCGCAGTGGAATTATTGCTATTAAGAGGCGCAATGGGTTATAAATCTTGGAATAATTTGCTGGGTGTGCATCATAATACTAACTCTTATGATACTTTTTAATTCTAATAACAGATAAAAAAATGCTGAAACTAAAACGTCGTGAAGTTTCTAATGCTAAACAATCTGCCAAAGAAATTTCGCAGAGTGTTTTTATACCTTATTTGCATCATTGGAATGGTGAGACCATCATTACCAAGGACGATGAAATGTTGCAAATCGTCAAAATTGAAGGTTTCTCTTTTGAAACTGCCGATGACGATGAAGTGGACATGAAAAAAATGGTGCGCAACTCTTTGCTCAAGAGTATGGCGGACGGAACTTTTGCGGTGTGGTTTCATACGGTGCGCCGTCGGCAAAGCGCGTATCCTAAAGGAAATTTACCCGCAGGTTTTGCTAGCTGGGTGGATGATATGTGGAAGCATAAACACCATACGCATGATTCTTATGTGAATGAATTATATATAACTATTGTTCGCCGCCAAGATAAAGAAGGTGCAGCTAAACTTGGCAATGTGCTGGAAAGCTTCAGCGAAATTGCCGATGAAAAAAAACGTGATGAAGCCCTGCAAGAAGCGGCGAAAGAATTATACGAGGCGGTTTACCGGGTTACCGCAACTTTAAAGGATTATGGTCCCAGAGTTCTCGGTGTGCGTGAGACCGAAGATGGTGCATTTTCGGAACCTTTGGAATTTTTAGGGCGGCTGGTTAATATGGGCGAGTTTCAGCCGATGTTATTGCCGACTATTGATATATCAGAATATCTTACTACCAGTCGGCTCTATTTTGGTAGTGCGGCGATTGAGGCAAAAAGCGTGAATGGCAATCGCTATGGAGCGATGATAAGCATAAAAGAATATGCCCCAGCGACGGCGGCAGGAATGATGGATGCTTTTTTGCGTCTGCCGATGGAATTTATCATGTCGCAGTCATTTTCTTATCATAACCGCCAGACCAGTATTGGTAAAATGCAGCGTACCCAGCGGCGTATGTTGGCAGCGCAAGATGCGGCATTGTCACAAGTGGCAGAAATTAGCGATGCGTTGGATATGGCAATGGGGGGGCATGTTGCGTTTGGCATCCATCATCTAACTATTTTATGTTTGGATAATAGCTTAGACTCGCTAGAAAAAAACGTCTCAATGGCAGTGGCAGAAATGGTGAGTCTGGGGATTAACCCCGTGCGTGAAAAGCTGATATTGGAGCAATGTTACTGGGCGCAGTTACCAGCTAATTTTATGTATGTGGGGCGCCGAGCGGAGATTCATACCCTCAACGTTGCTGGGTTTGCGTCTTTACATAATTATCCTGTGGGGAGAGCTGAGAATAATCATTGGGGTGATGCGGTTACGGTGTTTGATACTATTTCGGGCACGCCCTATTTCTTTAATTTTCATCTGCGCGATGTGGGGCATACGACTATTATTGGTCCTACCGGGGCTGGTAAAACCGTGTTGATGAATTTCCTTTGTGCACAGGCGCAGAAATTCCGCTGTCGCACCTTTATTTTTGATAAAGATAGAGGGGCGGATATTTTTGTGCGAGCTTTGCGTGGCAATTATACCGTGATTGAGCCGGGGCAAAAATGCGGATTTAATCCTTTGCAGCTGCCCGATACTTTAGAAAATCGCACCTTCTTGGCAGAGTGGATGGCAGCCATGGCAAGCGCACATGGCAGCAGCGTAACCGCTGAAGAAAATGAGCGGATTTCGCAAGCGATTGCAGGGAATTATAAATTAGAGAAAAAAGACCGGATTTTACGCAATATTGCGCCATTTTTGGGGATTGAAGAGCCGAACTCTATCGCCTCACGCATAAAAATGTGGCATTCTCGGGGGCAATATTCAGGTATTTTTGATAATGATACTGACCAGATTGATTTTACTACTAATGCCGTATTTGGCTTTGAAATGGGCGAAGTTTTGCAAAACAAAATTAGCTTGGCGCCGGTGTTATTATATCTTTTCCACCGTATAAACCTCTCTTTAGATGGTACACCCACCGTGATTGTCCTCGATGAGGCATGGGCATTGATTGATAATAAAATCTTTGCGGGGAAAATAAAAGACTGGCTGAAAACCCTGCGTAAGTTAAACGGCATGGTGGTATTTGCCACCCAAAGTGTGGAAGATGCCGCCAATAGTGGAATTAGTGACACTTTGATTCAGCAAACCGCTACCCAGATTTTCTTACCCAATCCGAAGGCGACCGAGATTTATAAAAAAGCCTTCATGATTAGTGACCGCGAGTTTAACTTGCTAAAAACCACTGATCCGGGCAGTCGTTATTTTCTGGTAAAGCACGGCAAAGAAATTGTCGTTGCGCGGATTGATTTGAGCGGCATGGAAGATATAGTCGCTGTGCTTTCTGGTCGGGCGGAAACCGTACGCATACTAAATGATATTCGCGCAGAAGTGGGCGAAGATCCCGATGATTGGTTACCCTTATATATAGAAAGGGTACGCAATGTTTAGGAAAATATTAGCATCAGCAAAAAATATCCTTTTTTATGCCCATTCTCCGTTTTTGCGCATATTTACAATCATGTTGTTTTTGTTAGTAGTGCTTTCTCCCACTGAAGTTTATGCAGATGATTATTGCAAAGTTTTTGAAGCGGATGGCAGTACTTGTAATGCAACCAGTGGAAAATGCTACCCCAATGCTTTAGCCGCGAGATTTGTGCCTTGTCTTTCGGATCAGATTCGTACAACTGCCCAAAATATTGCCCAGAATGTTTATTCCAGCTTTTTGGGGGCGGTTTATTTGGTGGTGACCCTAGCGGTGGGCATATTTGGGATTAAAATGGCTTTGTCGGGGGTAGATAAAATTGAAAAAGAAGTTTCTATTCTTTTGATAAAGATAGGGGTAATTTCTTGGATGGTGCTAGATCCCAATCAATTATTTACGTGGGTATATGGCAGTTTTGACGGGCTGTTGGAGGTGGTAGATAGTTTTAGTATGGTAACCTTATCCGCTTGTCCTGAGTTGGACGAAACTAGCACTATTTGGCAGCGCTCAGATTGTATTATTAATCTTACCATTGGTATTAATCCGCCCAAAACTTTGTATAATGGATTGGTCGGTTTCTTTTTTAGTAGTTTGATGTCGGGTGGATTAGGAATTGCTATTGGGCTAATTGGGATTTACGTTTGTTTTAATATGTTAATGGGCATGTTACGTGCTTCGCAAGCTTATTTGGTGGCTTTAATTGGCGTGTCTTTTTTGCTTATCATTGGGGTTATTTTTATTCCTTTAATGTTGTTTCGTAATACTTTTGAATTTTTTCGCCAATGGTTTATGCAAGCCTTGGCGATGTTGTTACAGCCTATTATTTTATTCGCCTATATAAATATATTGCTAAATGTATTTAATATGTTGATATATCAAGAAGATTATTCGCTCTATCACTCAATAGCAGGGGAAGCGTCTAAAGAAGCAGATTTCAACCCAATTAAATATTTTACTGATAATGGGTTGATTAGCAAAAAGGGGATGGGATTTAAATTTAATCTCGATTCTTCCCGTATATTATCAGGTGCAGTAAGTACAGATGAGCAGCAGGCTTACGGGGTGCAAGAGCAAAAAGACGAGGCCGAGCAGGGGAAAATAAAAGATAATCCTGCATCAATCCCCATAGAAATACCTTATGATACTTATGATTATGCTAAAGCCGCCGAAAAATTAGGCATCGCCAGCGCGAGTGACCCAGATGCGGCAGAAAAAATGCAAAAGCATATTTTGGGTGCTTTATTATTGGTTGCTTTAATATCTTATATGTTCGTTACTATGCTAGATATTGTAGAAATTCTCGCGCATGATTTAGGCGGAGGAGCGTTAGAATCGCCAAGAGTAGGCGGTGTGGGCGGAAAACTGCCGATGGAGGGGATGGTAAGTTCCGGTATTTCATCTGTGGGTAAGGGGATAGAACAAAGTCTGGTGGGGGTACGCAAATGATGTATCTCACGCGCAAAATAATAAGCTTGATTTTACTGTTGATGTTTTTGTTAAACAGCGCATTACCTGCTTATGCTTTTGATTATTATGAAGTTGATGACAGTGGAACTTACACAAAAACTGAATGTCCAACCCAAGCAGGTTCTTCTTATACGCGTAAAGTGGTTAATTGTGCGCAAAAATCCATTGAGAGCGCTACCGAAACATTTTTAAGTAAATTTACGGATGTAATGAAACCCGTAACCATGGCTTTTAGTACATTGGTCATCGCTCTTCTTGGTATTAGATTAATGAATGGGGAGCATGAGATTGAGAAAAAAGCTACTGCTTTGTTAATAAAACTGGCGGCAATGTGGTTTTTTGCCTTTGGATTGGGGGGATATGCTCCGGCGATTTTTAAAATAATGACCTCCATGCAAACTTTTATCTTAGATATTGAGATGGGGACGGATACTTTTCAGTGTCAAATGCCAGATGGTAGCGCATTGCTGGATTCATGGCAAAAAATGGATTGCATAATTGGTAAATTATTCGGCTTTGGTGGCGGTTTTACTATGGTAAATAGTATGCTGGGTATAATGAGCGCCGTGCTGTTCAGTGGTAGTATGGGGGTGATGCTGTTTTTTATGGGCATTACCGCGCTGATTTCGGTGCTGATGTTTGCTTTTCGGGCAGTTTATATTGTTATTGCTGCTTATTTATATGTTGGGTTTTTGATTACGCTTTCCCCTTTATTTGTACCCTTAATGATGTTGGGCATTACGAGTAATGTGTATTCTAAATGGCTATCTAACTTAATTGGTTCGATGGCGAAGCCTGTTTTATTGTTTGTTTTTTTAATGATAAGCTTGCCTATATTAGACAATGTATTGTTTAGTAAAGAGAATAGTTATTCTCTGCAATCAGTTGTAGATAAATATAATATCACCGAGTTTTCTTCTGCATTGCAACAATCCGCGCAATTATTTTCTTTGCAAACTCCTACCAAAACAGGGGGCGATGGGCAAAAAACCGTTTACGGAGATGATAAATACACAAAAGCAGGTGAAAAACAAATTACTGATATACTCAATCCTGCTCTGAATGGAAAAATGGATATTGGATCATTATTTAAGCCACAAACTGTTGATTTCAGCCAATTAAAAGACAAAGACGGAAAACCCGTAAAAACCAGCGAGGTGATGAAAGATTTAACCCGTAGTATGCTGACTGTGTGGGTAACTGTTTGGTTATTAGCTAATTTATTAGATGCGGTGATTACGGTTTCCACTGGTATATTTGGTGGTGGTTCTGCATTGCGGCAAGTGGCTGGCAAAATGCCCTTTGAGAAGAGTATCGGGGGTGTGATTGGTGGATTACAGCAAAAAGCGGGTGGCAGTAAAGGCATTCAAGAAATGTTCCGTGATTCAGCCAATATAAAGAGGAGCTGATGATGGGACTGGGTAGAATTTTAAGTCTTTTTCTTATTATAGCTTTATTCTTGCCTGGCATGGTTTGGGCAGAGGAAAGCTGTACGGATCAGTCGATATTTCAAGAAGTAACTGGCGGCGCAGATGGAATTCTCCAGCAAGTATTAAATGACTTGCATGAGGTATTAAACGATAGCGCTAGTAAAATTTTTAATGCGATAGTTGCTACGGGTGCTTATAAGGCGGCTTTTTTGTCGGCGGCAGCTTTAAGCATGGCGTTTTATGCTATTGTTTTAATGATGGGCATAACCAGGCTTTCGCCCTTTGAATTGATGATGCGCTTAATAAAAGTTGGTCTGGTATTAGCACTTCTTAGTCCGAGCGGATGGAATTTCTTTTTTGATAATGCTGGTAAGCTTTTTGATACAGGCACATCCTGCATGGTGGAGATTGTGAGTAATTCTGCCAGCTCAACACCTGTTGATGGTTGCCCAGCTGTTAGTGGTTTTACTATGCCTCCACCTTTCGCCACTATGGATGAGCTGATAAACAAAATGTTTTCGCCGCGAATGCTGATTATTATGTGGGGTACGCTGACCACCAAACCTTACGGCATTGCCTTATTTTTGGCCTTTGGCTGGTCGATGTTGCAAATGGTGATTATGATTCTACGCGCTGCCCAGATTTTTGCCATGTCTATGATAATTCGCACGTTATTATTTGCTCTAGCCCCAGTATTTTTTGCCTTTTTGTTGTTTGAACAAACCAAAAGATATTTTACAGGCTGGATAAATATGTTGGTGAATTTCAGTGTGCAGCCAATATTATTGTTTGCCATGCTAGCTTTTATGGTAGGTTTGCTCAATGATACGGTAGATAATGCCATTAATATTCAAGGTGGTAAAAAAGTTGAATTATGTATGGTAAAAACCGAGAAAATGGGCTTGGTATTTTTTGATGTAAAAAAATGGCGTTTCAAAGTGGACGGGCAGATTTTTGAAGGAGAATGGAATTTTGATGGGGTGGATACTACGAATTTGCCCGAAATTAAAGATAAAGAAAATTTTCCCATTTTCCCAGTTGATCCATTAAGTATATTTGCTTTGTTATTCGTAACTTATTTGGCTTTAAAAATGGAAGAATTCGCTCTTATTATCGCCTCCGAGATTTCTAATACTTCGTTGCGTTTGGGTGAATATATCGGCAATAAACATTTTGGTTCTGAAGGAGCTCATGGCAAAGAGACTCCGAAGAAAAAGAAAGGTAAGTAGCTGATATGCATGATAAAATATTTTTATATGATTTAATTCTGCTCACAATGTTATATGGATGCTGCTTTTTTTCATTGGCAAATTATAAGCTGCAACCAGTTAAACGCAAGCTGAAAGAACATTATAAATCAATTGGCTGGGTAATGTTTTTTGCCCTGATAATGTTTTTTTCCTTTGATGCGAGTGCTGCCACTCCCGAAAACTGCACTACGGGGAGTAATTTTGAGCAGCATACGGATAAAATATCTAAACTTTTGATTGATGTTATTAGCAAAATTAATGCTGCACTTTTAGCAATATCAGAAAATTTATATAAAGGTATCATAGAAAGTGACTCCTACAAGGGAGCTTTGGGAGCATTATTAGTTATTTGTGTGGCATTTTTTGGCGTATCTTTTACCTTTGGTTTTGTGCCTGCTAATGCTAGCACCAGTATTATGTGGTTGATAAAATTTGGCTTTGTTATACTTATTGCTACTCCCGCAGGCTGGGGATTTTTTAATGATACTATTGTTAAATTCTTTTCCGAAGGAACTAACTGCCTGATAAACCAAATGTCAGCAATTGGCTCAGGCGCAGAATTAGAGGGTTTATGTGCCGGTTTAGATGCTAATACTGCGGTAACTAAACCATTAGATTCATTAACTAAAATTGTTGAACTAGCTCTTTCTCCGCGTATGTTAGTTATGGTGGTGGGGGCGGCTGGTGGTTCACCTTTTGGCGTGGCAATATTTTTGGCACTTGCTTGGGCAATCGTGCAATTATTTATGATGCTGATGAAGGTCGGACAAATTTATGCCTTATCATTAGTTGTGCGCACTATCTTATATGGTTTAGCGCCGATATTTGTAGGATTCTTATTGTTTGGACGCACTAAGGATTTATTCATTGGTTGGGTAAACCAGTTGGTTAATTTCAGCTTACAACCAATTTTGATGTTTGGTTTTATCGCATTTTTTGGGCTATTAATCCAATCTTCGATAGATGAAATAGCCCCCAAAGGTAAGGTGGAATTATGCTATACCAGCACCGAAAAACTATCCGCCACCCCCAATGATATAAAAGGATGGCGTTTTAAAATTGATGGGAAACTGTATAAAGAAACCACTGCCGATGGAAAAATGATTGCAGAAGATAATAGCGTATTAGATGAAAGACCAATAGAAATTGGCAATATTTTAGTATTTATATTACTAGTATATATTGCTATTAGTATGATAGATCATATACCACAATTAGCCGTAGAGCTTTCGAGTGGGGTAGTGCAGCTAAACCGTTTACCGGGAGTGTTTAATGAGTGGTTCGGATCAGGTGGTAAAGACCATGATAGTGCCGAAACGCGCTTGTTAGAGCGTAGAGAAAGGCAGAAAGAAGGAAGTTTACAATGATAAAAAACATATTTTTATGCAGCATAATTTTGCTTGCGCTCAATGCTTGTAGCCGAGATAGAGAAGATTTAAAAAGCCCTTGTGCAGGCAATGAAAAAAGCCCCTGCGGACCGCGTAAAGCTGTTAATAATTGGTGGGTTTCTTGATTTTATTGGTGTTAGTGTTGCATATATAAACATTATTAGTTGACATAAGTGTATTTTGACCTTAATCAACGTTCCATATTGTGCATTGGAGAATTTTATGAAAATACTAAGCTCGCTGAAATCAGCAAAAAAACGTGATAAGAATTGTCAGTTAGTTCGTCGTAAAGGTCGTATTTACGTAATTAATAAATCTAATCCTCGCTTTAAAGCGCGTCAGGGTTAATTTTCGTAACTAAAAATTTTTAATTTTACTATATTTATTGGAGAATATCATGCCTAAGAATGTATTATTTATTATAGCTGCTTTGGTAGTTGCCATCGTTGCTGCTATATCTCTTTCTAAAAAGAATGAAGAAGTATCTAGCCAACCAGCAGAAGTTAGCAGCCAACCAGCTAAAGTAGACGGTTCTGTACCTGCTGCTTCTGAGCCTACTGCTGATGCAACTAAAGCAGATGCTACTACCACTACTACAACTGAGCCTGCAACTGCCGCTACTGCAACACCAGAAGCATCTACTGCTCCTGCTGCTACTACTGGAAGCACTGGTGAAGCTGCTCCTGCAACTGATGATGCAGCTAAAAAAGATGCCGCACCAGCAGCAACAACTGCCTCTCCTGAAGCTGCTGCAACAACAGAAGCTAAACCAGAAGAACAGAAATAATTATTTACATAAAATTAAAAGGGGCTTCATTATGAAGCCCCTTTTTTTATGAGAAAAATTATTAGATATTGAAAGTCGCAATAAATTAAACTCGACCATTAGAAAGTGCCTGCCCACGAGAACTAACCATATCAGTGAAGTTCACGGTTTTGTCTTGTGCGGGATGATAACCCCAATCTTGCTCTGGTGAAATAGCGCGTTGTGGAGTTTTTGCCAATCCTGCAGAAGTTTCTTGTTCTTTATAAGCTTGCTGAACTGCGTTATATTCTTGCGCCATCATATTTTCTTGCGTTTTGCCCCCCATAAACGCACCTACCGCAGCACCTACCGCCAATATAGGAAGCATTGGTAGCGACAAAGCAGAAAATCCAGCGGTAGTAACTGCCCATCCAGCCAGACTAGCCAAAGTTCCCACTGTGGTAATGCCGCTCAAAAGCCCATGCAACATACCTTTATTAAGCATACTTGGCTTGGCAACTTCAATTCCTTGCTCATCTTCTTTAGCGGTTTGCATTTTATTGATGATTGCTCCAACAACAAAACCTCCTGCCATTAAGGGCAAAGCCAAGGAACTAGCCCCCATACCGAATAAAAATCGTGCTGCCGCCCCAGCCAACATGCCCGTAAAAGCAGATTCACCAATAAAGGCAGAAATGCCCGTACGCGGTGCTTGAGGAAAAACCCGATAGGTTTTTCCCTCTGCATTTTGTTCTTGGATTATCTGCGGTTGTTCACTCATGATGTTATACTAACACAGTTAGAGAAAAAAACATGTTACGGTTTGATGAAATTTGTTTGAAAAGTAGAGAAAAAGAATAGACAAGTATAAATAAAGTAATGTTGCCTTAATTAACTATATATTATTTCTCAAGGAGACTAATCATGGCTAAAGAAAAAACCGCCACGCTCACTATTGACAAAAAAACCATCACCATGCCTATTTATGATGGCACTGAAGGTCCGAGCGTTATCGATATTAGTGCGCTATATAAAGACACAGGATATTTCACTTATGATCCGGGCTTTATGTCCACCGCCTCTTGTGATTCTAAAATCACCTATATTGATGGCGACGAAGGGATTTTGCGTTATCGTGGTTACGATATTGACACTTTAGCGAATAATAATGATTTCCTTGATGTTTGTTATTTGTTGTTAAATGGTGATTTGCCTAATGCAACAGAGAAAAAAATCTTTGATCGCGAAATTACTCTACATACCATGGTGCATGAACAAATCAGCTTCATGTTCCGCGGTTTTCCGCGTCGTTCACACCCTATGGCATTGATGGTAGGTTCAGTTGCTTCACTTTCCGCTTTCTATCACGATAGTTTAGACATTCATAACCCAGAAGAGCGCAAATTGGCCGCTTTCCGTATGATTGCCAAAATGCCGACCATTGCAGCAATGTGCTATAAATATTCTATTGGGCAGCCTTTCATGTTCCCTGATAATGATTTAGGCTTTTGTGAAAATTTCTTATATATGCTGTTTGCAACTCCTTGCGAGAAATACAAAGTAAATCCTGTCTTGGTAGATGCAATGGAGAAAATCTTTATTCTCCATGCTGACCACGAACAAAACGCTTCCACTTCTACGGTGCGTCTGGCTGGTTCTTCTGGCGCCAATCCATTTGCATGTATTGGTGCGGGTATTGCTTCGCTTTGGGGCCCTGCGCATGGTGGTGCTAATGAAGCAGTTATCAATATGTTAGAAGAAATTGGCGATGTTAAACGCATCCCTGAATTTATCAAACGCGCAAAAGACAAAAACGATCCCTTCCGCTTAATGGGCTTCGGACATCGTGTTTACAAAAACTACGATCCGCGTGCGACAGTTTTACGCAAAACTTGCAAAGATGTTCTCAATGCGGTGGGCAAAAAAGATGAGCCATTATTAGCCATCGCCATGGAACTAGAACGCATTGCCCTTTCTGATGAATATTTCATCGAACGTAAATTATATCCAAACGTAGATTTCTACTCGGGCATTATTTATCGCGCTATGGGTATTCCTAGCAATCTATTCACAGTATTATTCGCTATTGCGCGTACTGCTGGCTGGGTTGCGCAATGGAAAGAAATGATTGAAGACCCCAAACAAAAAATTGGTCGTCCGCGTCAGCTTTATATTGGTGCAACTGCGCGTTCTTTGCCGAAAAAAGGCAAAGGCAAACCTAATGCTAAAGCAGCTAAAGGAAAAGCCGCCGCCAAAAAAGCAGCACCGGCAAAAGCTAAGTCAGCCGCGAAAGCCATTGTAAAAGCAACTCCAAAGGCTAAAGCAAAAATCGTTGCTAAACCAGCAGCCAAATCAGTTAAATTGGTTTCTGTATCTAAAAAATCGGCAGCAAAATCTACTAGCAGCAGCGCTCGCAAAACAGCTAAGCGTTAGTTTTTAAATCTATAAAACTCTTGGTTGTCATCCCCGCTTAAAGAGCGGTGATGACAACCAAGAGCGCAGAAAAACTATCATTATCAATATATTGCAGCCTTATTAACCTTACTGTCGTGTAGGGTAAATATTGGTACCAAAAAAGCGTTCTTGACATGCTGCCTTTATAACCAGATAATAGTCGTTTTTTTAGTGCGTATAATAAATGTCCTGTAAAGATTCATTATTACCTGTTTATCGACGTGCAGATATTTGTATGGTGCGCGGTGAGGGGGCTTATTTATTTGACGATACGGGCAAAAAATACTTGGATTTTGCTTCGGGCATTGCGGTAAATTTGCTGGGTCATTCGCATCCTAAATTAGTATCTGCGCTGGTGGAACAGGCACAAAAATTATGGCATTGTTCTAACCTCTACCATAATCAGGAATTAGATAAATTTGCTGATTTGCTTACCCAAAATTGCTTTGCGGACAAAGTATTTTTCTGCTCTTCGGGTACGGAAGCGGTAGAAACCGTAATAAAAATGATACGCCATTATCATTTTGCGCAAGGAAACAAAGAACGTACAGAAATAATTATCGCCGAAAATGCTTTTCATGGGCGCACCTTAGGAGCTTTATCCGCTTGCGGAAATGCACCCAGTCGTGAAGGTTTTGGCGAGTTGCTTACGGGGTTTGTCACTGTAAAATTCCATGATATAAATTCCTTAAAAGCAGCCATAAACCAAAAAACCGCGGGCATATTATTAGAAACCATCCAAGGAGAAGGCGGGGTTCGCGCACATAGTGATGAATATTTGCATACCGCCCGCGCATTGGCAGATGAACAGGGGATTTTATTAGCATTAGATGAAGTGCAGTGTGGATATGGGCGCACAGGTGAATTATTCGCCTTTGAAAAAGCAGGAATTATTCCCGATTTACTAGCTTGTGCAAAAGGTATTGGCGGAGGCTTTCCTTTGGGGGCGGCTTTGGCAACGAATAAGGCGGCTAGTGGTATGAAAATGGGCACGCATGGTTCAACTTATGGGGGCAATCCTTTGGCAATGGCGGTTGGTCAAGCAGTGTTGCACGAAATTATGCAAGCAGATTTTCTGCCGCAAGTTTCACGATTGGGAGAGAAATTTCTCGCAGAATTAGAAAAATTAGCTAAAGATTTACCCCATATATTTGTTGAAGCAAGAGGAAGAGGTTTGATGCTGGCATTAGTTTTGCAAAATCCCCAGAATCGGTTTCAAATTACTGAAGTTTTACGCGAAGCAGGTTTGTTAGTTGCCCCAGCAACCAGCGGAATATTAAGGATATTGCCTCCTTTAAACATTAGCAACTCTCATATAGACGAAGCGATTACAATTCTTCGTCAATTATAACTAATATACTATACGGAAACAAAAAAAATGATTAGAAATTTCATTGACTTAAAAGATATTGATGCCATGACTTTACGCGCCATTATTGACATGGCACGACAAATGAAAGATGCGCGTAAATCTGGCAAAGCGCACCCCAAATTGAGTGGTCGCAAATTAGCAATGATTTTTGAAAAACCCTCAACCAGAACACGAGTTTCTTTTGAGGCAGCCATGTTGGAGCTGGGTGGTCATGCCATTCATTTACCCTCTAACGATTTACAATTAGGTCGTGGTGAGAGCGTTGCCGACACGGCGAGAGTTTTATCACGTTATGTGGATGCGATTATGATGCGTGCTAATTGCCATTCCAGCCTAAACGATTTGAGCGAATATGCCGATGTTCCGATTATAAATGGCTTAACCGATGTGGTGCATCCTTGCCAATTAATGGCGGATATTCTCACCTATGAGGAACATCGTGGTTCTATTCGTGGTGCAAGCATCGCTTGGGTGGGGGATGGGAATAACATGGCTAATTCATGGATAACTGCCGCAGTAAAATTCGGTTTTTCTTTGAAATTAGCCTGCCCGGATTCATTACCACCCAGTGCGGAATATATGGAATATGCCCAAAAACAAGGTGCAGATGTTACTTTAACTAATAATCCTCAAGAAGCAGTTAAAAATGCCGATGCAGTAAATGCAGATACCTGGGTTTCTATGGGAGATACTGATGCCCAAAAACGCATGCAAATATTAGCCCCTTATCAAGTCACGCAAGAATTGATGCAACTTGCTGATAAAGATGCAATTTTTCTCCATTGCCTGCCAGCTCATAGAGGAGAAGAAGTAACCGCAGAGGTAATTGATGGCAAACAATCCGTTATATTTGATGAAGCAGAAAACCGACTTCACGCACAAAAAGCGGTGTTGCATTGGTGTGTTGGGGAGTAATCCTGAATCAGGGCAAAATGCTAAATCGTTAATTTTTCTTTTTTTACTAATTTATCCATCGTCATACCGTCGAAGGACGGTATCCATGCCTATCAACTAGCTGAAAAGCCAATGGTTTGGCATGGATGCCGCTCTACGTGCTGCATGACAAAGGAGAGAACTTTAGCAAAAACAACAAAATTAACGATTTAGCATTTCACCGTGAATCCTGAATAGTATTTCCTTGCAGTGCAGCACAAAATAATGCAAAATAGGCACAACAGGAGTCTGGTATGCAGCAAAAAGAATCTGCTACGAATGGAAATAATGCAATTGCGCAATTGCTAGATAAACCATCTGGTTTAGAGGCGCGCAGTCTGCAAAAGAAATATTCCCGCCGCTTAGTAGTGCGCGATGTAAGTATTTCTCTTCGTCGGGGTGAAGCGGTCGGCTTGCTCGGACCCAATGGAGCAGGAAAAACCACCTGTTTTTATATGATTACCGGTTTAGTTGCGCCCGATGGGGGACAAATTTTTTTAGATGGTGAAGACATCACCCAATTGCCGATGTATCGTCGTGCACGTTTGGGCATTGGCTATCTGCCGCAAGAAGCCTCGGTGTTTCGCGGTATGACGGTTGAACAAAACATTCTCGCAATATTAGAAGTAAACGAACCAGATTTAGCTCGTCGCCAGGAAAAACTAGATGTTTTGTTAGGTGATTTTTCTATTTCCCACCTCCGCCAAGCCTTAGGAGCACAACTTTCTGGTGGGGAGCGCCGCCGCGTAGAAATCGCCCGCGCTCTAGCTGGCAATCCTTCTTTTATATTATTAGACGAACCATTAGCAGGGATTGACCCTATCGCCGTGGCAGATATTCGCCAGATTGTATCACATTTAAAAGATCGCGGCATTGGTGTGTTAATCACCGATCATAATGTGCGTGAAACCTTAGATATTATCGACCGCGCTTATATAATCCACGATGGAATGGTGCTGATGGAAGGCTCCCCTGCGGATATTGTAAGCAATGCAGAAGTACGGAGAGTTTATTTGGGCGAGCGGTTTAGTTTGTAGTTTTATACTAAGCATATTTTTCGGTAACCATATTTTATTTTTGACAGTTTTGTATGAAATATGTTACTGTTTTAATGTAAAAACATGTTGAGGTATATGGTTATGGATATACATTTAAGACCAGATCAGGAAATAGCAGCACAGGCATTTATAAGAGCAGGTATGGTTGCTAGTGAGATGGATATATTTGATATTGGTTTGGATAAAATAAATAAAAAAATGTCTATTAAGTTAAATTCTACAAAACAAGGTGCAATAGAACGTATAAGAAATATGCGAAAAAATATTTCTGTGTCGGAAGATATTATTAGTAAATTGCTTGATGAAGATGCGCGTAGATGAGTCCTCTTTTTGTACTAGATAATTCGGTGGTAATGCGCTGGTTGTCACAAGAAAGCACCCATGATTATGCGGATAAAATATTATCACTTCTTAACGGCAAATCACAAGCAATTGTTCCCGTTCTATGGCGGTATGAATTTATTTCTGTACTGCTTAAATTACAAAAAACTGGCGTTATATCAAGTGAGCAGGCGGAACTTTTTGTTGAAGAAATCAACAACCTGGATTTTATTGTTGATTATGAAGGTATAGATTTTATATTGAATGATGTACGATATTTAGCAAAAAAACATTCCCTAACTGGATATGATGCTGCTTATTTAGAACTAGCAATCAGAAAACAGATACCCTTAGCAACATTAGATATGGATTTACGTAAAGCAGCTAGCTTTGCTAAAATAGAATTAATATGAGATTACATAATGAATTTAAATGACCCATTAGAATTAGCCAAAGCCCTGATTGCCTGTCCATCGGTTACTCCACAACAAGCTGGGTGCTTTGATTTAATGGAAAACTGGTTGCATGAACTGGGATTTTTGGTGTGGCGCAAGCAATTTGGCGAAACGGAAAATTTATATGCTAGTTGGGGTGCTGGTGGCGTTAATGTTTGTTTGGCTGGGCATATTGATGTAGTTCCTGCTGGGGATGTGGCTGCTTGGGATTCGCCTCCATTTGTGCCCGTAGTGCGAGATGGCGTTTTATATGGTCGCGGTGCGGAGGATATGAAAGGCGCAGTGGCAGCGATGGTGGCGGCAGCGGCAGACTTTGTTAAGCAAGGCGTAGAAGGTAAAATCAGTATATTAATGACTGCTGATGAAGAAGGTGATGGAACCGACGGAATACCAAGAATGTTGCATTGGCTGCAAGAGCAGGGGCAAAAATTAGATTATTGTTTGGTGGGAGAACCTACTAACCCTGATTTTTTAGGGCAGATGTGCAAAGTAGGACGGCGTGGTAGTTTGTTGGCAAAATTACGGGTTATTGGCAAACAAGGGCATGTGGCATATCCTGCTCTGGCAGAAAACCCCAATACGCGATTAATAAATATGCTCCATGCTTTGAAAGCGGCGCCGATTGATGCAGGATCTGAATTTTTTCCGCCGAGTAACTTAGAAGTAACCTCTATTGATGTTGGCAATCCTACTAGCAATTTGATTCCTGCCGAAGCGCGCGCGGTTTTTAATATCCGTTTTAATGATTTACATTCTCCAACAGAAATTCAGGAATATGTCCGCAATATTTGCGAGCAAGTGGGTGGTGAATATGAGCTGCAAATGCGCGTTAGTGGTGATGCTTTTTTGACTAATAATGATAAGTTGAAAAATGCTTTGGTTGGAGCGGTAGAAAAAACAACAGGTCATAAACCTAATCTTTCAACCACGGGGGGAACTTCGGACGCACGAATTATTAAAGATTTTTGTCCAGTTATAGAGTTTGGCACCACGGGAGCCACCGCGCATAAAGTAAATGAATGCGTAGCAGTGGATGTGCTTTATGGTTTACGCGATGTTTATAGAGAATTTTTGCTAAATATGTTTTGTGTCGATTAATGATTAGTTTCTATTTGCCGCCGCCTTTAGCGGACTTGACATCTTAAAACTGCTCATTTTTGCCTTAATTTTATTAATATTCATCACATTATCGATTCTACGCCGTAGGAATTCTTCCGTTTGTGTAAAATTTTCGCTGGCATCGTCTAAAAACACTAACGAGCTGGAAACATATACCTGCGCTAGTAAAAAACGCTTACTATAATAATTAAAATCTGTGGCATTGTCACCGGCCGCATACCAGATGTCATCCACGGTTTTGTAAACTGAACGCATTCCGCGTAAGGCATTTTGGGGCAGACTGGAAAAACCAATTGCTCTGCGCAATGATTCGCGTTTATCCGCCATAAAACGCAAACGCAGCATGACTAAATAAGCGATTTTATCGCGTATGCGTAATGTAGATAACATATCTAAATCAATATTTTCCAACATGTTATGGTCAGCCGCTTTAGAAAAATATTCGACTAGTTCCGCCACGCCTTCAGGAAAAATTCTCGCACCAGTTAAAGTTGAAAACCCAGAATTTTGCGCGGCATGCGCCAACATAGACTCCGTCCAACCTTCAAATTGAGAAAGTTTAATCGCTTGGGTTAAAATAAGATTTTTTATATCTTCACGAGATTGGTTCATGTTCGCTCACCAGAAAATTTCTAGCTGGATGATACTAAAGCAAAGCAATTTAAGCAAGCGCCGTAACCGCAGATTGCTGCGCATTGGGCTGCATATTTTCTGCCCAGCTATTTTGGGCTTTTTTGCTACCTTCGGCTAAAATTTGCTGTACCTTTGCCGAAGGTTGGGGGGCATCCGCCATTATGGGCGACATTTCTGGAGTGGAAAATCCTGGAACCTCCACAGATTGTTCCAATCCCAGTCCTTTTCCTTGCTCCAACATTGCCGCTGAGAGCCTTCTATTATGCTCAGTTGCCTCTTGAAATCGTGATGAAGTATGCTTCCAAGCGTCGTATGCGCCATGACCAACAAAATGTGCTAAAGCAAATTCAGGTATTTGCCCCATATCAATAAAACCAAGAGATAAAGCAACCACCCCTAGCCCGACTCCAATCATCGCGCCAATAAAGCCTGCCTTTCCAAAAACCTTATGCGCACCATCAAAGGCGTACTTAAAACGGTTTTCTACTTTATCTACCAATCCTGTTTCCACACAATTCCTCTATTATTATGCTTTAACCATAACAGATTTTAAAAAGATTTTGTGTGACGATTTTGTGAAGATTTAGCCTGCAACCGAGGCAATTTCTACTGCTTCGGTGTCTTCTTTGGGGGTATGACGTGCCACATAAATAGACGCGCTAAGAATCATCGCCGCGCCGACATAAGTCCAAACACCAACCGTTTGGTCGAAAATCAGCCAGCCATAAAGCGATGCCCAAATTAACCCAGCGAAGGTAAAGGGCAAGACTAAGGTTACCTCTCCTTTATGCAATGCTTGCGAAACGGCTGTTTGTGCTAATGTAACCATTGCTCCCATCAGTAATAACAACGGAATATGCCCCAAATGTAGCGGATGCCAATCCAACAAAGCAAAGGGCAAAGAAATAACACTGGTTATCACCAGCATATAAAAAGTTATGCGCAAGGGTTTTTCGCTACTGGCTAATTTGCGGATGCATATTCCGCAGCCAGCAAAGCACAGCGAAGAGAAAATAACCATCCAGGCATGCGCATCAATATTATTATTCCACGGCTGTGTAACTACTAAAACTCCGGCAAATCCAACCACTAAAGAAATCCAGCGTGCCAGACTATTTTGTTCTTTTAGTAGCCAGATAGCTAAAATTGCACTAAAAATTGGCGAGGTAAACCCCAAAGAAGCTTGCGTTGGCAAAGGAATATATTCCAACGCAAAAAATACCGAGGCAAAACCAGCGAATTCTAATACCGAACGTAGAAAAAATAATTTATTGCGTGGTGAGCGCACATGACAATCTTCACGCTTAATAAATGGTAATAACCATAAAAGCCCAAATAAATTATAGAAAAACACCATCTGAAACGGAGGAAAATCCGTTCCAAAAGATTTAGCAATCGTGTTGACTGAAACCGTCAGGAAGTTAGCCAGCAACATCCATAAGATTGCTTGGTGTTTTTGTGTAATAGAGATAGGAAACATTATAAACTATTTGTCTTTTGATGAGGTGGTTTGTATAACATGTTCAAGCAATTTTCAAAAGAGGAATATCTAAAATGGCATCAATAATGGCTCAAAATATCAAAATTTCGGATAATAATAGCGATTCTCGCATGGAAACGGACTCTTTTGGAGAAATTTCCGTTCCCAATAATAAATATTGGGGCGCGCAAACTGGGCGCTCATTAATTAATTTTGCTATTGGTTCTGAAACTATGCCGATTCCTTTGGTGCGTGCTTTGGGAACCCTGAAACGCTCTGCCGCAGTCGTAAATATCCAAATGGGCATTTTAGATAAAACTATTGGCGATGCGATAATCCAAGCCGCTGGCGAAGTGATGGAGGGCAAACTAGACGAACATTTCCCCTTAAAGGTGTGGCAAACAGGTTCAGGCACGCAAACTAATATGAATGCGAATGAGGTTATCTCTAACCGCGCGATTGAAATTTTAGGCGGCATAATTGGTTCTAAAAAACCCGTACACCCAAATGACCATGTAAATATGGGGCAATCTTCGAACGATTCTTTCCCCACTGCTATGCATATTGCTACGGGGGTAGAGGCTAATAAAACCCTGATTCCTGCTTTGCAATTATTGCACAAAGCTTTAGACGCTAAAGCAAAAGAATTTAAAGACATCGTAAAAATTGGGCGTACCCATTTACAAGATGCAACTCCCATTACTTTGGGGCAGGAATTTTCTGGTTATGCCGCACAGTTAGAATATGGAATTGCGCGTGTGCAAGCGGCTTTGCCACGTATTTATATGCTCGCCCAAGGTGGAACTGCGGTGGGTACGGGGATTAACACCAAAAAAGGCTTTGCAGAAAATTTTGCTAAGGAAGTTGCGAACGTAACCGGTTTACCCTTCATCACCGCCCCCAATAAGTTTGAAGCCTTGGCAACGCATGATGCAATGGTGGAATTCTCAGGCGCATTAAATGTGCTGGCCGTATCTTTGATGAAAATTGCTAATGATATTCGTTTGTTAGGGTCGGGTCCACGTTGTGGATTGGGCGAAATTTCTTTGCCTGAGAATGAACCTGGTTCTTCAATCATGCCCGGAAAAGTAAACCCCACTCAGTCCGAAGCTATGACTATGGTTGCCGCGCAAGTGATGGGAAATAATGTTGCCATCAGTGTTGGCGGTTCTAACGGACATTTTGAACTCAATGTTTTCAAACCCGTAATTGCTTATAATCTATTGCAATCTATCAATTTAATTTCGGGCGCTTGTGTTAGCTTTGCTAATAATTGCGTAGTGGGAATTGAAGCTAACTTGGCACGTTTAGCGCAAATTCGTGATGAATCTTTGATGCTAGTAACTGCACTAAACCCACATATTGGCTATGACAATGCCGCAAAAATTGCCAAAAAAGCTCATAAAGAAGGCAGCACCTTAAAGCAAGCCGCTATTGCGTTGGAGCTATTAACTGCCGAACAATTTGACCAATGGGTACGCGCAGAGGATATGGTGCATCCGAATGATTGATGCGGAAACAACTTCGCAAATAATAATCTATCAAACTGAAGATGGGCGCACCAAGATTGACGTGCGTTTTGAGCGGGAAACGGTGTGGTTGACACAAGCATTGATTGCGGAGCTGTTTCAAACCACACCACAGAACATAACTCTCCACATCAAAAATATTTATGAAGATAATGAATTGTTTGAATCGACAACTTGTAAGAATTTCTTACAAGTTCGGTTAGAAGGTAATCGTGAAGTTAAGCGAGAAAGTAAATATTACAATCTTGATATGATTATTTCTGTTGGATACCGTGTTAAATCTCATGTCGCCACTAAATTTCGGCAATGGGCAACTCAGCATATACGCGAATATATAATTAAAGGTTTTGTTTTGGATGATGAACGTCTGAAAAACCCCAATCAACCTTTTGATTATTTTGAAGAATTAATCCGCCGAATTCAGGATATACGAACGTCTGAACAGCGGTTTTATCGTAAAATTACTGATATTTACGCCACTAGCGTGGATTATGACCCGACATTAGATATTAGTATAGATTTTTTTAAAACCGTACAAAATAAATTGCACTGGGCAATTACGGGGCAAACCGCAGCAGAAATAATCAAAAACCGTGCAGATAATAATAAACCTAATATGGGTCTAACTAACTGGCGAGGCGAAAAACCAAGAAAACAAGATGTTGTAATAGCAAAAAACTATCTTGATGCCGAAGAACTAGCCGCACTTAATAATCTCGTAGAGCAGTATCTGGTCTTTGCCGAAGGGCAGGCAATGCGCCGTATTCCTATGAATATGCAAGATTGGATTATTAAATTAGACGGGTTTCTTAAATTAAATGATAGAAATATTTTAGAACATGCAGGAAAAATCTCCCATGAAATAGCAAAACAATTGGCAGAAAAAGAATATGATGTTTTTCATAAAAATCGCCAAGAATCAGAATTAAAAGATGGAGATTTTGAAAAAACTATCGCCCAATTAAATATTAAGCCATGAAAATGCCCGATATAATCATCATAGGAGCAGGCGCAGCTGGCTTAATGTGCGCCATTGAAGCGGGCAGGCGTGGGCGGAAAGTCTTGATTTTAGACTCCGCTCGCCGCGCTGCGGAAAAAATTCGTATTTCTGGGGGTGGGCGGTGTAATTTTACCAATATACACAGCTCACCCCAAAATTATATTTCGCAAAACCCCAGTTTTTGTACATCGGCATTATCACGCTATAGCGCAGCGGATTTTATTGCCTTGGTAAAAAAACACCAAATTGCTTTTCATGAAAAAACCTTAGGGCAATTATTTTGTGATGTCTCGGCGCAACAAATTATTGATATGCTGCTTAGCGAATGTCGCGCCGTAGGAGTGGAAATATTATTAAATACCGAAGTTAAAGCTATAAATCGTAGTGAGAATTTTTGTGTAGAAAGCTCTATGGGTAAATTCACTGCCCAATCTTTGGTCGTCGCTTGCGGTGGTTTATCTATCCCCAAAATGGGAGCAAGTGGATTAGGTTATGACATCGCCCGACAATTTGGGCTAAAAATAGTACAAACTCACCCCGCATTAGTGCCTTTTACTATGCTAAATCATGATGTGCAACTTTCAGGCATTGCGGTTGATGCTATTGTTAGTTATCAAAAACAAACTTTTAAAGAAGCAATATTATTCACCCATCGAGGGTTAAGTGGTCCTGCGATTTTGCAAATTTCTTCTTATTGGCAATCTGGCACGGCGGTAAATATAAATCTTGCCCCTCAGTTAGAGGTGGAAAAAATATTGTTAGCCGCCAAGCTCAACCATCCTCGGCAAGAACCAGCCAGCATTATCGCCCAAATATTACCCAAGAATCTTGCCAAATATATTATTGCCCAGCAAAATATTACCGGCAAACTGGCTGATCAATCGCATAAAAAAATCCACCAACTTGGCGATGCGATTAATAATTGGCAACCAATTCCCAGCGGAACCGAAGGTTATCGTACTGCCGAGGTAACGCGCGGCGGAGTTGATACTAACGAGTTATCTTCTAAAACTATGGAAAGTAAAAAAGTTCCCGGTTTATTTTTTATTGGTGAAGTGGTGGATGTCACAGGGCATTTAGGCGGATTTAACTTCCAATGGGCGTGGTCGTCTGGTCATGCGGCTGGACAATTTGCGTAAAATGCGTAAAATGCGAACATTATAATATAATAACTACAAAGATAGCAACATGTGCAAAAACCTTCTAAGAGCTTTAATAATAACCATTAGCTTCTTGCCGCTGCCCAGTTTAGCTAGCAACAATATCCAACCCGCAACTATTGCCAGGGTTGAACAATATTTACAAAAACTCACCAGCCTACAAGCAAATTTCATGCAATCAGCTCCCAATGGCGACATAAGCTCTGGCAAGTTCTTTCTAAAACGCCCTGGTAAAATGCGTTGGCAATATGACGCTCCCACCCCTATATTAATGGTGAGTGATGGCAGTGTGATGACTTATTATGACTCTGAATTAGACCAAGTAACCGACCTGCCAATTGATGATTCCTTAGCTGGATTCCTTGCGCAAAAAGATATAAAATTCAACTCAAAAGCCATCCAAATAGAAGAAGCGAGCCAGCAAAATAGTATTATCCGTATCCGCATCACCCAAACAGATAAAAAAGCAGATGGCGAATTAACTATGGAATTCTCCGACTCTCCCTTGCAGTTACGTAACCTAATCCTCAAAGACGCCCAAGCCCAAACCACCAATATTTCCTTGAGTGATGCCAAGTTTGATTTGCCGTTAGAAGATAAGTTATTTGTACGTCCGAGTAATGCATTGAAGCGCAAGCATGGGTAACAATAATTCGTGCTGCTAATAAATTTATTTATATATATCAATGCTATTCGTTGTCATCCCCGCTCTTTAAGCGGGGATCTCGGGACACAAAAAAGACCGAATTCGTATCCTGAGATCCCCGCTTAAAGAGCGGGGATGACAACCGAGAGTGCAGAAAAACAATCATTATTCAATACATTGCAGTCTTATTAACCTTGCTGTCGTGTAGAGTGCATTTTCCCCTAAAGCTGACACCAGTTAGAGATTAAGCTGCTTCGTCTTCTTCAACGCTTTCTACCATGCCTAATGCACGTTTGTAAATTTCTAGCATATGTTCTTGTTCATCACGCTCATGCGCTTCCATTTTACGAAGTTTGATGATTTGGCGCATAGCTTTCACGTCGTAACCATTGCCTTTTGCTTCGGCGAATACATCGCGTATATCGGAAGCAATATTGCTTTTTTCTTCTTCCAAACGTTCAATACGTTCAATATAGCTGCGTAGATGATCTGCGGTTACGTTACCAATTTTCATGAATTTCTCCTTAGTTTCTATTCTCGTTCATTATGCTGTGCATTTGGGTTTTTTCAAGCAAAAGATTGCTCTAATATTGCTTGCATTACATATATAAACCTATATAGTATTATCCTCTTAAAAATGCGGAAGGAGGTAATTTCCTGTGGTTGAAGTAAGTGTTCGTGACAATAATGTCGATCAGGCACTACGCGCTTTGAAAAAGAAAATGCAGCGTGAAGGCATCTTCCGCGAAATGAAAATGCGTCGTCATTACGAAAAACCGTCTGAAGCGCGTGTGCGTGAAGCGGCTGAAGCAAAACGCCGTCAACGTAAATTGTCGCGTAAGAAAGATATGCTAGACTAGTTCTGGTGGACTCTGGAATTAAAAAGGGGCAGATATTTTTATCTGCCCCTTTTTTTACCTACTATATCTAAACCAAATGATTTTGCGGATTTTATACCAAGATATTTTGTCAAATAATAACAGGAAAAAGCGCAGTAATACTTATTGCTATTTCAAGCTTTTTCCTGTTATTAGTTGGCTAAATATCGCAGTGTAGAAAATCCGCAAAATCATTTGGTTTAGGTATAATATTATTTATCCTATTATAAAGCCTGTACCAGTTGGCTTGCCCCATTGGTTTTCCTTAAATTCACCAAAATCTAAATGTGTCACGGTTTTTTCACCAACAATCACTGGTTTTGGCACAGTAGCTTCCGCTATAGGAATAGGTTTAGGTTGCTCAGCTAAGACATCTGCCTCTGGTTGTTTTGCATTTGGCTCTACCCATTGGCTTTTTTGAAATTGCTCAGGAAATAGTTTTTTGGGTTCTTTAGACATTTTTTATCCTTATTGTTTTTATATAGCCAATATTACCTTACACGACAGCACTATTAATACAGCATTTATATATTGAAATATAACAATATTACAACTCTCTCCGTCGTCATTCCCGTGCCGACGGAGAGAGTTGTTTTGAAAAAAAATATTGTTTTTAATATTAACGTTACTGTCGTTTAGGGTTAACCAATACAATATAGCATAGAGCAATAAAGGTTTTTATTACATTTCCATTACAATTTCGCATTCTTGTCCGCAAATAACGCCACTAGCTCCCGAGTCATAGTCTCACCCAGCCTGGAAGCATCACGAATGGTGACTGAGCGTTGATAATAGCGCGTCACATCATGCCCAATTCCAATCGCAACCAGCTCAATTTCTTTATCTTTTTCTATTTTTTTGATAGTTTCACGCAAATGTCTATCTAAAAAACCTGAATTATTAGAAGATAAAGTGGCATCATCCACGGGCGCACCATCAGAAATCACCATTAATATTTTGCGCGTTTCTGGGCGAGCTTGCAGGCGCGAAACTGCCCAGAGCAGAGCTTCACCATCAAT
This sequence comes from Alphaproteobacteria bacterium UBA6149, assembly GCA_002423155.1. Classification (GTDB taxonomy): domain Bacteria; phylum Pseudomonadota; class Alphaproteobacteria; order Rickettsiales; family UBA998; genus UBA6149. Next base: position 26,753 of record DIUV01000030.1, read on the forward strand.
ATTTTCTTTTAACAACGTATCTTTCAGCATCAATCCCAGATTGCGCCGCGCACGCACCAAAGGCGTATCCGCCGCTTTATATATAATATGCCTTAAATCGTTTAATCTTCCCGGATTTGCTGGCTTGCCCGCTGCTTGCCATTCTTTATTGCTTTTTCCACCTTTCCAATCTTGGGTGGTAAAGCCGAGAATTTCTATTTTTATGCCTGCACGTTCCAAGGTTTTTGCCAAAATATCTGCACTCAAAGCCGCCAGAGTTATGGGTCGTCCGCGCATTGATCCCGAATTATCTAATAACAAGGTGATGATAGTATCACGAAAATTACGCTCTTTTTCTTGTTTAAAAATAAGCCTTTGGGTGGGGTTGGCAACCATGCGGGCAAGCCTAGCACTATTTAAGCGCCCGGTTTCTAAATCAAATTCCCATTGTCTTCTCTGTTGCGCCATAAGCACGCGTTGCAAAGCGGCGGCGAGCTTGGAAAAACTGCCGCGCACTTCGGTTAGTTTTAAATCTAACTGTCCTCGCAAGCGGAGCAACTCTTCGGGGGATGCTAGTTTATGTGCGGGGATTATTTCGTCATATTTATTGGTAAAAACATGATAATTATCGACAATATTTTTATAATTAACTGCTAACTCTTCTGAAATGTCACTTAATTCAGGGGTTAAAACCACCAGTTTTTCTAACTCTTTTGAACTTAAATCTTCCTCTGTACTGCCTAATATTTGCTGCGTTGACTCTGCACTATCCGCACTTTTTTCTGTTTTATCATTATCTGCTTGCAAATCATCTTGCTGCTCATCTTTATTTTCGTCTGTTGGCGCATCAGCAGCCTGTGGAGCTTCTGCATCGCCTTTTTCTGGTTGCTGGGCGGAGGATAAATAATCAATCAATGCTATTGCATATTGCGCAAAATCCGCCTGTACACGGAGATTATCCGCCATTTTTTGCAACAAATCTTGCGCTTTTTCATTAATCTGTGGCGCAAAAAAATCCAGTAATGGGTTTATATGATTGGGGGTGGTAATCTGCAAAACTTTTTTACGCAATAATAAAGCCAATATCTCCGCCCAAGGAGGCGTGCTCTCCAACGCAATGTTTTCACAATGTTTTTGCATTAATTCATTTAAATTCTTTGCCACCCCTGCGTAATTTTCCTGAATTAACAATTCTAATCGCATAGCTTCCAAACGGTCAAAACAATTGGCGGATTCTTTAGTGTTTGGGCGATTTTGTTGGTGTAATAAGGGTGCAGAAAACCGATGTGCCAACGCCCATAAATCTGCCTCGGCGCGTTGTAAATTAGCTGATTTTTTATCTATATTCAGGTTGGTTAACCAAGAATTATTGATTACAGGCAAAAGCGCAGCATTATTATACTCTGCAGCAGAAGATATTTTAACTTCCAAACCATTTTTTTTAGCTAAGGCATTGCTATTGGCGGCAATAAGTTCTGCCAAAGAAGGGGCAGGGCGACTCATCTCATTATTCCCACACAAATGCCGTGGAGGGCGGAGCGTAATTTTGCGAGTTTATTTTGCTCAATAAATATAATTTTTACAAAATCATAAGCCATCGCCGCCATATCATGCAGTAAATAGGCAGGAATTTTTCTGCCATAACGCTTCCAAGTCACAATGCGATTGCGCGAAATAGTATATAAACGATTGGAATTATGATTGGTGGTGGTAACACACAACCCCAACATATTATGGTCTTCACAAAGCCCAAGCTTATGATGCAAAACCGCATCTCGCACGGCAATTATTTGTAAATTTTGTAAAACCACGCGCAGACAAAAATCAATATCGACATAATCAATATTAAAACTCTCATCCATATATCCAGTTTTTTCAAAAACATGCATAGGAATAAGGCTACCCGAAGAGATTACACTAAATAAATTTTCTTGTATTGGGGCTTTTTCCAATCCCACCCGATGAAATATATATTTATTCCACCCAGTTTTCCCCACTAATTGCGGATAACGTGGAGTGCGTTTTGAATGTTCATCTTGCAAATAAGGCGCGATAATCCCGATATTTTCTTTATTTATATGGTTTTTCCAAGCATTTAATAATATTTCCACCATATTGGGTGCTGGGGTGCTATCATGATCCATCAACAGCACAAAATCATAATTATCTTTTTGCGCGTATTCTATGCCCAAATTCTGCGCTGCGGCAAAATTGTTTTCTTTATTATTTATAATAGTATAAAATTCAGTGTTTTGACTCTTTATATCATGTAAAAAACCCAGCGTTTTCTCATCCGCAGAATTATCTATAATAACCAAATGTTGTATTTGCCCAGAAATTGCCGCAATTACTTTGGCAATCGACTCTCCCGTGTGATAAGCCACGATGATTGCACATATTTTAACAGGTTGCTGAAAAATGATTTCTGTGGGTAATTTTTCACGTTTTTCTGTACTCAAATCCTCATGTAGCGCCGCTACACTGCGGTTTTCCGTGCAGAAATGCCTAAAAATTCCCTCACATAAATAATTTTTCAGCAACCTGTTAGGACTATTTTCATTTATTTTCATTTTTGCACATTAACATAATGGACATAAGAAAGGGAATGATTTATGTTGAAAAAATCACATGATGTAGAGTTTTTACACGCTCCACTATGATTATGCTGGATTTTATAATATTTTATTCTATAGTCGCTCCCCTTTACTAAATCAAAATATTGGGGGTTGAACCTAATTATTTGAATTTGTAGAATAAAAAATAGAAATACAAGTGCTTAAAGGATTAAAGAAATGGCTGTACCTAAAAGAAAAACCTCGCCTTCACGCAAAGGTATGCGTAGAGCGCACCATAAATTAGACAAAACCACTACGGTTGAAAACAAAACTACAGGCGAATTACACCGCCCGCATCACGTATCTCCCGACGGACATTACAATGGTCGTCAAGTTACTACTGACAAAGTGAATTTGTAGTTTTTTCACCTGTTTTGACGGGGTTTTATGAGTAAATCTGGTGTTATTTTGGCCCTTGATGCAATGGGTGGTGACCATGGTCCCGTAGTTGCAGTGGAAGGGGCGGCAATTGCTCTTAAAAAGATTGCGTCTAAGAATCTTCCAGGTTTGCGCTTTGTTATCTTCGGAAACACTCGGGAGATTGAGCCTCATCTTGCCCGTTTTCCCGAACTAGCTCCAGTTTGTGAACTGGTGCATACCGATTCTGTAGTTGCCCCGCAGGATAAGCCTTCGCTTGCGCTGCGCCAAGGCAGACAAAGCAGTATGCGCATGGCGATAGATTCCGTAAAAGAAGGCATCGCCGCTGGCGTAGTATCTTCTGGTAACACTGGCGCTTTTATGGCGATGGCGAAATTTGTTTTCAAAACCTTACCCGGCATTTCGCGCCCAGCCATTGCAGGCATTCTTCCCAGCACTCACCACGATATATTAATGCTGGATTTAGGCGCGAATGTGCAGTGCGACGCGCGTGATTTATGCGGGTTTGCCTCTATGGGCGAGGCTTATGCCCGCACAGTTTTGGGCATCGCAAATCCTCGCATTGGCTTGCTAAATATTGGCTCGGAAGATGTAAAAGGGCGCGAGGAAATTCAACAAGCCGCACAAATACTTAAAGCCAGCGAGAATATGAATTTCTGCGGTTTCGTCGAAGGTGACGACATAATGCAAGCAGTGGTAGATGTGGTGGTAACCGATGGTTTCGCGGGTAATATTGCCCTAAAAACCGTAGAGGGTTCAGCTAGTTTCTTTTACAACCAATTAGCTGGCGCACTACGTAGCTCTTTATTAGGAAAAATGGGTTATATGTTGGCGCGTCCAGCCTTAGCAGGTTTGAAAAAACGCTTAGACCCGCGCCGTTATAATGGTGCAGTTTTCTTGGGGCTAAATGGAATCGCCGTAAAAAGCCATGGCGGAGCGGACGCTTATGCATTTTCTTGCGCCATTCGCGAGGCTTATAATCTGGTAGCTTTGAATTTAAACGAGAATATCACCCAAGAACTAGCCCGAAATCCCGAGCGCGTGGGTGGCATTGCCGATGCAAGCAGTTTCAATATTCCCCATAGAAGTGTTTCTTCCAATAATATAGTAAGAGAAAAAATCCTTGAAGGGGCATTGTAAATGCGTGCGGTAGTCACTGGTTATGGGAAATATCTCCCCGAAAATATTGTTACCAATAAAAAATTAGAAGAAACCCTTGATACTAATGATCAATGGATACGCGAGCGCACAGGAATTATTGAGCGCCATATCGCCGCAGAAGGTGAATATACCTCGCATCTTGCCAGCAAAGCTGGTGCACAAGCTTTACAAACCGCAGGTATTTCCCCCGAAGATGTGGATATGATTATCCTCGCCACCGCCACCCCCGATGAAACTTTCCCCAGTTCTTCAACCCGAGTCCAGCATGCCTTGGGTTGCAAAAACGCATGTGCAATGGATCTGCAAGCCGCCTGTTCGGGCTTTGTCTATTCCATGGCGGTTGCGGATGGCTTTATTCGCAGTGGGCAAAAAAAAACCATCTTGGTAATTGGTGCCGAAACTATGTCACGCGTGGTTAATTGGCAAGATAGGGGAACCTGCATTTTATTTGGCGATGGCGCAGGCGCAGTATTAGTACAAGCGCAGGATGCAAAAGATGAACAAGGGCGCGAACGGGGGATTTTATCTTCACATTTAGCCGCCGATGGTGCTTATGCAGATATATTAAAAACTGATGGCGGGGTTTCCAGTACGCAAAAATCAGGCGTATTGAGCATGGAAGGGCAAGAAGTTTTTCGCCATGCGGTGAGCAAAATGTCCACTTCTGCGGCACAATCTTTAGAAAATCTCGGTTTAACCATTGCGGATATAGATTGGTTAGTTCCTCATCAGGCGAATGCTAGAATTCTCACCGCCTGCGCCAAAAAACTAAATATTCCCGAAGAAAAAATAATCATGAATGTTGCCCATAGCGCCAACACTTCTTCTGCCTCTATTCCCTTGGCTTTGGCACAAGCTTGTTTAGATGGAAAAATAAAAAATGGTGATTTAGTGGTTTGTCCTGCATTAGGGGCTGGACTTACCTGGGGAACTTGTATTATAAGATGGTGAGTCATTGAAATTGGAGAAGATTATGTCAGATACTGTAACTCGTGCACGTTTAGGAAACGCTGTTTATCGCGAAGTTGGTTTTCCACTTAGCGAGTCATTAGACTTAGTTGATGGTCTATTCGACATATTGTCCGAAACATTGGGCGAAGGTGAAGTGGTTAAAATTTCTAACTTCGGTTCTTTTGATTTGCACACAAAAAATCCGCGCGTAGGTCGTAACCCTAAAACCGGCGTAGAAGTAGAAATCACTGCCCGTACAGTATTATCTTTCACCCCATCTAATTTATTGCGCAAAGCCGTAAATAAAGGCTTGGGTGGTCATGTGCGTGACAATAAAGATAGCAAATAAGGCAAGTAAATGTCCAAAGCGGAAGGTGCCAAAGCACCAGAGGGAAAAGCAGATTCGGCTGGAACAAACGGCAAATCTGCGAATGCCTTGCGTACCATCAGCGAAGTTGCGGACTCATTGGAACTCCCCCAGCATGTTTTACGTTTTTGGGAAAGCAAATTCCCCCAATTACAACCCGTAAAACGCAGTGGGGGGAGGCGCTATTACCGCCCCGAAGATATTGCCACATTGCAAACCATCCAACGCATGCTGCATGAAGAGGGCTACACCATCAAAGGCGCACTATCCGCTTTAGAAAACCAACCCAAACCCACTCAGCCCAACAAAAAATCGGAAATAAACGTAGCCACCATCGTAGCCTCCATCCCCAAGCTACCTTTATTACCCGCCACAGAAGAAATCCCCGCCGCCCCTTTCATCGCGGATAACAACCGCTTGCAGCAATTATGCACAGAAATAGAAATTTTAAGGGACATGTTGTTAGAGGTGTGCTAGATAAGTTTTCCTTTCGGCATATAATTTCGGAGCGTAGCGCAGCCCGGTAGCGCACTAGTCTGGGGGACTAGGGGTCGCAGGTTCAAATCCTGTCGTTCCGACCATCCGCCTTCGCTAATTTTGGCGAAGCCAAAATTTAGCTACGGCGTGACTACGCCGGAGCGTGTGAAGCGGATGCCACGACGAAGCACGCAGTGCGTAGGTGGGCTTTATCCACACAGAAAGACTATCAGCATAAATATTAATATTAGCTATAGAAAGCAATTTTTATGACCCAAATTTTTGTCGGCTTACTCGTTGTAATTGCCATATTTATTACTGTTGTCGTGATGCAACCCAGTGATTTTCGTATTACGCGCTCGCTTTTAATTGCCGCGCCCACTTCAACTATATTTCCGCATGTGAATAATCTGCATAAATTTAATGAGTGGAATCCTTGGGCGAAAATTGATCCGGCTTCCAAAAGCACATTTGAGGGTGCCGCCGAAGGTGAGGGTAGTATTCTGCGTTGGGAAGGAAATAATCAGGTTGGTTCGGGGATTATGACTAATACGCAAAGCAAACCCAATGAATATATCCAGTTCAAAATGGAATTTCTAAAACCTATGCAGGCGACCAATATAGCCGAATTCACTTTCCAAGCGGATGGTAATTCTACGCTCGTCACTTGGAGTATGTATGGTAAAAATAGTTTTGTGGGTAAAGCAGTCAGTTTGTTTATGAATTGTGAAAAAATGGTTGGTGGGCAGTTTGAAAAAGGCTTGGCAAATTTGCAAGCGATTGTAGAAAAACCATAAGTTGCAATATCGCCATTTTGGGTGTACAATGGGAACATTGTTACAAAAAATGGAGTAGCCACAATGCAACCAACCCAAACAACAGATCATAAGGAAACGCGGATTAGTATGCGTATAGACCCAGAGCGCAAGGAGGTTATTTCTCGTGCTGCTCGGATGCGTCATACCACTATTAGTTCATTCATGATTGAAAACGCTTATAATGCCGCTAGTGAGTTGTTGGCGGATCAAACACAGATTACTATGAGTGAGAAGGAAATAGAGCATTTTTTTAAAATATTGGATAATCCACCACCCAGCAACGTCCAAGCTATGCGCAAATTACTATCTGAACCGAGTATTTTAGATGAATAATCTAGGTTTGTGTCCTGTTATTCAGCTTAAGTCAGAACATGAACGTACATTATTTGATTGCGGTAGTGAGCCGCTTAATAAATATTTAAAAGCATACGCTTTACAAAATCAAAATCGTGGTCTGGTGCGTAATTATGTTTGCTGTGACCAAAAAGGTGCAGTTAAAGGTTTCTATTCATTAGTATTCGGGCAGCTTAATTCCAACGAATTGCCCCCTATAATAGTAAAAGGCAGCGGCAAATATCCTATACCTATTATGCTACTTGCCCTCTTGGGCGTGGATAAGGAATATCAAAATATAAAACTAGGTAGCGCACTACTTAAGGATGCCATACTTCGCACCATTCGGGCGGCTGAAATTGGCGGACTTAAGCTACTTATTGTTCATGCTAAGGATGTTAATGCTCAGAAATTTTACGAAAAACATGGGTTTTGTCCATCGTTGGTTGACCCATTAAAAATGTTTTTGCCAATGGAGCTTGTGAAGCAGGTTTAAGCTTTTAGTTCTTTGTTTTTGCTGATGGAGATTATATGAATTATAAAGAAATATTTGTGGCTACAATAATTGTTTATATATACTTGATGATAGTGCCATTTCCTTTTTTACATTATAACTTTGAATGGGATAAAGTATATAAATTTTATGTAGAATGGCAAACTCTTACATCTGCAATCATTGCTTTATGTGCCAGTTTTATAGCATTACATACAATGCAAATTAGCGAAAATAATCGGCGTGATAATGAAAATGAACAACGGGAACGTAACTTTATAGCCGCTCGGGCTTTCTTGCCTCATGCGTTTGATGATCTAACAGATTATTGTGACGAATGTTTGGACAAGTACCTTAATTCTATAACAGACGTACAAGACTACGTAAATCATAATGAACGTTCAAATGAAAACAATAATCAAGTTGATATGGTTCCTGTGTTATTTCCTGAATCGGCATATAAAACAATAAAAGAATGTATTTTATATGCTGACTCTGCATTTGGTGAACATTTAATTAAACTGGTTGGTAAACTTCAAATTCAAAATTCTAGAATTCACTCTCATTTTAATAAACATAATAATGAACATCTTTATTGTAATCTTAAAGCTCTTGATCATAAAAAATCTGCATATCATGAAATATTAAACACCTTCCTTATTAGATATGTAATATCATGTACACTTAATTTTGCGCGAGGTGAGTCAAGTGAATATAAGTGTGATAATGAACTTTTTGATCCTATTGCATGGTTAGAATATCCAGAATATGAGAAGAAAATAAGTTCAAAACGACGCACAGAAATTGCTGAATATTTCAAATCTCATCCGAGGACTTTTTTATGGTAATAAATAACAAGCACACTAGAGAGCAACTAATGAGTAAGTCACCCTTAGGAAAAGCTTACAATTTAGAAGAACTTCCAGAAGAAACCATAAAATCCATCTCCACAACTAAAATGGACGAACGCCACGACCACCTAAACCACCTAATGGAATAACCATGCCCCTAACCATCTCCCTCCCCAAATGGTACGATCTCCACGCGCATTTTCGCCAGAACTCAGTTTTGCCCTTATATATTCAGGCGCATATTGCTATGGGTTGTGCTGGGGTGGTGGCGATGCCGAATACGCGTCCGCCGGTGGGGAAGGTGTTTGTGGGGGATGATTTGCCCTATGTTAGTATTGAGAAATATAAAGAAAATTTGTTGCTGGCGAGTCGGGGGGAGTTGCAGGTTTTGGTTCCGCTATATCTGACTAAGGATACTACGCCCAAAATGATAGAGCAGGGGGCGCGGGCAGGTGTTTTGCAAGCAGCGAAATATTATCCACCCCATGGGACTACGGGGGCGGAGTTCGCGGCGGATTTTGAGAGTTTTATGCAAAATGGGGTGTTTGCGGCGTTGGAAGAATACGGCGTGGTTTTGTGTGTGCATGGGGAAGAACATGGCATGCGCGCGGATGATTATTTTGCCGCGCAGGATAATGCCGAAAGCTATTTTTATCGGGAGCGGATGCCGCGTTTGCTGGAAAAATTCCCGAACTTAAAAATCGTTGCCGAGCATGTAACCAGCAAAACCGCGGTGGATTTTGTTTTGCAAGCCGGTGCCAATGTGGCGGCAAGCGTTACGCCGCAGCATTTGCTTTATACGATTGGGCATTTGCTTAATGGGTTGAAATATCATCTTTATTGCCTGCCACTACTGAAATTTTCTGCCGACCGAGAAGCGTTGCAAAAAGCGGTGACTTCACCCAATAATACCCAGTTTTTTGCTGGCACGGATAGTGCGCCACATTGCACCAAAGCTACTTCTTGCGGTTGTGCTGCTGGGTGCTTTACAGGCGGTGTGGCGCCCCAGCTTTATGCAGAAAGTTTTGAACTTGCAGGGGTAGATCTATCTAGCCGCGTGGGGCAACAAACTTTTGAAAATTTTATGTGTCGCAATGGGGCTAATTTTTATGATTTGCCCATCCCTACAGATAAATTTACCTTAATAAAACAGGCAAGTATAGTAACACCACTCAAAACTCCAGATGGAGAAGTAATTCCTTTGCCCCTAGGAATGCGCACAGATGCAGCAGCCAACGAGGTGACGCTTAATTGGTCTTTAGGTTAAATAAAATAATATCCTTCACATAATTGTCATAATATTTGTTTATATTGATAATAAGGGAGTATTATTATGTTTGGTCTTGATAAAATTTGGGATTTTTTGAGTGAAGATTTGCCGTGGTTGGCAGGTGGAATTGCGATTGCGTGGGCAGGAATTTCTTGGGTGAAAGATAAAGCAAGCGGGACATCGGCTAATCATGAATTGCCCAAAGAAAAGCCTGTATTAGTCAGCGTGAATGACCACAAAGATGATGCCCAACCTATTGATAATGGTTTAAAAAATATGGGCAAAAACAAGTCTGTTTCTAGTTCCCCCTCACTATAAATATTTTTCTATAGGTTACGTAAAACCAATAAGCTATTTTTTTCGATAAAAATGGATACAAAAAATCCCCGATAAAAATTATCGAGGATTTTTTGTAACTTTATAATACGAAACTATCTATTCAAAGCCGCGCCATTACCTGCTGAATTTAGGTATTGTTGTGCATGGCTAGGGGCATAAGCCTGTTGTGTTTGCATCTGTGGAGCCATTTGTGCATAATTGCCCATATGTGCGCCTGCATTTGCCAAATTAGAAAGCTGTTCGTGATGGGTTGGCATGGCAGATGCCGCAACTCCTGCGCTTGCCGCAGTTAAATCTGGACTCATGTGACCATTAAGAGCATGCATTTGTGCTGCCACTTTAGCGGCATTTATATCGTTCGCACCTGTGGGAAAGCTCATGCCAGCTATCGCTGGGTTAGCATGTGCAGCATAATCACTTGGTGTTTGGTGTTGCCCAGCTTGATGCTGCCCTACAACATTTGGATTAGCTTTGTGTAACAACATTTCCTGCGTTACAAGAATGTCGCCATTAGCTTGTGTTACAACATTAACTTTAACATCATGACTCAACTCACCAGAACTTACCTTGGTCTGAGGAATCTCAAAATGTGGATGTTGATGTGCTTGAAAATTATCTTGATTAGCCGCTGGCGGTGCAAATCTAGCCGCGAATCCACCAGCTGGTGCGCTCGGCAAAGAATGCGGAACCTCTGCTTGTGCGGTTGGCATCATTGCATGATTAACTGCTTCGTTCATAAAATATCTCCCCTAGGCTACTTCAGATTGGTTGCACTCAAGTTCGGTTGCTAAGAGTATTACCTCCGCGAATTTAGGGGAGAATAACTTGCCCAAGACCATACGACGTACAGAATCCTGAAAAGCGCGTTTATTATCACCCTTTAATAGGCTGTTAACAGTTATGGAGCTTAAGCCACCATCCGCAACCGGATTGTTACAAAGCACATAACCATTTCCTATTCGCTCAATATAGTCTATTGGATTAAACATTGCAAATCCTTTTATTAATTAATTAGAGCTTTTTTTAAACATTAGGTTTAAATAAGCCTTGTATATTCCATTTAGTTACCTTAACAAAAAAATGGGCTTTTGAGTGTGACAATTGTGTGAAAATTTGATGACTATACAAGAAAAAATAACCGATATATTAGATAGGCTCAGCAAAGCTCCTTTGCCAGTGATTGACTTGTCTTTAACCCGCATTACCCAGTTTTTGAATATGCTGGATAATCCCGAAAAAAGACTGCCGCCAGTCATACATGTTGCGGGCACTAATGGCAAAGGTTCGTTGGTTGCCTATTTGCAGGCAATTTTCACTGAAGCTGGCTTTTTGGTGCATAGTTATATTTCACCCCATTTGGTAAGTTTTTCGGAGCGTATAATAATTAATGGCAAACAAATTACTGATGAAAAATTATTGGATGTTTTGCAACGCGTTGAACAGAAAAGTAAAAATTTTCCGCTAACTTTCTATGAAGCCACTACAGCGGCAGCATTTTTAGCTTTTTCAGAAAATAATGCAGATATTTTGTTGTTAGAAACAGGTCTAGGCGGCAGGCTAGATGCAACAAATATTGTTGAAAAACCATTGCTTACCGCCATAACCCCCATAGGAATGGATCACATGAATTTTCTGGGCAATAATTTGCTAGAAATTGCTCAAGAAAAAGCTGGGATTATAAAAAATTCCGTTCCTTGTGTGGTCGGCAACCAAGCCATTGAAGTAAATGAATTATTAAAAATAATCGCCCAGCAAAAAAATGCTCCGTTATTTATACAAGGAAGGGATTATAAAATAACAGCGTATAAACAAGCTTTTGATTACATAGAAGATAATGAACAGCTTGATAATTTAGTGCCGTCGCTGGCAGGTAAGCATCAATATGAAAACGCCGCCACCGCGATTGCCTGTATTAAAAGACTACCCCAATTTCAAATAAGTGAGAAAAATATACGTAGCGGAATTCAAAAAGCGGTGTGGAATGCACGCCTACAGTTGCTTAAGAGCGGAAATTTAGTTGAAATACTCCCAAAAGATTGGAATTTATGGCTAGATGGAGGGCATAATCCTGCCGCAGGAGCAATCTTGGCTAATTGGTGTGAACATAATAATAAAAAACCTTATCTTATTGTGGGGATGGTACAGGGAAAAGATGCTCAGGGTTTTTTGTCACCCCTGAAAGAATATGCTCAATCAACATATTTAGTACCCATAATTGGCGAAGAAACATCCATGCAACCCAAGGATTTAGCCGCCGCAATAGCAAATTTATCGCTAGATATAAATATAGAAACATCCGTAAAAGCCGCATTAGAGCGAATTGTTAGTGAAGTGGATGCGAAAACAGTAGATATACTAATATGTGGTTCATTATATTTAGCTGGTAAAGTTCTTGCACAGAATGACTTGAATAAAAGGGGCTAAACTCGTATATTCAGGCTGAAATCATCTGAAAGGGCAAATATGTCTGCTTCTGCTAATAGACCTCGTCAGAAATTAATTGTAGTGATGCAGATGTGTCGTTTCTTTCTGATGAAGAACCGCAGCGTAGCGGCGCTACGTGAGGATTTTGAAGAAGAAAAAGCGGCACAGATGCGTTGCTACAATTAATTTATGATGAGGTCTAATATGCGTGTTAATGAAATTCTTTATAACTACTGGAACGAATTGCGCAATAATCGCCGTTTTCCTGATGAATCAGAGATTGATGCGGAAAAAATCCACAATATTTGGGAATCTTGCTTTCTTATTAGTTATAAGCCTGAATTAAGCAAACCATTATCCTTTGTTTATATGGGTAAAAAGCTAATTTCTGCTTATGGGGATGATGTGCATGAGCAAGAGATTTGCGAAAAATTACTTTATCCAAATTCCGAGGTTTTACATATTGAAACCGAAAAATTGATTGTTTCTGGCGAGCCTAGCAATTTTGATGGTGAATTCACCAATAAAACGGGAGAAAATGTACGTTATCGTGCACATATCCTACCTTTGGGACATAGTGGGGAAGATAAAATCGGGTTTATTTTGGGCTGTATGGGGTGGAGGAGCTATTAATGGTAAGATATTATTGGCAGGCAATGGAGTTTGCTCCGTTGGAAATTCCTAAAAACAGTGTAGAAGAAGATTTGTCGCTGGTTTATAAAATATATTCAGATGATGGTGAATTTGTTAGTATAACCGCCAATAGCGCTGCTGAGGCGATAGAAATTTCTCAAATAAAAAATCCCACGAAAATAATAAATGCCGCAATTGAACGTGCCAAGATGTTGGAAGCTGGGGTTTTACATCCATTAGATGGAGAAAAATTACAAACTAGGGTTACTGACGTTGAAGGAGGAGTGCAAAGAAAATTTGGATTTTTGTTTTTGGAACATGTAGAAGATAGTGCCGAATTGGAACAAGGATTTATGGAAATGGACATAAAAACCTTCGCCGATACACAACATCAATATCTTAAGGATGAACAATGAAAATAATAAAATTATTAGTTTGCTCTTTATCTGTGCTAGTTAGCGCCAACACAGCATTTGCGCGTGATCGAATACATATAGTTGGTTCTTCAACCGTTTTCCCTTTTGTTACCGCAGTTGCTGAAAAATTTGGCAAGAACAAAAACAATAAAACGCCAGTGGTTGAATCAACAGGAACGGGCGGCGGATTTAAATTATTCTGCGATGGAGTGGGTGATAAATACCCCGATTTAATCAACGCTTCTCGTCAAATAAAACCTTCGGAATTAGAATTATGTGAAAAAAACAAAATTGGCAAAATTTCTGAAATAGTTATTGGTTATGATGGCATAACTTTGGCTAATGCTAAGAAATCTGCGCCGATGACCATAACCAACCAACAACTTTTTTTAAGCCTAGCGCGACAAGTTCCTCAAAATGGCAAATTAGTACCTAATCATTATAAAAAATGGAGCGATATTGATTCCAGCCTACCAAAAGAGGTCATCGCTGTTTATGGCACTCCGCCAACTTCTGGCACGCGGGATACTTTTGTGGAAATTGTTATGGAAAAAGCCTGTGCCGCCATACCAGAATTTCATAAAGAATATCCAAATGAGCAAGATTTAAAGAAAAATTGCGGTCAAATTCGTGAGGATGGCGCTTATATTGAAGCAGGTGAAAATGGTAATCTTATCGTACAAAAACTGCTGACCAATCCTAAAGCTTTCGGAATTTTCGGATATAGTTTCTTGGAAACTAATGAAAAAAACATCCAAGCAGCTAAAATTGACGGAATTTATCCCAGCTTTGAAAATATTAATAATGGTCGCTACCCGATTTCGCGTAGCCTTTATGTTTATGTTAAAAATGCCCATATTGATAAAACAGCAGGCTTGGTTGAATTCTTAGAGGAATTAACCAGTGTCAAAGCTTTAGGCGAAGATGGTTATTTAGGGATGATTGGTCTGATTACATTGCCAGAAGAAAAGCAGAAAATTATGCGCGATAAAGTGCAAAATTTGAAGAATAAGGGATAAAAAATGCGTTATATTGCGATTATTCTAGCTACCTGCTTTTTTTCTTCACCCATATTTTTTTCTTCTCTCGCATGGGCGGCGGCAGATTTAAAAGTTAAGGCAGAAAACCTAACCGAAAATGGTAAGATAAAAGCGGATTATGCTTATTGTGCTCCAGCTGCAGAAAAGCCCAAAGCAGAAAAACATGTCGAAGATGGTAAAAACAAACGTCCTGCGTTATCATGGTCAGCAGGTCCGAAAGAGACGCTTTCTTATGCGGTAGTAGTGGTGGATTCTGAAGTACCAACCGATTTTTCCGATGCTAATCAGGAAAATAAGACTATTCCTGCTGCGCAAAAACGTCAGGATTTTTATCATTGGTTACAGGTAGATATTCCTGCATCTGTGACTATGTTGCCTGAGGGGGCAGGGCGTGGAGCTTTAAAAACACCTTTAAAAGTGGGAGTTGCTGGCGTAAATGATTATCCTGTGTTTATGAAAAAACCTGCCGCCGAATTCATCGGCTATGATGGTCCCTGTCCGCCGTGGAATGATGAAAAAATTCATAAATATCATTTTAAAGTCTATGCGCTAAATACTGCCAGTTTAGGTTTGAAAGAAGGTTTTTCCTGGAAAGAGGCAATGAAGCTGATTGCCAAGCACACAGTTGCTATGGGCGAATTTGTTGCTGATTATTCTTTGTTGAAATAACTTGTTTTCCAAATTTTTTTGTTTTTTATTCTCACTATCCATCGTCATCCCCGCCTTGCGCGGGGATCTGGGGCTACAAATTCGGTCTTTTTTGTGTCC
>DIUV01000030.1:42199-74886 GCA_002423155.1 Alphaproteobacteria bacterium UBA6149
AAAGTTTTATTGGACAGTAGTGCGCGCAAGGCGGGGATGACGACGGAGAGTTGTTTTAATACAGATAGATATACAATATAAACCTTTTTAATTTTAATTGGACAGTAGTGCGCACAAGGCGGGGATGACGATGGATAGTGCTGATTATATAAATAAATTTAATTGGACAGCAGTGCACGCAAGGCTGGGATGACAACGGATATGTTTTATTAATTATTGAATATTACCCAAGAAGTCAATTTTACCAACATCTACGCCATTATGACGCAAAATTGCATAAGTTGTGGTTATATGAAAATAAAAATTTGGCACCACAAACTGCAATAAATAATCCTGACCTGTGAATTTTAGCTCATTACCACCCGCGGTTAGTTGAATATTACGCGCCTCGCTGCCATCTATTTTTGCGGCAGGAATGGTTTTTAGAAATTCAATAATTTTAGCAATCCGCGCCTGCAACTCAGGAAAAGAGGTTTCGGTGTCTGGAAAACTAGGAATTTCGCTTTCAGAAAGTCTTGCCGCGCCGCCTTTTACAATATCTGTAGCAATTTGCACTTGCCGAGATAAGGGGAACATATCAGGAGCAAGACGAGCATTTAGCAATATGGAAGCATCAAATTTTTTGTTCTCAGCAAAGGCAATGGCTTTGTCTAAAATGGCGGATAAATTGGTTAATCCGTGAATAAAAGTTGGTATAGAAGCTTGATACATAGAGATGGTCATAATATATGCTTTCTTGTTGGTGGATAAATTAACTTTTATGTGGTAGTCTTTTTATTGCATAGTGCAATAGTTCGGAAAAATAGAACTAATTGGAAAATTGTCAAGTGAGAAAATAAATAATGCGGCAACTTCAGCATCCAGAAATAAAAGATGTAACGGTAGAAGGGATTTTATACGCTTTTTCTGATCCTATTCGGGTGCAGATTTTTATGGAGTTAGCTGGTTCAGAATCAGCGAAAAGTTGTGCTACTTTTGCGAATATAACTAATTCTCCCTTAGCGAAATCGACCTTATCACAACATTTTCGGATATTGCGTGAGGCAGGGCTTATTTTTAGTGAGCGGAAAGGGGTGGAGCTACAAAATCGCACTCGTTGCGCGGAATTACGAGAAAATTTTGGGGAGATGCTGCAAGCGATTGCTAAGGCCTATAAAATGCAGCAGGAAAATCATAAACGATAAACTAACCAGCCAATTTGGAAAAATACTACAATCCAGAATTTGCTTTGGAAACTGGCTTTGTTAAGTTTGTGGCGAAAATAAAATTGTGCCGCCAAGGATGCCACGCTGCCCCCCACCAAAGCAAGAAATAATAATCCCAACTCTGAAATACGCCAAGCCCTTTTACGCGCCTGTTTTTTATCCCAACCATAGATAACAAAAGTAACTATGTTGATAAATAACAAATAGTACCAGATTATTTGGCTGCTCAGGTGCATTTTTCTACGCTGTAAATATTATTCTGCGCCGCGCAATAAATCATTCACGCTAGTTTTAGAACGTGTCCGCTCATCCACGCGTTTAATAATTACCGCACAATAAAGTGATGGTTTGCCCATATCATTGGCAGGCAAACTACCAGGAACTACCACCGAGTAAGCAGGGATTCTGCCTGTAAAAATTTCGCCTGTATGACGATCAACAATTTTGGTGGATGCGCCAATAAATACGCCCATGGAAATAACCGAGCCTTCTTCAACAATCACCCCTTCGGCGATTTCTGAACGCGCACCAATAAAACAATTATCTTCAATAATAACTGGGTTAGCTTGTAGTGGCTCTAAAACTCCGCCAATGCCAGTGCCGCCGGAAATATGGCAGCGTTTGCCAATTTGTGCGCAGCTGCCTACGGTTGCCCAAGTATCAATCATCGTACCTTCATCTACGAACGCACCGAGATTTACGAAAGAGGGCATTAAAACCACGTCTTTGGCAATAAATGCACCGCGGCGAACAATAGCACCCGGAACCGCGCGAAAACCTGCACTGCGGAAAGTTTCATCTTCCCAATTTTCAAATTTAGAAGGTACTTTATCAAACCAGAAGCTTTCTGCGCCAATGTTAGCCGCCCCACCAGCAATGCGCTGCATGGGATTTAAACGGAAACTTAGCAAAATAGCCTGTTTAAGCCACTGATTTACAATCCATTTCCCATCAATTTTCTCACAAACTCTTAAAGAGCCATTATCTAAGCCAGCAATTACATAATTAACTGCCTCGCGAATTTCACCTTTGGTGCTGGTGGATATGCTATCGCGTTGTTCCCAAGCGTTTATGATAATGTTTTGGTGATTATTCATGTGCGTCCTTTTGTATAATAAGGAAAAATATAATAAGGAGAAAGATGGTCGGGGCGGAGGGATTCGAACCCCCGACCCCCTGGTCCCAAACCAGGTGCGCTACCGGCCTGCGCTACGCCCCGACGAAAAATATTCTAAATAATACTACAACAAGTAGGAAGGGGTTTTTAGCTTAAGCGATAGATATTTGCAAGCATATTAATAAAAAAGTTTTTTCGTCATAAAATCGTAACAGTTTTTTGTTATTTTGAAGTTATTACATAGTGTTTCAGCTTTTAAATAATCTTTTAAATAATTTGAAACACTATAAGTTTGCGACTGCAAACTCGCCGCTCGTGCGGCGTGTAAAAATAAATATAATAAGATAACCTGAAAGAACAAGGTTTATGGAAGAAGATAACGGAATTAATTGGGGTGGAATTGCACTAGGTGCAGCGGCGATACTCGGCACAACTTTAGTTGCCGCGCCTGCTATGACAGGTATTGCGGGCGTATTAACCAGCAATTTTGCTAATGCTGAGTGGGCAGGTACAGCCGCTAAGTGGCTAACTTCTGCTAGTGAAGTGGTTTCAAAATTCTTAGCTGGAGTAGCAGGACATATTCCAGGAATGGCAGAGGTTACTCAAGCTAATTTTAGCAATCTTCCTGGCTTGGCTTCAGCAGGAGGCTCCGTAGTTAATGCGGCAACCACAGGATTAAAAACCGCAGGAAGCTTCTTGGCTAACCATGCTGGCGCAACCGCAGCAATTGCTGGAACAGGCGCAGCCGCAGGAATTATTACTACCAAAGCTCTAACCGAAGATAATAGCCGCCCAACCTACGGCAAATTCACCGAAGCGGCTAATCAGCGTTACGCTGCGGCGCAAGGTCCTCGTACGCTAAACGCTTAATTTTCCACCACAAATACTAAAACTGCCTCTGCGCCACCTTCAGGATTATTGCGCAATATCAGGCTACCATTATGATCTTCCATAGTTTTTTTCACGATAGATAGCCCCAATCCTGTTCCTTTGCTACGGGTAGTCACATAAGGTTCGGTGAGTTTTTCGATTTTATCGGGCGGGAAACCAGTGCCATTATCGCGGATGATAATCGAGAATTTGCCTTGCTCGTGCAAGGTAGTGACAATTATTTTACCCAAGGGTAAATCATCAATATTGGGGCGACCTTCTAATGCTTCTGATGCATTTTTTAATAAATTAGTCAAAGCCTGCCCAATTTTGCGCTCATCACAATTTAAAATAAAATCTTTTTTGGCGATTGTTAAACTATAAGTAATATTGGGGAAGGCGGTTTGCGCTGAAAAAACCGCTTTATTTAATATATCTCCAATATTTTCTGGTTTAAACACAGGGTTGGGCATGCGTGCGAAGGAAACGAATTCCTCCACCATATTACCAATATCACCTACATGTCGCGTAATCGTATCTAAATAACGCAAGAAATTTGTTTGTTCTTCTGCGTCCGCAGGCAAATATTTTTTACGCAAGCGTTCGGTAGAAAGCTGAATGGGGGTGAGGGGGTTTTTTATCTCATGAGCAATCCTCCGCGCCACGTCCGACCAGGCGGAACGTCTTTGCGCTTTTACTAGCTCGGAAATATCATCGAAAGTAATCACCATCCCCTCAATATTTTCACCCTGCAAAGCGGCAGTTATGCGCACATGCAAAGTTAGGGTATTGTTATTTTTCACTAAAGTAATATTTTCCTGATGGGCATTATTGGGTTGTTGCAATGCTTTTGCCAATAAATCATTGATTTGTGGCACAATATCCGTAACATTTTTACCAACAATCGAAACATCATCGCCCAAATGCAATAAATTAGCCGCGGAACGATTAAATAAACTTATCAAACATTCATAATCCACCGCGATTACCCCAGCAGATGCACCTTCTAACACGGCCTCCATAAAACGCCGTCTGGTGTCAATCAGGCGGTTTGCTTGGGTGATGTCGGTACGCTGCGCTTGTAGTTGCTCGGTCATGCGGTTGAAATGTTTGATTAAAGTAGATATTTCATTGTCATTATCACCAGCATCGACCCGAATAGAAAAATCCCCTGCGCGGACTCGTTCCGTCGCCCGTATCATGCGTGAAAGCGGCACCACCATGCGTGAGGCAAAAGACATCCCTGCCCACACCACCGCCAATAGTAACAATAAAGTAACCAGCAAAAAGGCAGCAGAAAATTGCAACCGTAAAGAAGACATTTGCGCACGCAAACGCTGATATTCGCTCACCGCTCCATTAGTCTGATTTACGTGCTCTAATACATTACTATCCACTAAGCGGCTGATATAAAGATAGGTTTCAGTCTGCGCATCTAATAATATCAGGGCTATTACCTTATCTGGTCGATCAATAATAACCGTTTCACCTTGTTTTGCGCGAGTTATTTTGTCACGCGGAATTCCTTCAAATCCGAAGGTAAAACTTAAGTGCGAACGCGCCACCACCCGTTCTTTTTGAATAACTACCGCCTCGGCCAAAGAGCGTAATGCGGTTTGACTATTAACAATATTTTCAAATAACATGGGGTTAACATAAGTTTGCGGCAAGGCATCCTTTAAATCACTCGCCATAGCAATTGCATCCGAGCGAATGGTTTCGTTATGTTCTTTCAAATAAGATTGCGCCACCACCAAAGATTCTTCTAAGGCAGTGCTAACATGAGCATTAAACCATGATTGAATGCCATAATTAAAATAAATCGCCGCAAAAACAGAAATTATCAAGGTGGGTAAAATAGTGGCTAAGGAAAATATAATCACCACTTGGGTTTGCAGGCGTGAACCAGCTGAGCCTTGTTTAAACGCCGTCCACAAACGAAAAGCACGGCGCAACACCACCACAGCTAGCAATAATAACAACGTTAAATTAACTAATGTAATAGTCAAAACCATCTCTGGCTTAGGCCCAAGCAGAGTTTTGCTATGCGCGATTATCACATAGCTGACAATTCCAGAAATAACCGAACTAATCGCCAGAATTATCGACAAATAACGCGCTAACTTTACACGGCGAGACCAAGCGGGGAGGCGTCGATAAAAAGGCAGATTATGGCTCATCAATCATTCGCCTCAACAATTTGCGGCAAGACAATGCGGATTTTGCGGATTCTTCGCGGATCTGCTTCTAAAACTTCCAAACGGGCGACGCCGTCAACATCGACTACTTCTCCGCGTGCTGGCACTCTGCCTAGGCGTAAGAACATTAATCCGCCAATTGTATCTACTTCTACTTCTTCATTTTCGAGAATTAGTTTTATATGCAGTGCGTCTTCCAATTCATCTAGGCGCAAACGTGCATCTGCTTCATAAACCAGATAAGAAACGCGTTTTAGGGATTGGATAACGTCATATTCATCATGTTCATCTTGGATTTCGCCGACGATTTCTTCGAATAAATCTTCTAAGGTGACTAGTCCGTCTGTGCCGCCATATTCATCCACCACTATTGCCATGTGGTCACCTGAGACGCGCATTTGTACCAGTAAATCAATCATCCGCATGGACGGGGCGACGAACATTACTTTGCGCAATACGGCGTCTAAGTCAAAAACTTCATCTCCAGCTATAGCCGGGACTAAGTCTTTCAGGTGAATGAAACCTTTTAGTTTATCCAGATTTTCGTCATAAACGGGCATCCGCGTATGCCGTTGCTCCATAAATATTTTCTTTAATTCACTGAGCGTTACATCATATTCCACTGCGATAATTTCTGTGCGTGGTATCATCACATCATGCACGGTCAACTCGCCGATATGCAGCATATTGCGGAGCATGTCTTTTTCTTCCAAAGAAAAAACTTTGCCCGATTCTTCATGCTCTTCCAAAACTTCTTCTAATGCTTCTTGCAGTGACCCTTCTGGGGCGCCCAGTCCTAATACTCCTCGTGCCCAACTGATAAAAGAAGGTTTTTTACTATGATTTTCTTCTGACACTAGATAATTTCCTTAAATAATTTATTCATAGCGCCATCTCTTCATAGGGATTTTTTATTCCCATATTGGCTAATATACTAATTTCTTTCGCTTCCATAATTTGGGCGTCTGCGTCCTCTTCATGGTCATAACCAAGCAGATGCAACATACCATGAATTAACATGTGTATAAAGTGCGATTTTAAATCTTTATTTTGTTCAATCGCTTCGCGTTCTAAAGTATCTAGGCTGATTATAATATCACCCAACATGCTTTCTTCATCCGCAGGAAAAGATAACACATTGGTGGGCTTATCCTTGCCACGAAATTGGTGATTTAATTTTTTTATATGTGCATCATCAGTTAATACGCAGGCTATTTCTATATCTGGGCTGGGTGATAACTCGCTGATAATCTGCACTGCTAAGCCCTCTGCCTCAGGCAAGATTATGTCCCAATGGGGGTATTCTTTGATTATATTTATATTTTCGTTTTCCATAGACATCTTATAATCTTTTTAGAAAGTTTTTTATAGATGAAATTTTAATATCATCTTTGATTAATAATATGCTATGAATCGTTAAACTTTTATAAGAAACCATACAATACATTATAGCGCTAACATCACATTGAATAAAAATGATTTTATTGAACGAATCTATCCATCGTCATGCCGCCGTAGGGCGGTATCCATGCCAATACATTGGTTTTACAGCTAATTGATAGACATGGATACCGCCCTTCGGCGGTATGACGATGGATAGTACTCTCATATAATTTCTGTTATATAATATTAAAATGCTGTTATTAACTGTTCTGTAATGTAGTGTAAAAAACCATCAGGCACCTAGATGACGCTCGAAAATACGCCTATACAAAATACTCCCATAAAAGAGGTTGCGCGACCAGAATTTACGCCGCCGCAATTATTACAAACCCAGTTTGTTGGGGATATTTTAGAAAGTCATCGCGGTCGTAAATTAGTAAAAACTCATCCGATTGATAATGTAGAGCCCGAAGTGAGCGCTGACCGCGATGATGGTATTTTTGTTGAAACCGAAACTATTTCTCATAAAGGTAAAGAGCGTTATCGTGTACATATTACTATTGCCGATGTCGCAGGGCATGTGCGCTTAGGCAGCCCCTTAGCGGATGCGGCAATTCAGCGGGGTTTTACTGTTTATGGCCCGGGCTGGACGGATTCTATGTTTCCCAAGATTCTCGAAGAAAAAATGAGCCTAGAGCACGAAAAAGAACGGCTGGGATTTTGTGTAACTATTGATTTAGATGAAAATTTTAGTCCAATTCACAGAGAATGGCAACCCGTTATCACCAAATCAGAAAATGTGAGTTACAAACAGGCGACTATACGCATGGAAAATGACCCACAATTTCAATTAATGGGAAAAATTGCCGCAGGGATTCGCCAATATTATTTTTCTAAATACAAAAATAGTCGTTTTATCAACGATACTTTTAACGATAAACAATTCGGTAATGAGGTGGGAGGTAATTATCCCAGCTCAACTGATATGGTGGCTACCTATATGCTGCTGGCTAATAATTGCGTAGCCGATTTTTTTGATAAAACGGGTTTGCCGCTTTTATATCGTAATTTTGATGGAGTTAACGAAAATGACCGTGCCTATTATAGCAGCGAGTTAAATAATCATGCTGCCTTAGAAAATATGGGGGTTACGGGACCGTATTGCCATTTTACTTCACCCATTCGTCGTGCGGCGGATTTTTTAAATGCGCAAATGGCGCATTTTGCATTTGAAGTAATTGAGGGTCTGGAAAAAGATATTTTAAAACAGCATCCCAGTAGTAATGAAAAAAAATTGCATACGGCGTTATGGGATGAAGCCGCAGAAATTTTTCAGCTTACAGAAACTGCCAAAAATAGCGGCAATATTCGTGATAAAGCTAATTTGAAAAAAATATTACAGCATATAATCATCCAAAATTGTGAATTAGAGCACCACAATATTTCTCGGGAAGTAAATAATTTAGTTAGCTGGCTAGTGCAACAAAATCCGCCACTGAGTGCGGAACAATTAGATGATTATGCACAGCATATTAATGAGTTATCACAATCAAAAAAATACCGTTCCATCGCCAAACAAGCCCAAAAACATAATGCTGATTTGGACTTCTTAGAAAAAGCGGATGATTTTTCTTTTGCCTCCATGCCGGGTGATAAATTTAGCAATATTTTAAATTCTGCCGCAAAAATTGGCGAAATGCCTGCCTCATTATATCAAGAAGCCATGAAGCGGATTGGGCAAAATAATTTTGACACGGTTCGTGATGGCACCGCTATACTGGTCATTGCCCATTACCCGAATATGCGTAGTTGGAATAATTTAAAACGTGCGGTTTTACGAAAAATAAAGCATGAGCCTAACAATGTGAATGCCATATTGGAAAAAGCCGCCAATTATTTGGGCAGTGAGAGATTGCAAGAACGCTCGGTAAATTTTCCTGATAAATCTGGTGCTTTTCTTTTAGATGATGGAATGTCCGAAAAAATTGATCATATTCACGGGGCGATTATAAGTTTAGCAGGAGAAGAGGGCGCACCTATGGTTGCTTCACCTTTTTATTCGGTGGGGCATAATGCGCGTGCGGCTTTATCCCATGCGCGTTATTCCTTCTTAGAACATTACGCATTCGGGCAATTACAACCAATTGAACAAATTGCCGTACCAAACTTACTTTATGCGGAATTAGATAATACGGGAAGCTCTAAACGTGAGGTAGTTACCCAGATATTAAAAGATATAGATGCTAAATTACAAATAGATACTTATATAGAAGATGGACAATATATTACCAATGTGTGCGTATCTGGTGGACCTTTCATCGTACCAATTACCGCTCAAGCAAGCAGAGATAGCAGCGAACAAGCCGAACAAGTAGCCTTGCGGCGCTTATTACGCGAAGCTACTTTTAAACACACAGTTAGCCAATCATTTGATTTAGAATATATGTTGCATCCACAACGCGCCTTACAAGAAATGGTGGATCAAGCAGGAGGAATTTTAAAAATCAACGATCCGCATCCAGTTACGGGAAAAAAATCAGGTTTTCAGGTAAAGGTAAGTGTAACTACCCAAGATAAAAAACAAAGTTTTAAAGGTATTGGTCCGAATAAAGACCGCGCAATTCGTATGGCATGTGTAGAGGCTTTAAATGCTTTTAACTGGTCATTAGATGTTTCTACCCACCATGCAAGAAGCTGGGCAACGGATGATATTAAACATAATAATAGCAAAACTACTGAATGGCAGTTGTGATACTATCAGTTTAACGAAAAATTAACCTGCCTATATTATACTTCTCAATCTAAATTGGGTTATATAATGAAAAACAACATAAAATTACCAATCTATAATGGGGAAGCATGTTTAAGCTAGACTCATTGTCTATCAAATGGCGATTATTATTGATTATTTTATTAGTTAGCATGGTTTCAGTCTTGTTGATGACGATTGCCACGCTCACCTATGGAATATTTAATATGCGCGAAAATGTGCGCCAAGAGGTGGAAAACACTGCGGCAGTAGTGGCGGAGCGTAACCGTTTTGCTTTAAAAATGGGCAATCGTGAAGATGTTTCTAATAATTTACAAACCTCGCATTTTAATAAATCCATCGAACGAATTTGTGTTTACGATACCAATGGCGAGTTATTCGCTTTTTATCCCTTTACTGCCGATGAATATTCCTCATTGGATCAATCTATGGTAAATAGAGATTTAACTATAAAAGAGATGAGTGCACGGCAAGCAATTATCAAAAAAAATTGCCCACCACCCACCAATGCCTATAGTGAATTTATAAATGGAAAATTAGAATCCATGCACCCAATTATGCTAAATAATGAGCATGTTGGCGATGTGTTTTTATTATCCAACACCAACCAGATTTATGTGTTTATCCGCCAGCAATTGCAGGTGATGATTTCCATATTTTTCTGCACCTTTATGGTTGCATATTTATTAGCCATAAAAATGCAGCGTTCTATATCCGAACCTATTTTGATGCTTTCTAAAGTTGCACGTTATATGTCTTTGCACAAAGATTATTCCATGCGCGCTCCCTTGCCTGAAGAAAACGGCGAGAAATATACTGCTTCGATGGAAATTCGCACGCTAATCGAATCTTTCAATAATATGTTAGGGGAGATGAACGAGCGTGAAGAATCATTACACCGCAAAAACATTGAGTTAGAGCGAGCGCGTGAACAAGCCGAGAGTGCCAATTTAACCAAAACCAAGTTTCTCGCCAGCATCAGCCACGAATTACGCACTCCTCTAAATGCGATTATTGGTTTTTCTTCGATTATCAAGAGTCAATTATTCGGCGAACTGAATGAAAAATATATGGAATATGCGCATGATATTCATGAATCTGGCGTACATTTATTAGAAATCATCAATGATATTCTGGATTTATCCAAAGCAGAAGCGGGAAAACTTATTCTTGATTTTGAGGAGTTTGACATCAGCAAAGCTATCTGGAAATCTGCTAATATTTTACAAGGTCGTGCAGAATGGGGTGCGGTTGAGCTATTGATTGATATACCAAAATCAACCCCGTATATAATTGCTGACCGAGTGCGCTTCATTCAGATTATGCTGAATTTAATGTCTAACGCCATAAAATTCACTGAAACTGGCGGAAAAGTACGGGTTTCAGTGCAACATCAAATAATTGGTGAAAAGCGCGTACATTTCCGTATAGATATTGCAGATACAGGAATTGGTATGACTAATCATGATATTACCCAAGCAATGCAAAGTTTTGGACAAGTGGATAATACCCTCAGTCGCAAATATGAAGGCACAGGATTAGGTATCCCATTAAGCAAAAAACTCGTTGAATTACATAAAGGTAGTATGGAAATAGAAAGCGAATTAGGGGTAGGTACTATCGTACATTTGCAATTTATTTCTGATCCAGTTTTATTAAAATATCGACCTTCTACTTGACCTTGTGTCTGATAGTTTATAGTTATCTAAGTTGAACTTTAAGATGGAGAATTATCTTGAAAACAGTTTACGCTGAAACCATTCTACTAATTGAAAGATTGCATCGTCGGTTTTTGGATGTAATTGATGCTGAGTTGGAACGTTTAAAAATTGATGATTTAAATAACGTACAAACTTTGATATTATACAATATCGGTTATGTTGAGCTAACCGTGGGCGAGTTGACTGGTCGTGGGTATTATTTGGGCTCTAACGTGTCTTATAATGTTAAAAAATTGGTGGAAAATGGCTATTTAGTTCAGTCGCGCTCAAATTATGATAAACGCGCTATTCGAGTTAAATTGTCACAGAAGGGGTTAGATATTTGCGAAAAAGTGGGCTTGCTTTATCAATCTCACGCAGATGCTTTGCAAAAAAATGATGAAGGTTTAGTGGCATTATCCGCAACCAATCATTTGCTGGAGAACTTAGAAGGGTTCTGGACTGAATATATGGCACAAATTTATAAGCGTGTTTAGCAGCTAAACCGCGCAAATATAGCGAATTTATAGAATAAAATGGAGAAAAATATGTATAATCTTTCTAAGACAGCCATGCTTTTTACCTTATTGGTTGGCTTGATGACTATTGCGCCCGACGCACAAGCGGGTAGAAAATTCGTAACATTAGGCACTGCGGGCGTAACTGGGGTATATTACCCTGTGGGGGGCACAATTTGCCGCTTAGTAAACCGTAAAAGCAAAGAACATGGCATTCGTTGCTCGGTTGAGCCAACTGGTGGTTCTATCGAAAACTTGAATGCGGTTTCTCAAAATGAATTAGATTTAGCTTTTGCACAATCTGACTGGCAATATAATGCCTATAATGGTTTAGGTGTTTTTGCGGATAATGGTGCTAATAAAAATCTTCGCTCTTTATTTTCTTTATATAGTGAAGCATTTACTATTATATCCAGCAAAAACAGTGGAATATCTGTGGTTGATGCACTAAAAGGCAAAAACGTAAATGTGGGCAATCCTGGTTCAGGTATGCGTGCAACTATGGAAGAATTGATGAAAGTGAAAGGCTGGAACACCAGCTCTTTCAAAGTAGCCAGCGAATATAAGGCTGCTGAGCAAGCACAAAAACTATGTGACAAACAAATTGATGCTTTCGTATTCTCTACTGGTCATCCCAATGGTTCTATCCAACAGGTTACTTCTGAATGTGGAGCAAAAATCGTAGAGATTGATGCCGAAACTGTTTCTCGTGTGATGAAGATGAACTCTTATTATGCTCCATCGACTATTCCGGGTGGTATGTATGCGGGCAATCCGAATGACATACACACTTTTGGTGTGAAGGCAACCGTAGTTGCCTCGAAAGATGTTGATGAAGAAGTTGTATATCAAGTGGTTAAAGCATTATTTGATGATTTTGATAATTTCAAAACCACGCATCCAATCCTTTCTACTATAAATAAAAATGACATGGTAAAAGATGGTCTAACCGCTCCTTTGCATGAAGGTGCAAAACGTTATTATCATGAAGCTGGTTTGTTGAAGTAATATTTAATCACAATAAATCATCCTATACGATAGTACTATTAACAATTAACTTATACAATAAATAACAATATGTTATTTGTGCAAACTCTCCATTGTCATACCGCTATAGAGCGGTATCCATGCCTATCAACTAGCTTTATAAGCTAATGGTTTGGCATGGATCCCGCCCTACGGCGGGATGACAACGGATGATTATAATATATATGGATATTTTATAATTGGAAATTAGTACATCTGCACAGTAATGACGATGGAGATAGCGAATTAAAAAATTTGCATAAATCCCCTAGAAAGAACGAATAAGTGAACAATAAAACTTTTTTTGGTTTAGATTTTGGCACGTCCAATTCCACCTTTTCTATGTATAAACAAGAAAAGCGCAGCTTAATCGCACTGGAGCAAGACAAACTCACCTTGCCAAGCGTAATATTTTTTAATTTTGAAAATGGCAATCAATCTTATGGCAGAGCAGGGCTGGAGGGGTATTTGCAAGGCAGTGAAGGGCGGCTAATGCGTTCGCTCAAGAGTGTACTCGGTTCTTCATTGATGCATGAGCAGACTAAAATAAAACATAAATCAGTGCCCTTTGCCGATATTATTGGCATGTTTATTGGACATTTAAAAACCAAGGCAGAACAACAAACCAACCAGGAAATTGAACATATTGTTCTTGGTCGTCCCGTATATTTTGTTGATAATGATGAAAAATCCGATGCGGATGCCCAAAACCAATTAGCCTTAATTGCGCGTGCGCAAGGTTTTAAACATATAGAATTTCAATACGAACCCATAGCCGCCGCATTAGATTATGAGCAAGATATAACGGGGGAAGAAATCGCCCTTATCATTGACATGGGGGGCGGAACTTCTGATTTTTCAGTAATAAAATTATCCCCCAATGGGCGCAGCAAAACTAATAGAAGTGATGATTTATTAGCCAATAGCGGAATTCATATTGGCGGAACCGATTTTGATAAAGCACTTAATTTACAAGAAGTAATGCCGCATTTAGGTTATCAATCTCCGCTTAAACAAAAAAATCTCCTTACTCCCAACCATATTTTTCAAGATTTAGCCACTTGGCACAAAATAAACTTGCTTTATACACAAGACACGCTACGTTTATTAAAAGAACTCCGCACTGCATCACAATCTCCAGAATTAATCGAGCGCCTGATAGAGGTGATAACTGAACGCAAAGGGCATGACATTTCCGTTAGTGTGGAAGCTGCCAAAATTGCTTTAAGTAACATGCCTGATGATAACCAGGATGATTATATTTTATCCTTGGGTTATATAGAAAAAGCACTCTCGGCCAATATTTCATCCGAAAAATTTTCCCAAGCAATTATTGAAGATATAGAAAAAATAGAAAAAACCATAAAACAAACAATTAGCGAATCAGGTCTAATGTTTAATCAGGTGCAGACTTTGTTTTTGACTGGTGGCTCCACCTTAATCCCCTTAGTCCGTCAAAAAATCACCCAATTATTCCCAGAGGCAAATATAATCTGTGGAGATAGTTTTGGTAGCGTTGGCATGGGGTTAGCGGTTGATGCTAAGAGGAAATTTTCTTAAAAATTAGCGTTTATTGTTTAACGAAACCAAATAAGCTTTTTCCGCCCAATTAGCTAATTCTTCCCTATCATCCAAAACATCTATCGGCACTTGCCAGTAGGATACCTGAATGGTTTTACCTTTTGCTTGATAGGAAAATTGTGTTGAATCTGCATTTTCGTAATCTGTTTTGTTGCTTGCATCTACTTTGAAATATAAAATTTCTTCAATTATTAGTGCAAATATCTTACCTCGGTAATAAAGCCCATAACCGCCGAACATTTTTTTGCTGGTTACGTTTCCCCAATCACTTAATTGGTCGATTATATATTCGCAATATTCTTTACTCATATTTTTTAAGTGGTTGCCGGTTGTATAATACCATCTTCCAATTCTACTACACGATCGGCAATGTCTAAAATGCGGTAATCATGGGTTACTAGTAAAATAGCGGTTCCTTGTTCTTGGGCAAGGCGTTGTAGAATTTCCACGGCTTCTTGCCCGCTGGCTTTGTCGAGCGAAGCCGTTGGTTCATCCGCGAGGACTAATTTAGGGTTAGCAACTAGCGCGCGGGCAATGGAAACCCGTTGTTTTTGCCCCCCGGATAATTGGTCTGGCAGGTAGTGCAGGCGGTCACCTAACCCTACGGCATCTAAAATGGCGGCGGATTCTTCTAGGCGGCGTTTTTCGTTATATCCAGAGCGTAATTCTAATGACATGCTAACATTTTGCACTGCGGTTAGGCTTCTTAATAAATTATTTTGTTGAAAAATATAGCCAATATTAAGACGTGTCTGGGTGAGGGTATGTTCGCTGGCATTGATTAAATCATGCCCAAATACTCTTACATGCCCATCACTTGCCACCCGCAAAGCACCAATAATGGTGAGCAAGGTGGTTTTGCCAGACCCAGAGGGACCGGTCATAATTACGGTTTCACCACGGTTAATTTGCAAATCTACACCGCGCAATACCTGCAATTGCAATTCGCCACTACCATAGCTGTAATTTAGATTTTGTACGTCGATTATGTTTTCCATCAGAACATATCCGCAGGGTTGGCAGCACGCATTTTACGCATGGCAAGAAAGCCAGCAAAGAAACACATGGTAAAAATAAGTGAAAAAACGGTGAGTATTTTGCTAAGTGGCATAGGCATAGGTATATAGGTGAATTTTTCTGACAAGGTATAAAGCCCAAGCGAGGTTACAAATCCTGGTAAGAAACCGATTATACTCAAAATAATTGCCGAGGAAAACACTACCATAATCAGATAATTATGTGCGTAACCCATGGCTTTTAAGGTGGCAAATTCATTCAAATGGTTGGTAATATCAGTAAATAAAATCTGGTAAACAATCACCATTCCCACCACTAGCCCCATAATTGTTCCAAAGCCAAATATAAACCCAATGGGCGCATTATTTTGCCAATAAGCTAGCTCATAAGCGATTATTCCTTCCAATGTTAATACGCTGACATTTTCGTTCATACGGCTTTGTAACGCCTGCTGCACGGCTAAAACATCAGCTCCTGTTTTTAGTCGTACCACGCCAACATCAACTTGCGAGGGATTACGGTTAGGAAACATGCGGAAAAAATTCTGGTCACTGGTCATTAAATTTCCATCCGCCGCGAAAGAAGCCCCCATGTGAAAAACGCTGACTATTTTAGTTTTATGGTCATTTATTTCGGTAACTACTTCACCAGTTTTCAACAATTGCTCAACAGGTCCAAATTCTGGGCGTGATAAGCTATCAAAAACGGCGGTGTTTGCTTGTGTAAGAGCTTTACGGTAGGGGTCTAATTCGGGCATTTTAAAGATTGCATCGCTTGGCTCACTGCCAAAAACCATTAATGTGCGCTTGGTTTGAGTAACCGGGTTTTTCCATTGCGCTTGCCCAATATAAAGTGGGGTGGCAGATACCACATCGGGATGCGCAAATACGCGCAATAATTCACTTTTGGGAAAGTTTACAGTACGCCACATTGCCTCGGTTTGCTTGTGGATAATAAAAATACCCCCCGATAATTTACGCGGAACTACCGAAATACTAGCATAAAGTGAATCACGAAAACCCAATTGCATAAATACCAATACGCAAGCGAACATCACCCCCAATATTGCGGCAATCAATTTTCCTCGTTCATAGGTGAGCTGTCGCCAAGCTAAACGCAGGGCAAATTTTGCGCTATTGCTTAAATTCACAATAGCCTCACATCTACTTGCATAAATATCAGATGTTTAAGTTGTTCTGATACCTCAGGCGGCAGGCTGATGCGCACTTCGACTATGCGGTTATCTCGGTCTGCGAGTGGGTCGGTATCGTTTAAATCATTTTTGCGGACTAAGAACCCCAGTTCGCGCACTTCACCATTAATAGTTTTTTCTACGCCGGATACTTTTATTTCCGCTTTTTGCCCCACTTGAACTTTGGACATATCGCGCTCATAAATTTCCGCCACTACATCCATTTGCGATAAATCAGCAATTTCGGCAACGCCCTTATCATTTACACGCTCACCCTGCCAACTATGTATTTTTAGAATAGTTCCATCTATGGATGAAAATAATTGTGCTTGTTGTAATTCTTTTTCCGACAAGACTAAATCCGCTTTCGTAGAGTTTAATTCCGCCCGTAATGAATCAATTTTTGCTAAAGTTTGTTGATAATTTTTATCTGCCTCATCCAAACGAGCTGGGGATATGGTGCGGGTTTTGATTAACTTAGCTGCACGTTTGTAATCTCGTTCATAAAATTTTACGTTGGCTAATTCTGCTGCAATCATCGCTTCTTGCATGGGGATTTTTGCTTGCATGGCGGTGAGTTTTGCCTTTTTGCGTTCTAAATCGCTGAAAGTGGCAATTAAGTCACCTTTTTTTACCACATCTCCTTCCGCAACATGTAAAATCTCAATACGCGCTCCTTCCGGACCCGCATCATGGGAAAGGCTTACCACGCGTGAACGTGGTTCAATCCGCCCTAAAGATCCTACTCCCTTTAACATTGTTGGTAATGCTGGTTTTTCTATTGACAGATTTTCAGTTTTTGGAGCGGAGCTGTTTTTTTTCCAACTGAAAAAAGCGATAATGGAAATGCCTAGCACTGCCAATAAAATCCATTTATTTTTCATTATTTTTCCGTTTATTGTGCATTTGCGAAGATGATAGCAGGATTTTGTATAGAAAAAAGATTTTTTTGTTAGGTTTTTTGCTGTATTAATACAGTATAAAATTATGAAAATTTTTAACAAAAAAATCCCTAAATTATTTATTGGCATAGTGTTTACACTTTTGCTGCTGCTCGTAGCTGTGCAATTTTGGGAATATTTGCCTTATCAACAAACGGCAGCTAGGCAAATTAAGCGGATGTTGCAAGATTATAACTTAGAAGTAACTTCACTAGATTTGCTCCGTTTGAATAAGTCCGAATTGATTATAGATAATATTCATTTAGGTAAAAATGCAGAATTTAAAATTGGTAAATTACGGGTTGATTATGCATTGCCTCGGATTAATTCCGTTAATTTGGAAGATATTACCACGCAGATTTATCAAAAAGACCAATCTTTTGTAATTGCAGGATTAGAAGATTTGGCAACAGGAGGAGAAGGAACCGCCAACCAAAAATATTTTCCACAAAGCATGCATATCAAAAATATGAATATTTCCAGCCAACAAGCTGATTGGTCGGTGGTTGCTAAGCTAGATGCGGATTTTGTACAAAAAGCAAAAGACCATTGGCAGGGAAAAATTATTGCGCCCAAATTAATATTAGCTAGCAAGGATAATACACTACCAACATTACAGGTGATGACGGATATTACTTGGTTAAACAATATCATCTCTGCCGATATTTCTGCCTATAACCAACAAAAAACCTATCAGTTGAATATGCAGCTGGTTGTGCCCTTGCAAAAGCCAAACACGGGGAATATATCCTTACAAAAAATGCAATTTCCTTGGGGGGGCGGTATTATCTCGCTTAAAAAAGTGATGATTCCGCTAAAATCTACTAAACCAGTGCAGTTAGATATTTTATTAGAAAGAGTTGATTTAGCACAATTATTTTTATTGTTGGGGGAGGGTAAAGTTAAGGCTACGGGCTCAATCAGTGGTTTGTTACCCATAATTTATTATCCCGATGGAAAGGTGACTTTGCAGCAAGGAACCGCTGCGGCTCTTTCGGCGGGGATTATTTCCATCTCACCCGATTTACTACCGGGAGAAAATGCCCAGCTACAAATGGCAAGAAAAACCTTGGAAAATTTTCACTATACTAAGTTGAATATTAGCGTATCATCTAATCAGCAAAACAAATCGACAATTCAATTAAAGTTAGAGGGTAAAAATCCCGATGCTTTTGAAGGAAGATTAGTAAACCTGAATGTGAATTTAACGGGTGATATATTATCGCTTATTCAGCAAAGTATATTGCCACTTAATGATTTTAAAAAAATATTGCAATTAAAAGGTAACCCATGAAAATTATTTTTCTTTTACCATTTCTTCTCGTAGCCTGTTCACCCGAGGTGAAGATACAAGCACCAGATAAACCAATAGAAATCAATCTTAATGTGAATATCGAACATCACATTAAAGTGGAAATTGAGAAAGATGTAAAAACGGCAATTTCAAAGAATCCTAATTTGTTCTAGTAAAAATTTTATATTTTCATTCCATTTACAGAAAATATCATGAGAATGAAGAATATTTGTAAATATAAAACATAGGTGTAATCATGAATTTATCTAAAATAATGCGCTCATTCGCTATAATCACCAGCATAGCAATTTTTTCTGCCCCCGCCTTTGCGCTAGATTTACAATCGGCTCGTAGCAGCGGTATTTTAGGAGAAAAAAATGATGGTTATGTAGCCGTGCTAAAACCATCCGCAGAAGCAAATGCCTTGGCAGCTTCCGTAAATGCGGGGCGCAAAGCTGAATATGCACGTATTTCCAAAGAAAATGGTCAATCTTTAGATGTTGTAGGAAAAGTAGCCGCAGAAGCAATTTTGAATAAAATTAGCGCTGGCGCAGCTTATCAGGGAGCAGATGGAAGTTGGAAAAAGAAATAGAGATGCCCTTTATACTGGCTTTTCCATTTTTGCGATTATTAAAGCCGCAAAACCATTGCCAATCAAATTAGTAATCGCACGTGCGGTGGACATAAAACGGTCTATGCCTAATAATAAAGCTAGCCCTTCGGTGGGTAATATGCCTGTAGCAGAAACGGTGGCGGCAAGCACCACAAAGCCACTACCCGTTACACCTGCCGCGCCTTTGGAGGTAAGCAACATGATTCCTAATATTGATGCTTGCTGATAAAAAGATAAATCAATCGCATAAACTTGCGCGATAAAAAGGGTACACATCGCCAGATAAAGCGCTGTGCCATCTAAATTAAAGGCATATCCAGTGGGCACTACCATGCCAACTATTTGCCGTGGGCAGCCGTAGATTTCTAATTTTTTCATTAGTCTGGGTAACACCGTTTCTGAAGAGGCGGTGCCTAGAACAATCATTATTTCTTCACGAATATGGCGCAAAAATGGCAAAAGGGGAAC
The DNA here is from genome assembly GCA_002423155.1 of Alphaproteobacteria bacterium UBA6149. GTDB lineage: Bacteria > Pseudomonadota > Alphaproteobacteria > Rickettsiales > UBA998 > UBA6149. The sequence continues at coordinate 62,093 of DIUV01000030.1, forward strand.
TTTGTAATATCTGCCAATCAGACCAAGCACTACAAACACAAAAAATGCCATACTGGCAATTGCCAATAACACCAGATTTAGCAAAGGAAGTAAGCTAGCAAGACCAAATTTTCCTACCGAAAAAGCCATAGCGCCAAATGCTCCCAAGGGGGCAATTTTCATTAATAAATTGATTATTCCAAAAAATACTTGCGTAAGAGTTTCACAGGTTTTTTCTAGTTTTTTACCTGCTTCACCCATGCTGGCGAGGGCGATGCCGAATAATACGGCAATGAATAATACGGATAATAAATCACCTTTTACAAATGCTCCTAAAAAACTTTCGGGGATTATATTATTGAGCAAGCTAGTTATTCCATGTTCTTGCGCGGCGGATTTATTTACATAAGTTGCAATATCTACGCTTTTATCGTTAGGCATTTGCAAATTAGCACCGGGATGAAATATATTCATCACTCCCATACCAATCAAGATTGCCAAGGTGCTTGCCACTTCAAAATATATTATCGAACGCAAACCCAAACGCCCAACCTTACTGATATTTTCCATCCCCGAAATCCCCGTGACGATGGTTAAAAACACAATAGGCGCAACAATCATTTTGATTAGGCGAATAAAAACATCCCCTAAAAATTTTAAGTTTACTGCCTGTTCAGGAAATAATGCTCCCATAGCAATGCCGAGTAGCATGGCGATTAGCACTTGTATGGTGAGGTTTTTACGCATGGATTATTCCTGAAATATTTTTCATATAAGATATTTTAATGATTATTTTCAAGAATAACCACAAGTTTAATTTGTTATTATGGTGCTACTGTGGTATTACTAATATTGCTAATATAAAATTTATTTAATGAGCTGATATGGTTGCGGTAGAAAAAATTAGTATTGCTTTAACACCCGATATGGCAGCAATGTTGCGGCAAGTGGTGGCGGATGGAGAATATGTATCTACCAGTGAGATAATTCGCGATGCCTTGCGTGATTGGAAAAACAAACGCACTCATCATAATAAAGCATTACAAGAATTACGAAATCTTTGGCAAGATGGTATTGATAGTGGTTCAGCTGGAGAACTAAATATAGAAGAAATTAAGATAAAAGCTCGTGATAAAGCAAAAATTCAGTGACATGAAAAAAATATTCTATACTGAAAAAGCACAGCAGGATTTAATTTCTATATGGTCTTATATTGCCGAAGACAATCACTATGCAGCAGATAAAATTCTCGATTTGATTTATGAAAAATGCAAAATACTTGCCGAGAACCCTCACATAGGTCAGTCTAGGGATGATATAGCGGTAAACATGCGTTATTTTCCTATTAAAAATTATCTAGCATTATATCAGATAAATTGTGATGGAGTAGAGATAGTCCGCATTTTGCATGGTTCAATGGATTTATATTCTATATTTCATTAATATACCTAATCAAACATCCAACCCATCCAAAATATCCTCTCCCTTCAAGGCGGTTTGTTCTTGAATAAAGGCAAAGCGCGTTTCAGGGCGTTTGCCCATTAAATCTTCTACGCGTTGTTTGGTGCTGTCGATTTCTCCCTCAACTATCATTGCGCGGAGCAAAGAGCGTGATGCTGGATTCATAGTGGTTTCTTTTAGTTGCGGCGCGGTCATCTCGCCGAGTCCTTTGAAGCGACCAATTTCTAGCTTGCCGCGCATTTTGGTAAATTTATCTACCAATTTATTTTTTTCCGCCTCGTCACGCGCATAATAATTTTGTTGTCCATGCGTAATGCGAAATAACGGTGGCTGGGCTAAGTATAAATGTCCGCCGCGGATTAATTCCGGCATTTCGCGGTAGAAAAAGGTCATTAATAAAGAGGCAATATGTGCGCCGTCCACGTCGGCATCGGTCATGATAATGAGTTTTTCATAGCGTAAATGGGCTGGCACATAGCTTTTCCCGCTACCGCAACCGAGGGCTACTATAATGTCATCAATCTCTTGGTTATTAACGATTTTATCACGCGTGGCATTAGCAACATTGAGGATTTTTCCGCGTAGTGGTAGCACCGCTTGGGTTTCGCGGTTGCGGGCTTGCTTAGCGGAACCACCTGCGGAATCTCCCTCAACTAAGAATAATTCGGTGCCGTGGGGGGTGGAGCGTGTGCAATCGGCTAATTTACCCGGTAATCTTAGTTTTTGGGTGACGGACTTACGGCTAACATCCCGGTCTGATTTGCGTTTTAGGCGATCTTCCACGCGGTTGATAATATGGGTGAGTAAGCCATTGGCATTAGCCGTATCGCCGCTTAACCAATGGTCAAACGGATCACGCATGGCATTTTCCACTAAGCGGGTTGCCTCGGAGGATACTAGTTTATCCTTGGTCTGTCCTTGGAACTGCGGGTCTTTGATAAATAACGAAAGAATAATACAAGCGCCCCCCACAATATCATCCGCCATTATTTGCGCGGCTTTTTTATTGCCCGCCATTTCAGCGAAGGATTTTAAGCCACGCGATAAGGCATTGCGGATACCATTTTCATGGGTTCCGCCATTAGGGGTGGGGATAGTGTTGCAATAAGTATATAAAGAGGGTTCTTCGTCCAACGGCCAAGCCATTGCCCATTCAATCCGTCCTTTTCCGTCTGCTAGTTCTGCTTCGCCAGAAAAAAGTTTGCTGGCGGTGCTGCGTCCGTTTAGTTCTTGGGTTAAAAAATCTTCTAGTCCCGCAGGAAAGCGAATGGAGGCTTCGGCGGGAATGTCGGTGCCACTGATTAATTCAGGCGAGCATTGCCAGCGAATTTCTACCCCACGGAAAAGATAGGCTTTTGAGCGGACTAAACGAAATATTTTGTCAGGGCGAAAGCAAGCCGCACTGCCAAAAATTTCCGCATCGGGAACAAAACTAATGCTAGTTCCCCGGCGGTTTTGTACTGCTCCGGCATCTTCAATCGGGGTTAGGGGATTGCCTTGGGAATAAGTTTGACGAAAAAGTTGGCGATCCCGCGCAACTTCCACTTCCAGATGAGAGGCGAGGGCGTTTACTACCGAAATACCCACCCCATGCAGACCACCAGAAGTTTCATAAACTTTATCAGAGAATTTTCCGCCGGAATGCAATGTGGTTAAAATAACTTCCAGCGCGGATTTATCAGGGAATTTAGGATGTGGGTCAACGGGAATACCCCGACCATTATCACGAATGGTAATATGATTATTCGGCTCTAAAATAACATCAATGCGGTTAGCAAAGCCTGCTACTGCTTCATCCATAGCATTGTCAAAAACTTCATTCACCAGATGATGCATGGCGTTTTCGTCAGAACCACCAATATACATCCCCGGGCGACGGCGGACGGGTTCTAGCCCCTCTAATACTTCAATATCCTGTGCAGTATAAGTCGCTTGCTGCATTTTTGCATTTTTGGGAGAATTGCCGTCGGAGAATAAATCGTTGCTCATTTTTTCTGTTTTATTTTAATTGATAGTTCTTATTGCCTAGTTTACTAATAAACACCAACAACTAGCAACTAACAACTGAAAACATGTTTCCAATATTACAGATTTTTTTGACCGCTATTGCCACTTTTGTGTTTTTAATGGTGGGTGCGTTTGTTTTTGTGGTGGCGATGAGTATGTTGTTATTCATGGCTATTTGGCAGAAAATAGCCATTTTGCTGGGCAAAAAAACAGATATTCATGTTTGGCAAGATGATGCCTCACAGGAATCTTCCTCTAATAAAGCGCAGATTACCATTATTGATGTGGATTATAAAGACGTATCTCCACCATCTAAATAATGTTTATTCTACATAAATATAAAATTCAGCAAATCCTGATTGGGAATTATTATCGCGCGTAACATTAATTCGTTCAGGAGTGATGCCTGAATTTTTGATGACATTTAACACCTTCGCTTCATATTCTGCGGCATTATTTTTATTTGCAGCGGAAGAAACTTGCACATTCAAGCGAACACCAGGCTTTTTTGCTAATGCTTGGGCAAGGGCATTACTAAGCGAATTTTCAAACTGTACATTTTTATTGTTAAAACGTAGTATTACGAGCGGAGAATTGCTAGCAGCCTGTGCATTTATATTAAATGACAGTGTTATAATCAGTGCAGCTAAAAATAATTTTATTTTCATTTAGGTAATCTCCAAAAATTTACTTTTATTTTCTAAAACAAGCCTGCCCATATTGCAAGAACCTTCAACCATAAAACAAGTAACTGCTAATAAATTGTATTGCGAAAAAGAAAATCTTACTCTAGTTGTGTTGATGCTGACTAACAACAACCATAGATAGAAATGTATTAACTGGAATTGTATGTTTATTTGTTTTATAACATAAGTGATGTGTTTTATGAAGGAAGATAAATTGCATACACCAATTAAGTTGAAAAATCTGCGTCAACGCCGTACCGACCACGAAAAAAACTCTGTTGGAGATTATTTTAACGAGACTAACCATCGTTATTATGATCAACGCACCGAGGAAACCGTAATAAATATTTTTTCGGGAAATTGCTATGTTACCGATCAGCCTGGTGAAGTAGTGGTAACAATTTTGGGTTCGTGCATTGCCGCTTGTATGCGTGACCCTATTGCCCATGTGGGAGGGATGAACCATTTTTTATTACCAGCTTCTGGTGATATTGATGAGGGTAATTCTTTTCGTTTTGGCTTATTTGCCATGGAACAGCTTATAAATGAATTAATGAAACGTGGAGCGCAAAAAGAACGTTTGGAAATAAAATTATTTGGAGGGGGAAATGTTTTGCAAAATAACAGCAAAGACCCAGTGGGAGACAGAAATATAGCCTTTGTCAGGGAGTTTTTGCACAAAGAAGGATTGGAAATTGCTGCGGAAGATTTAGGGGGAAATTATCCGCGTAGAGTGCATTATTATACTGATTCAGGACGAGTTTTATTGCGAAAATTACGTCGAGAAGAAGATTCAATAATCATAGATAAAGAAAAACAATATATTAAAAAACTACAACAAAACAACGCAGAATACTCGGACGTAGAATTATTTGAATAATTTTAAAACTATAATTTTTAGGGGGAAATGTACATGGAGTTTAGTAAAAACATAGAGAGGGGGATGTTATCTGTAGTTTTAAGTGGCAGATGTACATTTATCGATCAACAATATGTTCAGCAGATAGAAAATGATTTAGAAGCTAATGAATTATCCAATATACAAATGGATTTAACTAATCTAAATTTTATAGATTCTTCCAGCTTGGGAATGTTGATAGCTTTACAAAACAAAGCTAAAACTAAAAATATAGATATATCCTTATTACATCCTACTGGTCAGGTAAAAAGGGTTTTGAATATTACAAAATTAGATAAAATTTTTACAATCATAGACTAAAACAACCATTATGAAATCATCTAAGATACTTATTATAGACGATAGTGAATTTAGTCGTGAGATTGTTGCGCAGATTTTGCGCTCGCATGGAATGGAAAATATATTATTGGCAAATGATGGTCAACAGGGATTAGATATATTAAAACGTGAAAAACCAGATTTGGTAATAACCGATTTAATCATGCCTGTTATGGATGGTTATGAGTTTTGTCGTCAGGTGCGCTCTTCAAAAGAATTTGCTGATTTAGTTATTATTGTGATGACTGCTATAGAAGAACCAGAAAAACGTGCTTTATGCTTCCGTGATGGTGCGAGCGATTTATTAGTAAAACCCATAAATTCCGAAGAATTAATTGCCCGTGTGAATGCGCATTTAGAACGTCAGATTATGCTCATTAAGATGCGTAGTTATAATAATCGTGTGGAAGAAGAGTTAGAAGCCGCTCGGCAAATGCAGCTGCATATAATTCCTTCTGCTAATCACATTGCCAATATAGAAAAGCAATTTTCTTTAAATATTGGTCATTATTTTGCTGCATCTACGGAACTAAGTGGAGATTTATGGGGAATACTTCCCTTAGAAGCTAATAAATTTTCTGTATATATGGTTGATTTTACAGGACATGGATTAATCGCTTCGATGAACACTTTTCGTATGCATAGTCTTATGCGTGGATTAGAAAAAAAGCACAAAACTCCTGGTAAATATCTTTCTCATTTAAATAATGAATTATGTCATATTTTACAAACAGGGCAGTTTGCCACTATGTTTTATGGTATTTTTGATTTAGAAAATAATAGTATAGATTATGCCTCGGCTGCCAGCCCATCCCCCATAATTTTTTCCGACCAAAAGATGATATTCTTAGATGGATCTGGATTACCCTTAGGAGTTTGTTTAAACGAGGATTATCCAACACGCACAGTAAACTTCAATCCACAAGACATATTTTTTGCTTATAGCGATGCTTTAATCGAAAAAACTGATGGCAATAAAAATATTTATAATGAACAGCGTTTGCTGGAATTTTGTGAAAACTATTTAGACCAACTACCTCAACCTAATTTGCAAAAATTCTGTGCTGATATATTAAAACATTATTTTAATGAGGAAGAGGGAGAAAACTTAGAAGATGATTTAACTATGTTTATGCTCAGATGTCATGGATAGGTTTTAGTGCGATTGTTTTATATAGCGAGCCTCTAAAAACATTTTTAATAACAAAGTAATCATCGCAAAAATAGTCAGTATGGAGGCAACTGCGAAAGCGGCGACGAAATTATACTCATTATATAATATTTCTACATGCAGCGGAATTGTGTTGGTTTCACCCTTTATATGACCAGAAACTACAGAAATTGCCCCAAATTCTCCCATAGCACGGGCGGTGCATAATAATACCCCATATAATAATCCCCATTTTATATTGGGTAGGGTAATTTTACGAAACATTTGCCAACCTGAAGCACCGAGCAAAATTGCCGCTTCTTCCTCTTCTGATCCTTGTTCTTGCATAAGCGGAATCAGTTCGCGAGCTACGAAAGGAAAAGTTACGAAAACAGTAGCCAATACCATACCCGGAACGGCATAAATCATTTGAATACCCTGTTCTTGTAACCAGCCGCCTAACACAGCGTTACTGCCAAAAAGCAATACATAGATTACTCCTGATATAACTGGAGATACAGAAAAGGGTAAGTCAATCAAAGTAATCAGGAGGTTTTTACCCCAAAAATCAAATTTAGCAATTGACCAACTAGCAACAATCCCAAAAACAATGTTAAACGGCACCGCAATTGCCGTAACCAGCAAAGTAAGGCGTAGAGCGGCGAGAGCGTTTTCTTCGATTATACTATCTTTGTAAACATTAAATCCTTTGCGTAATGCTTCTACAAATACGGTTGCTAGGGGTAAAACAATTAATACTCCCACAAACAACATCGCAAGCGTTATTAATAAACAACGCATCCAAGTTGGCTCACCAATAACTGAACGGAATTTTGTCATTTATTTCAGCATCCTACGTTGCAACAGATTGATTATGCCTAAGAGTATAAAAGAGGCAACCAGCATAACCACCGCAATGGCAGTTGCACCAGCATAATCATATTGTTCTAATTTAGTTATAATAATCAAAGGGACAATCTCGGAAACTCCCGGCATATTCCCGGAGATAAAAATCACTGAACCATATTCTCCGAGTGCGCGAGCAAATGCCATGGCAAACCCCGTCAGCAAAGCAGGGCGTAAATAGGGTAAAATAATTTTGTACATTACCTTCCAGCGCGAAGCGCCTAAAGAAGCGGCGGCTTCTTCTACTTCTTTTTCCATATCTTCCAGCAATGGCTGCACAGTACGCACCACAAAAGGAATCCCAATAAATACCAGCGCAATCGCAATGCCAATAGGAGTATAAGCAATTTTTATACCCAGCGGCATAAAATACTGCCCAATCCAACCATTTGGGGCATAAAGTGCGGCGAGGGCGATACCCGCTACGGCGGTGGGTAGGGCAAAGGGTAAATCGACCAATGCATCCAACAAACGCTTACCCCAAAAATTATAACGTACCAACACCCACGCAACAATAAATCCAAAAAACACATTGATTAAAGCAGCAATTAGCGAAAGCCCAAAAGTTATTTTATAAGCATGTAAAATACGCGGCTCTGTAACAATACTCCAAAAATTCACTAACCCAAGGCTTGCACTTTTAAAAAACAATCCCGAAAGGGGAATAATTACAATCACGCTCAAATACAGCAATGTAAAGAACATGGTAATACCAAATCCCGGAAGGATAGAAGGTCTGCGAAAAGTTAGGCTCATTTTTGGTTATTATCTTTTAAAGTTTTTATAATATTGACCACTCTACACGACAGTAAGGTTAATAAGGCTGCAATGTATTGAATAATGATAGTTTTTCTGCGCTATCGGTTGTCATCCCCGCCTTGTGCGGGGATCTCAGGACACAAAAAAGACCGAATTTGTAGCCCTAGATCCCCGCACAAGGCGGGGATGACAACCGACAGTTCAAAGCAATACCTTTAAATATTCTTATTATTCAATGCATTGTAGCCTTATTAATATTGCTGTCGTGTAGTGTACATTATTTCTTATAAATTTCATCAAAAACCCCACCATCCGCAAAATGTTTTTTCTGCACTGCTTCCCAACCGCCAAAATCACTAATGCTGGTCATTTTCAACTCAGGAAAGTCTTTTTTATGTTGGGCAAATATTTCGGCATTGCTGGGGCGGAAAAAATGTTTGGCGGCTAGTTCTTGGGCTTCGTTGGAGTATAGATAAGTCAGATATTCTTTCGCCACTATACTCGTCCCATGCTTTTGAGCATTTTTTTCGACTACGGCAACCGGCGGTTCAGCTTTTATGCTGATGGAAGGATAAATAATTTCAAATTTTCCGCTGGTAAATTCACGTTTTGCTAAATGCGCTTCATTTTCCCAAGTTATCAATACATCACCAATGCCACGTTGAGCAAAAGTGGTAGTTGCTCCACGCGCTCCTGCATCTAAAATTGGCACTTGTTTATATAATTTGCTAATAAAATCCTGCGCAGATTTTTCATCTGCTTGTGGTTGTTGTAAAGCATATCCCCACGCTGCCATATAGTTCCAACGTGCGCCACCTGAAGTTTTGGGATTAGGGGTAATAACTTGTACGTCTGTTTTTAATAAATCTCCCCAATCTTTGATTTGTTTGGGATTTCCCGCATGCACTAAAAACACAATTGTTGAAGTAGAAGGCGAGCTATTATTGGGCAGTTCTTTCTGCCAATTAGCTGCCAATAATTTGCCCTTGCTAGAAATATTATCAATATCATAAGACAATGCGAGAGTAACTACATCCGCAGGTAGCCCGTCAATCACCGAGCGTGCTTGTTTACCAGAACCACCATTTGATTGTTTTATTTTTAAATTTTGTTGGTGCTCTTTCAACCATTTCGCGGCAAATATTTTATTGTAGTCCTCATAGAACTCCCGCGTTGGGTCGTAGGATACATTCAATATTTGCAAATCATCCGCCGCTTGCGCCGCAGGAGATAAACCGCTTAACAATAATAAGGTTAATAACTTAATATTATTTTTTAAATTAAAGAATTTCATAAATATCTCCATACTAGAATTATGAGCCAAACCCAAATTATAATAGCCAAACCCAAATTATAATAGATTGTTACCTGATATAGTTAGTTTGTCAAATTATGTCTTTGCGTATGACTAGTGGAGCTTGTATAAACGCTTTAACATAATAGAGTCTAAGGAGAACGGTCATTACTAATCATTTACATATTGGCGATTTGCCCGATGGGTTGAATCTGGGTAATTGCATTGCGGTGGATACCGAGGCGATGGGGTTAAATAATCTGCGTGATCGTTTGTGTGTAGTACAAATTTCCGCAGGGGATGGAGATGCGCACGTGGTGCATTTTCCGAAAGCAGAATATAATGCCCCCAATTTAAAAAAACTTCTTGCTGACCGCAATATCCGCAAATTATATCATTTCGCCCGTTTTGATGTGGCGATTATTGAGCAATATCTCGGCGTGCGTGCCGCACCATTATATTGCACTCGCACGGCATCGCGCTTGGTGCGAACTTTTACTGATAAGCATGGTCTGAAAGAATTATGTAAAGATTTGTTGGGGGTAGATATTTCTAAACAACAACAATCTTCTTATTGGGGGGCAGAAACGCTTACTAATGAGCAGGTAGATTATGCCGCTTCGGATGTTTTGTATTTGCACCGCATAAAAGAAAAATTAGATGTTATGTTAGAGCGTGAAAATCGCGTGCTACTAGCGCAAGAATTGATGGACTGCATACCTGCACGTTCTAGCTTAGACTTAGCTGGTTGGGCAGATGTAGATATTTTTGCTCATTCGTGAGAGTTGTTATAAATGGACGCACAAAAAATAATAAATAGCGGAAAAGCAACTATTAATCGAGAAATCGAAGGATTACACGCGCTATCAAACGCTTTGGATGCTAATTTTGTCGCCGCGGTAGAATGTATTGCTAATTTAAGTGGTAAGCTAATCGTTACGGGGATGGGAAAAAGTGGGCATATTGCTCGCAAAATGGCAGCTACTTTTGCCTCTACAGGCACACCTGCCCATTTTGTGCATCCGGCGGAAGCCAGCCATGGCGATTTAGGCATGATTTGCGTGGGTGATGCGGTTTTGATGTTATCAAACTCGGGCGAAACCGCAGAGTTAGAAAGCATGATTGCTTATACACGGCGTTTTGGCATAAAATTAATTGGTATTGCGCGTAGATCTGGTTCTACTTTAGTTTCCGCGGCGGATATTGCTGTGGTGCTGCCCGAAACTCCCGAAGCATCACCGATTGGTGCGCCGACCACTTCCACCTTGATGATGCTCGCTTATGGGGATGCTTTGGCAATGGCATTATTAGAGCGGCGCGGCTTTACTGAGGAAGATTTTCATATTTTTCATCCTGGTGGCAAACTAGGCAAGGGATTATTACGTGTGCGTGATATTATGCACCAAGGAATGGAACTACCTTTAGTTTCTGCAGAAATTTCCATGCAGGAAGTTTTAATGGAAATAACCAGAAAATCTTTTGGTTGCTGTGGAGTCATTGATGAAATGGGTAAGCTAATTGGGGTAATAACCGATGGTGATTTACGTCGCCACATGGGGGATAATTTATTGCAGCAAACTGCCAGTACGGTAATGACGCGCAACCCTGCCAGTGTGCGCGGAGAAACTTTGGCAGCGGAAGCGGTATATAAAATGAATGAGCGCGGCATAACCAGTTTATTTGTGGTAGATGAACAGCAAAAACCCATTGGCATTGTACATATTCATGATTGTTTGCGTGCAGGTGTTGCCTAATGCCTATATTTGCAAAAAAATTGCGTAATCATTCGTATTTTGTGCATTTTTCTAAACTATTATTAGCAGGTTTGGCATTGGCAATTTTGTTGGCGGTAGGTTTATTACCCAGCTTTCAAAAAGATGGGGCAGGTTTGCGTTTGGCATTTACTTCTGCTCCCACTAATAAAGATGAAACTAACATACCAATAATGAAAAACCCTCGCTATCAAGGGGTGGATAATAATAATCAGCCTTTTTTAATTACTGCTTTTTATGCCCAGCATAAAGACAAAGAAACCGTGATATTAAAAAATGTTCATGCTAATCTTGGGGTTAAAGATAATTTGGTAAAAGTTCGCGCGGATGAAGCTAATTATTCAATTTATGAAAAGCTTCTAACTTTGGTCGGAGGCGTACAACTTTATTATGCAAGTGGTTATCAATTAGAAACCGACGGTGTATTGATAGATATTAACAAAGGCGAGGCAAATAGCGCAGGTTCTGTTAGTGGAATCGCTCCTTTTGGAACGATAACCGCCAATTCTTTAGCCGCTTATGATAAGGGTGCACGCGTGGTTTTTGTAGGTAAAGTACACATGATTTTGCACAGGTATAGTGCTTCTCGTTTAAAATCCTACTAAAAAAGGAGCACTATATAGGCTTGTGACTGCAAGCCCACCGCTCGTGCGGTGTGAAAAAGAATAATAAATAAAAAAAATAGGGAATTTATGAGAATAATTACTGCTTTGAGCATATTGATATTAGCGACAAACACTGGTTTTGCCGCGCCACTTAGCAAAAAAGATGTACCCGTAGAAATAACCGCCGATAGTTTGGAGGTGGTGCAACCCAACCAAACCGCCATTTTTCGCGGTGCAGTACGCGTAACTCAAGGAGATATGAATATGACCTCCGCCACCATGACCGTACATTACCGCGAGGGTAAAAATACAGAAAACAGCACACAACAAGTGGGGGCCGTATCACGCATAGAGGCAGAAGGCGGTGTTTTGCTCTCCACTAGAGAAGAAACTGTGCGGGGAGAAAAAGGGGTTTATGATGTGGATGCTGGAATAGTCCGCATGTTAAATAATGTAGTCTTAACCCGCGGTAAAAATGTTTTGAAAGGTAATAATCTGGTTTATAACCTAAACACAGGAAAAAGCCTCCTAAATGCAGGCGGAGAACCTGCCCTTGGCGATAAAAAAGCTGGAGGTGATAAAAAAACTGGTTCTGGTAGGGTGAAAGCAGTTTTTGTGCCTGAAGGTAAGTAGTTTAGCAAAATTTATAGTTCCTTCAGGGCGATTTCACCAATCGTTAATTTTGAAATTTTTTTACCACCCTACACGACAATAGTATTAACAAGGCATTTATATATTGAAATACAATAAAAAAGTTCGCTCTCTCCGTCGTCATTCCTGCTGCGGCTAAGAATCTCTTTTTCCGCTTATGAGTGCCTCGTTTAGGGCGAAAGAGATTCTTAGCCGCAGCAGGAATGACGACGGAGAGAGCAATTTTAAGAAATAAATACTTATTATTCAATAGCTTCGTAATCTCAACCACTACCAGCTGAAGCTGG
>DIUV01000006.1 GCA_002423155.1 Alphaproteobacteria bacterium UBA6149
AAAAAGATTTATATTGTATATCTATCTGTATTAAAACAACTGTCCGTCGTCATCCCCGCCTTGTGCGGGGATCTCGGGTTACAAATTCGGTCTTTTTTGTGTCCTGAGATCCCCGCGCAAGGCGGGGATGACGACGGAGAGCTCTTGAATTTATAATTAAAAAGTGTCTTGTCATGTGATATTATTTATATATTCTTTGCACTCGGCTACCTAACCGCGTAAAAATTTCATAGCCAATAGTAGCACAAATTTCTGCCACTGCATCAACTGTCTGCACCTGATTGATTAATTCAATATATTGATTGCGCACCAATATTTCATCAGGCACTTTAGTCACATCAAAACAAGTCATATCCATAGATACGCGCCCCAACATGGGCAGCGATATTCCCTCTATAAATCCACACATTTTACCACGAGAAACTCGCAGCAAACCATCCGCATAGCCCATTGCCACTGTAGCAGTTTTCATGCCCCTATAAACTTTTTGCTCTGCGCCATAGCCTATAGTTCCATCGGTTTCAATATTCCTAATTTGCAAAATCGGAGCTTTCAAAGTTGCCACAGGCTGCATTTTATGCTGATTATTCGGCGCAATTCCATATAGTGAGCAACCAGGACGCCCCAAATCATAATGAAAATTCTCCGCCAAATAAAGCCCAGCGGAATTAGCCAAACTACATTCTAAAGCTGGCAATAACTGACGAATCTCATCAAATATCTGCCGTTGCAACTCGCTGAACAAAACATCCTCTTCATTCGCGCAAGCCAGATGGCTCATCAATAAACGCACCCGACAAGCGCGTAATAATTCTGGCTGCAACGCCAAATTTTTCACCTGCGCATAGGACAAACCCAAACGATTCATCCCCGTATCCACCTGCAACGCCGCGCCAATTTCCGAGTCCACCTCACCACGCGCCAAAGCCGCTCGCCAAAGGGCTATTTGTTCTAAGCTATTCAATACGGGAAATAATTTTTCCGCAATAAAAACATCCGCCTCGCCCGACGCCACTCCATGAAACACATAAATAGTTTCCACGGGTAAAACTTTGCGCAGTGCCACCCCTTCTTCCAAACTCGCGACAAAAAAAGTCTTACACCCTTCCGCCGCCAATTTAGCCGCCACCGACACCACCCCCAAACCATAAGCATTCGCCTTGACCACCGCCGCACAATTCCCCCTTGCGTGGCGAGCACACAAAGCACGAAAATTTTCCGCCAAAGCGGAAAGATTAACTTCAATAATAGGCTGTTGATGAGTCATAATTTTTTTTACCGCGAGTAGGAGCGATTGTCTATGAGGAAGTGGATTTAATACAGGGCGATTTCATTAATCGTTAATTTTGTCTTTTTGTAATAAAACTCTCCTTTGTCATGCAGCACGTAGAGCGGCATCCATGCCAAACCATTGGCTTATCCGCTAGTTGATAGGCATGGATACCGCCCTGCGGCGGTATGACAAGAGATATTTTAGTGAAAAATGTCAAAATTAACGATTGGTGAAATTGCCCTGGGATTTAATATATTAATTTACATTAAGCTTGTTGTCTGTTATGCACAGCGAGTACTTACATAATTAATGGATCATCTTGAGGGGGCAGATTTTTTAAATCTACCTACAAGTGGTAAGTTACGGATGTTTTAGGCATCGTGCAATCAACGAACCTTTTTATTTACGAGGAGAAAGCTCCTCATTTACACTTTTGGAGTGTGTCATGAATGAAATTACCAAAAATGGGGTTAATTTTCGACAAAGCATGAACGCAGCGGAGTTCGTAATCGCTGTCAGAGATTTGTTTGAAAAAACAAAACCATTGGTTAGGAAAGATCCAACAGTTAGAAACGTGGATATACACTCTATAGAGTGGAAATGCGCGAAAAGAATGTGGATCAACCTAATAGACAACCATCACGACATCGCAACGGTGCTGTCAACCCTGTTGTACAATAAAGAAGATAAAAAACTGTTTTATTTTATTTATCTAATGGGAAACAAAAACTGTTGGTTCAACGAAGCAATGAAAGAACTGGAACAACACCATCTTTCTCGCTTCAAAAAAATCAAAAAAATCTTCATGGACAATCTGGTGCCCAATGAAGAGTCATCCAGCGAAATTCTCGACGCAACACAAACCTGCTAAGTCAAGCTCGGGGCAGAAAATTGGTTCTCAACCAAATTCTGCCCCGTTCTTTTTCCCACCAACCTTTAAGCCACCTGCTTACCTTGCTCCAATAACGGCTTCAAATATTTCCCCGTTATGCTCCCCGCATTCTTCGCCACATCCTCGGGCGTGCCTACTGCCACTACGCGCCCACCTTTATGCCCCCCACCGGGACCAATATCAATCAACCAATCCGCAGTTTTGATCACATCCAGATTATGTTCAATAATCACCATAGTATTGCCGGTGTCGGTCAGTTGATGCAACACGCCCAATAATTTACGAATATCCTCCGAGTGCAGCCCCGTAGTCGGCTCATCGAGAATATATAAGGTTCGCCCCGTAGCCCGGCGTGAAAGTTCCTTGGCGAGTTTAATCCGCTGCGCTTCCCCGCCCGAAAGCGTGGTGGCAGATTGCCCCAGCGCAATATATCCTAAGCCAACCTCTTGCAAAGCCACGCATTTTTCCCGAATAGAAGTCTGTGCCACGAAGAAATCTACTGCTTCATCCACGGTCATATTCAACACATCGGAAATGGATTTATCACGATATTTCACTTCCAAAGTCTCGCGGTTATAACGCGCACCCTTGCAAGTATCGCAAGTCACATAAACATCGGGCAAGAAATGCATTTCAATCTTTATCAACCCATCACCCTGACAAGCCTCGCACCGTCCACCTTTTACGTTAAAGGAAAACCGCCCAGCTTTATAACCGCGGGCTTTCGACTCGGGCAGAGCAGTAAACCAATCACGAATTGGCCCAAATGCGCCGGTATAAGTCGCAGGGTTAGAGCGCGGTGTGCGCCCAATCGGCGACTGGTCAATCTCAATCACTTTATCCAGATATTCCAGCCCCTGCATCGCAGTAAACGGCCCGGGCATTTCGCGGCTGCCCATTATGCGGCGTGACGCAGCTTTATACAAAGTTTCAATAACTAAGCTAGATTTCCCTCCGCCCGAAACTCCCGTAACGCAAGTCATCACCCCTAAAGGAATTTCCACATCTACATTACGCAAATTATTGGCGGTGGCACCAGCAATACGGATGTTTTTATGCTTGGGAGCCGTGCGGCGCGTAGCGGGCACGGGAATAAAGCGTTTGCCTGAAAGATATTGCCCGGTAATACTCGCTGGGTTTTCTTCCACTTGCCTGTAGGTTCCTTGCGCAATAATATGCCCCCCATGAATACCAGCACCGGGGCCCATATCCACCAGATAATCTGCACGGCGCATAGTATCTTCATCATGCTCCACCACCACTACGGTATTACCCAAAGCGCGGAGATTTTCCAGCGTATCTAACAAACGGTCATTATCACATTGATGCAGCCCAATCGAGGGCTCATCCAGTACATAAAGCACGCCCGACAAGCCTGAACCAATCTGCGAAGCCAAACGAATACGCTGCGATTCCCCGCCCGAAAGCGTGCCCGATTCGCGTGATAGAGTCAGATAATCTAACCCCACATTCACCAAAAAGCCCAACCGCGCACTAATTTCCTTCATCACTTTCTCGGCAATTTTGCGTTGATTAGGATTAAGCTGCGCTTCTAAATGGGCAAACCATTCTGCCGCATCTTCAATACTTTTTCCGCAAATTTCCCCCACATGCAAATCACCAACTTTAATGCACAAAGCTTCTGGGCGTAGGCGATAACCACCACAACATTCACAGGCGGTAATATTTTGATATTTAGTCAGTTCTTCGCGCATCCATGCGGAATCTGTATCGGAAAAACGCCGATTTAAATTGGGGATAACCCCCTCAAAAGGTTTATTGCTGGAATAAGAACGCGAGCCATCCTGATATTGCATTTTAATCAAAACTTCGCCCGAACCATGCAACAACACCTGCTGAATTTCCTTCGGCAATTCTTTCCACGGCGCACGCAAAGAAAATTGATAATGCTGCGCTAGTGCGGACATAGCTTGTAAAAAGAAATTAGACTGGGTGCCTGCCCACGGAGCAATTGCGCCATCCACCAAAGATTTTTTCTCATCAGGAATCACTAATTCCGGGTCAAAAAACATCTGCGTGCCCAACCCATCACAAGCCTGACAAGCGCCAAACGGACTATTGAACGAAAACAAACGCGGCTCAATTTCCGAAATAGTAAAGCCGGACTCAGGACACGCGAATTTTTCCGAGAAGGTAAGGATGTCGCCCACTTTATGCGTGGTTTTTATTCCCTTAGGCAGGCTAACAATCTCCACCAATGCCAAACCTTCGCTTAAACCCAGCGCGGTTTCTAAACTATCCGCCACCCGATTTCCCAGCTCACCGCCAATGCTTAAACGATCAACTACGATTTCGATATTATGTTTTTTATTTTTATCCAACGCCGGCGCATCGGCAATCTCATGCACTTCGCCGTTTATTTTGGCACGGGTGAAACCCTTTTTCACCAAAGCGGCTAGTTCTTTTTTATGCTCCCCCTTCACCCCTCGGGCAATGGGTGACAGCAAATAAATCTTGGTGCCCTCTGGCAGTCCATTGATAATATCCACCATCTGGCTAACATTCTGGCTCTCAATCGGCAAACCCGTAGCTGGTGAATAAGGTATCCCCACGCGTGCATAAAGCAAGCGCATATAATCATAAATCTCGGTAACCGTACCCACCGTAGAACGCGGATTGCGCGAGGTGGTTTTCTGATCAATCGCAATCGCTGGCGAAAGCCCGTCGATAGACTCCACATCCGGCTTATCCTGAATATTCAAAAATTGCCGCGCATAAGCGGACAAACTCTCCACATAACGCCGCTGACCCTCGGCATATAACGTATCAAAAGCCAGCGAAGACTTCCCCGAACCCGAAAGCCCAGTAATCACCACCAATTTATGTTTAGGAATATCTAATGAAACATCTTTTAAATTATGTTCTTTGGCACCACGAATTGAAATAAAATCTTTATCTGACATAGGGTTTAAGCGTATCTTTCCAAGAGTTTTCAGCGAGGAATTTTCTTTACACGAAAAATCATCGCTACGCACGTTAAAATTTGGTGACAAAAAGAGAATACATACGGATTAGATGATTTTTTAACTCACGCCACCGACCAATTATTAAGCCGCTCTATTCGTTTATCTATTGGGGGATGCATCCAGCCTTCTAAAAAATCTGCAATAGAATTACTGGGCATTCCTTCTTTTAGCTTTGATAATTCTTCTTTTAACTTCTCCAAAGCTTTTGCCAAAGGCTTGCCATTTTGTAAAACCTCCGCCGAAAATAAATCCGCCCGATATTCCATATTATGCCGCAAAATTTTTCCCACCTGAACCCCTCCGCCAAGACCGATGGCGGCACCAGCCAGATAACAAGCGGCGGTAGTAAAAAATTTCATGCTTCCATCTTCTTTATTTACCGAATCATCTTTTATTTTGTCTAATTCAGCTAATTGTTTTTCTTTGTCTTCACCATGCTTGTTGGTAAGATGCAACGCTAAAGCAGTTGCCCCGATACCTGCTAATAATCCTGCCAAGGGTGAACCGAATGACATCCAATGGCTACCCATTGATTTTAAATCTCTAAATCTAGCATGACCAGCTTCATGGGCAATAACCGCTTCTAATTCCTCACTTATTTTATCACTTGGTGAAACATGGTTAAATATTTTCCTTATTTTTTCTCCTAAGATCAAAACATTCTTTTCTCCATTTGCCATACACCCCGCCAGATAGTCATAAAGATCTCCAGAGCTGGGATTAATAAAATAAACTTCGTGCAAAACTGCATCTTTATGATTCGCCTTAGCAGAAATTTTTTTAATTGTTTCAAACAAATGAGGAGCTTCCGCCTCGGTTATCATTGTACATTTTTTATCCAAAAGTTCTTGTACTGCCGACATAATAATTTTCCATTATTAAATAATCAATCCATAACCAATACATTATAATTGTGAATTATTAATGACAATCACTCATATTCCCATTCACTAAACCAGACCCAAAAATAGTTTACATTTCCTTAAACATCCTATAATCTAGTTAGAAATTTCCTAAATAATATTAAGGACCCCCTAATGAGCGATAAAATAAAAGAAAACCGCCCATCTGAAATTATTTATCAAATTTATCCTGCCTCCTTCAAAGATGCCAATAATGATGGGCATGGTGATTTAAAAGGCATCACCGAAGAATTAGAATATATCAAAAATCTTGGCGTAGATGCCGTCTGGATTTCCCCCTTTTTCCAATCCCCTGCGGGTGCCAAGGGTGATGGTGGTTATGCTATTAGCGACTATCAAAAAATTGACACTCGCTTTGGTGACATGGAAGATTTTGAAGAGCTGCTCGCCAAAGCGCATGAAAAAGGTTTACGCGTCTATACGGATTTCGTTATGTGCCACACTTGTGATGAGCATGAATGGTTTGAAAAAAGCCGCAACCGTGAACCGGGTTTTGAGGATCGCTATGTCTGGTCCTCGGGCAAAAAAGATATGCACGGCAATCTCATTCTCGTTAATGGTAAGCCGATTCCTCCCAATAATTGGAAATCCGTTTTTGAAAGTGAATCGGGGCGCAAAGATCAGTCTGCATGGAGCTTTGACGAGAAACGTCAGGAATTTTATCTCCACCATTTCAACACCAGCCAACCTGCGCTTAATTCCAATAGTATCGCCACCCAGGATGCGATTATGGAAGAAATGAAATTCTGGTTAGATAAAGGCGTAGATGGACTAAGATTAGATGCATTGCCTTTTGCTAATTATGACCCTCAATTGCGTGACAATCCCGGTGGAGACACTTGGGACTCGCAATATTTTGAACATAGCATGTGTCAGCAATCCACAGTGGATTTCGTTGCACGTATCCGAGATACGCTCGATGAATATGAAAAAAAGGGGCTTGGCAAAAGAGTGGCGATTGGCGAAGCCATTGCAGGCAAAAATAGCGGCTATAATTCCATGGAAATAGCCAAAGATTATGTACACCCAGAAACGGGGCTTACCACCTGCTATACCGAACCCAAATTCTGGCCTAGCTGGGGCAAACCCAGCGGCTATCCTTCATCTTGGGAATTAAAAGAACATCTAAACAACATTGAACATTATTTCCCCAGTGGGGCGATGTGTAACTATCTGAGCAATCATGATTTCTCGCGCGCTGCCACCCGTATGCTTCCTCAAGGCTGCCCCGAGGAATTACGCACTACTGTATTAAAACAATTAATGGCGCTCAATCTATCGCTACCAGGTTCGGTCTGCGTCTATCAAGGCGAAGAATTGGGGCTACCGGACGCGCGCATCCCCGAAGATATTCCCGAAGACAAAATGCAAGATCGGCTAGATAAAAAAAACCGCCGCGACAAATCCCGTGCGACTATGCCGTGGAATAGTAACCTCCCCAATGCAGGGTTTTCCTCCGCGGATAATCCTTACTTGCCCACTCCAGAAAGTTATATTCCTCGTGCGGTCGATCTGCAAGAAGCAGAACCTAATTCTATGCTGCAACATTTCCGTGATTTAATCGCCGATCGCCAGAATAACCCTGCTTTGCAAGTAGGTGCTACCGAGATATTAAATACTCCTGAGCCGATATTTGCTTTTACGCGTAAAACGGATGAACAAACCATTTTATTTGTCTCCAACCAAAGCCCTTATCCGCAAAAAATAAAACCTGTGGATTTCTTAAGCGCTGAAGACTTAAAAAAACTACACATGACTGCCGATTCAGAAATCATCGTCGGTGCCTACGATTTTTCTCGCCGCGGACTAATCGCCAGCGAAAAATCGCATCACCCCTCCGAACAGGAATTAGCCAATGGTCATAAGGGCAAAAAAATCTTTGCGGCAGATATGCTGATTGCCGATGTTTTTCACCATAATCAAACGGGTGAACTAGGCAATATAATACAAAAAAATAATTGGAAACCTGCGCAAAGAATCAGTATAGACAAAAACACCCATGAACAATTACTAAATCTTACCAATGATCAACAAAAAGTCACCGTCGGCGGTTCCACTCTTTTAACCTTGGATACTCTCAAAAGACTACAACCCGAAGCAGATATAAGCATCGACTATATGGGTATGGCGGGAGAGGATAAATACGGAAAACTAGTAAAAGAACATGTGGAAAAAGATGGGATAAAATTACTAACTCCCCATTGGCCCGAGGGAATGAAGCAAGAAACCGCCATTTCGCATATTATAAAAACCGACTCACATGATATAGTCGCCACTTATGCGGGAACCGAGGCACAAGGATTGCAAGAAACCCTAAAAAATAACCGCACTCTATTAGAAGCCAGCATCGCCAAATCAGATATAGTTTATTTACCCGGCTCCTTAACCGAAAAATTCGGGCAATCCTTCATTGATGAAATTTTGCGCTTGCGCTGGATTCATAAAAAAGAATTAGTCCTCGCCTTGCCCGTACACGCGACCTTTGGTCCTAGTGATGCACAAACTTTCCGTGGGTTAATCAGAAGTGCTAATAAAGTAGTGGGCAATGATTTGGAATATTGCCGCATTTTTGGCGTGGAAGCCAGCCGCCCAACTAATGATGAGCAAATGGCGATTGTTACCAAAAAAATCCAAGAATCCTTCCAAGAAGAAGTATTACAAAACAACAATATGCCCTGCGATACTGGTCAAGTAGCCCTGATTACCCGTGGCAATCAAGGAGCAATCTTGGTGCTCAAGGATAAAATAATTAATATTCCTCCTTTCAAAACTGAAAATGCCGTAAATCTAATTGGCTCAGGAGATGCCTCTACCGCCGCTTTCATAGATGCCGAGCTACGCGGATTAAGCCATGAACAAGCCGCACGCTTTGGTATGGCAATGGGCGCAGAAAAAGCCCAGCAAGCTGACGAAAGCCCCTATATAATCGACTTAGAAGCAGCCAGAAAACGCGCATTCAGCCGCAAAAACATGCAAGACGTAGCCGCCGCTTACGCAGCCAACGACCCTGATTATCAACAAAAGAGCAAAGGGGGCAGGGGGTAGATACTAACCCTTCTCAACCACCGCATCCAGACCATAAGCCGTATGCAGGGCGCGAATAGCTAGTTCTAAATAGGCTTCTTCAATCAACACACTAATTTTGATTTCCGAAGTGGTAATCAACAGAATATTAATGCCTTTTTCTGCCAAAGTAGTAAACATCTCCCCCGCAATCCCTGCGTGCGAACGCATGCCCACACCAATGACCGAAACTTTTGCTACATCCGCCGCCGTATGCAAAGCACGGTAAGCAATTTTGCCCTCACTAGCCGTATGTTCAATTACTTTCTTAGCATTGTCCAAGTCCGAGCGCGAAATAGTGAAAGTAACATCCGTATCTTTCCCATCGGGAGTTACGTTTTGCACAATCATATCCACATTTACCCCTGCTTTCGCCAGCGGCACAAATATCGCCGCTGAAACTCCGGGGCGGTCTTGCACGCCGCTTACAGTAATACGTGCTTCGTCGCGGCTATAAGCAATCCCGGTTACGCGTTCTTTTTCCACAATATCTTCCTCTCTAACTAATAATGTTCCCCCAATTGAACCAATAGGCGAATCGGCAAAGCTGGATAGTACTTGTACCACCACATTATGATTCATCGCCATTTCTACCGAACGAGTTTGTAAAACCTTTGCCCCTTGCGATGCCATTTCCAGCATTTCTTCATAGGCAACTTTTTCTAATTTTTTTGCATTCCGCACAATCCGCGGATCGGTAGTATAAACCCCGTCCACATCGGTATAAATATCGCAGCGCCCAGCACCAAAAGCCGCCGCCAATGCCACTGCCGAAGTATCCGAACCGCCGCGTCCCAAAGTGCTGATGCGCCCCTTTTCGGTCATGCCTTGAAAGCCTGCCACTACCGCAACTTCGCCCAACGCCAAGCTCTCGCTCACCGCGCCTTTATCAATCCGATTAATCCGGGCTTTGCCATGTTCCTCACTAGAAATAATCGGCACCTGCCAACCTGCCCACCCACGTGCAGGAATGCCCATAGCGCGTAATTTCAACGCCAACAACCCGGCGGTAATCTGCTCACCCGATGCCACCACCATATCATAATCCGCCCAAGCTTCGGGCGTGTCCAAAGCTGATAAAGTTCGCGCATAGCCCACCAAACGATCGGTAACCCCAGCCATTGCCGACACTACTACCATCACCTGATTACCAGCGTGCACTTCCTTCGCCACTTTCTGGGCAACATTAGTAATCCGATCAGTATCTCCAACCGAAGTCCCCCCAAATTTTTGCACGATAAGCATACTACTATCCTTTTTTACTAAAGGTTTTATTTAATGCTAAAGGCTTTACACAAATTTGAGCTTATTAGTCAATAAATGAAATGATAATGTATTTAATCTACAAAACTCAAACCAAATAATTTCCACCAATCCTGCGACGCATGAATAACTCGCACAACAGAAACACCATTATCTCGCGGAATATAAAAAATAAGGATGTTATTGAAGTTCTTAACTCTCCATTTTCGCATACCAGCAAGCGCTGAATTACTTAACATCAACCGCTCCCCTATAAAGGGACTTCTCGCCAAATTGCTAAAACTTTCTTCAGCACTTGCTAAAAAACGTTCTGCGACCTCAACACCAGCATTTTCTGCCAGATATACGAAACATTCCACAAGATCATTTTTGGCTTTATCATGTTTATAAACCCGATAGATCAATGCTTCAACTTTCTGGACTCAATAATAACCAACGCCTTTTTACGAATTTCAGCCCATTCTGCCGAATTAAATTCAGTCTCAGGACTGCTCAATCCTTCTAATAATTTTGCCTCCAACAACTCTTCCGCCTTCAACCGCTCATCCGCCCGAATCAACTCGCGCATATACTCACTAGTGCTACTATAACGACCCTGAGCAACTTGACTATCTACAAATTGTTTTAAGGGGTCGGGCAGGGAAATATTCATACTTTGCATGATGCCAACTCCATTTATTCAACAAACTTTATAATAACACAAATGACATAAAATGACAAGAACGGTCATTTAGCTTTACAATAGACGTTCAGTCGCCACTAAGGCTAACGCCGCATGAGCGGCGGGTTTGCGGTCGCAAACCTATAGCAATTTCAAGTAATTCTTAAGTAAATAAAATTAGAAATTGCTATACAACTCCCGTACCATCGCATCCACCGTTGACAATAAGTCCGCTACCCCAAAATTTTGTTCAACGCTGCTTCCAAAGAAATCTCCGACTTTTCTCCTGTGCGGCGGTTTTTTAACTCCACCAATCCCGCGGCAATTCCTTTGGGGCCAATGATTAATTGCCAAGGCAGACCAATTAAATCTATGGCGGCGAATTTTACCCCTGCGCGTTCGTCTAAATCGTGATATAGCACGCTGCAATTTTGAGCTTCTAATTGGTCATGCGCTTGCCTACAGGCTTTATCACAAGCAGCATCGCCTTGGCGGAGATTGATAATTCCCACTTTGAAAGGGGCGACAGATTCGGGCCAGATGATGCCGTTTTCATCGTGCGAGGACTCAATAATTGCTCCCAATAAGCGAGAAACTCCAATGCCGTGTGCGCCCATTTTTACAGGCGTTTCTTCGCCGTTTTTATTGGTAATCATCGCTTTCATGGGTTTGGAATATTTATCATCGAAGTAAAAAATATGTCCAACTTCAATGCCCCGGGCGCTTTTTAGGCGTTCGGCAGGTACGGGGCAATTATTGGGGTCATGTTTTTCATCTGCAGCGGAATAAAGTTTTTTAATCGCTTCAATATCCAAATCAGGCTTTGCGAGCATTTCTTCAAAGGCGGCATCGTAAAAAATCTCGCTCTCGCCCGTTTCCGCAATTACTTGGAATTCATGACTGAGATCGCCACCAATTAGCCCCGTATCGGCAGAAAAAGGAATGGCAGATAGACCCATGCGCTTGAAAATACGTAAATAAGTGCGGTACATATTAAAATATAATTCAATATGTTCTTCCTTAGTCTCGGTAAAGCTATAACCATCTTTCATCAAAAACTCGCGTCCACGCATCACGCCAAAACGAGGGCGGATTTCATCGCGGAATTTCCATTGGATTTGATAAAGAATCAGAGGCAGTTGTTTGCTTTGTTTAACATTGCGGCGGAATAAATCGGTGATTACTTCCTCATGCGTGGGGCCATAAATCATCTGTCTGCCATGGCGGTCGGTGGCTTTTAGGGTTTCGCTGCCATAACCGCCGCGCCCTGATTCTTCCCAGAGTTCAATTGGTTGCATGGTGGGCATTAGCACCTCTATGCCGCTTGCTGCATTCATTTCCTCGCGGATAATTTTTTCGACATTGCGCAAAACTTCCAGCCCCAAAGGTAGCCAGTCATAAATTCCGGAGGTTAATTGGCGTATCATGCCTGCGCGTAACATCAGACGATGCGAAACGATTTTAGCTTCGGCAGGGTTTTCTTTTAAAAGGGGTAAAAAATAACGAGATAGTAACATTTTATTCTTTCTATTTATCAATATCTAACAGTGTTTCATTGGCTAACAATGATTTTTTCGGACGTTCACCGCTTTCCACATAATAAACGGTTTTTGCCAGACTAGTGGCATAATCGGCGATGCGCTCCAGATTTTTAGCCGCAAATAAAACATCCATCAGTAAATGCGCATCATTAGGATTGGCCTGCATGGCTTCGCGCCCTGCATTGAGTGCATCGCGGCATAAATCATCCGCTTCATCATCGCGCCGCCATACGCTGAGGGCTTTTTCCTGGCTGCGCTGACCCACGGCTTCAAGTGCTTGATTAAGCATTTCAACGTCCACTTGCACCAAAGCTTGCAGTTTTTGTAGCACTAATTCGGGTAGCTGGGTTTGCAGGCGTACCATGCGTTTGGTGATGCTTTTCGCCATGTCACCTGCGCGTTCTAGCGAGATAGCAATGCGCAGAGCCGAAGTGATAAAGCGTAAATCAACCGCCATGGGGTTCATTAAGGCAATACATTCAGTTACTTGTTGTTCAATTAAATCGCTGAGCGCATTGATTTCTTTTTCTACAATTTTTGCGTTGGTAATTAAATCCTCATCATTAGATTGCAAGGCTTTGCCGCATAAATGTACGGAATCCACGACTTTTTCACCCATTTTTACGATATTGTTAGAAATATCGTTCATTTTTGCGTCAAAGCTTTTTAGTGTATGATGTTTCATGCCGTTACTCACGATTATAAGGATGATTATTTATTATACTGTAACCTCTATAAAGCTGCTCTGCAAGTAGTGTGCGCACCAGTAAATGCGGCCAAGTCATTTTTCCCAGCGAAATTACCAGATGTGACTGTTCTAATACGCTTTTGTCCAGCCCTGCATGACCACCAATAATCCATGCGCTGCGGCGTAAGCCTGTATCTTTCCACTCACCAATTATTTTTGCCAACTCCTTACTGGAAATATTTTTTCCCGTTTCATCCAGTGAGATTATACGTTCGGCTTTGAATTTATGGCAAGAATCGAGCAGTTTTTCGGCTTCTTGTTTTTTTTGTCGAGCAATATCAGGAATCTCGCGCAGTTCTAGCTCACGCAATTCCAGCGGCCAAGGTAGCCGAGAGGCGTAGGAATTAAACAAATCTTTTTCAGGCGAGCTTTTCCAGCGCCCCATGGAGGTAATTAAAATTTCCACAAATATTTATTATATGTATAAGTTTACTGTTTAGTAACTATACTATGCTAGTTTAAAATTTGTAATAAATTTTATAGTTTTGAGAATATGTTTACCCAGTTACGTTATTTTGCCATTATTAGCCTTATTTTTGTTGCCTTGTCTGCGGGTTTGGCAAGCGTGGGGTTTCGTAATGTTATTTCTGGTGATTTACAAAGTTTGGTGAATAAGCAAAATGTTTCGATAGCACAAGGCTATAGCAATTCTATCTGGGCGATTTATCAAGGGGTATTGGGCAAATTATTTCGCCTGCCCGATATTGACAGATGGAGCGATTATAAAGAATTTTCCCAGTTTGATGCGGCGAGTAAAGGTTATTTTAAAAATATTTCCATTAGTGGAGTATCGCTTTATAGTCGTGGAGGTAAATTGATATTTTCCAACAAATTAGGTTCACTTCAGTTGGGGACTATTTTACCTGAGAAAGATAAAGAACTTTTCCTTGAGGCAATTGATGGAAAAATTGCAAGCAATTTGCGTAAAGGTGTTGCACATATTGATGTTAATGGCGAGCGTTCCCAAAAAAGCCTGGTAGTTAGTTTTGTGCCATTATTTTTGCCTGTTATGGATAAATCCGTAATTGCGGTGCTTAAAATTGAAAATGATGTAACCCCAGAGTGGAAGCGAGTTATTGCGTTTCAATATATTTCCGTTGGGAGCGTGGTGATTATATTTTTGTTGTTAATCACTATGTTAATTGTGTCTTCGCAACGCGCAGAACAAATTATTTCACGGCAGCATGAAGCGAATATGGAGTTGATGGCGGCAGCAGCATCAGCAGAGGCAGAAAGTCAGGATAAATCGCAATTCTTGGCGAATATGTCGCATGAATTACGCACTCCTTTAAATGCAATTATTGGCTTCTCGGAGATTGTTTTAACCAGCCCTGATGCTAAATTGATTCCACAACACAAAGATTATTTGCGAGATATTAATGGATCGGGAGTGCATTTGTTGAGCCTAATCAATGATATATTAGATTTCTCCAAGGCAGATGCTGGAAAGTTAGAATTTGATATTGCCGATGTAGATGCAGTAAAATTACTGAAAAATAGTATGCGTTTAGTTATTCCTCGGGCAGAACAAGCACAAGTCACCCTGATTGAAGATTTGCCGCCCAAGCATTTTGTTTTTCAAACCGATACTAAAAAATTGAAGCAGGTATTGTTAAATTTATTGTCTAACGCGGTAAAATTTACTCCTCCGGGCGGCGAAGTTCGGGTTTCGGTGTGGCATGATGTGTCGGTGGATACGATTATGTTTCAGGTGAAGGATTCTGGTATAGGGATTGCCGCGAAGGATATATCCAAAGTTATGTCGCCTTTTGGGCAGGTGGATAGCGCCTTGTCACGCAAATATGAGGGTACGGGGTTAGGGCTACCTTTGTCGAAAAAATTTGTGGAATTATTAGGGGGCAAATTCAATTTGTCATCTGTGGTTGGAAAAGGTACAACGATTACTATCAGCCTTCCGCGGATATATAATAAACCTTAATGTATTTGCCTGAAAAATGTCTATTACTGTTCCAAAAATAATAAATTTAAAAAACCAGCGCCCGATTGTTGCTTTGACGGCTTATAACGCTCAATTCGCCGAAATACTCGATGCTTATGTCGATATTTTGTTGGTCGGTGACTCTTTGGGGATGGTGGTTTATGGTGCGCCTTCCACTTTAAGCGTTACGGTGGAAGATATAATTCGGCACACGCGTGCAGTTGCTTCGGTGGCAAAAAATGCACTGGTAGTGGCGGACTTGCCGTTTGGTAGCTATCAACAATCACCAAAACAAGCTTTTGCAACCGCGGCACAGATTATGGCGCAGACTAATTGTGGCGCGGTGAAGTTAGAAGGTGGGGCAGAAATGGCGCCAACTATAGAATTTCTTACTAAAAGATGCATCCCCGTGATTGCGCATATTGGCTTGATGCCGCAATCTGTGCATGTATTAGGTGGTTATAAAAGACAGGGAAAAACCAGCGAAAGCGCAGATAAATTGCGCCAAGATGCAAAAACTTTGGATGCAGCCGGGGCTTTTGCCATAGTTTTAGAATGTGTAGAAGCCGAGATTGCCGCGCAGATTAGCGCAGAAATAAAAATTCCTACTATTGGCATTGGTTCAGGCAATCAATGTGACGGACAAGTGCTGGTGACCGAAGACATGGCAGGACTTTCCGCCCACACCGCTAGTTTTGTAAAAAAATATACCGATTTACGGCAAAATTTATCCGCCGCGGTGCAGCTTTATGCGGATGAGGTTAGGGCACGTAAGTTTCCGTTGTAGATTTTTAGATGTTTATTCACCCTACACGACATTTATATCTTGAAATATAATAATAAAACCGCTCTCTCCGTCGTCATTCCCGTGCAGATGCACTACTGTCCAACAAAACTTTTAATCCCCACAAATTCGGGCGAACTCCCTCTCCCTCTGGGAGAGGCTGAAACATATATGTTTCAGGGGTGAGGGAAGTCTCGCCAAGAGTAATGCTAATTGCTTGGTGAAAAAGTATTTTCCAGCTTTTTTACCGCTGTAGAGCGGTATCCATGCCTATCAACTAGCCTATAAGCTAATGGTTTGGCATGGATACCGTCCTGCGACGGTATGACGACTGATATATTATACATTATATATCAATATTTAATGCTGTTGTTAATAGTGCTGTCGTGTAGGATAGTACGGCAGTAAATTACTGCCGCACTCTGCGCAATTCTTCCGCAATTAAAAAGGCAAGTTCCAAGCTTTGGGATGCGTTTAGCCGAGGGTCACAATGGGTGTGGTATCTATCGGAAAGATTTAACTCGCTGATTGCTTGGGCGCCGCCTAAACATTCGGTTACGTCTTGCCCGGTCATTTCAAAATGCACACCGCCTGCATGTGTGCCCTCGGCCTGATGAATGGCGAAGAAGTTTTTTACCTCTAGCAAAATATCGTTAAATTTGCGAGTTTTATAGCCATTGGGGGATTTTATGGTGTTGCCATGCATGGGGTCGCAAGACCAGATGACGCTGCGTCCGGCTTCTTTGATGGTGCGTACATGTTGCGGCAAGAATTCTGCCACTTTTTCTGCGCCCATACGGGAGATAAAGGTGAGTTTTCCTGCTTCGTTATTTGGGTTTAACTTGTCGCATAAGCGCAATAAATCATCCCGCGTCATACTCGGGCCCACTTTGCAACCAATGGGGTTTTCTAGTCCGCGTAAGAATTCTACATGCGCTTCATCGGGGTTGCGCGTGCGGTCACCAATCCAGAGCATGTGGGCGGAGCAGGCATAATATTTACCATCCCGCTCGCACTGGCGCGTAAGTGATTCTTCGTAACCGAGCAATAAAGCCTCATGCGAGGTATAAAAATCCGCTTCGGCAAGTTGTTGCACTTGGTTAGTTGAAAGTCCACAGGCATTGATAAAGCCCAAACATTCATTGATGCGCTCTACCAGCGTAGAAAAATGTTTTCCTTGCGCAGAAGCGGCGACAAAATCCATATTCCACGCGCTGATATGTTCCAACGCGCCATCCCCACCGCGAAACAAAGCACGCAGGAAATTTAGGGTAGCACCTGATTGATGATAAGCATCTAACAAACGTGAAGGATCAGCGCGGCGGGAAATTTCATCGAAATTCATGCCATTGACCATATCTCCGCGGTAGCTGGGGTTTTCTACCCCATCAATAGTTTCGGAATTTTCCGAACGCGGTTTGGCAAATTGCCCAGCAATGCGCCCCACTTTTACTACGGGAGAACCAGCGCCATACATCAACGCCATGGTCATTTGGAGAATTACGCGGAAGAAACTGCGTAGATTAGCTTCGCTAAATTCAGCAAAACTCTCGGCACAATCGCCGCCTTGTAATAAAAAAGCATTTCCGTTTGCCACTTGTGCAAGCGAGTTACGCAGATGCCGCACTTCGCTGGGGGTAACTAGTGGCGGAAGTTTTTTTAGCGAGCTTTCCGCGCCATCTAACTCTTTTTTATCGAGATATTCTGGCTGTTGACGAATGGGGAGGTTGCGCCAAGATTCTAACTTCCAAATATTTTCGCTCATGGGTTTTCCTTAAAATTATCTAGCGAAAATGTAAGATTTACGCTAATAAATGTCCAGCATAATAAAATAATGTAGGAAATAAAATGCCCAATCCCGAAAATATAATCGCCTTCATGGGCGTTGAAGGTGCCAATTCCGACCTCGCTTGTCGGCAAAAAGAGCCCTATATGCACACGCTGGCAGTGCCCAGTTTTGAGGATGTGTTCGAGGCGGTTGAGTCTGGTCGGGCTAAATTGGGGATTATTCCGATTGAAAATTCGCAGGCGGGGCGGGTGGCGGAGATTCATCATCTTTTGCAGCGTACGGATTTACATATTATTGGGGAGCATATTCAGCGGATTGAACATCATTTGATGGCGCCGAAGGGAACCAAATTAGAACAGATAAAAGACGTGTATTCGCATCCGCAAGCATTGTTGCAATGTCGGAACAATCTCCGCAAACTGGGGATTGTGCAAAATAGTTATGCCAATACGGCGATTGCCGCGCGCGATGTGGCAATGTGGAAAGATGCTAGCAAGGCGGCGATTGCCTCATCACTTGCCGCAGAATTATATGGACTGGAAATCATCCAAGCAAATATTGAAGATGCTGACGATAATGTCACAGTATTCGTAGTTATCTCGCGTGAGCCGTTTGATGTGGAAGATGGGCCGGCGATAACCACTTTGTTATTTGAGCTAAGAAATATACCTTCTGCGCTTTATAAAGCGCTTGGTGGGTTTGCGACTAACGGAGTAAATATAATAAAATTAGAGAGTTATATTCGTGGCGGCGGTTCGGCGAGTGCACAATTTTTCTTGAGTTTTGAAGGAAACCCGACTGAGCGCCGCGTGCAGCTTGCCTTGGAAGAGCTGGGATTTTTTACGCGTAAAACTCGTTTGCTGGGAGTTTATGCGCCTGATCCGCGCCGTAAAGAGGGCGCTTAAGCCTCTCTACATGATAGCGCTATCAAAAAGGTGTTTATAAGATAAATAACAATATTTTATGAGTGAATATCTCCATCGTCATACCGCTGTAGAGCGGTATCCATGTTTATCAATTAGCTGTGCAGCCAATGGTTTGGCATGGATCCCGCCCTTCGGCGGGATGACGATGGATGGTATTTCCATATAAATTGTTGTTATATAATATAAATTATATTGTTGGCAGTGCTGTAGTGTAGGGTGTGTGTAACCTTAATAATTTATATTAATCAGCTCGCTTGACTTATATCAAGGCAACAAGCACCTCATGTAATAGAACCTGCATCATGAGTATATTATTAATAGATTCTGTGTTTGCTTCTTGTTTGGGGTCTTTTTCTCGGCATGGTGGGGTGTTCATGGGGTTTTTTATGGGGGGATTGGCTGGTGGTTTTACGCATTGTTTAGGAATGTGTGGGCCGTTAGTTTCTTCGGAGACCATTTCCTGTCAGTCTGGCTGTAAGTCCGCTTGTTCACAAAAAGCTCAAAGGCGTGTGGATATGGTTCGGGTTAGTGGTTTGTCTTATCATTTAGGGCGGGCGACTACTTATGGTGCGTTAGGTTTTTTTGCGGCGTTGTTTTCTCGGCAATTATCCGCTTTGGCTATTTGGCCGTTTCTTTCCTCGGCGATGTTGTTTGGGGCGGGGTTGCTTTTTTTATTGAGTGCGCTTTCTAATTGTAAGCATGCAAATTTTTTTAAACCATCAGGGAAAATTGCTTATTTTCGCGGGGTTTTGTTGGGTTTTATCCCTTGTGGTTTGCTATATGCAGCTTTGATGATGGCAGCAACTTTGATTGACCCGTTAAGTGGAATGTTGGCAATGTGGATGTTTGTGTTAGGCACTATACCTGCATTGTTAATAGCTAGTATGGGGGCGGAGTTTCTCACCAGAAAATGGCCGAATGGAGTTGGAAAAGAAGTTGGGAAAGAATTAGTAATACAAAGATTTGGTCGGGCAATGATGGCGTTTAATGGAGTTGCGTTATTGGTGGTTGCCGCGAGAGGACATCTTTAAATAAATGGAAAATAATATGCAAAATCAGACGTTGAAGTATAATGACGATATTATAAAATTATTCACCATTGCCGCTTTGTTTTGGGGCACTGCGGGTATGTTGGTGGGGTTGGTTATTGCCTTGCAGATGGCGTTTCCCGTGCTTAATCTTGGTGAATATATAAATTTTGGTCGCTTGCGTCCCTTGCATACTTCGGCAGTGGTGTTCGCTTTTGGTGGCAACGTGTTGTTTGCAACTTCTTATTTTATTGTGCAGCGTACTTGTCAGACCCGTTTATGGGGCGATGGGTTCGCAAAATTCACCTTTCTAGGGTATCAGGCGTTTATTTTGATGGCTGGTTTGGGGTATTTATTTGGAATAACTCAAGGGAAAGAATATGCCGAGCCAGAATGGTATTCTGATTTGTGGTTGACGGTTGTGTGGGTAGTGTATTTGCTGGTTTTTATGATGACGCTAAAAAATCGCAAAGAGCCGCATATCTATGTAGCTAACTGGTTTTTTCTTGCTTTTATTGTTACGGTAGCCGTGTTGCATTTAGTGAATGGGGTTTCGGTTCCGGTTTCTTTTCTGGGTGCCAAAAGTTATCCTGTTTGGGGTGGCGTACAATCGGCGCTGATTCAATGGTGGTATGGGCATAATGCGGTGGGTTTCTTTTTAACCGCAGGCTTTTTGGGGATTATGTATTATTTTGTGCCTAAACGCGCAGGTCGCCCAGTTTATTCTTATCGTTTGTCGATTGTGCATTTCTGGTCACTTATCTTTATTTATATCTGGGCGGGTCCGCATCATTTGCATTATACCGCTTTGCCAGATTGGGCGCAGACTTTGGGTATGACGTTCTCCATCATGCTTTGGATGCCCAGCTGGGGTGGGATGATTAATGGGATTATGACACTTTCTGGTGCTTGGGGTAAATTGCGCCAAGATCCTGTATTACGCTTTATGATTGTTTCTTTGGCGTTTTATGGCATGAGCACTTTTGAAGGACCGTTAATGTCCATCAAAGAGGTTAACTCGCTTTCTCATTACACAGATTGGACTATTGGTCACGTGCATTCTGGTGCTTTGGGCTGGGTGGCTTTTATTAGCTTTGGGGCGATTTATCATTTGATTCCCGTATTGTGGAAACGCAAAGAAATGTATTCTATGCGTTTGGTAAATATACATTTATGGGTCGCCACTATTGGTATCGTGTTATATATCTCTGCTATGTGGGTGTCGGGCATTATGCAAGGTTTGATGTGGCGTGCTTATGATGCAATGGGTTTCTTGGAATATTCTTTTGTGGAAACCGTAGCTGCAATGCATCCTATGTATGTAATTCGTGCGGTTGGTGGTCTGCTCTATTTAGCAGGTATGTTGATAATGGTTTATAATTGCTGGAAAACCATCGCTGGTTGCCCTGCTTGTGTAGTAGATAATAATAAGGAGGCAGCTCATGCTTAAATCTCACGCAAAATTGGAGAAAAACTCCATCTGGCTGCTTATATTTATAGTAATCGTAATTTCGATTGGTGGTTTGATTGAGATTGTTCCGTTATTTCGTATTGAAACTACCATTGAAAAGGTGAGTGGCGTGCGTCCTTTTACTCCTTTGGAGTTGGCCGGGCAGAATGTTTACATTCGTGAAGGTTGCAGTAATTGCCATAGCCAACAAATTCGTCCTTTGCGTGATGAAGTTGAGCGTTATGGGCATTATTCTTTGGCGGCGGAAAGCATGTATGACCATCCGTTCTTGTGGGGTTCTAAACGTACAGGTCCGGATTTGGCACGCGTAGGCGGAAAATATTCGGATGAGTGGCAAGTGGCGCATTTGTTACGTCCACAAAATGTAGTGCCTGAATCTATCATGCCTGCTTATGGTTTCTTGATGAATAGAGAAGCGGATGTGCGCAAAATTGGTGCACATTTAAAAACTTTGCGCATCGTGGGTGTGCCTTATAGCGATGATATGATTGAAAATGCCTATAATGATGCAACCGCACAGGCACATCCCGATGCGGATGCTGCTGGGTTGACTAAGCGTTATGGTAAAAAAGTTGTGCAGCGTGATTTTGATGGTCAGCCACTATTTGTTTCGGAAATGGATGCGCTGGTTGCTTATTTGCAAACTTTGGGCACTTTGGCGGACATTAAAAATTACGATTTAGAGCTTCAGACTAAAGCAGATACGGGAGCTAAGAAATGATGGAATTTTTCTTGGATAATGCTCCGTCTATCGGGCTAATATTATTTTTTTCAATCTTTCTGGGTGTGTTGGCGTGGGTATTTATGCCTGCCAATAAAACTCGCTTGAAAAATTATGCAAACATTCCCCTACAGGAGGAAAATCATGGTAACTAATGATAAAGACCCACATGCTAAAGAACGTGATGCTTTCTCGGGAGTGGAAACTACTGGGCATGAATGGGATGGTATTAAAGAATTAAACAATCCTGCGCCGCGTTGGTGGTTATGGGTGTTTTTTGTTTGTTGCGTTTGGGCGGCTGGTTACTGGGTGTTTTATCCTGCGTGGCCGACCTTATCTGGTAATACTAAGGGTAGCAAAAACTGGACTTCACATACGGAATTGGCTGCGTCACAGGCAGAAATAACTGCTCGTCGGGGAGAGTTTGCCGCGCAGATACAAGGAAAAACCGTAGAAGAAATAAAAAATAGTCCTGAGCTTTATCAATTTGCTTTGGCAGGTGGTAAAACCATGTTCAAAGAAAATTGTGCCGCTTGTCATGGTACGGGTGCTGCTGGAGGCAATGGCTATCCGAATTTGAATGATGATGATTGGTTGTGGGGTGGTAAGTTAGAAGATATTTATACTACCATTAAGTTTGGTGCTCGCTCAACGCATGAGCAAACGCGCACTTCACAAATGCCTGCTTTTGGTAAAGAGGCGATGTTGAAACCAGCGGAAATTGCACAAGTTGCGGATTATGTATTAAGTTTATCGAGCAAAGCGGAATTAGCGGCGGATAATAAAGGCGCGGAAATATTCAAAACGAATTGTGCGGCTTGTCATGGAGCGGATGGCAAAGGCGGTCGTGAATTTGGTGCTCCGAATTTGGCGGATGCAATTTGGCTATATGGTGGTAGCAAAGCGGAAATCATTGCGCAGATGAATAATCCACGTCATGGGGTGATGCCAGCGTGGGAAGCGCGCTTGCCTGATGATACGATTAAACAATTGGCGGTTTATGTACATTCTTTAGGTGGTGGGGAGTAGGTGTTACTTCCCCCTCTTCCTTTGCCCCCTCTCCCCCTGGGAGAGGGTCGGGGTGAGGGAAACTTCACCAAAAAAGGAGCAATTGTTTGTGGATAATGTCTTTGTAAATTTATATTTTCGAGTGGTGCTTAAGCTGCCCTCACCCCAGCCCTCTCCCAGAGGGAGAGGGGGTGTAGTGTGAGCGAACCAGAAATACAACTTTTTGCCAAACAACAAAAAATCTATCCGCGACGCGTATGGGGAGTTTATCGTCGGGTTAAGTGGTTGGCGATGATTTTGTTGCTCAGTATTTATTACCTCTCCCCGTGGATACGTTGGGAGCGTGGAGGTAATGCCCCGAGTCAGGCTATCTTGATTGATTTAGAGCACACACGCGGATATTTTTTCGGCATAGAAATTTGGCCGCAGGAAGTTTATTATATTACGGGATTATTGGTGCTCTCGGCCGTTGCGTTGTTTTTTGTAACCGCGCTTTTTGGTCGGGTTTGGTGCGGCTATGCTTGTCCGCAAACGGTGTGGACGGATTTATTTGTCTGGGTCGAGCGGATAGTGCAGGGGGACCGCAATGCGCGCAAAAAACTGGATGAAAGCCCGTGGAGCTTAGAAAAAATTTATAAAAAGACCGTAACTCACTTAATCTGGTTGTTTATTGGGGTGTGTACGGGTGGTGCTTGGGTGTTTTATTTTAATGATGCGCCCACTTTGATGGAGCAAATTATTCACGCAGAAGTGCCGCTTCCCGTAATGACGTGGATAATTGGCTTGGCTTTTTCTACTTATTTAATGGCAGGTTTCGCCCGTGAGCAAGTGTGTACTTACATGTGCCCTTATTCGCGTTTTCAGTCGGCAATGTTTGATAAAGACACGCTTATTATTGCCTATGACGAAAAACGTGGGGAGCCACGTGGTAAACATAAAGCTGGGGATAGTTGGGAAAATAAAGGGCATTGTATAGATTGTGATTCCTGCGTGGTGGTTTGTCCGATGGGGATAGATATTCGCGAAGGGTTGCAGATGGAGTGCATTGCTTGCGGTCTATGCGTGGATGCTTGCAATAATGTGATGGACAAAATTGGTCTGCCGCGCGGGTTGATTCGTTATAATACTGAGCATGCGCGTGAGCATGGCACCAAGCCCGATTTACGCTTGCTGCGTCCGCGTAATCTTTGGTATGCAGGCATCATTAGTTTGGTTTCTGGGTTTATGCTGTATAGTTTGTTGACGCGCTCACCCTTAGAGCTTACAGTCTTGCATGATCGCAACCCTGTTTTTGTGCAATTAGCGGATGGACATATTCGCAATGGTTATACAATTTCTATATTGAACAAAAACCATGCAGAGCATGTTTATCGTTTGCAAGTAAAACACCTAGATAATGCGCATATACGCATAGAAGCGAGCCATGAAACTTCGCCGGATAGTCTGCCCGTTTTTGCTGATAGTGTGGGACATTTCCGCGTATTTGTAACCGCGAGTAAGCAGGCAGAAGAACGCAAAGAAATAGAGTTTGAAATAACCGATTTAAAAGACCAGCTAAAAGAAGAAAAAACCAGTATTTTTGTGAGTGAAAATTAATGACCATAGATGCAGAAACTCCCTCTCCCTTTGGGAGAGGGGGGGGTGAGGGAAGCTTCCCCACTACGGCAATCAAAATATTAGGCGGACCTCTCCCTGCTATGCTCGATGGAGAGGTTTCAGATCGCTGGATACCTTGGTACTTTGTCGCCTTCTTTGTGGTAATTGCGGCAGTAATGGGCGGCATGGTTACGATTGCTATTAAAACGCAAACGGGGGTGGTAACGGAGCATCCGTATGAAAAAGGCATTGCTTATAATGATGTGGTTCGTGCGCAGCAACATCAGGAAAAAATAGGTTGGCAGGGTAAAATTTCTTATGAGAATGGTAGGCTGAATTTTGTTTTATATGATAAAAATAACAAATTATTGCAAGCGGATAAAATCACCGCCAAAATCATGCGCCCCACCCATGCAGGGCTAGATTTTGCGCTGGATTTATCATCAGGTAGTGCTGAGGTGAGTTTCCCCGAAAAAGGTCTATGGGAAGTGCGTATTTTTGCAGAAAAAGACCAGCAAAAATATCAACAAGCCAAACGTATAGTCGTCCCGTGAGTGCAGATTTATCTATTAATGCCATTCGTTTTGTGCAGCCAGCAGTTGATGGCGCACAAAGTTTGCATGTATTGGTGGATGGCATGCATTGTCCATCTTGCGTGGCAATTATTGAAAATGCCTTAAAGAAAAATCCAGAAATAACTAATGCACGCTTAAATCTTTCCACACGCAGATTGCTGGTAACTTGGCAAGGCGCGGCAGAACTGGGGAATAAATGGATCAGCCAAATAAATAATATGGGCTATAAAGCCGTACCATTTGACCCCGACACTTTAGAAACTTTTGACAAAAAAGAAGAAAAACTCTTATTGCGTTGTTTAGCCGTAGCTGGCTTTGCTAGTGGTAATCTCATGCTGTTTTCAGTGCCTATGTGGAGTGCGGATGGGGTGGAAATGGGGGAGAGCACGCGAAATATGTTCCAATGGGTGCAGGCGTTTATTGCGCTTCCTGCTTTGATTTATTGTGGTCGTCCTTTTTATGTCTCCGCTTGGCGAGCATTAAAGGAAAAACATACTAATATGGATGTGCCTATTTCGGTGGCGGTTATTTTGTCGGCGATTATGAGCCTGTTTGAAACTATTACTCATGGCGAACATGCGTATTTTGATTCAGGCGTAATGTTGTTGTTTTTCCTACTCATTGGGCGTTATCTGGATGCGCGTGCACGTGGAAAAGCGCGCGGTGCTGCGCATGATTTATTACAGATGATGACCGGTTTTGCAACGGTTCTGCATGCGGATAATAGTCAGGAAGTAATTGAATTATCACAAATAAAAGAAGGTATGAAATTATTGGTAGCCGCAGGCGAAAAAATTGGCGCTGACGGCGAAGTTATTGAAGGAACTTCAGAAATCGATACCAGCCTGATTACTGGCGAAACCTTGCCGCGTGAAGTGCAAATGGGCGATAAATTATTCGCAGGAACTATAAATATTTCGGCACCTTTTAAAATGTTAGTCACCAAAGCGGGTGAGCGTTCTTTATTATTCGAAATTGTACGTTTGATGGAAAATGCCGAGCAGGCGCAGGCGAAATATGTAACCATTGCAGATAAAATTTCTGGCTGGTACACGCCGGTAGTACATTTACTTGCCGCGGCAACTTTTCTGGGTTGGTGGTTAGGGCTGGGCGTTGCCTGGCAGGAAGCTTTATTATATGCCGCTACCGTGTTGATTATCACCTGTCCTTGTGCGTTGGGGTTGGCGGTTCCTGTGGTGCAAGTATTGGCCAGTGGCAAATTAATGCGTGGGGGAATATTATTAAAATCAGGCAGTGCTTTAGAGCGTATGGCAAGAATTACCCATGTAGTATTTGATAAAACAGGCACTTTAACGCTCGGCAAACCCGAATTATTAAATGCAGATAGTTATACTGCCGACCAATTGCAACTAGCCGCCTCCTTAGCGGCGCATAGTAAGCACCCTTTATCTCAGGCAATGCAGCGAGTTTATCAAGGCGGCTTGTTAGAAATTAATGCGCAAGAAATAGCTGGTAGTGGGATTGAGGCACAATATAATAACCAGCAGATAAGACTGGGCAAAGGTTCTTGGTGTGGAGTTGCGGAACATACTCAGTCAGGCTTGGAATTATGGTTGCAAATAGGTGAGAATCAACCTTTGCGTTTTGCTTTTGCGGATCAATTACGGGGGGATGCCGCAGCAATAGTGCAGAAATTACAAGCTGCTGGGCTAAAAACCATTTTGCTATCAGGCGATAGAGCAATAGTGGTAGATGAAATGGCAAAAACACTGGGCATAGAGAAAGCCTGTTCTGCTTTATCGCCAGTTGATAAATGCAATTATTTGGCAAAGTTAAAGCAAGGTGGAGCAATAGTCTTAATGGTGGGTGATGGTCTGAACGATGCTCCAGCTCTCGCCGCCGCCGATATTTCCATGTCTCCTGCCAGTGCGATGGATATTACCCAAAATGCCGCGGATATTGTCTTTCAAGGAGAAAAATTATCCCCCGTTGTTAGCGCATGGAAAATCGCGCAATTTTCGCAAAAGCTGGTAAAAGAAAATTTTGCTTTGGCGATATTATATAATGTAATCGCCATACCCATGGCAGTAGCAGGAATGGTAACCCCTTTGATAGCCGCGATTGCTATGTCTAGCTCGTCGCTACTGGTAATTGCTAATGCGATGCGGCTTAATTTATTAAAAGACAAATAAAATGAATATTTTGCAATGGCGTACTGACAATGCTATAAGGAAATTGAGAAATAATAATGTATTGTTGTCAATGTTCTCTCCGTCGTCATCCCCGCCTTGCGTGCACTACTGTCCAAGAAAACTTTTAATCCCCACAAATTCGGGAGACCCCCCTCTCCCTCTGGGAGAGGGACGGGNNCTTGGTGAAAAAGTATTTTCCAGCTTTTTTACAATCAACAACATCACTCCTGTGGATACTACCCTCACCCCGTCCCTCTCCCAGAGGGAGAGGGGGCAGTCCGCGTTTCATTTTTAAGTCATGTTTACACAAATACATCATAAGCTATTGGTATTGTTGGTGTAAATATAACAGCAGCTTATTTTCCTTGGACAGCAGTACGCCTTGTGCGGGGATCTCGGGAAACAAAAAAGACCGAATTTGTAGCCCTAGATTCCCGCGCAAGGCGGGGATGACGACGGATGGTGTTGAATACAAACAGGTTTTTGTTGTTGATAATACTGTTGTTTTGGGGGGTATATGAACATACTTATATATCTCATCCCCATCGCATTAACCCTTG
Organism: Alphaproteobacteria bacterium UBA6149; assembly: GCA_002423155.1. Lineage (GTDB taxonomy): Bacteria > Pseudomonadota > Alphaproteobacteria > Rickettsiales > UBA998 > UBA6149. The sequence continues at coordinate 27,902 of DIUV01000006.1, forward strand.
GGGCGGCAGGTCTAGTCGCTTTTTTCTGGTCTTTAAAAAATGACCAGTTCGAAGATTTAGACGGTGCCGCCCAGCGGATTTTACATGATGATATAGACGACGCTTAAGCAGCGTTTTTTAGCATCACAAAAAGTTCATCTTTTAATTTAAGGCGAATTTTTTTCTGCTCTTCCAAATAATCATCCGAAGCAGCTTCAGCGCCTGATTCAATACGGTGAACATTATGTTCTGCCTCATCATATTCCTCAAAAAGCTTGGCGAAATGATTGTCTGAAACCTTCAATTCGTGAATCTTATCACGCATTTCAGGGAATTCTTTTATTAAGCTATGGTTCTCTAGTGGCATAATTGTTTCCTTTCTGTTGTGTTTATAAAAATACACTAGGTTTATATAGGCTGAATTGACCTAAATCAATGCTGGTGAAGAATATAGGGCTAGTTTTCGCTAACTAATTATAGTTTAAAGGAGAAAATTATGAAAAAAACAGCTTTATGTGCTTTGGCATTCTTTGCTGCTACTCAAGCAGCTTTTGCGGCAGATAGCACTAATACTAATAACGGAAAATGGATGGTGCGTGCGCGTGCTTTGGGAGTTATTCCCCAAGAAGATAGCTCACTTAATATTGGTGGACATGTGAAAGTTGATAATAGCGTGGTTCCTGAGTTGGATGTTACCTATTTTTTCACGGATAATATCTCTGCCGAGTTGATTGCTGCGGTTACTAAACATAATGTGCACACTAATGGTGGTGTAGATGCTGGTAGCGCATGGTTGTTGCCTCCTACTCTTACTTTGCAATATCATTTCAATCAATTAGAGGCAATTAAGCCTTATGTTGGTGCTGGTATCAACTACACGCATTTTTATAACGAAGATGCAGGCGCACTTAATGCCGTGAAATATGAAGATAGCTGGGGCGCTGCTTTGCAAGCGGGTGTGGACGTGCCTCTTCAAAACAACTGGTACTTAAACGCTGATGTTAAAAAAGTGTTTATCAATACTACTGCTAAATTCGCGCCAAGTGGTGTACGTGCTGATGTTGACCTAGACCCATGGTTGGTTGGTGTTGGTGTTGGTTACCGTTTCTAGTATATATCATCCTGATATTGAAGAAGGGGGAGGTTTTTACCTCCCCTTTTTTTTTGGTAAACTTCTAAAGATTTCAGCGCAGTAGCATACGCAGATCTTTTCTAGGGCTTAATATCAGTCTTGCATAATCCAGCTTCTGAACAATTGCCGCATACAAAATTACGCAGATTAGCTATATTGCTGATAGTTATATTATTACCTGATACGCTAATGCCTAAAGTTTTTAGTTGCTGTAATGCTCGTGAAAAAGTTTCGGATTTCATGCAAAGATAGGAAGCGAGTATATGTTTTTCAATTGGTATTTGGATGTTTCTTTCCCCATATTGCTGTCCTTTGCATAAAGATATGAGAAAGCAACTAAGGCGTTGTGCCGCAGATAAAGTAGATATTTGCTCCATTTTTAGTTGTGCTTGGGTAACGCGATTATTTAGCAATAGTAATATGTTGATGGAAAAATCGTAATGTTGTTTGATTAACTCGCGGATGATTTCTGCGGGTATGGCAGCTAGTTCGGCGTCTTGGCTGACAATTTCTGCATTATAGCTATAATTAGCCTTGGGGCATAGACAAGCTTCGCCAAATATATCGCCTGAATTACATAAATCAATAATGGTTTCTTTGCCATCAGGCGTTTGCCTAGAGAGCTTCACCCAGCCGTCAAATACTAACCATAAACAATTTGCTGCATCACCATGCAAAATTATGGTTTCGTCCTTTTGATAAATCCGCGTTTTTATGTATGGTGTTAGTTCTTGCCAAATATGCGCAAACCCATCAAAGATGGTGAAGCAATGTTCTGGGTTGTAGTTTTTAAGATTAATCATCTGACTTTATATGACAATAGTGTTTCTTCTTTATTTTCGCACCGCCCACCTTTTTCTAGAATAAAATTGGCGGTGGGATTGCAGTCGCAATTCTTTATAGTGCTTCTTATTTAGTATGATTTTAAAGGGGAAGCACTATAAAATTGCGAATTATAGAGCGAAGCATATTTACCCGCTTGGGTCAATAACTGCTCATGTGTACCTGATTCTACAACTTTTCCTGCGTCGAGTACAATAATCATATCTGCATGGCGTACCGTTGATAGGCGATGCGCAATTACGATGCTGGTGCGTTTTTGCATTAATTCATCCAGTGCTTTTTGTACTGAGCGCTCGGAGGCATTATCCAGCGCGGAGGTTGCTTCGTCTAATAATAAAATCGGGGCATTACGTAGCATAGCGCGCGCAATAGATATACGCTGGCGCTGCCCACCGGATAATTTCATGCCTGAATTACCCACGCGAGTTTTGTAGCCATCATGGAGTTTTATAATAAATTCATGCGCATCTGCGGCTTTTGCGGCGGCTTCTACTTCTTCGACACTGGCATTTTCTTTGCCATAGGCAATATTGGCGAAAATACTATCGTCAAATAACATTATTTCTTGACTAACAAAGGAAATTTGTGAGCGGAAGGATTTAAAGCTTAAGCCTTTAATATCCTGCCCATCAATATAAATGGCTCCTTCGTCTGGGTCATAAAAACGTAGGAGTAAATTCATCAAGGTAGTTTTTCCCGCGCCAGATGCCCCTACCAGCGCCAGCATTTTACCTGCGGGTACCTCTATATTTACCTTGGTAAGCGCTGGTATATTATGCCCATAATAAAAAGACAGATTTTTAATTTCTACCTGTCCATGGGTTATTTTTAGATCCAGAGCATTATCTTTTTGCAAAACTTGGGGTTTTTCATCCAGCACCGCAAAAAAACGTCGAGCTGCCGACATACCTTCTTGCAATTGTGAGGACATGCCCGCAATCAAGCGCATAGGGCGGTAAGCCATAATCATCGCGGCAATGAAGGAAAAGAAAGCGCCGGCTGTGGTCTTGCCTTGAATTACTTCCATGCCCCCATAGGCGATTACTCCCGCAATGGCGGCGGAGGCAAATATCTCAATCATGGGAGCCGCCATAGCTTGTAAGCGTGAGGCTTTCATGTACATTTTATACAGTCCATGTACGGTGCTCTTTGCACGCGCTATTTCATAATCTTCCCGACCATAGGCTTTTACCACGCGCACGGCTTTAAAAGTTTCATCCAATTGTCCGGCAAAAACCGATAATTGTTCTTGTGTGCCATCCGAAATACGGCGCATTTTTCTGCCCATGCGCAGTACTGGGTGCACCAGCAGGGGAAACAGCACAAAAGCAATCAAAGATAATTCCCAGCTTTGATAAAACATTACTCCGATGAGAAAAATCATAGTGAGCACTTCGCGAGCAATGCCGGTAATAACGCTGGAAACCGCATTGCGCATTAGCTGTAAATCATTGGTGAAGCGTGAGATTAGCCGCCCTGAAGAATGTTCTTGAAATAGCCCCACATCGGCATTAATCAGATGGGCAAATAAATCCACCTGCATCTTGGCAATCACCCCTTGCCCTACTTTGCGCAATAAAACCGTTTGCCCATAATTAGCAATTCCCCCCAGTAAAGCGATGCCCACTAAGGCTATGGGGATGAGAAACAACATTTGCTGGTCTTTTTTGAGAAAAATTTCGTCTAGCACAGGTTGCAACAACCAGGCATTAGCCGCCTGCGAGCCTGCCACCACCAACATACAGACAACCGACAAGGCAATAATGCCGCGAAAACGGAATAAATATTGCCGCGCAATACGCTTGAGTAAATACGCAGTTTTCGCTTCGGGAGTTTCGCTTAAGTGATCCATGCGCTTGGTGTAGCAAAGATAGAGAAAAAAGGCAATTTTTGTATTTATGAAAAAAGCACGCGAGCTGGTGGGCTTCGCGTGCTTTTCTGGTTTATTTGGTTAAGCGTTTTATTTCGAGCAGCATGCTTGTTAGGTCGCGCACAACAATGCGCAGACGCTCATTCAAGTCCGTACTGGCAATTTTTGTCAATTCACCTAATAGCTCAAAAGTTATTAGTCTGACATAATCGGCAATTTCTTCAACAGACAGAACCGACAATTGTTTTTCGTACAGCTCATGAAATGGGTTGGGATCTACATTCCCATAAATTGCCCGAATGTCACCATAGTTCCGGTCAAGAAACTCGCGCAATTCACCCAACTTGAAACAAACAATGTTTTGCACTGTAAGAAACCTTTTTTCAGATTTCAGTTGCTTGATCTGTTTATACAAATCATCCTCATCTGCTAGAAGCTGTTTGTTAGACTTCAAGTGATTTTCGCAATCAGTTTCAAGTTTTTCGTTTCGATGATGCAGATCAACATATTGCTTTGAAATTTTATTCAGGGCTATTTGGCGCTGGATGATAACCACAAGCATGATGCCAGATAATATCATCAGCAACAAAATGTTTATTGGCATTTCAACGAAATAAGTTTCTATAAAGACGCTCATAAAACCTCCTAAGGTCAAGAGCAAAGAATTTTTATTTTCTCCAGAAAACGCAAATTCAAAAAAAGGTCATAATCTCTAGCAAATCCATGCAAAGAAGCCTTATGCTTAACATAAATTAACCATAAAATATAGGTTTTTCTTGCGTGGTTATGTTATATAAGAAAAAAATCGCCATTAAGGATAAAAAAACATGCCCCTATCAGCTGAAGAAATAACCGCGCGCATACAAAAATCGCTTCCCGATGCCCAAATTAGTATGGTGGATTTAGCTGGTGATGGTGACCATTGGCAGGTTACGGTAATATCTGCAAGTTTTCAGGGGATGACGCGAGTGGCGCAGCATAAAATGGTTTATAATGCCATTGGGCAGGATATGGGAACGGTTTTACATGCTTTGGCAGTGATTACTAAGGTTGCTCCTGAAAAATAAATGTAAAATATATTGCCCAAAATCGTTTTTTAGCTTACAATTTGTTGCAGTTATTAACAAAGTTTTTAAGGATTTTCATGGCTACTTTGGTTGTTGATACGCATGATTTTGTAAAAGACCATGCTGAAGCGATTGTGGGTGGAATTAAAGAACTGAAGTTAGATCATGTGGCTACAAAAGAAGATTTGTTGGAGTTTAAGGCAGAGCTTTTTAAATGGTTGGTTCCGTTGCTGATTGGTCAAGCTGGGTTGATTGCTGCTTTAGTTAAATTGCTTTGAATTAAAACTGTTTGAGTCACTACATATGTTTTAGACCTGTGCGCAAATAAGCATATCCCGTAACCACGGTTAGCAGTGCCGCTACCCACAATAAATAAGCACCAACTTCATTGGCAGGCAACCAATGCGGAGCGCCGCGACCTAATAATAACAAAAATATCGCCAGCATTTGTAGTGCGGTTTTATATTTAGCTAAGGTAGATACGGGCATGGGCACGCGTAGTTCCATTAAAAACTCGCGCAGTCCTGAAACTAATATCTCGCGTGATAAAATCAATAAAGTGGGGATAATATGGGCGCGATGTTGCTCTACCAGCAGCACTAAAGCGGCGGCGACTAGTAATTTATCTGCTATGGGGTCTAAGAATCTGCCGACATTAGATTTAGCGTCCCACGCACGCGCTAAATAACCATCTAAAAAATCTGTGGCGCTCGCATAAGCAAAAAGCCCAGCGGCTAGCCAATAATGCAAATCTCCGCGCATATAAAAAGCGCCCACCAGCAAAGGAACCGCTATTATACGGCTGAGGGTAAGGAAATTAGGCAAATGGCGCTTTTTTATCATGCATATCAACATAGATTCTGTGTAGGTTGCTGCAAGTTTTTTTTGTGATTTTTGGTTGATAATTTTTGTGCTAACTAATTATTAATATGTTTTATGTTAATGTATCCTACACGACAGTACCGTTAATATTGTGAAGCTATTGAATAGGAATTATTTATTTCCCAAAAACATTCTCTCCATCGTCATTCCCGTCTGCACGCACTACTGTCCAAGTAAATTTANNGGACACAAAAAAGACCGAATTTGTAGCCCTAGATCCCCGCACAAGGCGGGGATGACAACGGATAGTTGTTTTAATACAGATGCATATATAATATAAACCTTTTTAATTTTAATTGGACAGTAGTGCGTCTGCACGGGAATGACGATGGAGAGAGTAAACTTTTTTGTTATATTTCAATATATAAATGCCATGTTAATAATGTTGTCGTGTAGATTGATGTTAATGTTGGTTTATTAATACCAGTTAATTTAGATTGGGGAGACTATAATGAGCGCAGTAAATAATGCCCTTTCGGGGCTAAATTCCGCGAGTGTGCGGCTGGATAACAGCGCAAATAATATCGCAAATATGCAGAGCACTTCACGGATAGTGAACGGCAAACGTGAAGCTTCGCCCTATATGGTGCAAGATGTTGTGGATATATCAATTGAACCAACAGGTGGAGTGGAAACTCGTCTGCAAGCGCGTGATAGTACTAGTATTCCAGTTTATGAGCCTGATTCTGTGGATGCTGATGCGCAAGGGTATGTACAATATCCTGATGTAAATCTGGATGCAGAACTCGCTAATCTGCCCATGCTAACTTATGGATTTAAAGCTAATCTCAAAGTGTTAGAGGCGGCAGATAATAATAGTGAAAAATTATTAGATATTCTTGCCTAAAAAATACTACCCATTTTTTCGCAAGCTGTTAAAACATCCTCATAAATAAAAAATGAGGAACTAAGAATGGCTGATTATGATTTGGTAGTAGTAGGTGGTGGACCAGGTGGTTATGTGGCAGCAATTCGTGCGGCACAATTGGGTTTAAAAACTGCTTTGGTAGAAAAAGAACATTTGGGCGGAATTTGTCTTAATTGGGGCTGTATTCCTACTAAGGCGTTATTACGCTCGGCGGAAGTTTATCGTTTGATGAAACATGCGGATTCTTTTGGCTTATCTGCGCAGGATATAAAATTTGATTTGCAAAAAATTGTGCAACGCTCGCGTGATGTTTCTGGTCAGCTTACTAAAGGTATTGCTCATTTGATGAAAAAAAACAAAATCACTGTGATTGATGGTTTTGGCAAATTAAACGGCGCAGGAAAATTACAAATTGAAGCTAAAGACGGGAAAAAAACTGATATTACCGCTAAAAATATTATTCTTGCAACGGGTGCGCGTGCCCGTACAATTCCTGGTTTAGAAGCAGACGGAAAATTAATCTGGACTTACCGCGAAGCGATGTTGCCGGATGTAATGCCCAAATCTTTGTTGGTGGTAGGTAGTGGTGCGATTGGTATTGAATTTGCTAGTTTTTATCACACTTTAGGTGCGGATGTTACTGTGGTTGAAGTGATGGATCGCATTATGCCTGTAGAAGATGCGGAAATTTCTGGTTTGGCGCGGAAGCAATTGGAAAAACAGGGCATGAAAATCCAGGTTTCTACGAATGTAAAAGCACTGAAAAAAGGCGATAATAACGTTACTGTTGTGCTGGAAGCGGGCGGCAAAACTCAAGAAATAACCGTTGATCGCGTTATCTTGGCGGTGGGTATCGTGGGCAATGTGGAAAATATTGGTTTGGAAACTACCAAAGCCAAAGTAGAAAAAACCCATGTAGTTGTAAATGAATGGTCAGAAACCGCAGAAAAAGGCGTTTATGCGATTGGTGATTTGGCGGGCGCTCCTTGGTTGGCACATAAAGCCAGCCATGAGGGAGTAATCTGTGTGGAAAAAATTGCGGGTGTAAAAGATGTGCATCCATTGAAAACCGAACAAATTCCTGGTTGTACTTATTGCCATCCCCAAGTGGCGAGCGTCGGTTTAACGGAAGCAAAGGCAAAAGAGCAGGGTTATCAGGTGAAAGTTGGACGCTTCCCCTTCATGGGTAATGGCAAAGCGATTGCTTTGGGTGAGGCGGAAGGCTTGGTAAAAACCATTTTTGATGCAAAAACGGGACAACTTCTGGGAGCGCACATGATTGGTACCGAAGTTACGGAATTAATCCAAGGTTATGCGGTGGCAATGTCTTTGGAAACTACTGAAGCAGAATTGATGCATACAGTTTTCCCTCATCCAACTTTATCAGAAATGATGCATGAATCAGTGCTGGATGCGTACGGACGTGCCATTCACATGTAATATATGCACATGTAATCATTATTTATGCTTAAAGCACCGCAATTTTGGCAGACAAAAAATATCTGGGCATTTTGTTTGCTGCCTTTAGGCTGGCTTTATGGGATTATAGTTGCGTGGCGTATAAAAACCGTGCAGCCTTTTTTTGCTTCAGTTCCGGTTATCTGTGTGGGAAATCTTAGCTTGGGGGGGGCTGGAAAAACCCCCACGGTGATTGCTTTAACCAAAATATTGCAAAGTTTGGGTAAAAAACCGCATATTATTAGTCGAGGTTATGGGGGTGGTTTTTCTGGTCGTGTATTGCCAGAACATGATTTTCGTGCGGTGGGGGATGAGCCGTTATTGCTAGCCGCCCACGCTCCTTGTTGGGTGGGCAAAGATAGAATTGCCTCGGCTAAATCCGCGATTGCTGCGGGAGCGGATATATTACTGCTAGATGATGGTTTCCAAAATCCGCAATTACACAAGGATATAGCTTTGCTGGTGGTGGATGGTGGAGTGGGCTTTGGTAATGGTTGGGTCTTTCCTGCGGGGATGCTGCGCGAACCTGTTGCACAAGGGATTAAACGTGCGCAAGGGGTAATTGTTATTGGGGAGGCCAAAACAGAACTTTCTTTTGCGCCTGATATTGCTGTTTTATCTGCCAGTTTAAAAACTCCAAATTCCCATTTGCAGTCTAAAAGATTGCTTGCCTTTGCAGGAATTGCTCGGCCACAAAAATTTTATGATAGCTTGCAACAAGCGGGTGCCAAGATGGTTGCCCAATTTGATTTTCCCGATCATCATCCCTTTAGTGCGAGTGAATTGCAGATGTTGCAAGCACAAGCAAAAAAATTAGATGCCACTTTAATTACGACCGAAAAAGATGCAGTGCGCTTGCCAAAAGACTTAAAAAACACTATAATGACCCTACCTGTGGAGTTGTCTTTTGATAAATTAAATCAGGATAAATTATTAGATATTTTAAGGGAAAAAATCACATGCCCATAGCTGGAGTTATTGTTATTGCCATGTTGTTGCCTATTATTTTGGTGGGCGCGATTATTATTCCGTTATATTTAGGTATTTGCGCTAGCCTATATTTGCATTTTGGGGCGCAAATTTTGCCTTATTTATTAAATGCACATTATTCATTATTGGTATTTATCAGCTCGGTGCAGCCGATGATTGCTACTCATAAAATAGATTATCTTTTTGTTGCTCCTGCCCTAATTGGCGCAGTGCTTAGCTTGGTTATGTTTTTTAAGACCGTTCGCTATTTTGGTAGAGTTATAAGAAAGAAAGAAAAATAGCGAAAAATATAAGCCCCCCAGTCAGACAATGCGCTTTGAATGCGAGCAGGCAACTTTGGGGATTGTCTAAATCTACTTTCCTTAAATGAATATATAAATGCATGGCGACAGGGAGCATGCCCCATAAAAAATGGATATTATGTGTAATATCCCAGCCAGCTTTAATTGTTGCCCCAAGAAATATTGCATAAAAAATTCCCACAAAAATTTTAGTGTTTTTACCCAATATTCTCGCGGTTGATTTTATTCCCACTTTGGCATCATCAATTTTATCTTGATGTGCATAGATAGTATCGTAGCCCAATGTCCAAAAAATACTGCCGAAATATAATAATAAAGGAGCGGGTGAGAGGGCATTGTGCAAGCTTATCCAGCCAATAATTACCCCAGCATTAAAAGTAATCCCCAAAAAAAGCTGCGGCCACCAAGTTATGCGTTTCATAAAAGGATAGGCAAGCACCAAGGGCAGATATGCACAGCTAAGATTAATCACATTTTGCCCTAATAAACTTGCTACTCCTAATGAAAGCAGCAATAAAAACAAAAGTATAGTTATTGCTTGGTTAACCGAAATAGCCCCCGATGCGAGGGGGCGGTTGCGCGTGCGCTCCACCTGGGCATCTAGTTTTCTATCGACTAAATCATTGATAATACATCCAGCCGAGCGCATAAAAATCGCTCCGCAAGCAAATAAAGCTAGTTTTACCCACGGAATTTCTCCTCCACCAAGCAGCAAACCCCAGCTACATGGCCAAAAAAGTAGCCAAATCCCTGCTGGTTTGTCCAGTCGTAAGAGGCTTATATAATTTTTAATGGTTTTCATGGGCTTTTGTGCTATTTACGAGAGTATAGATAAAAAAATTATACATAATGAAAATATGAATTTTATTCCAGTACCTTTAGCGGCTATTGGTTTTTCATAAATGGTGAAAATGGTGACTGAAACTTACATCCCGCGCAATCGTCTTTTTGTTTTGGATGATTTATCCGCAGGGCAAGCAATTGAATTATCTGCGCCCCAAGCGCATTATTTGCGCAATGTTTTGCGCTTTCAAGATGGGGAAATCGTTGCTTTGTTTAATGGACGGGATGGAGAATGGGCGGCACAATATTTATCGCAGGGTAAAAAAACAGCACTAGCACAAGTTCAGCAATTATTGCGACCGCAAAATAACATTCCCGATATTTGGTTGGTTTTTGCCTTGTTAAAATCTGACCCGATGGATTTTATCGCCCAAAAAGCAACTGAGTTAGGGGTAGCCGCATTATTGCCAGCTCGTACCGAGCGTACCGTAGTGGGGCGGATAAATATTGAGCGGATGCGCAATCATGTGCAAGAGGCAGCGCAGCAATGTGAGCGTTTAGAAGTGCCCATGGTGCGCGAATGTGCGAGTTTAGATGAGATATTAGCCAATTGGGATGGCAGCCGTATATTATTATATGGTGATGAAACAGGAGCCGGGCAGTCTTTGTGCGGATTATTCCCCCAACGACCAGAAAAACTGGCAGTCTTGATTGGACCTGAAGGGGGATTCTCCGCCCGTGAGCTTGACAGGTTGCGTACACTGCCTTATGCCTTGGGTATTAATTTGGGTCCGCGTATCTTGCGGGCAGAAACTGCTGCTTTAGCCGCACTGACCGCGACGCAGCTATTCTGGGGCGATTGGGAAAAGGTACGCGGTGCATGAGTGAATTATTAGACGAATTAGACGCTTTTATCAGCAATAATCAAATTGAACTGGATAACTGGTTTGCAAAAAACTGGCAAGCTAGCACCCCACCTTTTTATAGTTCGGTAGATTTACGCCATAGTGGTTTTAAGCTAGTTCCTGTGGATACTAATTTATTCCCTGCTGGTTTTAATAATCTTTCAGATACGGGAAAATTAGCGGCTTCGCAGAATATGCGCGAGTTTTTTGTACAATATTACCCCGAAATCCGTAGCGTTTTAATCATTCCCGAAAGCCATACGCGTAATCGTGGTTATATTGATAATTTATATACTTTGGTGCAATTGCTGCAAGCTGCCGGCATGCAGGTAGAAGTGGGGCGGATTCCGCTTGGGGATGAGCCAGCTTCTTTGCTTTTAGAAGGTAGTAATGCGGATATAAAAGTGCAAACTTACGGGATGAAGCGTGAAAATGACCGCGTAATTACCGATACGGGTTTTCAAGGAGATATTATCTTATTGAATAATGACTTAACCTCGGGAGTGCCAGATATTTTATGCGACATTACCCAAAAAATGCTCCCGTCGCCGTGTTTAGGCTGGTTTCGCCGGCGCAAATCCGTGCATTTTGAGGCTTATGCCACTTTATTAGAAGATTTCTGCACGCAATTCTCGCTGGATAAATGGAAAATTTTTGCGTGGTTCCACCAATGTGGAAGTGTAGATTTTCATGCACAACAGGGAATTAGTTGTGTGGCGAAAGGAGTGGAAAAAATATTGGCACAGACGCAAGCGGAATATGCCGCTCATGCGGTGCCAGATGCGCCTTATGTATTTATCAAAGCCGATAGCGGCACTTATGGTATGGGCATCATGACCGCGCATAGTCCTGATGAAGTTTTACAGATGAATAAAAAAACCCGGAATAAAATGCACGTGATTAAAGAAGGTACGCAAAGCACCGAAGTGATTATTCAAGAAGGGGTGCTAACTATTGATAAATGCGAACAAAACCCAGCAGAACCCGTGGTTTATCTGGTGGGTGGAAAAGCCATTGGTGGCGCTTGGCGCGTCAATGCAGGGCGCGATAGTCAGATTAACCTCAATGCAACGGGAATGTTTTTTGTGCCCATGGAAAATGTGCGCCCAGCCCATGCGCTAGTGGCGCAACTGGCATCGCTAGCTGCCGCACGGGAAGTTTATGTTAAGCCTTGTTGCTAGCTTGTTAAGTAAGAGAAAAGCCGAGAATGCAATTAAATTGCGCTCTCGGCTTTTTTATTGCTCACCAACATTTAACGGCAGACGCTAACGTCTGAGTCGAAGGCTGTTGGCGTGTATCCGCAAGTTTTTGCTTTGTTGCCCAGCCGTACTAACGCTTGCAGAGCTTGGTCAGCAAAGCCAGCTTTTGCTGGTATTTCAATCACTGCTTCTACGCGAATTTGAGAATCACGCGGTTCTTGTCTTGTTGTTTTCATTTTGAATCTCCGAAATGGAAAAAATTATTGGAATGTCCAACAACAACCATAGCTTCCAGCTAAAAACTTCATCCTTGATAAAAACGAAGTTGAAGAACATTTTATTCCCTAATCTATTTTTTTGCATAAGTCAAGCTAGAAAAATTAACCATAGGTTAACTTTTTAGGATTTTTCGCACTGCCATACGCACTATCACCACTACCAAGCAAGAAAGCGTAAATCCTGTTAATACATCCATAGGAAAATGCATACCTAGAGCTATACGCGATATGCCTACCCATGCCAAGAAGAACATCCCCATATAACGCCCACATTTGCTTAATGCTGGCCATAGACCTGCCACCATCATCATGGAAAAAATACTGTGTCCGCTTGGGAAGCTAGTTAAGGGGCTTTCCGCTGGTGCAATTGAAGATTGGAGCATAATGAAGCTATCTTGTGGAAGTGCCACGAAGGGGCGCGGATATTGGAAAAAATCTTTTAAAGGGGAAACCCACAACATATTAGTAAGGAAAGAAATAACTAATACTAACATAACTTCACGCCATTTATTGCGAAAAGTAATATATTCCGTAGGGGATTTTTCTTTGATGCGCTTGCCCATAAATAGGGCAAAGCTTGCAAGTAGCAATAAATAAACAGGAAAAATTTTATATTTTCCAAGCATAGAGCCAAACAGCATAAACTGATCGTAGAATTCTCCATGGATGCTATTGATAGCATAAAATATGCTGTTGTTTAAACCGCCCCAATCATAAAAAATTTCTTTCATTTATTTATGCTCCCATTAATTGTTTGCCCCTCTCCACTCTTGTTAAAAAAGTGGAGAGGGAAATATGCAAACAAATCAATGAAATTGTTCGCTTTCTGTAGAACCTTTTAGCGCAGTAGTTGAAGAATGTCCAGCAGCAATTACTTGGGTTACTTCATCGAAATAACCAGTGCCCACTTCACGTTGATGTTTCACGGCGGTAAAGCCATGTTCTACGGCGGCGAATTCTTGGTCTTGTAGTTCTACATAACCACTCATGCCGCGCGCTTTATATTTTTTTGCTAAATCATACATGCCATAATTCAAAGCGTGGAAACCAGCAAGAGTAATAAATTGGAATTTATAGCCCATAGCGCCCAATTCTTTTTGGAAAGTTGCAATGGTTGCATCATCCAAGTTTTTGCGCCAGTTAAATGATGGCGAGCAATTATAAGCCAATAATTTACCCGGGAATTTTTTATGCATTTCCTCGGCGAATTTTTTCGCTTCGGCAATATTGGGAGTGGAAGTTTCACACCAGATTAAATCTGCATAAGGCGCATAAGCTAAGCCCCGGGCAATTGCGCAGTCAATACCGCCTTTTAGTTCAAAGAAACCTTCCGAGGTGCGAGTGTTTACCACAAAATCAGCATCGGCGGGGTCAATATCGCTAGTGATGAGGAATGAACCATTGGCATCTGTACGCGCAACTAGCAAAGTAGGCACGCCCATTACATCGGCCGCTAAACGGGCAGCAACTAGTTTTTGCACCGCTTCTTGGGTGGGAACTAATACTTTTCCGCCCATGTGTCCGCATTTTTTCGCAGACGCTAATTGATCTTCAAAATGCACGCCCGAAGCACCGGCTTCAATCATGGATTTCATTAGTTCAAAAGCGTTCAAAGTGCCGCCAAAACCTGCTTCAGCATCGGCTACAATTGGTTGCATCCAGTCAATATCGTCATTACCTTCAGAATGGCAAACTTGGTCAGCACGCAGTAAGCAATTATTGATGCGTTTAACTACGGAAGGTACCGAATTAGCTGGATATAGGCTTTGGTCAGGATACATCTCCCCTGCCAAATTAGCATCCGCCGCTACTTGCCAGCCGCTTAAATAAATGGCTTTTAGCCCAGCACGTACTTGCTGCATGGCTTGGTTGCCGGTCAATGCACCTAGTGCATTTACATAAGGCTCACTATGCAAATAACCCCAAAGTTTTTCTGCGCCTTGCTTGGCGATGCTATGCTCAATCGCCACCGTGCCGCGTAAACGCACCACATCTTCCGCCGTGTAAGGACGCGTGATGCCTGCCCAGCGAGCGGTTTCTTTCCATTCTTTGGTTAGTTCAGCAGCGGTTTTCATTATCTATTCCTTTTCGTTTATTGATGTTTTATTTGAACTGAGAGCTATTTGAGCACAAATTACTGAAGAAATACTTAACGCAACCCCAAACCATAATAAAATTGCTGGCCAATTAGAAAAAAAACTTTGCGAGGCTTGCAGGGGGAAAAAATTAATTGCCAGTCCTGCGAGTGCTAGGGCGGCTACAAATTGTTGGTTTTTATCACCTTTTAGCCCTGCGAGCGGCTCTTTAAGCAAGTAATAAACCATGAATATTAGTGCTAGTAGTCCCAATAGCCCCGTTTCTGAAAATAACTCCATATAGATATTATGTGAGTGCAGGTTGCAATAATGCACGGTTTTATTTTCTATATATTCGGGGCACACATAACGAAAATTTTGTAATCCCACGCCGGTAAGTAAATTATCTCGTCCCATTGCCAGTGAGGCAATGGTCAACTGGCCATAATAGCTTTGCGGATAATTACTCACCTGTTCAATTAAAAAATCGGTGCGTTTTTGAATGACGGGTTGCGTCGCATATAAAGCACCCAGTGCGACTAAGCTTATAACGCCGGATAATAACACAATACGGCGCAAATTTGGTTGCACCATAAACAAACAAAACCCTACGATTGCCAAAGCAAAAAGGCTTAATATCGAGGCGGTTCTTTCGCCGGTGATTAAAATCAACGGCAATACTAACAATAATATTAAGGCCGAAAATTTCTTATTCGGGCGCAGCACATAAAGCACCGCAAGGATGGGAAATAATATGCGCGCTATAAATATGCCAATTTTAGGCATGGCAAATCCGCCGGTCAGTCGCTGTCCACTCGAGTGATTGCCTTGGATGGGGTTTCCTTCAAAGGAAAATCCGGTAACATATTGGAAGAAAATGTTAGAGCCGCTATAGAAAAGCGCCGCCAAGCAGGAAAAGCCGACTATTTTTAAGTTTTTAATATCGCGTAATAACCAATGAATACAGCCCAAGAAAAACAAAGGATGTCGCCCCCAAGCTAATGCTCGCCCCATAGAAATACTGGCATTATTTTCCGCAAACGGGCTGATTAATATAAATAATATCCACATAAAGAATATTATTTTACTGAGGTTCTGCCGACACCAGCCCCAATCTTTCGTGCGGTAACTATGTAATAAAAACACCAAACCCACCGCCGACATGGCAATATCCGCTCCTGCGCGCGAAAATAATAATAACCAAGGCATAAGGGCTACTATGATGGTGCTGATGCGAGTATAATTCATAATTAAGTGTTCCTGATTTCAGTAAGTGCAGCGCTTATTTTTGCGCCGACTATTTGATGAGTATAGTTAGCACAGATTTTTTTATAAGCATTATCCCGCAAATATTCGCGCAAGATTTCATCCGCTAATAATTTCTTTAGGGCATTTGCTAAAGCAACAGCATCATTTTTTTCTACCAATAGAGCATCTTCGTTCGGGGTGGCAATCTCTATGGGGCCTTCGCTATTGGTGGAAACCACTGCCACTTTATGCGCAAAGGCTTCTAAAAGCACAATGCCAAACGGTTCATGCAAGGAGGGCAGGCAAAAAATATCTAAACGATTATAAAACTCTGCGCGCTCCTCCACCCAGCCAATAAATTCCAGATTTTCTTGTAAGCCTAATTGCTGCGCTAATTGCTGGAGATTTTCTGACTCTTCACCAGCGCCCCCCAGCAAGGCTTTAAACTCAATTCCTTGCTCTTTTAAAATTTTTAAAGCCTGTAAATATATGGCAAAGCCTTTTTTATGCACAAACCGCCCCAGTGCGCCAATTACTAAAGGATTATGTGGCTCTTTATGAGTCGGCTCGCTTGCCTTTATCATATTAGGGATATGAAATATTTTTTGGCTTTTTACACCTAAATCCGCCACTTTACCCGCTAAATCCTGCGTGATGGTAAATACGGCATCGGCTTTTATAAATTGTTTTATTTTATAATTATGTGCCACCGCGATAATGGGGATTTTTCCTTTTATAGCTTTTAGCGTCAAAGTCAGCGCGCGGTTAGTGTGGGTGATGATTATATCGGGCTTAGTTCGCAATAATATTTTGCGTAACTTAAGAGCGGCAAATATATCCCACGCGCCCCAGTTTTTCAGGTGATATTTTTCTGTATCATCAGGTAAAATATTATTTACCCACGCACGGGGAGGAGTAATGGCGATGGCTTGATGACCAAATAAACTTAAAGCCAAACAATAATCCACCATGGATTGCTCAATCCCACCGCCTTTTTTGCTTAACATTATATTTGCAACGCGCATTTATTTCTTTCACAAAATAATAGATTTTCTATCATTATATGCTTATGGATAAAAATAACAGGAAAAAGGGCAATCTTATCAGGGCAATTTCACCAATCGTTAATTTTGTTTTTTGTAATAAAATTCTCCCTTGTCATGCCGCTGTAGAGCGGCATCCATGCCAAACCATTGGCTTTTCAGCTAGTTTATAGGCATGGATACCGCTCGTCAGCGGTATGACAAGAGATATTTCAGTGAAAAAATGTGAAATTAACGGTTGGTAAAATCGCCCTTATAATAGAAAAAAGGGGCTTATCAATGTTAAGCGCATTACAATCTGAACAATTCGCAAAAATTCCCCATATAAAACACGGATTTTTCTCGCGTAATGGTGGGGTGAGCACCGGGGTTTACGAAAGCTTGAATTGTGGGCTAGGTTCACATGATGCACCAGAGAACGTCGCCGAAAACCGCAAAAGAGTCGCCCAATATTTCGGTGCGCAGCCGGAACAATTATATAGTTTGCGGCAAATCCACAGCACTAAAGTAGTAACTATCGAACAACCCGGCATGCAGCTGCCCGAAGCGGACGCGCTTGTTACTAATCAACCAGATATTTTGCTCGGCGTTCTTTCCGCCGATTGCACGCCGGTATTATTCGCGGATAGTAAACAAAAAATAATTGGTGCTGCCCATGCCGGATGGCAAGGCGCTTTAAATGGAATATTAGAAGCAACCATACAGGCGATGGAGCAACTGGGTAGCAATGCGTCCGATATTCACGCCTGCATAGGACCATGCATCGCCCAAGCTTCTTATGAAGTAGGTGCAGAATTTTATGATAGATTTGTGCAGGAATCTGCGCAATACAAAGAGTTTTTTCTCCCCAGCAACCCTGAAAAATTCCATTTTGATTTAAAAGCTTTCATCGTCAGCCGTTTGGCTAAAGCAGGAATTGCTAATATCAATATGCTTGCCAATGACACTTGCGCAGAAGAAAATCTTTTTTTCAG